>NZ_FNAM01000005.1 GCF_900101845.1 Sporomusa acidovorans | reverse complement strand
CATGCAATTGGTATTTCCGGGCTTATTCCACTGCCATGTGTTCACATATGGATGCCTGGATAAAACACCTTGCCATCAATATGCGTCCCCTCATTTTGGAGTGGTCGGCGGAAGTCTTTCCTGCAATTTCTTAGTTCTTAAGCGTTTAACTCTACACTTCTACACCTTGGGCCTAGTTTTTTTAGGATTTGGCTAGGTCTGCTTGCTATGCTCTCTTTTTACGTATCCTTTCCTCATCCCTTGTTTTTGCTAATTTACTTCTGATTTTGCTACTCAATACCCTCAAAATCCTACTATATGGTACTAAGTTTCCGAGAGCCTACATATACGAATAGTTATACTATCATGTTATAATATGTATTTTTATTTATCAATCATTACCTTTATAATTTAATATGTAGTAATTTATAACCAATTTTAAAATAGCGATACAAACAAATCAATATACATTCAGACGGCTGAATAAATTTGATTAAAGATTAAAGAGGCGAAATCCATGTTTAAAAAAGCTGCTTTAAAATTATTACTTCAACAGTGGCAAAAGGGAGGATTCTCTGTCGTCTTTTGGGATGGTGAACAAAAAGACTACGGAAATGATCCCCCGTCTTTTACAATAATTTTTAACAAAGAGCCCAAAATAGACACTTCGTCCAACGACATTATCCTCATGTTAGGCGAAGCCTATATGGACGGAACGATCGATATTGAAGGTTCAATAGATGAATTAATTCGCTGCATGTCCCTCAACACCTTTCTGCCGCCGGTAGAAGAGACGGCTGCCACCACAGAGAGCGGCGTCACTCCCCGCACAGAGCAAAAAAATATTGAGCATCACTATGACTTAGGCAATGATTTTTTTTCACTTTGGCTGGATGATACCATGAGCTATTCGTGCGGATATTTCAAGACGCCGCAAGATTCACTGAAGCAGGCGCAGCTACAAAAGATTGATCATATACTAAGAAAATTGAACCTGCGGCCGGGTGAAACGCTTCTCGACATTGGCAGCGGCTGGGGCGGACTTATTCTGCGTGCCGCCCAGCAGTACCAGGTGAACGTAACCGGTATTACGCTAAGCACAGAACAATATAATTATACAAAGCAACAAATTGAAAAACTGGGGCTGCAGGATTCAACAAGTGTTCAATTAACCAGCTATCAGGATTTCGCCCCTGCGAAAATGCATTTTGACAAAGTCGTCAGTGTAGGCATGTTTGAACATGTAGGCCAAGACAACTTAGCGAAGTATTTACACAAAGTTACGGAACTTATGGCACCGGGCGGCATGTTTCTGTTACATACAATAACGGGAATGTTTGAAACAACGACAAATTCCTGGATGGGAAAATACATTTTTCCCGGCGGCTATGTTCCTTCCTTGCGCGAAACGATCTGGCTCTCACCTAAACAGGATCTCCACTTGCTTCATGCCGAAAGCCTGCGGCTGCATTACGCCTTGACATTGGAGCGTTGGTATGAGAATTTCAAAGAAAATCTGGCTAAAATCAGGGAGAAATATGATGAACGCTTCATCCGGATGTGGAGTCTGTATTTACGCGGTTGTGCCGCCGCTTTCCGGGTATCCGGTCTTGATATCTACCAATTATTATTTACTAAAAACTTAAATAACCATATTGCCCTTACCTTTGATCATGTATACGCGGAATAAATAAATCTTGGCGAATTTCCCAATGTTCTGCAGTCCAGCCTAGTTATGGCTTTTGTTTTTACAATAGAAAACCCTCATGTCTAAGAAATTACTTAGCATGAGGGTTTCTCCGTTTTTTATATTCATTTATTCATGAGTAATATTTACCCACCGGCTCCCCGCTTTAAATTGAGACGACACGTACAAACGTGCTTTTTCCACTTTCTAAGCTTAGCACGAAAACTCTTAAACGGTGCTACCGAATTGATATGCACCCATTTCCACAACGGCCAATTTGCATCTGTTACTGTCCACTTACGTACATTCGGTGTAAAGAGTTCCTCATCACTCAATTGCTCAATCCAGTTACACCACTCTCCCATAGCGCCTCTAAACAGAGTTCGTAATTCTGTTAACGAGTATCCGCGGTATTCTGCGTAAAACTGTTGGTAAAGCGCTCCCAACTGATTCCACTTGTAGTCAGGAGAAGGAGTAACGACTTTTCTGCCGGCCAATTCATCCTTTTCCCATCCCCTAACAAGCTTTAACTAACCAAGCTGATAGGCAAGCATCTCCTGTGGGGTTTTATCCACTTCTTCGAGACGGACATGTATTTTATTATCAGGAACCGCATCAAACTCTTTGTCAAATAGGTGGTATGTCTTTTGAATGGCAGCAAGCAGCGCTTCCTTACTCTCGTATTCTTGCAATTTTAGCACCTCATTTCATTCTACGTCAGCCGCAAAAGTATACCGCTTCTCTCTGTCCGCCCGCAAAACCGCATACTGCTTTACATTCTTATATCGTCCTTTGGCAAACGACTTTTCCCGGGCAATCCCTGCAAAGCTCATTTTTACATCACCCCTGCTATTTTCATTTAGTAAAGCGCGGCAACATTTGCATACAGGAAATTAAAAACCACTGACAATTCATAGCAAGGCGCAAATTTCCCGGGAAATTGTCAGCTATTTCCATATATTTTGCCATAAAGTTCGGAAACCATGTGACAATGAAGTACTGGGTAACATCAGATAACTCATAGCGACACCATCCGGCACTAAGATGTCCTATATCTGCTGTAGGCAAAACTAATTGAACCTAAATAATGATCAGTAGTACATTAGCAAAGCCTCGATATTCTGACTCATATCGAGGCTTTTATTTTAATAAACCAGCTGGTTACTTGGGATTATACTCAGTAGCATTTGCACTTTTACGTGGAAAATACGTTAGTGTATTTTTGTACATTCCCGCTGATAAATCTCCGCTGAACCCAGCTACATAATGTTCAGCTAAAATCTTGTCCTCATCCTGAGAAGGATTGCGTTTTCCTTTGACCCATTTCTGATAATAAATTTCTAGAGCCTGCTTACTATCAAAGAAATCTACTGATGTTTTACTCCCTTTTTCCTTCACCAGTTTATCGATAATTGCTTGTAAATCTTCTTGGGCGTTATCCGTGTTGTAATCATCAGGTTGAACTAATACATAAAGATTAGTTCCCTTATCAAACCGCTTAGTCGTTACAGTATAGATGATTTCAAACGGCTTTAATTGTTGCTGGTTCTCCTGAACGGCTGCCGCCTGCTGAGAATTTTGAGCCGGCTTATTTTCGGGTGGCTTTGTGTTTTCTCCACAACCACTTATTAAAAAACATAATAGTAAAGATAAAAGAATTGCTGCTCGCATAATCGTTCTCCTTCCCCTTAAATTAATGTAATTATAGTAATAAATTTCTTGGCTTTTTGTAAACTTGTCGAACTATCTCCATAAGAAAGCTGGTTTCGCTAGTTCCATATTCCAATTTATACCAAGTTAGTATGCCACACTTATTTATTCCAGATTGGAAAATTATATCCTCTTAATTCCCTGTAAAAGTTGCATTCCGGATATAAAAATTACCTCATTTAATGGGGTATTGCTGCTAACTATCCTCCTTTTGCGTTTAAAAGTCTTCCTGAATACCTTGGCCATGACCATGCAAAGACGAACAGTCCTTACAGAAATATTTGTCTGTAAGGACTGTTCGTATAGCGTGCCTATAAAGGTTAGGCACACTGTTTATTCATCAAATCAGCGATAGCTGAACAAAGCAAATGAATTTTTCCCGATATTTTCCATCAATTTCTCAACCAAAAACGCCTTGCCATGTGCCGGGAAAATACGTCGTGCGTTATAATCAATTCGAAATAGGTGTGTTTGCTATACCCTTTTTTAGAGAAAGTGTTTCGAAATTTTTTTAATATTATCTTGACATATCATCAGATGTCTTTCCGAAGCGTATAGATACTATACTCTTTGTGTAAAAAAATATTATTTATCAGCTTCCTGTTTAAAACGTTCCAGTTTTGTTTCCAGGGTAGCCAAAACACCTTTTAGATACTTAATATTTTCCTCAGAGTCATTCCTAATGATTTCATTTACCATATCGTCAATCTGTTTATGAAATTTGATATGACTGTTATAGGCCGTTTCACCCTTGGGCGTTAATTTTAGCACCAGTTTTGACTGATTATTAATATCCTTTTCTTTACTAATTAAACCCTTCTTCTCCAGTTTGATTATAATTTGCGAGACAGCTCCCTTAGTTACTTTGAGAATATTGGCCAAACCGGTTACGTGAATCCCTTCGTTTTGCTTGATCTTATTAATCATATGCATTTCCGAGGGATACAATGGCACATCGGTTCCGTAATAACGAGTTTTTTGATCAATTTCAAAAAACTTATATACTACTTTTAAAAGTGAATAACTAATTTTTAATGCCTGTAAATCATGTGTATTCATCATAGCAAAAGTATATAGCACCTATACTCTTCTGTCAATATTTATTTACTAATGCTTCTTCTCCCCACGCTATTCATTTATCCCACTCTGTATTCCACTGCAGCCGATGATATGCGTTAGGTCGCCAAAGTGGAGGCAAAACAATTCATTCCGCCCTTGCACATTCATGCGGCGGTAACTGTTGAAATTCTTCGGGTTGATATACGACGGCTGTATCAACGTAACAGTACATGTTGTTATAAATTTAAAAATAATACTTGCATTTATAGTTTACCTGGTATACATTATATTTGTAAAGAACAAATGCTAGATTTTAGCAATGAAAAGGGAAGTCGTAAAATGAACAGCCAAAGTGAAAGTATTATTGAAATCATGACGCGCATTATTAATAAAGCATCATCGCTTATGACTGAACCGCGTCTTTTCGGAACCGAAGATGTTCTATATGCCTCTGAAATCCATATGCTGGATGTCATCGGCAGGAATCCCGGAATTAATGTGACTGAAATCGCAGACAGGCTGGGCATTACCAAAGGAGCCGTTCCGAAAATTATCCGTAAACTCATGGCTAAAGACCTGGTTTGCCGCTATCAAACAAACGGCAATAAAAAAATCGTCCTGTTTAAACTCACCGCTAAAGGGTGTATTGCTTTTCAACGTCATATAGAATGGCATCAAGAATTCGACAGCGGCATTATCCAAAAACTTGACTTTCTGGATAAATCCCAACTTCTTTTTCTAAACAGCATTATGACTGATATTGAACAATATATCGATAAAATAAAAAAAGGGTAATTAATCTTGTCAACATGTTTACCTAGTAAACCATATGTAATATTCTAACTTTCTTTGCTATTTTTAAAAATATATAATACCTTCACCATTCACTATCGTACCATTTATCTTTCTCTTAATGTTTACCTGGTAAACTTTATACATCATACTAAGCAGAACATTCGTCTCGCCCAGTCTTTGTCTATGGATGTTGGTCTTTGAACCGACTGAACAGACAGAGACTTGCAATAAATAAGGAGGAGTGATCATCATGTCGGACAGATACCAGCTCAATAAACATAAAATTACAATTGCCGCAGGAATTTTCTTTCTGCTTGCCGGCCTTGCCGGCGGTGGCTGGTGGTGGTATCAATCCACAAAACTGGTAAGTACCGATGATGCCAGAGTCAGTGGAACCATCGTCAGTATCGGTCCCAAAATTTCCGGACGCATCGCCGAAGTGCTTGTGAAAGAAGGCGATACGGTTCAAACCGGCCAAATACTGGCCAGAATTGATGTTCGGGATGCTGCTGTACAAAAAAAACAGGCGGAAGCGGCCCTGGCCACTGCCAAAGCGAAATATGACGCCATAGCAGCCGGTTCCCGTCCGCAGGAAATCGGTCAGGCACGAGCCGGGGCTGAGCAGGCACAGGCCGCCGCCGACCAGGCTTTGGCCAATTTACGGAATGCTGAAAAAACCTATCAGCGGATGAGTAAGCTGTACGAGGACGGTGCCATCAGCACCACGCAAAGGGATAATGCGGAGACTGCTTACTTAATGGCCAAGGAAAGCTGGAAAGCCGCCTGCAAATCTACCAACAGTGCCGGTCAAAAATTGGATTTGGTTGAGGCCGGTTCCCGTGAAGAAGAGATCCGCGCTGCCGCCGCTCAGGTACAGCAGGCCGAGGCCGCCCTGGAAGCAGCCAGTTTAAATAACGAATATACCGATATTTTATCGCCTGTCGATGGGATTATCGCTTTAAAAGATGTTAATTCCGGGGAAGTGGTTACGGTCGGGCAGACATTATTTTCAGTTGTCGACAGCAAAGACCTGTGGCTGAATGCCCGGATCGAAGAAACCAAAATCGGCAAAATCAAACTGAATCAAACGGTAGACTATACAATCGACGGGTATCCAGGCCGTACCTTTACCGGCGAAGTCTATGAAATCGGCATTGCCACCAATTCGACTTTTGCCCTGGTCCCTACCGAAAATACCTCCGGTAATTTTACCAAAGTGACCCAGCGTATTCCGATAAAGATCACCCTGCCGGAAAACAGCGGTATTGTCTTTCGCCCCGGTATGCAGGCCTTGATTGATATTCATCTGCAATAACCGGACAGAGGAGGAACTATCTGATGATCATACCGCGACTGACTATCAAAAAAGAAATCTACAAGTGGGTGGCTCTCGGTGTTACCTTGATCGGCGGTTTTATGAGCACCCTGGATACCAGCATTATTAATGTTGCCGTACCTAAAATGATGGCGGCTTTTGCAGTCGGCACCGAAGACGCGCAGTGGATTTTGACCGCTTACATGCTGACAATGGGTGTTCTTCAGCCGACCAGCGGCTACTTATGCAATTCGTTTGGCACCCGCCGGATGTACTTACTGAGCTTATTTGTTTTCACTGTGGGGTCTCTGCTCTGCAGTCTGGCCTGGAACAATAACAGTATGATAGTGTTTCGGGTAATTCAGGCCCTTGGCGGCGGCTTAATTCTTCCCATCAGCATGTCCATTGTCCTGCAGGAGTTTGCTCCTGCGGAACGGAATCTGGCCATGGGAATATGGGGGATTTGCGTGGCCGTTGCCCCGGCAATCGGCCCGACGCTGGGGGGATACCTGATTGACGAATGGAGCTGGCACTATATCTTTACGCTCAACGTTCCCATCGGCCTGCTTGGATATTTGCTGGCCCATTTAACCCTCAAAGAAAGCCCGATCCGGCCTGATGTCAAATTTGATTTTGCAGGTTTTAGTTTCTGTGCAGCCGGGCTGTTTTGCCTGCTGCTGGCATTAAGCAAAGGCGTAGATAAAGGCTGGGATTCATTCTACATCATCAGTCTTTTATATATGGCTTTGGCCTCCTTAACGCTCTTTGTGCTGATCGAACTGAACCGGAATGATCCCCTGCTGGACTTATCCCTGTTTCGCGACTGGAATTTTACCCTGGGCAATTTATTTAGTTTTATTAATTACACGATTTTATTAGGCAGTTTATTTTTAATTCCCCTCTTTTTTCAAAACATCCTGGGCTATACCGCCTACGAGACAGGCCTGCTGTTATTGCCTGCCGGTCTCGTAAGCGGAGCACTCATGCCGGTGGCTGCCAAGATTGCTGATAAAATCGGGACAAAACCGGTTGTCATGATCGCTTCCATATTTGCTCTGGGCGGAACATTCCCCCTGATGTTTCTTGACCTTGACACCAGTCCCGGCTACGTCCTTTCTATCCAGATCTTTCGCGGCGTCTTTGTCGGCTCCTCGATTATTACGGTTACCGTTCTCAGCATGAGCCGGGTTCCCCGGGAAAAAATCAGTCAGGCTTCGGCAATTAATAATACCGTACGCCAGGTCAGCGGCTCGTTTGGCCTGGCCGTATTGTCGACAGTTCTGCAAAACCGCCAAATTTATCACCTGGATCATATTGCCTCTCATATCAATATCGCCTCAAAATCAACCCAGGATCTCATAACCTACGGAAAGCACTTATTTATGCAGCAGGGCTGTACGGAAGTTTTAGCCCACCAGCAAACATTAATGCTGATTAACGGGTTCGTCCAAAAACAAACCACGATTTTTTCTTTTGATGACGCTTTCTGGGTCTTAGGCATCTTTGCCGTATTGTGTTTATTGCTATCTTGCCTGTTAAAACCGGCACCGGTGGCTAAAAAACAAATTCTTAAACACGTAAAAAATGTGTCAGACACTTAGGAAATTATACCGAACCAGCCAATACTGTCCTCAGCGGGTAATTATGCAAAATCTCCAATCAGCAGATGTATACAATAGTCCAGCTGACGATTGGCGGAAAATAAGTAAAGCTGCACAGCCAAGGTGCAGCTTTATCATTAATTATCTGATGAACTTGAGCCAATTGCAATACCAATCAAAAGGGCCGCTATTGTACGCAGTTCCCGGTCATGCCGGTCTCTTTCCCGCGCTTGCCGCTCACGCCATGCCCGTTCGCTCTCGTGATGTCTGCGTCTCATTTCTCTTTCATGCCGCTCGCGCTCCCAGCGCATCCGCCTATCATGCTCCCGCCGGCGTTCCTCACGATCATGATACCGGTCATGCCGGTCAAGCTGTACTACTTGCTGCCCACCGGCATTGAATGGCGATGCTTCTGCCACAACTGCAAATAAGCCGGATTGCATGATACCTATCATTGAATATATAATTGTCTTCTTTACCAAGCCGCGCATAGTCATTCCTCCTATATTTACTAACTCAAGTATAAAATGGATATATGACAAAACTATGACAGAATCTAAAAAGGCTACTCAAATTTATTGAAGACAACCGGAATATTTTCCCCAGAATGCCTATATATGTTCCCGCTCAATATACGGAAAAACTCGCCAGTATTCTGGGTTTGTCCTCAAAGGAAGTGCAAGTTCTGGAAGAACATCCCTATAAAGGAAATGTTGATCCTATTCTCTATCGCCTGCATGAAGTTTTTGATACATATGGTCCGGCAATTAAAGCAATCATCCATGAGAAATTTGGCGATGGCAACGGCATTATGAGTGCCATTGATTTCTCTGTTGACGTCGACCGAGTCGAAGATCCTAAAGGTGACCGCGTTGTCATAACATTTAACGGCAAATTCCTGCCTTATAGCTGTAAAGGCAAGTATCCCTGGTAAAAGAGGTCGACGCGCTGAATTACTGTTCCATTTTCGACTTTATACAACGCTTGATCAGCCCTTTCAAAAAAATCAGCAAGACAGTATGCCCCCCGGCTTGTACCGGGGGGCATACTGTCTTCATTGCCGGGTTCATTGTAACCAACAGGCAGAAGCTATCTTTAGCGGTGAATGCATATTAGCTCCGGCAGTCCATGTAATAGACACCGCTTAGTACCATAGCCGACCCTAATAATCAAAAAGGATGGCGGAATTTTATTCCGCTCAGACTGTAGACAAAGTCAAACTTTATGTTATGGCATTGAATATTAAAGTATAAATATTCAGTGCCATATTTTAAATGATTATTTGTTATAATTAACTCATATTAGTAAAAATGGAATTTGATAGCGAGGTGGAAGCATGAAGATTTTCTAAATATGCAAGGATAGAAAGCCTTGCTAATAAACAACAAAATGTAATTTAGGAGGGCTAAACAGTGAGCTATTTTAATTTTAATAACAAAAGAGTATATTATACTGAATTTGGTACTGGGACACCATTGCTACTACTTCATGGGAATACTGCTTCCTCAAATATGTTTGCTGAAATTGCAGAAAGGTACGGGAAGGATTTCAAAGTAATCTTGATTGATTTTTTAGGGCATGGAAAATCAGACAGGCTTAATGAATTTCCTGCCGACTTATGGTTTAATGAAGCTGAACAGGTAATCGCTTTTTTAAGAGAAAAGCAATATACAAAGGTAAATATTATCGGCAGTAGCGGTGGTGCTTTAGTTGCTATGAATGTTGCGTTGGAAGTACCTGAACTTATCAATAAAGTGATTGCTGATAGTTTTGAGGGAGAAAAACCAATAAAAGTATTTACAGAGAATGTTGAGGCAGATAGAGAAAACTCTAAGCATAATGAAAATGCAAGAATGTTTTATTCCTATATGCATGGTTCTGATTGGGAAAAAGTTGTCGATAATGATACAAGAGCCGTTATCAGACACCAAAAGGAAATCGGTAGATTTTTCCATAAAGACCTACAATCTTTTAAACCAGCTATTCTTTTGACAGGAAGTTTACAAGACGAATTTGTATGTACCCTAGCCCCCAATTATTTTGAAAAAGCCTATGGAGAACTGATTTCAAAAATTGGACATGGTAAAATTCATTTATTTGATACTGGCGGACACCCTGCCATGCTTACAAATCAAAATAGTTTTTATCAGTTGAGTATGAAGTTTTTGAACAGTAAATTCACCCTATAGGTTGAGAAAAGCACAGCGTTTGCCGTGCTTTTCTTGCATATATATTCAATTTGTATAATGGATTACTAGAAAATTTGTTTGTCTACATTCTGGGCGGAATTTTATTCCGCTTTTTACTTGTCAATAAAAACAAATTTCGATATAATGAAACATATGATTTAATTGAGAATCGTTCTCAATATTTAATTACTATACATATGATCCACTTCTAAAAGCATGGTCCTGTGAGGCTGCCAACAAACCAGAACACAACAGAATCGGGTGATGCCAACTGAAAGAAGCCTATTCCGCATCGTATAAAATTATTAATCCGCAAAATGATGCCTGCGTCATATGCCAGGAAATGACCCGAACCGTCAATCACAATTCCGGCCAGATTATCTACCATCTTCCGAAAACATACGGGACAGGCTATTTGAAAAAGAACTCCGTCGACCGGTTTACCACTATTGTAACCTACGATTTTTCATTTCATAAAAGCATCACCATGCATGCGGTGACTGACAAAGAAAGCATAAAGTTCAAGTTTCATCTGGGAGAATTCCCGTTTCAGTGGGGCATAGGCACCAAAGAGGCCCGGTTCGTCATAGCGGAAAACGAAAGCTGTATTTTCCCGTTAGGAAACATGCACTACATCGGACGATATGAAGCCGGCCAACGATACCGGGGAATTGATGTTATCCTGCAACCGGAACGGTATGGTCCGGTTGTTGAATGTTTTCGTGCAAACAGCATGATCCGGAATTTGCTGACAGGCCAGCTTGTTTGCAAAAAATACAAAATGACAGCTCGCGTTAAAGAACTTCTTTGCCACATTATAAACTGCCCCTTTGTTGGAGCGGCCGCAGACTTATATATTGAAGGCAAAACACTGGAATTAATTTCGTTGTATTTTAACGAAATAGTTTTGAAAAACGATAAAAAAGATGCAAAAATCCGGCTTTCACAGAAAGATATCCGGGGGTTGCAGCGAGTCAAAAAAATGCTGGATGAATGTTTCGAGGAGCCCCCGACAATTGCCGAATTGTCGAAATTAGTCTACATTAACGAGTATAAACTAAAAGCAGGGTTCAGAGAATTGTACGGTACACCGATCTATCGTTACGTAATCGACCGGCGTATGGAAGAAGCGAAGAAACTTTTCGAAGAAAGGCCAATGAAAGTAAAAGAAGTGGCCAGCCTGGTAGGCTATACAAATATCAGTCATTTCATCGAAATGTTCCGGAAAAAATTTGGCGTAAGCCCCAGCAAACTTTGTTAAAAACCGTTGAGAAAATACTTGTTTCTCTCATTGGTTCTTTTTTTTTTTACAAAAATTCCTTATCGGGTTATAGAACTCCCTTTTGGGGTAGAGAAAGATTTTTTTATGTCCTAAAATTACTCATAAGATGATAAAGATTATCATTATCATTTATAACATTACAGTACGGAACCGCATAACTGTTGGTAAAAAGACGGCAAAACAGCAAGCTGTTCCGATAAAATGGGAGGAATTGAGAATGAAAAAACTTTTAGCAGGCGCCCTGGTAAGTTCCTTGCTGGCAAGTGTCGGCAGTACGGTATGGGCGGCAACCAACCCGTTTATTGATGTGCCACGCAGCAGTTGGGCATATGAGGCTGTATCAAAACTGGCAACCGACGGTATAATTAGCGGCTATGGCGACGGTACGTTTCGCGGTGACCGTGCTCTCACCCGCTATGAAATGGCCCAGATTGTAGCCAAAGCGATGGTAAACCAGGATCGTCTTTCCGCTGCAGACCATGCCCTGGTAGACAAATTAGCGGCTGAATTTGCCAATGAACTAAATCATTTAGGAGTTCGTGTCGATAGTCTGGCAGAAAAAATTGATAACGTAAAATGGGGCGGAGAACTGTATTACCGCTATACCAAAGTGCATAGCGACGGCGCGGAAGCAACAGAGCATATTGATGATACCAAGGCGAATACCGCCCTGTTCCGTTTGGAACCGGTGGTCACTATCAATAACCACTGGGATGCCAAAGCCCGTATTGATTACGAAGTGGATTTAAAAACTGACAGCAATGACAGCGACCCTGATGTCGACCGTATTTATGTAGAAGGCAACTATGGCGACGGAGCTCTTAATGTCAAGCTGGGCAAGCTGCCTGTCTTTAGTTCTCAGGGAGTCATTATGGACGAGCGGGTAAGCGGCGCGGAAATAAACTTTGGCAGCAAAGTGTTTAAAACCACACTGACAGCCGGACGCTTCAGTCCCGATGCAGACAGTATGGTGGATCAATATGACATTGATGCCAACGGACACATTCACTATGCGGAAGCCTATCCGAACCTTTACAGTCCGCTGGAGCAGGTTGAAACCGGCGACTATACCGCCGTTCAGTTTGATTATACGCCGAATGACAAATGGGGATTTTCCGCCGGCTACTCGATTTTTAAAGATGCCGCCTTAAAAAACGGACGGGTAGCCGTTGCCGGTCATGATGGGGCATATGGCGCAAATAAATATGCTATTGCCAGCGTTGGCGCTTCTTATAATTTTGGTGATGCCAATTTATCCGGCCTTTATGCCAAAAATTCCGAGGGTATCAGCAGCAATAATCTGGGAGATCAGAGTAAAGCATATAATATTCAGTTAAGTTACAAAGGAGCCGACCCGGCGGTCAAAAACAGCTGGGGAGCTTATGCCGCCTATCGCTATCTAGGAAACACGGCGGTGCTGGCGCCTACCTTTGATGGCGCCAGTGCCGGCCAGAAAGGGTACGAAGTTGGTGCAACGTACACTTTCGGCAGAAATATTTTAGGGACTCTCCTGTATTTTAACGGAAAAAATATCAGCCTTGACAAAGATACCAATAAAGTTTTCGGACAAGTTGAGTTTTTCTTCTAATATGAACCATCTATCCTCATCAGCTTCCAGACACGACGCACCCTAAACGGTAAACAGTAATTTTAATCACCGGACTGATCCGAATTCGGTCGCGCCGAATGATTTTTCAATGTCAGGAAACAGGTCCATATAAAAGTACCCAGCATAATAGCAATGCTGGGTACTTTTATATGGGTAGGGTTATTGTAAAGAAAAATCTATATTCAATAGAGGGCTAATTGCCTTCTATCAATTGTCTATATTGGTAATTATAGAACCTTATTTTTAGAATTTCTTTAGAAATGGGTTGAAAATGGAAAATGCACTCAGACAGGTCCTGTTACCTGTCTGAGTTGCGCTAAATACCATTAGTCCAGAATGTATATGCTCCCTATAAGTTTTACATGCGCTTCAGCATAATTCCTAGTTGTAGTGCTATATACAAATTCACTATCACATCATAATCAGCTAAGCTTTTTCCTAATATCTCCTCTATTTTTTTCAACCGGTAACGCAAGGTATTTACGTGAATAAACAAAGCTTTTGCTGCTCTATTTATGTCTCCAGAATAATAAAAGTAGGTATATAACGTTAACAATAAATCAGTTTGATGTTCCTGGTCGTTTACTGCCAGCAGTCCTAACGTATTAGTAAAATAATTAGTAAGCTCCTGATCGCCTTGATGGATCAATAAGCTTATTATCCCAAGATCATCATAGAAAAGAAGCTGCCCATATTTTCTAAGTAATAAGCCAATTTCTATTGTTGTCTTAGCTTCTTGATAAGTTCGATGCAACTGGGAATTAGTCGAATAAAAACAGCCAATGCCGCCGATTAACGAAATATTCAGGAACTCCTTTGTTTTTTTCTGGAGAAAATCAAAAATAGAAACTAAGCAGAACCGAACTGTATGGTCTTTTTCTTTTTCCTTGGGAATAAATAGGATAATTTGATTTTTTCGTTCCTGGCAGATTATTCGCGGCCAGCGTTTTTTAATCCAATACTGCATAAGTGAGTGCCAACGGCTGTCAATAAAAATATCCGTCTGGCCCACCTCGGAAAAAACAGTTGTAACAACCATTAACATATACGGTCGCCCAAAATCTAAGCCCCAGGTATAGCCTCTTTGTACCATAATCTCTTGGTTACTAATATTATTATATAAAATATCTTCCAAGAACTCGTTACGATAGGTTTCTTCTGTTTGCTGTTCCAGTCTTAGGCGCGACAGTTCGATACGCAAAGCAAGGCAAGCAATAGTAATCGAATGTTGAATAAAACTATCTTCCAAATCGTTTGTAAACAATAAAACATACCCATAAATCGGCTTTCCGTCTATCACTTGCAGTATAAATTGCTTATCGCTATCGCCGCAGCGTAAGCTTCCTTGGTAAAAACCATTTATCAGGGAAGATTTATGGAGAAAATCAGGTGGCAAAAACTCATCGGTCACACTTGTTACTGCCTGATTTCCCTTTTTAGCCAGTACCCGATAATTATAATCGCAAACTAACACATCACATTGATTTACTTCATATAAGAAATCAACAATGGCCGTTAGACTTTTTCCGGTTGCCGCTAATAGGAAAAACTTATGCTCCAGCTCTTTAAAATCAGGTTGTTCATTCATTACAACACCACCATGCTTTTGCCTGCTCTTACCAAATATTCGAATACCTTTGGTCATTGCTACAGAATAGTACCGCGGTTTTGTCACTGCGTTTTTTATTGTATGCGCATTACGGATATGCTCTTCAGTGGCATCGACAACCAGCAAAGCCCGTGTGGGGCAATTCATCGCACACACGGGCTGCTTGCCCTGCTCCAGCAAATTAATGCAAAAATCACACTTAACTACCCGCCCCAAATCTAAATTATAGCGTGGTCCTTTAAAGGGGCACGCCTTAACACAAAGATTGCAGGCTTTACAGCGACTGGCAATATGCAGTACTGCGCCAAATTCACCTTTAACATAAGCACGGTTGGGACAAACCCGCATACATTCAGGGTTTTCACAATGGTTGCACCCCATAGAAAGATATTGCAGCACGCCCTCTTGATTCAGCATCTTTTTGACCTTGCGCAGGGGAAAAGGTAAGTTGTGCCTGTCCTTGCAAGCAGCTTCACAGTTCTTGCAACCAATACACAGGTTGGGATTAAATACAAATACTTTATCCATCATTATCCACTCTTATTTAAAATTAACGAGAGCTGCTACATCTACAAATGTATCGTTTAAGGCCAGCCCCTTGTCATTACATTGACAATCTCCCAAATCAGTCGGTTCGGATGGAATGAGCTTATTAATTCCTTCTTCCGTACCTTCTCCCGCATAATAATAAACAACCCCCGGGGCCACTGCATTGCTGATAAAAGCCTTAATTTTTATTTCGCCCAGCTTATTGAATAAAAGGACGTTCTTTCCCGACTGAAGGCCCTTTTCCCGGGCAATTTGCTGATTTACAATTATACAGGCCCGCTCGCCTTCCGCCATATTGCTAAATTGGGAATTTAGCAGGGACGTTACGTGGGGTGTCAATAACCGGTAAGGAAAAGCCTTGGCTGTACTATTGCGGGCTGCTTGCGGGACTGGTAAATTTGCCGTAGAAATCACAAATTTTCCGGATGGGGTTTGAAATTTATTGTTGGTAATATATTGTGGCAACCCCTTATATTCCTTAGGGCCCAGCAAAAGTTCACGATAATCTTTTATCTGTAAAGAATGTAACACGTCCGGTGTAAACACTGCCTGCAACCATTCCTCTTGCGTTTTCACCGGAAAGGAACAAATTCCTGGGGACAGCGCATTGAGGTAAGTGGAAAGTCTGGTTACAATCTCAATATCGGCGAGGCATTGACCTCTAGGTTGTACCGCAGGCTCGCTGATTCCCAGCCAATTGTGCCAGTAACCGGGCACTACATCCCAGTGTTCCAGCCAAGTTGTCGTCGGCAAAAAGATATCTGCCACCCTGGCCGTTTCCGATAAAAATTGCCCGACAACAACCACTAAATCCAGTTTTGTCAGCCGTTGCGCCAGTTTGGTTGTCTCCGATAACTGCACCAAGGGGTTGGAGGCTGCAATAATGGCCGTCCGGATTGGGGGAACAGTCGCTTCCTGTAAAGAATCCGCCAAGCGATACGCCGGAAATTTGCGAATAGCGGCGGCCGAATACATCCAGTCCCACTCTGTGCAAAATAAGTTGCCATAATACGTATTACTGCTATATAAATGCTGATTCTGAATATGACCGGTTAGCGCCGTTAATGCTAAAATTGCCCGGACATTGTTGCCGCCGTTCTTATACCTTTGCATGCCAAGTCCGAGCCAAAGCGCGGCGGAAGGAACGGCGGCATACCTATCGGCTAACCGCTGAATATGCTTATAGGGAACTCCGGTTTCCGCGGCTAGCTCCAGAGGGTTAAGCCGCGTTACATATTCATAAAATTCTTGCCAGCCTTCTACCTTATTCTGCAAAAAGTCCACGTCAATCTGACTCGTTTGGATCAAATGGTAAACCATGGCCAGTGCGAATTCCGCATCGGTGCCCGGTGAAATTTGAATATAGATGTCCGCTTTGGCAGCAGTAACCGTCAAAACCGGATCAATGACAACAATTGTAGCACCGTGCAGGCGTGCCTGTTCCAGATAATGCATCTGATGAATCGATGTCCAGGCCGGGTTTACCCCCCAAAGAAAAATCAATTTCGAGTCAGCCATTTTTTCAGGAGGCGGTGGCGCACAAGGGCCAACTGTATAATAAAAGGCGTCCACGAGGGCATTCCAGCAGACGGTTCCGCTAATTCTGCTGGTACCGCCTGCAAAGCTTCGTGCAAACCAATTCCAGGCTTCGTGAAGGAGGCCAAGATTGCCGGTGTTTTTAATAATGCACAGCGGTAAAAAGGACCCGTAATCATCTG
Source organism: Sporomusa acidovorans (assembly GCF_900101845.1). Classification (GTDB taxonomy): domain Bacteria; phylum Bacillota; class Negativicutes; order Sporomusales; family Sporomusaceae; genus Sporomusa; species Sporomusa acidovorans. The sequence goes on along the minus strand of NZ_FNAM01000005.1, from coordinate 149,896 downwards.
TAAGTTTTATAATATTGCCGGCGATGTGCCCCAACGCTTCTTCCCAGGAAATAACCCGCCAATTCCCCGAACCCCTGGGTATTTGCTGCAGGGGAGAAAGTATCCGGTCCGGATGATAAAAAACATCTAAATAACTTAAGACTTTTTGGCATAAATAGCCACGGGTATAGTGAAGCAGAGGATCACCGCTGATCCTCTGCACTTTGCCATCCTGCACATAAGAAATGATACTGCAATTGCTGTAGCAATTAAAAGGACATACATGTCGATTTTGTTTCATATTTATATTTTACCACATAGGCATTCCGCCGGCATAAAATAAATAACGCCCGATTGTAATGCCGATAATCGCCAAAACAAACCCGGAAGCAAACCATACATTTATGTTTTTAGGCACATTCTGAAGTTTTTTGGCGGTATAAGCGGCGTAACCCGTTCCCATTATTCCCAGCAGCAACAAGCTTTGCCCCAACAGCCATGGGCCCATGCGATCCGTAATAAAACCGGCGCTGAGACTGGAAACTGCATTCAGATACCCCAGATAGGGAACGAAATATGCTAATTGGATTACAAACAGCAAGCCATTGCTAAACACGATAATTTTAACCGGCCGCAGTACCTGATCCTTGGTAAAATCCAACAGCATTACCAAAAAGCTATTGCCCAAGATCAGCATCGCACTAAAAAATGCGATATAGGTATAAAGACTCGTCCAGGCCGGAATGGAGGAATAGTAATAGACATTTCCCGTACTGATAACGGCGCATAACCCCAGAATCGCACCAATCCAACCTAATTTACCAATGGCAGCGGTTTCATCCCGCCGAACTTTCAGCACCATAACAACAACACAAAGTAAAAAAGCACCTAAGAATATGTTTTCCCGGCTAAGCCAGGAGCTTCCAGCATTGGCAAGGGCACGATAGGCGCCAATCGGATCCCCTAAGTGGCTCATGGCAACAAGCATACTGACGGCTGTAATACCGAGAGCCCAGGCATACAGACGTTTTTTATTCCTGGCAATTCTTTCTCCGACAATCTGGGACATGATTAAAATTCCAACAGCAAGCTGTGACAGAACGGTAAATACTACTAATGGCAACTCATTTCCCACGCTCTTCCTCTCCTTTGCAAATTAGTTCTTACCGGCATTTCTGTGAGGGTGGATGACTAGACTAGGCTGCGTAATCCTGGAATCCGGTAATCCTTTTACATCAGCTGTTCCCTGATACTTTTTCTTTAAGTCTTCGATGTCGCCGTAGTCAAGTGCCCGCATTGGACAAGCATCCACGCAAATCGGCTTTTCTCCCTTGGCTAATAAATCCTTGCACAAATCGCATTTTCCCATTTTACCGAGTTTTTTGTTGAACTGCGGGGCATGATACGGGCAGTTCATCTCACAATAACTACAGCCAATGCATTTACTTTGATCGACATAAACAATACCGTCTTCTTCTCTTTTGGTCATAGCGCCGGTAGGGCAGCCTTTCACGCATTTGGGATCTTTACAATGATTGCAGGCCAACGATGTCCAAAATGCATAAATATTATTGGCGTAACCATTGCCATCCTTGACAAAACCGCCCCCCTCAAATTTTTTTACCTTCCGGAAATTCTGGCCAACTTCCAAATTATTTTTATCTTTACAGGCAATTTGACAGGTAAAACAGCCTACACAACGATCTTGTTGAAAATAAAAGCCCATTTGCTTTCCCATATAAACTCCCCCTTACGTTATGCTTTAACCATTTCGACCAAATTGGTATGTTGTGGATTTGCGTGCGCCAAAGGAGTGGCTCGATGATTGGTAAGCACGTTAATACAACCTCGCTGATCGATTCCATTGGCGTCTGGTGTATACCAGGCCCCTTGCGGCACCGAAATAACGCCGGGCATAATGCAGGAAGTAACACGGGCAGGAATAACCATTGTCCCGCGGTCATTAAACACTTTAACCTTATCGCCGTTCTTAATGCCTCTTTTAGCGGCATCCTTCGTATTAAGCCATACTTCCTGTTTAGCCACTTCTTCCATCCAGGGAACATTATCAAATGTTGAATGTACTCTGCGCCGATAATGATGGCCGATACACTGCAGCGGGTATTTTTCGGTCAGCGGATCTTCCGGGCCTTCCCAGGCAGGAACGTATTGCGGAATAGCCGGTATTTCTTTGGGGTTATTCATCGCATAGAGAACAGGCGAAAAAATTTCAATCTTGCCGGACGGCGTCGGAAACTTATGGCCGTCGAAATCCTCGATCTGCTCTTTAAACGCAATAAATTTTTCGGGATAGGTAAAGCGGTAGATACCTTTTGCTTTAAATTCCTCATAATTTGGGAACCCGGGATTTTTCTTCTGAATTTGATCCACAACATGCCGAACCCAGTCTTCCTCACTCTTGCCCTCAGTGAATTCCTTCTTCAGGCCAAGCCGCTCGGCCACCATCGTGATCCATTCATAATCGGATCTTGAACCATAGAGGCTGGCAACCGCCTTGTGCATGTAAATGGTGTAGTCGCCAAAGGCCCAGGTATTGATAACGTCATTACGTTCCAACGGCATGCTGCAGGGAAGCAAAATATCCGCAAATTTCGCACTGGCAGTCATAAAGTTCTCACTGACAACAATGCACTCCACTTTGCTTTCATCCCGCAAGATTTCGGCTGTACGGTTAATATTGCTGTGCTGATTGACCAGCGCATTGCCGGCGATGTTAACGATCATCTTTATGTTGGTTGTTAAGCGGTCAGCGCCTTGCAGACCGTCGGCCTTGGTCATTTCAGTGCCACGCAGTACCGCATCCGTCCAGAGAAAGGTGGGGATGGAGGCCTTTACCGGATTATCGGTTCCCACACCGCCGAATTTTGGTCTGCGGCCATATCCCGGCCAGCCCATGGCTCCCGCCGATCCGCCGCTTTTGCCAATATTGCCGGTCATCGCCGCCAGTACGGCCATACCGCGCGAAATGAGTTCCCCATAAGCATGTCTTTGCGGTCCATAGCCGGCCAGAATTGCCGCCGGCTTGGTCATGGCATATTCTCTGGCCAATTGCAGAATCGTAGAGGCCGGAATACCGGTAATTGCTTCCGCCCATTCCGGTGTTTTCGGAGTATGCTCTTCTCCCAGTCCCAAAACATACGACCGGTAGGAACTGTTGGGCGGCGCGTCCGCCGGCAGGTGTGCTTCGTCAAAACCGAGACAATACTTGTCTAAGAAGGCTTGATCGTAGAGATTGGAGGTAATCATTACGTATGCCATGGCGTCCATCAGGGCATTATCTGTTGTCGGCCTTATCGGTATCCATTGATCGGCAAAGGCGATGGTAGTGTCGCTATACCGCGGGTCAATCACAATGATTTTGGCTCCCCGGTCTTTGGCCAGACGCAAATAATACATGGTATTTGTTCCAAAAATCGTTTCAGCCGGATTGTGGCCCCAAAGAATGATCAGCTTGGAATTAACGTAATCTTCACGGCTGTTGGCCGTAATTTCGGTTCCATAGATCGATTTAAGGCCCCAGGTATGGCAGGAATTACTATAATTGTTATAGTAGTTTAGGTAACCGCCGTTCAAAGCCAGTAACCGGCACATAAAATCAGCTCCGGCTAAAGCTCCGTCATGACCGGTAGCATAAGGCACATAAAAGGCTTCCGGCCCATACTTTTCTTTAATTCTTGTGATATTATCCGTGATGATATCTGCGGCTTCTTCCCAACTGATTTTTTCAAACTTGCCTTCCCCGCGCTTGCCAACCCGTTTCATCGGGTACTTTAAACGATCGGGATGATACATCCGGTTGCGATAAGCCCGGCAGCGCAGACAGGCTTTTAGTGCCGGTTCATCGGGAGAATCCGGTAAAGGATCGGTTGTAATTCTGGTTACGGCTCCGTCGGAAACATGCGCGGTTATTAAACACCGTCCGCCACAATTATGCCCGCCGGCAGTTGTGACAAGTTGCTCCTCATTCGCTGCTGCTTCGACTTCAGACAACAAGCTGTTTTTCGCTTGTTGAAAAAGCAGTCCTGAGCTGGTTGCCGTGGCCCCCAGGGCCATAGACAATTTCAAAAACGCGCGACGACTTAATTTCATCTTAACACCGCCTAAAAAAAATATATTTATGCAGTTATTTTTACATAACAGGTTCAATAATTTTGCATTCTTTACCTTTAGTCAAAATTACAAAAAGGAGAGGGTCTTTTTTGTAGCTACTTACAAGCAAAAACCGTCGTTCTGTTAACAGAACGACGGTTTTTGCCATTGGTTAGAAGGTTAACTTTTGCACTGGGAATTGATCCGCGCGAAAAAAATTGACGACCTTGCCGGTTCAAAGGTGGCTGCTACACTTATGCCCAAAATATTTGATCCCGGTGCTGATAGCAGTCAAGGCATATTGTATTTTCTCCTATTGGTTGGAACGGCTGCTTACATTGTTCACACAGCGGCAGGGGTATCGTATGCTCAGAAATTCGGTCACCATCAGCTTCCGCAATCTGGATCGCCTTCCTCGGGCAGTTTTGTTGGCAAACGCCACAATTATAACACAATGCCGCATCATATTTTAACACATAATGATTGTGATGCAGCTTGGCCTGCAGCGCCTGTTGCGGACAAATTTTGGCACATAACCCGCAGGCGTTGCAATCTTGTCCTATTGTTAAGGTGTAGAACAATGTATTATTCTGCGTAGTGTCCATTTTATCCAATTGTTGTTTTATGTATCCTTCAGGACAATAGGCAACCACCACGTCTTCATTGCTACTTACGATTGTTTCAGCGGTAATCACTGCCGCTTTCATAAACTGCTTAAAAAAATCTCTGCGGCTTATTTTTGCCGTCTGCTCTGGAACTGTATCACATTCGTTATCGCTGCCGCCGCTTACCAATCTTTTACCTTCTTGCCGCAAAACGTCATTGCACACTCGAACAATATGGTGGAGTTGTTGACTTACTGCCAGGTTACAGTCTTTACAGTGATGTAAATTCAGGACTACCCGATGTTCTTGCGCTATTGCCCAGAGAATCCGGGTATCTAAAAACCCCAAACAGGGAAAACCACTCCTTTTATCCTGCATTTGACAGTTTAATACAACGATTTCCTTTGCACAAACAGCCACTAATTCCTGTTGATAGGAAACAGTAGTCTCAATAGCATGAACAGGACAAACAGCCAAACAAAGACCGCATTCATTGCATTTGCTCAAGTCAATATGACGGTTGGCAATGGCCTGTTGAGGACAATTTTGTTGACAGGTATGACACTGCATATTTTTGTAGTGGCTGACACAACGATTATGATTGATGCAAAAAGTACCCATTTTGTAAAACTCCTTCTAAATAGACCAAATCGGCTTCCAGCCATCCTAGTGTAATATTGGCCAATTGGTAAAAGAATTTGCCACTGGCGTTTTTTTGCAAATCATTACAAAACGCGGGCACCCATTGCATAATATGTTCAGTCAGGAATGTTTTTTGCCCTGTTACTTCCTGTACGACAGATTGGTGATTTGTCAACTTCAGGATCGTTTGTTCAATAAGCTTAGCCATAAAGAACAGCTCTAAGCCAATATGATCATCAGGCTCATTCTCACCTGTACTGCAGGCAATACCAAAAGTACGGTAAAATTCCTTCACCTTGAATGTTGGTTCACCAAATAAAAGATGTTCTCTTGTCAAATAAACCGACTCCCAGGGTGGCGCTGCTAAATGATCAGGGCCAATAAACAATGTCATATATTCACTGTTTAAATCACGTACATACTCGTGGTTTTGCATGTTGCTGCTAACTTCATGCTGAAGAGCCAGGATTCCCTGCCGCCATTGTGCGTGGTCAACAAGTTGCGCCAATTCTTCCATAGCTTCCTTATCGGCTAAAAAGTTTAATGTTTCGGCTACTATCCCCTGTTTGTAAATTTTCCCCAACAAATTATAGATTAAAAACCGTTCTTCCAGCTTATTTTTATCCATGAGAATTTCCCCCATTTTTAGGCATGTTCTTGCTATTTCGCTAAATTTATTATTTTTACCTTTGGAAGAAAATCCAAAAAAATTCATCTAATTTAGAGAAATTACTAATTGGGGAATAGAGATTATCAGAAATCAATGGTTATATTCATTCAATATTTTATTGCGCCAATTTTTTATAGCCTTCTAGCTTCTCCAAAGCATCTTTAGCCGTTTTATCAAAAAATTGTTCTGCGGTATCAGGGAATTGTGTTTTCAGGGAGGAGTATCTCACTTCACCCAGCAAAAATTTTTTAAAGTCACCTGCCGGTTCCTTAGAATCAAGTATAAATGGATTTTTCCCCTGTTCTTTCAGGGATGGATTAAACCGATACAATCCCCAGTAACCGGCTTCTACTGCTTTCTTCGTTTCCGCCTGGCTTGCTCCCATGCCAGCTTTAATGCCATGATTAATGCAGGGTGCATAAGCAATAATTAGCGCCGGGCCAGGATATGCTTCTGCTTCCATAAGCGCTTTTACTGTCTGATTTTTATCGGCACCCATAGCAATTTGCGCTACATACACATAGCCATAACTCATAGCGATCATACCTAAATCTTTTTTCTTCATTTGTTTTCCACCGGCAGCGAATTTAGCCACTGCGGCTGCCGGTGTTGCTTTCGACGACTGACCGCCCGTATTGGAGTACACCTCGGTGTCAAATACCAATACATTAACATTTTCTCCGGAAGCAAGGACGTGATCCAAGCCACCGAAACCGATATCATAGGCCCAGCCGTCACCGCCAAGTATCCACTGTGACCTTTTTACCAAAAAGTCACGGTTTTTGTAAATCTCATTCAATAGCGGCTGTTTCTCTTGTTCCGGCGCTAGCAGACCGATCAATTTATCTGCTCTTTCCCTAGTGCCTTCACTACTCTCTTTATTTTTCAGCCATTCGTCCAACGCTGCCTTTAACTTATCATTAACATTCAATGTAACAGCAGCGGCAATATCCATTGCTAGTTTTTCTCTAATTTGTTCTACACCTAGCAGCATACCTAAACCAAATTCGGCATTATCTTCGAACAGCGAGTTAGCCCATGCCGGACCATGTCCTTTTTCATTTGTCGTATATGGCATTGAGGGAACACTGCCTGCCCAAACTGAAGAACAGCCGGTAGCATTAGCAACCATCATCCTGTCACCGAATAACTGAGTTACAAGTTTAGCATATGGCGTTTCGCCACAGCCTGCACATGAACCCGAAAACTCCAACAGAGGCTGTTCAAATTGACTTCCCTTTACCGTAAACTTACTCATCGGATTAGTCTTTGGTGATACTTTCATTGCATAGTCCCACAAAGCAGCCTGCTGTAATTCATCAGCCAGCGGCTTCATTTCCAAAGCCTTTTCTGTAGCCGGACAAACTTGTGCACAATTTCCGCAGCCTGTACAATCAAGCGGGCTAACCGCTATACGAAAATTCAACCCTTTGGCACCGACAGCGGGTTTAGCTGTAAATCCAGCCGGTGCCGCTTGCATCTCACTATCATCTAGCAATACAGGCCGAATGGCAGCATGTGGGCAAACATACGAGCATTGGTTGCATTGAATACAGGTATCTCTTTTCCAAGAAGGAACATGTATCGCAATACCCCGTTTTTCATAAGCTGAAGTTCCTAACGGGAAAGCACCTTCTTCTCGTCCCAAAAAGGCACTGACCGGCAAACTGTCTCCCTCTTGACGATTTATAGGAATTAGGATATTTTTAATAAAATCCGGTACTGCCTGAGGTGCAGCCGGCTTGTCCTCAGCATGCTGCCAAGACGGAGGTATATTGATTGTAACTAAGGCTTCCACACCTTTATCAATGGCAGCGTTATTCATATTAACAATTTTTTCGCCTTTACGCCCATAGGATGTCACAACTGCCTCTTTCAAATACCGCACGGCTTCCTCGAGCGGAATAATATTGGCAATCTTAAAGAAAGCAGATTGCATAATCATATTAATCCTGCCACCAAGGCCGATTTCTTGTGCAATGCCTACCGCGTCTATTGTATAGAAATTAATGTGATTAGCAAAAATATAGCATTTCATCGCTGCCGGCAGATATTTTTCTAAGTCTTCTGCATGCCAAATACAATTTAACAGAAAGCTGCCGCCTGGCTTCAAACCTACCAACAGATTATATTTATCTACATAAGACTGATTATGACAAGCGATAAAATCCGCCTTATTGATGAGATAAGGAGATTTAATTGGCTGTTTGCCAAACCGTAGATGAGAAATGGTAACCCCGCCTGATTTTTTAGAATCATAGGAAAAATAGGCTTGCGCATACATGTCGGTATGATCACCAATAATTTTTATGGCACTCTTGTTAGCACCGACCGTCCCATCGGCACCCAGTCCCCAAAACTTACAAGCTACAGTTCCTGCCGGAGTCGTATTAATATCTTCACCTAGTGGCAGTGATGTGTTCGTTACATCGTCGATAATGCCAATCGTAAAATTATCTTGCGGCTGTTCTTGTTTCAGATTATCATACACCGTTTGAATGTGTCCGGGAATAACATCTTTACCGCCAACCCCACAGCGTCCGCCCACGATAAGCGGTTGAAATGTTCTACCGTTAAAAGCAGCCTTCACATCAAGATACAACGGCTCCGCCATGGCACCCAACTCTTTTGTTCTGTCCAATACCGCAATTTTTTTTACTGTCTGCGGAATATATTGAAAGAAATGCTCCAGGGAAAAAGGCCGATATAAATGCACTGTTAGTAACCCGACTTTTTCACCCTGATGATTCAAATAATCGACTGTTTCTTCAATTGTCTCGCATACCGATCCCATGGCAATAATCATTCTGTCGGCATCCGGTGCTCCGTAGTAATTAAATAAATGATATTCCCTGCCGGTTAACTCGGTCACTTTCGCCATATACTCTTCCACTATTGCCGGTAAATTCTGATAAAAACGGTTGGAAACTTCCCGTTGCTGAAAATAGACATCAGAGTTCTCCAGCGTACCTTTTATAGCAGGATGATCAGGATTTAAGCCGCTTCTTCTAAATGCGTCCACCGACTTCCAGTCAACCAATTTCGCCAGTTCATCATATTCGTATACTTCAATTTTTTGCACTTCATGAGAAGTTCTAAATCCATCAAAGAAATTAAGAAATGGAACCCGGCCTTTAATCGCTGATAAGTGCGCCACTGCCGCCAAATCCATAACTTGCTGCACACTGCTTTCTGCCAATAACGCGAATCCGGTCTGCCTGGTGGCCATAACATCCTGATGGTCGCCGAAAATGCATAACGTATTAGCCCCTAGTGCCCGGGAACTTACATGAAATACACCGGGCAAGAGCTCACCGGCAATCTTATACATATTAGGAATCATTAATAGCAATCCCTGTGAAGCCGTATACGTAGTTGTTAACGCACCCGCTTGCAGCGAACCGTGTACTGCGCCGGCAGCACCGCCTTCTGATTGCATCTCCATAATGCGTACGGTTTGTCCAAAAATATTCTTTCTTCCCTGCGTCGTCCATTCATCAACATGTTCCGCCATTGTTGACGATGGCGTAATCGGATAAATAGCCGCCACATCGGTAAAGGCGTAAGAAACATATGCCGCTGCCGTATTGCCGTCCATTGTCTTCCTATTTCTTGCCATATAAATTTCCTTCTTCCCCCATTAAAATTAAATTTTATTTTACTATTAAATCAAGAGCCTGTTTTAAATCAGCTATTATATCTTCTACATTCTCTAGACCAACAGATAATCTTACAAGACCATCACTGATTCCAGCAGCATGTCTTTCTTCTGGTGAATAGGGTGAATGCGTCATAGAAGCAGGATGCTCGATAAGCGTTTCAGCATCGCCTAAACTTACTGCCAGTGTAGCTAACTTTAAACTGTTCATAACTAATGCACCTTCTGCTACACCACCTTTTAATTCAAAGGAAATCATAGCACCTGGAAATTTCATTTGCGATTTAGCAAGTTCATGATATTCGGAACTTTCAAGACCAGGATAGTATACTTTGGAAACAGCAGGATGGGATTCTAAAAATTCAGCAACTTTCATAGCATTTTCACAATGTTTTGCCATTCTTAGCGGTAAAGTTTTCATTCCCCTTATAATGAGGTATGCATTAAAAGGACTAAGTACTGCACCCGTCATATCTTTCACTCCAAAAAATTTAACTTGATCTATAAATTCTTTTTTACCAACTACAAATCCGGCGATCACATCTCCGTGTCCATTTAAGTATTTAGTTGCTGAATAAACAACTACATCAGCACCTAATTCTAGAGGCTTTTGGATATAAGAAGTGCAGAACGTATTGTCTACAAATACAAGGCAGTCCTTGCCGTTTTCATGAGCTACCGTAGATATTTTTTTAATATCATTAACTTTTAATGTTGGGTTTGCCGGAGTCTCAAGATAAACAACCTTTGTGTTTGGTTTTAAAGCTTTTTTTATATCTTCAATGTTTGTTGCATCAACAAATGTTACATCAATACCGAATCTGGTAAGACCATGATTTAACAGCGCGAAAGTGCATCCATATAAAGTATCTGATGCAACTACATGATCACCGGCTTTAAGTGCAGACCAAAGGGCGGCAGAAATTGCGCCTATACCAGATGCAGTAGCTACAGCAGCTTCGCCTCCCTCAAGTAACGCTATTTTATCTTCAGCTTCTGAACAAGTTGGATTTCCCAGTCTAGAATATATATAGCCACTTTCTTCACCAGCAAATCTTTTTCCACCTTGTTCTGCTGAGTCAAATATGAAAGTTGCTGTTTGATATATTGGCGTTGCTAAAGAACCAAATTGTTTATCACCAACATGACCTCCATGTATTGCTAATGTGCTAAAGCCGATTTCCTTACTTTTCATAAAGGTAAGCCTCCTAAATTTTTTATTTACAGCAGAAGTATAGTGCAAATTTTATGCCAATTGCTACAGCCTAGTATTTGCAATGGGGTGTAAATGTTTTCAACCGTTTTTCAAAAAAAAATGTAAAATTTTATTTACACGCGTAAATAAAATTTTACATTTTTTTTAAAAACTTGCATATGAACTTGTCCATAAATTAGTGAAAGTTTATTCCATACTTGTTCAATTTATTTATTATAGTAGTATGAGATACCCCAAGAGCTTTTGCAGCATTTCTACAGCTTTTACAATTTTGTATAGCAGAAATGAGAGCTTTTTTTTCAGCAGCTTCTACTACATCTTTTAGTTTAAAATTAAATTCATGATTTTTTGAATCTATTTCATAGTTTGTAGTTTTTTGAAAATCCATGATCAAATTTTCTCTTTTAAGAAAAGATCCATGACACAAATTCATAGCTCTTTCTACAACATTTTTTAATTCACGGATGTTGCCAGGCCAATTAAATTTTACAAGTTCTTCGATAAACTCCATTTCAGCACCTTTGATATTTCTGCCCATTTGTTTATTCAGTATTTTTATAAAATAGTTAACTAACATAGATATATCTTCAATTCTATCTCTAAGACTGGGAATATATATAGGTATTACATTTAGTCTATAATATAAATCCTCTCTAAAAGTATTGTTTTTAATCATATCTTCTAAATTTCTGTTAGTTGCGGCAATGATCCTTACATCTACTTTTTCTTCTACACTACTCCCTATCTTTCTTATAGTTCCTTCCTGTAAAACCCTTAAAAGCTTTGCCTGTAGAGGAAGAGACAGTTCTCCTATTTCATCTAAAAATAAAGTGCCGTTATCTGCCGCTTTAAATAAACCGGTTTTACCGTTTTTTGTTGCACCAGTAAAACTTCCTTTCACATATCCAAAAAGTTCACTTTCTATAAGATTATCTGGAAGAGCAGCACAATTTATAGCTATAAAATTTTTATCGGCTCTTGCGCTTAATTTATGAATAGCGCTTGCAAATAGTTCCTTGCCTGTGCCGCTTTCACCGCGAAGAAGTATAGTGGAATTGCTTTTTGCCACAGCTATACATATTTCTTTAGTCTTTGTAATAGAAGAACTATTGCCTATAATATTCTTGAATACAAATTCTTCTTTTGAAGTAATGGCATTTGACATTTCTATGGCTTCATCAATGTCTTTAAGTGAAGCAACAGCTGCTATTGTTTTTCCTTTATCATCTTTTACAGAACGTCCTGAAGTAATATAGTGAAAACTATTCTTAGCGTTTTTGGTAAAGACTTCAATATTGTCATAGTTTTCACCAGTTTTCAGGAGGTTAATAATAGGACCACCGAAGCCTAAAAGTTCTTTTATATTTTTCCCCACGATATTTTCTTTTTTTATATGGAATATTTTTTCGCAATAATTATTAAAAAGTTCGACTTCGCCATTATGATTTATAGCCAATATCCCATCTTGTACAGCATCTATAATAGCACGAAGTCTCCTTTCATTTTTTTCATAAGAAAGTAATTCAATTTCCTGAACTTTTAAAACACCATTTATACTAAGTAGATTTTTTATAATATGTAATTTTTTTCCTTCTTCTTCTAAAGTTTCTACCTTTACATATACTTTGTTGGGAAAGACTTCAAGAGAATGAATACTTATGTTGTTTACATAAACTTTTTTCAAAATATCTAAAACCATTCCCATGCGATCACATGAGATTATTTCAAGTCGTAAGTAAGTTTTCATAAATATCAATATCACTTTCCTTTTTAATACACTAGTAAAAGTCTAAATCACTCGCTCATAAAAAAATCCAGCCAGTATCGCTAAAAAAATGAACGCTTTTCATGCACAATTTATCCTCGTGGGACAATTCCAGGATATCATAGTGCTGGCAATTTACTAGCGAATTTGTCTTTTGAGACTTCATTTTTATAATAGCATTTAAAGTAATCGTTTCAAATAAAAATTTTTTTGCTATTTGGCTTTAGGAACCACTTCGCCTACAGCCGCCAACAGACGCCATTCAGCTCTTGCAACCAGTTTTACTCCATCTAAAACCCGACTTTTAAGCCATTTTAAAGAACTTTGTCCAACTGGCTTTGTCTTTTTTCAATTTCTTCGACAACGCCCAAATCTTACAGATAACTATCTTCATTTGAGTTTTTGTAAAAAAACATTTACAATTGTAAATGTTTTTTTACGCTTAAATTGACAAAATGGTTTAAAAAGTTTACATTTTTAGATTATTTTAGTAAAATTCAAGTTATTGCAACTTTTAAATATTTTGGCATAATAAATGCATATTTAAATATTTTGAAATTTATATAAAATCATTGGAGGAGGTCTTCAGATTAATGAATGAAAAAAAAGGCAATGTGACAGCCTTACTACCGTTAGTTGTATTTATGGTGCTATTTCTTGGTGTTTCAATTGTAATGAAAGATTTTTATAAAATGCCCGTAGTTGTAGCTTTAATAATTGCATCCACCATAGCTATACTTCAAAACAAAAAAATCCCTATAGATTTAAAAGTTGAACGATTTTGTAAAGGTGCTGGCGATTCTAGTATCATACTGATGTGTTTAATTTTTATTTTAGCAGGCGCTTTTGCTGAAGTCAGCAAAGCTATGGGAGCGGTAGATTCTACTGTAAATTTAGGACTAGCTATTTTTCCACATAGCTTTATAGTAGCTGGTATATTTGTAATTGGTTCTTTTCTATCCATGTCACTTGGAACTTCTGTTGGAACAATAGTAACGCTAGCACCTATTGCAGTTGGCATAGCAGAAAAAACAGGTTTGCCTGTAGAATTTTTAATTGCTGCTGTAGTTAGTGGGGCTATGTTTGGTGATGGTCTCTCTATGATCTCAAATTCCACTGTAGCTGCTACTAAAACTCAAGATTGCGAAATGGTTGATAAATTTAAAGCTAATTTAAAGATAGTATCTCCTGCAGCTATTATAACATTACTTATATATGCCATTTTAACTTTAGGCATGGAAATCAATTCCACAGGAGCTTATGACTATCAATTTATCAAAATATTACCTTACATAGCTGTACTTGCAGTAGCTTTAACAGGCCTGAACGTAGTCTTAGTATTAGTTGGCGGTATTGTGTTAGCAGCTATAATAGGTATTATTTATGGTTCCTTTGATATATTTACGGTATTTCAACTTTGTTTAAAGGGTATTGCAGGTATGGAGGACATATCTATCATATCCATACTAATTGGTGGTATTGGTGAATTAATAAAATTCAATGGCGGTATAGATTTTTTATTGAATGCAATACAAAAAAGGATCCGTTCCAAGAAAGGTGCTGAATTTGGTATTGGTATATTAGTTAGCTTAGTAGATTTATGTACTGCTAATAACACAGTTTCTATAATTATAGTTGGTTCACTAGCTAAAGATTTATCTGAAAACTATGGTGTAGATAGAAGAAAAACTGCCAGCCTTTTAGATACCTTTGCTTGCTTTATACAAGGATGTATACCTTATGGTGCCCAGCTTTTAGTTGCTTCTAGTCTTGCAGCAATTTCACCATTTTTAATAATGAAATACCTTTGCTATCCATATCTTTTAGGTGCGGCATCAGTAATAGCTATAATATTTAGCATACCAACGTTTAAAACTCCAGCTAAAGGTGCATTAAAACTGGAAGATGATAGAAGTTATACTAATGCTTAAAAAGTACATAACCTTTTATCGTTCATCAAAGATAATTTATAAACATTATTCAGCAAAAAGAGACAAATTCCTTTATATTTTTTTGGTTCCTGGAAGAAGGTACCAGGCGTACCTGGTACACCACGATTCCCGACAGTGTTTTTATTACCCTTGGGAGAGCCGCGGCCTTTTGCATTTATGTTACCTTGTGGAGCACCTCTTTTTTTGGTAACATTACCGTTCAAACTGCCTTTTTGATTGGTAAAGTTACCAATCACTTTTTATCGAACATTTGTTTGTTTTGTTTATTGTCGGCACCCTCAACCATCTTGTAAAATGATTGTATGATAGTAGCTTAAAGCAACCGTGTCCACGGCGTCTCCTACTATCTCCTGCCGGGAGTGCCCGAAGTAGGACGGATGTTTGCGCACCCGTCCTTTATCATTTATTATGAAATACTATTATTTAGGCATTAACTATATGTAAAATGCAGATAATATGGTATAAAATACAAGGAGCGATTATATGAGTAATCAAGTTATTGTATGGTCTATGTTAATTCCGCCATGGCTAACACTTTTCTTTATGAAACGACAAGAAATTAAAAAATGGATGCCTGCAGCTTTGTTCGTAATGGTAACAACTACGATAATTCACGAAGTAGGTATCACTTGGGGGATCTGGGAAACACATGAAAATGCTTATCCTCTTGGTCATATGATTAGTTTTACTTATGGTGCATTACCTATTGGAGCAATGTGGATTCTTAAATATACATATGGTCGGTTTTGGTTATATGCGGCTGTCCAATTAGTTGGTAGTGCAATTCTTGTCTTTATAGTTCAACCTTGGTTACATGTAAGAGGGATATTCGTATACGTTGACCAAAATAATGCCTTAGCAGGCATAGGAGCATTTTCAACAACTCTTGTGCATCTTTTATTAGTTTATCTTTACCAAATGTGGCAAGATGAAGGATTAGTTCTACCTAAACGAAACAGTTCTCCTGCAGGGCTGCAACCTGCAGCAGCAAAACCAGTTCCAGATGATAATCCGGATGAATAACCTCACCTTTCACTTCGTACTCTTTTGATTTGAAAACTCTTCCCAGCGCCGAATGATAACATCACAATACACCGATCCAACTCCATAGTGTAGCAAACTCGTTCTGTCTGCTCAGCAGCCATCAGCGTGCTGCCAGAACCACCAAAAAAAGTCGGCCACAATCTCATCTGGCCGACTTGAATTCTGTATAGTCCTGGCACATAGACCAATAGGCTTCCTTGTTGGGTGTTCACCATTCCGGAGTGGCTTTTCAAAACGCCAAACAGTCGATAAGCTATCTATCTGACTGTAGCAATTCAAATGATGGTACCCGAACTGTGACCGCCTGAATTCCCGTTGTAAACGTAAGCAGCGCCCCTTGTTAAACTTATCATGTCTAACCACCTTACTTAACAATTTAAAAAAGTCTACTAAGAAACAAGATAATAATTCCCAAAATAAGGAATGATTTTTGCTCTTTTTTGCACCTATTTGGGAGTACCTAGGCCCATTTCAAGGCTCAATGGCAAAATTAAAAGCCTTCGTACATCCGGCGAAGGCCCGTATTTACTGGTGGGGCATACTGGTTTCGAACCAGTGACCTCTTGAATGTGAATCTGATAATATCGTCTAGTTAACATTTAATTACGTGTTTCCTATAGCCTATAGTACCAGTTAATACTGGATTACTAGGCTATTGTAATTTTAGAAGTATATCAACCTTAGCAGTTTCAAGCAGGTTTTTGTCCCTTAAATTACTCCGTAAGGGACAAAATAAGGGACATCTTTCTGTACCTTATTTGCAACTGATCACAATTAAACTTGTTCATATTGCGCATTATACGCAATATGAACAAAAAAAACAACAATTGTAGGTTTTAAAATTTATTAATATTTTATTTGTCAAAAGCAGGAATTTGTTGTTATATTGTGGTAGCTATAGGGATATAATACATATTTTACAAGGAGTGGTCACTAATGGCGTTTTGCCCCAATTGCGGGAAAGAAATTCAAGATGATGCAAAATTTTGTCCAGGGTGCGGGAAAAAGATGGAAGACCAGGCCCAATCTAATCAAACCAACATTCCTACAGTCCCACAGGTAAATTCTCCAGAGAAAAAGGTAAGCAAAAAACAAGGATGTTTTGGTTGCTTAGGAATTATTATTATTCTTATAGTTGTTGGTTCTTTTTTGGGCTCTAATGGTAATAAATCTACCAATACCGCAGCTCCTTCTACTTCGTCCCAAAAACAAGAACAGCCCAAAGAACCGGAGTATAAGTATACTTGCGACGTTCAGGGAATCGGAAAAGTAAAAGGCGCTATTGTATCCGATGTTGGAGTAGCTATTGCTGAGATTAAGTCTGCAGATTCAATCGATAGCCAATTTACATCAACTAAAGCCCAGGGCGTTTTTAAAATTTTATATGTAGTAGCAAGTAATCACCAAAAGGATGCCGTAACTATGGACTCTGCTTCTATGAAGTTAATAGATGATAAGGGCCGTGAATACTCTCATTCTACTCATGGTGATACCGCACTCCAAATGAAGGGTAGAGAAACCTTTTTCCTTGAGCAAATTAATCCAGGGAATACAGCTGGAGGGCATATTGCCTTTGATGTTCCTAAAGATGCCAACATCGTAAAGATGCAATTTAGAGGTGGCATGTCTGGTAAAAAAGGCGAATTACCATTTAAGATTATGCCAGCAGAATAGATATTAATGATAATAGAACCGGCAGAATAACCTGCCGGTATTTTTCTGCACAAAATAAAAAAAACGCCCATCCCCGGCCACTGGCTGCGAGATGGGCGTTTGCAAATATGTTACCTCTCAATAAACCATCTACCCTCATCATGGAACAAGTAAACTTCCTTCCCAGCAATCCGGCATGTGTAGCGCATACCCTGGCCGCCAGCTTTGAGTGATGCTGCTTGGCGAACGTCCAGGACTTTGTCAATTTCGAATTTCCTGCCATCTTCCCAATGCAGCAAGATTGGTTTTATTCGTCCGTCGGTGTCGTGTTCAGTAGTTATTTTGACGAATAGCTTATATTTGTTTTCTGACATGGAGAACCCTCCTTACAGAACGTTTGTTTGATTTTATTGCAGAACAAATGTTTGGTGATGTAAAGAGGGGATAAATGGAAAAATTTTATTGTAAAAATTAGGATATAAACAATTGACTACTTACAGATAATGTATTACACTAATTATACTATATTTTTATTGAAGGGAAGCGCAAATGCAATGTTGGATAATATATTAATTATTAACATTCTACATTTGCTATCAATTACTGTAACATCTGCTTTAGTATGGATATTTGGAGTATGGATTATAAAACTAATCTTTTTTATATTTTTGCGACGAACCCAAAACATGAAGATAGATATTATTGCAGGATTAGGCAGTTTACTATTTCTTCTGTTGTTTGTAAATATAGGGTCGCCATATAAATAATTTGACAGCCATTACAGGCTGTCTTTTGTATTTAAATTAACTATCTCCGGAGATGGTATTTTTATTTTCTTTTCCGTAGCATACTTCATCTTAATTTCAAGTTCTTGTAATTCCAATCTCTTTTGCTCGGTAAAATATTCTTTGGCTTGGGTGATAATGCCAGGGGTATTTATCTTAATGCCAAGCACCTCTAAATTACCACCACATATAAAATGTAATGCAATAAGTATCCAAATTAAAGGCTTTTTAGGTCCTATTAATTCTAAAGGCCCTGGTGAATTAAAGCTTGCTCTAATCTGGATAACATCTAAATCAATTTTTTCACCCGTACAAGCCTCATAGTTGCACGCAAGCTCTGTAAGCCCATTCATAATAGTCAAAATTTGTTTTAATAGGATAGGTTCTTCGGTAATAACTTCTAATGTTAAATGTGCTGTCTCTCCAGCAACATAAAATGGAAATAGCATTCTATTAATGAATGCTGCATAAGGATTTGCATTTGTAATGGCACGATGCGAATTTAATAGTGCAAATAAATTAGGGTCTAGTTTATTCTTAGAATAATGCCCAAACCATACAATATCTCTTCTTTTACGAAAAACACATTTTTCTTTAGGTTGCTTAGGTACAACATACGGTTCACTAACGATTCTACCAAATCCAATAGTTCGAGATGAATAACCAGGAATAAGAACAACATCTCCTTCTTTCATTATAGATACAAAGGTTTGTATCTGTGTTGCGGCACCACCCGGCTTTTTTTCAGTTTCGCCGTAATGTTCTTTGACTTTTTGGCGCAATTCTTTTAAAGAAATCTTTTTTATATCCTCAATGTCAATAAAATCATTCCATGCTATCCCAATATATCCATTATTATAGAACTCAGAAAAATATCTTCCGCCATCAGTACGAATCATCCAATAATTTGTTCTTTCAGTATTATTAATGGTATTCATAAGTAACTCCCTTCTTAAACTTACATTAATACAACTAAAATTACAAAATGTACCATATTATATTCGTACTATTTTTAATATTTCCTGCAAATAATGTTAACATTTCCAATAATCTACAAAAACAAAAGTATATAAATAAAAAAGCCCATCCCCCAGCCAGTAGCTGAAAGATGGACTTTAAGTTCTATTCCTGATCCACTTTATCTAAATTGTCGGCAATTCGTTTCAAAGATTTTGAAATACTGTATAGCAAGTATAACCCACCACCGACTACCGCCACATGAAATATTTGAAAGGCAATTATCCCATAAGGAATATGACCGTACATTTCAATAACCTCCCTATAATGTGATCCTGATGCTCCAATAATAAACTTCAATATATAGAATTTCATTAGAACAAAAAAAGCCGCCCACCAGGCGAACCCGGCAGGCGGCTATAAAATTACTTACTCAGTTTTTGAACTAACAAAGCAATACCAACGGTACCAGCAGTTTTAACCAATGCCTTTGCAGCTTTCAGGTCTGCGATCCACAGAGCATTTCTGAATTTAACAAAATTATCAGATGTCCGTTTAGAGTCAGCTTCCCACATCGCAATCCTTTCGTCAGCAAGGTTAGTTAAATAGGTAATTAGATTGCTACTCTCTGAAGTAAGCGATTCAGACAAGGATTCTTTTGCCGCATTTTCTGCAGCGTCTTTTACGACATCAGCGATAGAGGTTTTTGTTACAGTAGTCTCTGCCGTCAATGTGATAATTGCGGCAGCATCGATATCGGTAATTGTCATATCCTTACTTGCACTAGTATAGCCGTTTAAAGCAGTGGCAAAGGTGTAGGTACCTGCAGGTAAACTTTCAATAACTAACTTGCCATTAGTATCGGTTGTACCTTCTACTGTTATCCCGTTAACCGCATAGCTAATAGTTACTCCTGATAACGTAGTCCCTTCGGTATTCTGCACTGTAATTGTAGTTGTTGCCATTTTTACACACTCTCCCTTAAATTTTTTATATATCCACCGCAATATGCGGGAGATAGTCCTTAGTCCATATGGAATAGCTTTATCCAATTTATTTCTGAGGATAGTAATAATCGCCACCTTGGCAGCTTCAATCTCGGCCTGCACTGGCGGCGATTTTGCTAATTTTATTAGGTATGGAAGTATTTGTTTCTCGATTTCAGAAATATTCAAGGCCATTGTTCAATCACCTTGCCGCCAAGCCGTAATAGCTCCTGCCGTAATTCGTCCGGCCTAATCCCTGCCGGATTGTCCCAGCCGAATACATTTAGGCCCTGACTCCGCAAGAATAACGTTCCTACCTCAGAACAATCATCATACGGAGAATTGAATGGAAACTTAATACCTTTCTTGCGGAAATAGCCCATAAGGCAGCTAAAATAACTGTAGCCACGGCCTAATAACATTGCCGTAGCTACATTAGCGCATTCTGGGTGTGGGACTTTAATTTCGATGATTTCACGCCTTCTGTTGATATGTCTATTTCGGTCTGTTTGCCTTACGCCTATTGATGTTGCTTCCAGTAAGCTATCTTCAAGTACAACAGCAACGTGGGTAGGCTGATCCGGCCCCTCGACACTTTGAATGATTTTCCCAACAAGATCATTCTCCGATGTCGGCCAAAGAAACATTATTTTTGCTGTTCTCATATTACACCCCCTGCAGATAGTCAGTAACACCACGGGCAATAGCCCTAGCGAAATCGTCCTGTCTGTCAGCCAAAAGTTTTTCATCTTCCGTATTGCTAATAAAAGCCATTTCCACCAATACAGCAGGGCAGTCAGTATGGCTAAGTACATATAATCCATTCACACCGGGAACAGCGTCTCTAACTCCCCGGTTAGCTATATTTCTACCATCAGGATATTTAATTGATTTAATGATTTGATTTTGAATATAAGCGGCTAATTTTTTACCATTTACCGAACCGTCACAGTACCAAGTTTCTGTACCTTGCGCATATTCGTAATTCACTGAATTGCAATGGACGCTAATAAACAAATCTGCCTGCCAGTCGTTTGCAATGCCGGTGCGATAGCTTAAATCGTCCGTTTCCGGCTGCTCCTGTTCGGTTCGCGTTAATCTAACTTCGCATCCAGCAGCATCAAGGTAATGCGCCACCAACTTACTAACCGCAAGAGCTACGTCAGCTTCCTGCAATCCTGTCACCGGGTTACACGCCCCCGGATCAGTGTTACCACCGGCATGGCCGGGGTCAATACATACTTTATACATGGTTTTCCTCCTATTTACGAAATAGTTTTCTTCCTAAATGGATAATTTGCAAAAATAAATAAATGAGTGTAAATATATACACCCAATCGGATAACTGTATCCCCATTAGGCTCAATGTCGTAACCGCGACAGGCGGAGTCGATTGCTTGGCCATATCAAGAACTTCATTTTGCATGTTGCACCCCCCTAAAAATAAGCATAAAAAATACCGCTATCAGCGGCATGGTTCACGTGGCATAATATCACCTCAATAAAAAAAGACGTATTGCACGTCTTTTAATACCGTAAGTATTGATTTTCTTGATTCAATACTAGTTGCGATTTTTCTTTTGCTAGATCAAAAAAATCATCGTTGTTTATAAATTTACCTAAATTGTTTTTTATTTCATCATCCGGCCATTCCCACCACTTTGATTGATTCAATATTTTTATTTTTTCTTCTTCAAACCTATATTTTATAACCTTTGCTGGCGTTCCTACAACTATTGCATAATCAGGCACATCTTTTACTACGACCGCGCCCGCCCCAATAATAGCACCGTTTCCGATTTTGACAGATGGAAGTATTGTAACATTAGTTCCTATCCATACATCATTACCAATAACCACTTTCATATTTCTTGAATGATCAATTAAATCTAAATTATTCTCTATTATAAACCCCCTTGATTTATAATAGAGAATTGGGCTAGTAGTAATATAGTTTGTGGGGTGATTCATATCTGCAATAGTTACTTTTGGAGCTATTGAACAAAAGGAGCCTATCCGGTCTAATAATACCTCATTATAAAAAAATTGTTGATACCCATAGGTATATTTACCAACAGAAAAATCATACTTATCATACATTACATTTAAACCCATATTCTTGTTTTTAGGGTCATTTTTAATGTATAAATATGATTTTATACGATTCTTTATAATGCTTAACAAAATATCACATCCTATCAGCGCTATCTAGATTTTATTATTATATACTTTATTGTTATTAAGTTCAAATCTCTGGAAGTGGAGGATGGTGTTACTAATTAGTAGTACTGAAATGTAATATCTAGTTAAACTCCTATGCTAAACATTTTGTTTCAAAGAACCCCTTCAACTTGCGCCAAATTCCTCACTCCCAAGGATTGCATAAAAAATAGCGCCTATGCGCCACTTGTACCGTTATTTGCGTTTTCGGTGGTACCACCACCATACCTGGGACATTTACTATTGCTGCAGTTGCCCTTTAAATCTTCTTTGGCACCGCATATAAAGCAGCGTTTACTTGCCATTGGATATCACCTCCCGTTTAGCTTGATACTCGGCTTTAAGTGCCGCATAATCCGCCTTAATACTATCAATATTGGTTTGATTCCCGTCCAGCGTGGCGAGTCCTAGCGCCTGGGCCAATGTAGTAAATTGTGTCTGATATTCTGCATCAAGGGCAGCAATCTTTTCCTCTGTAGTCGGAACAACCGGATCAGGCGTATACTCTACGAGTTTTCCTGTGGCTACATCTACTTTCCGAGTGCCTTGGTGCTGCATCCAGTCGTCATGCTCTTCTGTGGTGATTTCGGCATATGGCGTAGGAATGGCCGATAGGTCTAGGGTTGTTCCCGTCTGGACTGTTCCTACAGCCTTAATCACAGTATCCATGATTGGCTTGCCTTCTTCGTCTAAAACTGCGTTGCCTTTATCGTCTACTTTTGGTACCTGCATAGTAATCGGCTCGGTGTTGTAGACTGGCACTGTTTTTCCGTGTACAGCATCGCAGTATGGTGCGCCAATGATTATTCCAGATTCGTCGTGATGCAAAAAATACTTCATGTGATCTTTCCCTCCTCTAATTTCCTTTTACATGCCAATATACCGATCCTGATGCATTACTACCTAGGTGAATTGATACGCTGGCGCCAGTCAACGCGGTGAAAAAGGGGTTCATATTGTCCCCGCCATCGTTTACCGTTGGCATGAAGTTAAAGTATGTCGCTGCTGCCATGGCTAACGGGAATGTTAGGGTCGCTGCTCCGCTTACAGTTGTATATCCCCATTGCTCGATATCCCCATTGCTCCATTTCCGCCAAGTATAATTTGTCCCGCTGCCAGAAGCAACAATATATGTTGACTGATCTGTCGTAGCGATTTGCTTCCATGAACCCCATATCCCATTATTCTTTGTCGCAGAATATATATTCTTATTTCTATCTACGGCAATAACGGTCATCATATTTTCGTCCCAAGTATTGGCAATAATTGTTCCGGCCACTGTTGTAGGGGCGTTCGTTGCGTTTGCTCCGTAGCGATAGAATCCCGAAGTTGTGATTGCATAAATATCTGATATCATTTCACCAAATGTTCCCAACCCATGCCCGGCAGGAGCGCATATGTCTGTCGTGGCGATTTTTTTTATAGCTGAACCATCGCTGATGATCGCGCCAGCGGTATGATTTTTCGCCGTCAAAATGGTTTGTGTTGTTCCACCATGCCCGATTGTAACTTGATTACTTGGATTCAGGCCGATTATGTTTTGGGCGGTATTTGAAGCATCTATGGATTGGATATAAATGTTATTAGGCAAAATGATAGACCCGGTCATCGTGCCGCCAGATAATGGAAGTACTATATCCGTAGAGGCAAGGGTCTTTTCCGTCCACGTAATAGCACCAGTTCCGGCGGCGGCATAATCATATGTTACGCTATTCGGAATACCCGTGGCGACAAAAAGTATTATCGCTGGCTTCGACTCATCTTTTCTGTACCATTTAGCGCCGTCGTAATAGCAATTAGCCGTTAGGTAGGCACCTACTTTCCCTTCGACCATTATATTGGACAACGTATCGTTTGCAATTCTTTGCGCGTCTACCAATACCGATCCAGGAGCCGCCCCGGCTTGCGCGGCTGTTACCCCGTGCGGGTTGTTCTTATCAGCGATATGAGTATTTGCTGTCTCCAACGTTGTAGCCGGTGCCGTGTACCAGTTTGCCTTGCCGGTAATGGATTTTACCATATTGCCCAGTTTCGATAACAGTTTTGTCAATGTATCGGCTCCCGCTGCTGCCGCCGTGGTGTCCGTTATGGTGCGATTGCCAATTGACGTGTCATCCGCAGCCCCGGCTGCAAGTCCAGTACTATTTATCTTCGGCCCTTGACCAGCAATACCGGTATGGGCATGACCGGACGTACCGAACAGGGTATTTATCGCTTCCAGTGTCAGAGTCGGAAGAGTATACCAGTTTGTTTTGCCCGTTATTTGCTTCAACATATTCCCGATACGGCCGAGCAAAGTTGTTAGGCTTGCGGCTGTACCGGCAAGCTCTGTTGTATCGGTAATTATCCGGTTTCCTATTACTTCATCAGTGACACTTCCGTCAGGATGGTCAATAGGCGACTTTGTTTTATGTTGCTCTAGTATAGCTGTTGTAATTAGGCCGTCCAGTGTAATAGTTGCCTGAATATCAACCGCATTCGAAAAGGCTAACTGCACCACAAGTTCCTCTGCTACGGCTACGGATCCGCCGGCAGCAGGTAAATAATCTGGACTACCGTCGGAAGTGTAAGCATATAGAATTTCTCCCAGGTCCGGGTCCTGAGCAAATACCCCCAATTCCCGTACATAAAACCCCGTTGCCAATCCGTCGTTGGTAACTACGGCAGTTACCTTGCAAATTCCGGATTCCAGCGGGGTTTTTGCCGATATACCAATATTTTTTTTAGGAGAAACTAAATCTATAAGCGCATCTACCGTTTGACCAGCACTGAGTATGCCATCGCCGATTTTTAGCTTTGTGATTTGCATAGTCGTACCGGCTTCCACTTTAGCCTGCAAGGCTTTACCCCGCGTCGTCAATACGGTTCCATTCCAGTTAGGCATGCTGTATTTCAACTCCTTTCAAATGATAAATCAAGCCGCGGGTATAGACCGTTTTTGATACATTCGGCGCACGGAACGCTGCTGGCATGATCTCTACCGTTCGCATGCTGCTGCAAGCTCCGCCAATATATACCGTTCCGGGCAATTCCCTATACAGTGATACCCCTTCCAGCCATGACCGGGTATTTTTGACAGTGTTTATGGCATTTACCAGGCGTTCATATAGGCTGGGTTCAATCATTTCTCCACCGATTCTAACCACCCGAAAATAACCGGGATCACCGCCATATTCCCACCATTCCTGAACGACAGCGTCTTTAAGGATAGCCTTTACAACTTGCTCCACCGCCCAGGGCGTTCCTTTTTTTCGGTGCTGGGCAATCGACGTTTTCACTAAAGCACGTTTCTGCTCTAACGTTATTCCCGGTTCGTAAAAATCCACATGCCACTGCCATGCAAGGGCGTCAATTACGTCCTCCGCCAGCTCATCAATTCGAGAAATCAACAGTACTGTCGGGATAGCAGCTGTAACCGCCTGTAGTTCTCCTTCTAATGCCGCTGCTGCCGCCTGTATTTCCGGATCGTCCCGGATACTGGGGGGAACTAGGTCAATCAATCTAATTACTGCAATATCAACCATCGGTCAATCCCCCATAAGTGACAGTGACATTCCTGGCTATAGCTACCTGATATTTTTCCAGCTTCAAGAATACCGGCAAAGTAACTTCCACCCTGTCAGCGCTGGCCGCTCGTACCCGCCAAATTAGTTCTGATGGGTTTATATCCCGTCCCAGTTTGGACTTCTGCCAAAGCTCATAATCGATAACCGCTTGATTGACTGCCATTTGTATAGTCTGGCTTTGCGTAGCATTATCCTTGTGGATGTAATATACAAGTTCCACATCGTAACTTACCGCCTCCGGCGCCAGAACGGATACCCGATCTGTAAGCGGCCGGATTTCTTTATCACTAACAGTGGCGTAAACCATGTCTAGGATTTCCGTCCCCGGTATCTCTCCGCCTGTCAGTAGCGGCCGCAATTCCACCTCAACAGGAGCCGGACTGCGTACCGACACGTCCACAATGGTTTGCGATGCCGACATGGCCCAGAAACGGTATGCTCCGTCCGGGCCGGCAACAGAAAACGATTCCGGTGCTAGGCGAATCCGTTCCCGGTAAGGGTCATCCAACTCCCTATCGGCGCCACCCTCGCTTTCAGTGATATTCGCTATAGACTGAATCCAAGGCAAAGGGTCAACAAGTTGGTTGATCTGTCCGGGAACATAACCGTTGCCTATTTCACCTGCCGTCAAACATTCCGCCGGCGCATCTCCATACAAGTCCCCGATAGGAACGGTCACCGGATTCGATACCTGGAATACCACACCATTTGGCGTCGTACCGCGAATACCGGCCGGAATGGTCACTACCTGTGGCTGTGCGGTCGACAGGTTGAACCGGATTGTTGTTTCAGCCGCCGAGGCGTCCAATCGTGGCACGCCGACTAGTACGCCGAGATGGTCGAGCTTATCATCCTTGGCATAAGCCAACAGATTTTGTTTTGCACTATCGTTAATCAGCACCCGCTGCTGGATGATGATCATGGCCACAGCCTGTAAAAATAGCCGGACCGGATCACCCTGGGCGAGTGTCCGGCCGGCTATGGCTTCATACATTGTTATAACCGATGCTTCAATATTGGCAGCATCCGTATCAACAAAGCTAATAGATGGTAGATTGGCCAGCACTCCTATCCCTCCTTCACCCGCTGTGCAATGAGCATCACCGTACCACCTGCCTTGGCCCCGTAGATTGACTTTGCTGCAGCCGGTTTGTCCGTTGTCGTATTGCCAAGAGTGTCTAAAACAGTGATGGCTGTACCCATGGGATCATTTTTAGCACGCACGGCCAAATTAGCAACATCCAACCCCATTCGAACATAACTTGCGGTCGCTGCAACAGATGGATTCCCTGCTTGCAAATCCTGCGTTGCCGTCAGAATAGATTCCATACCCGTGATGGCCAGTGACGGGTCCCGCACACAACTGCTCACGATAGCTGCCATATCAGCAATCTGGCCCACGGACATCCCTGTTTTCTTTGCTGGTTCTTTTACAGCAGCGGCAACCTTCTCGGCTTTCTTTTCCTGCACAGCTGTAGTATCGGTTGTTTCATTGGTCTTGGCATTCGGATCTGGTTCAACGTAATATTCTTTCAAGCTCACGTCCACGGCAATATACAGGACAAATCCTTTATTATCAATATATTTCCAGGCTTCGCTAATGCTTTCAACCGCAAAATTTCCAAGCGTTTCACCGCCAATGATCAGCGGATGGTATTCCCCCGTCTGGACAATCTCACGCAGCTGCTTTATTTCATTCAACGGGTTCAAGCCGTGAAAAGCAGAAAAAATAACCTGGAATGAGATTTCATCCAGGCCGGGTGAGATAAATTCCAATTTAGCTTTTTGGCCGATTATCGCATGCTCTTCAAATTTGGCGGATGTTTTACGCTGAAATTCGTCAAAGGTGCGTGTTTTTTCGGCCGATACCTCAAAAGTGACAGGACCAAAAGTTCCGATTGCCAATCAAATCACTCCTTCAATCGCAGGCAGACGGTCGGCTGCAGCCTGCCGGCAATGGCCTTGTCAGTAAAAAGGACCTTAGTAACTTCCACCCTAGGTTCAAACTTCTGAATGGCCTGTACAATCTCAGCCGCCAGTTTGGCTTTGGCAACCGGCAGCGGCAAATCCACCAGTTCCGCGTTGACACCAAATGCCCGATTAAGCGGCACCGAATAGACCGGCGTCGCCAGGATGGTCCGGACGTTTTGAAATATTTCCTCAGTGGTTGTGTCCGGTGCAAAGTTGACGGTCATACTCGCTGACGCCGTGATTTCAAATTCCAATTGAATCCCTCCTATGACGGTTTACCGGTCGTGCTGCCGCCAGATTGTACGCCACCATGGACGTGCGTTTTCAGGCTGATGCCGTCGGCAATGACGTCGCCAGTCACATTCACATTGCCGCCCGCCATGACATTAAGCGGTCCCTGAGCCTGGATAGTGAGCGTATGTGTTTCCCGGTCATATTCGAGGCTGGTGCCGTCCGCAAAGCGGATATGGCGCTTGTTTGAATCACTGACCGATGGCACGTCGACACTAGAATAAAAAGAACCAAGGCAAAAGCCTTGGGCGTTGCCGTTGGGGAGAAACAGGCAGACAACTTGCTCGCCCACATCCGGCATAAAATAGTCTTTGTTTTTCAGAGACTGACGTACAATAACAGGCAAATCATAGGAAACCATGTTCTGCCTGTCCTCGAATACAACCCGAACAGTAGCGCTTTGAGGGTTTATTGACGATACACGCCCTACCCTAACTAAGTTTTTTAATACTGAGTCCATTAATACCCCTCCAAGACACGGCGCAGATCTATTTTAACAGTATATCCACTACCGGTGTGTGTAGCTTCTTCAATAAAATACTTGCCGTCAAATTTGCCGTAGCCCTCAACCATCACGGTACAAGCGGCTAATAGACGAATATCGCCCAATAGAGAAAACGACATCTTGGTTTCCTCTTTGTTTTTTTGTCTCAGTTTCTTTTTTGCTAATCGCTCAGCCTCGGCAATGCTACTTACGCGCTCATTGATAACTAAGGTTTTACCTGTTGCCGGTTTATTTGGTGCATTGAAAGTGTATGATATATTATCGCTGTTTTGCGCATCACGATACTCCACGCGGCAGGCTGCATAGACATCCCTTACCGATGACGAGAAGCTATGATCGAGTATATATGATTGACCACGCTTTATGGTCATAACCGGTTCTCTCTTCTCATATTTGGCATCGTCAAAAATAACAATCTGCTGGTCGGTTACCTTAAGAGACAACCCGGCATCCTCGCACATCTTCTGTAAAAATGCCAGGTCGGACTGTTCGGTTTGTTCCACCCGATCCTCCTCCGGATCGTCATCAGTGTCATAAAACAGGGTTAATCCGGCATTCGTCGCAATATCCTGGGCGATGGTTGACAGTTTCACTTTTTCCCAGGACTTTGTCTTTTCCTCACCGCGCAGTGAGGTGGATTCCGGTATGGACAACCCTTTGATCGTCACTGTGGATGGCAAGCTTTTACCGTCAAAAGTGTCAATTTCAAAGATACCGAACGGCAACTCCTCTGTTTTCCCCTGCTCGGTCCAGTGTTCCGTTACCAATGCAGCCTTAAGTGTAGCACCTTTGTCCGGTAACCAGTCGCTAATCCACAGTCCCTCGCGGTCTTCCAAGCTGATTTGCAAATCGTCAGCCTTGCCGCTGGCGTGATCGGAATAGGAAAAACTGAGCAGATAGGGCGCCAAGTCTGCGGATATGTCTTTATTATCGTATTGCAGTTTTAGCTTTGCCCTTCGCGCCTGCATTCTATCACCTCTTCCATGGCGGCAATACCGTGGAGGTTACCGCTGCCACATCCGGGACCTGAATAATTACGTCGGCTGAAAAAATCACTGTTTCCCGGTATTCCGGGTTAGCCTCGATCAATACCGATATCTGCCGTTCATCCCCATACATTTTGTAAGCAATAATATCCCAGGTATCACCTAAGGCAGTTGTATATTTAGTCATAAGCCAGTCTCCTTTGCTGAGCCGCCCAGGCATTCATGCGATTTTCAAAGTCGTCGGCTTCCTCTCGAATCACACTCCGGACCTTTCCCTCTACTTCCGGATCGCCACCAGTGAGCATGACGTTCGGCGAAAATACAAATGTGTTGCCGCCACCGCCACTACCGGACGGACTGTCAACAAAATCCTGGAACAGGGACTGACCGCCGCCGATACCAAGCATCTGGCCTGCTGTAGCCCACAAAGACAGTGCATTCGAACTACCGTCAAGTGGAATAATCGCCTCCGGTCCTTTTTCCGCAAACAGCCCGACATGCGGCGTGGTGGCGATGGTTCCATTGGCATAGGCCGGAATATTCATGGATAGATCGGCAGCCGCTACGTTGCTGTCACCACTAAACAGATTTTTCACCCAGGCCGCTTTTTCACTCAGCCAATCAAAGGCTGGGGAAAACCGGCTGTAGATCCCGTCGACAAACGCCTGTAGCGCAGCAGCTGGATCATCCCATAACTGCGTCCACCATACTTTCACGGTATCCCAGTTTTGAATGAGATAATAGCCGGCTGCCACTAATCCACCAATCCCCACAATCAATAGCCCAATCGGATTGGCGGTCATGGCTGCATTCCACGCCCATTGAGCACCGGTCCATGCCCAGGTAGCGGCAGCCACGATTCCGGTCCAAGCGGCCCGTAGTATCAGTTGTCCTACACCCATTACTGTTCTGCCGGCGGTCATGGAAGCGTTCCAAGCCCACTGGGCGCCGGTGCTCAGCTTGGTAGCCAGTTCAATCTTCTTGGTCCAGCCGTATAAACTCACAAATGGGCTAATAACCGCCCAACCGGCCCAGGCCATAGCCGAAAATGCCACGGTACCGGCAAGCACGGCAGCGGTAGTTCCCACTAAAACATTTGACAGAGTGTCATGTTCTTTGCTGAAATTACCAATCCAGTCTGCCCCTGTACTTACCCATTGCGCGAGTGTTTTCACCGTCGGCAGCAACCGCCCTGACAAAACAATCGCGGTTCTGGCCGCTGAGGCCTGTAGCCCTTCCAGTTGCCGCTCCGTATTTTGTGACTGAATTTCAAACTCTTTCAT
Organism: Sporomusa acidovorans; assembly: GCF_900101845.1. GTDB lineage: Bacteria > Bacillota > Negativicutes > Sporomusales > Sporomusaceae > Sporomusa > Sporomusa acidovorans. The sequence continues at coordinate 119,052 of NZ_FNAM01000005.1, read as the reverse complement.
CATACTGCCTTTGGCTTCAGCGGAATTGCCCATTTTAATAACCCGCAAGAATTCTTCATAGTTGCCGGAAATTTTGGATAGGTTATCAATATGCTCGGCTCCGAACAACTCAGCCAGTACATTGTTTTTGCTTGCCGCGTCCAACTGTCCTATGCGTTCAAACAGGTTCGTGATTGTGCCCTCGGCATCGCTGAGCGCCCCTGACTGTAATTCTTCAGCCGTTAAACCAAGCTGTGCAAGAGCTCCTTGGAAGGATTTAGATTGCGTAGGAGCCGCGGCAATTTTAGTAAACAGCGCATTCAAGGCTGTACCGGCTGTCTCGCCAGTTTCACCCATCTGCAGCAGTGCGGTCGACATCCCCGCTAAAGTAGTCCGGGAAAGTGTCGGCAAAAGCGAAGTGGCAGCGCCCGAAGTCCGTTTTAATACGTCAATGATATCTGCACCGCTGGCATTTGAGCGGTCATCCAGATAGTTTACCGTATCGGCTAACGCTTCTAGTTGATTAATGCCTTCTACTGTGTCCAGGTGAATCCCCATGGCGCTGCCGATTTTGGCAAAGTCTTCGGTGATTTGTTCGGCGGGCGCCTCAAAAGCCGTGCCCATCATGATCCCCATCCGGGCAAATTTATCAATGTTCTCCATGCCTTGCACACCGGACTTGGCGGCCATGGCAAAGGCCTTGGCCATATTATCCGGTAGGATCATCATATCCTTGCTGGCCTGCATAACTTCGCTTTGTGCCTGATAGTACACCTCGGTCAGCTGCCCGGCGTCATCGCGGGCGCCGTCCACCTGTTTGGCTACTCCCGACATAGCCGTTTCAAAATTCATAGCGCTATAGATCGGCGTACCTACGGTTGCCGCTGTTTCGACCGCTCCTACCATGTTCATCCGGGCATTACTGCGGGATTGATTGACTTTATTTTGCAGAGCGTATACTTTGGCATAGCTTTTCTGCCGCTGTTCCGCCTTGTACAGTTGCGCGGTCAATTTTTCATAGGCGGCCGAGTATTCAAATACGGAAATGACGCCTTTGCGCTGCTGGGTATCCAGCTCTTTCATTTCCTTTTTCAAGCCGGACACCTGTGTGTTGAGCTGCGTCATTCGGCCGGAGGCGGAAGAAAACGCCTGATTAAATCCCGGCCCCATCCTGGCCATAATGTTAAAGGCGATTTCGTACATACGGCCGCTCATTTTCCCCGCCTCCTTTGCTGCGCTTCCTGGATGGTGTTAATCCATTCCGTCATTTCCGGAAAAGAAACGTTCAGCCAATACGTTACCGGCGCCTGTGTTTCCCGAGACAATCGTAGAGCTAAAGCCCGGACTGTTTTGGCCGGCCTAGCACCCAATCCTATCCGAGCAAAAAACCCTGCACTTCTCCCGTTACGCTGCTAAACTCCTTGGCTGGCAATGCCTGTATTAAGTCGATCGTAACACCGGCAGCGCGCGCCGCCAGAATGGCCTGATAGACCTTCGACGACTCCAGCATAACGGCACGCACCCCCATGGCCCGCGCTTCTGACTCGGCGTCAATTACGTCCTTGCCGGTCAGTTTATCCAAATCCAGTTTCATTTCGGTATATTCCTTGCCTTCAAAGGTAAACGGTTTTCTAAACGGGATCGTAATCCCCACAGTGCTTTCCTGGTTTTCCATAGTAAAATTCCTCCTTGCTATTTGTCTATATTTCACATATACTGGAAGTGAGGTGAGAAGCTATGGACATCTTACACATACTTCTTAGAATTGTTGTACTGGCGCTTTCGATTCCGTTTGGCCTGGTAGCCGCCTTGATCCCTGCATATACCGCAGGACAGGCTGTTGCAATGATCGGCCTACCGGCTGAAATCGGTTATTATCTGGTTGGCGGCTTTGTTTTGGTCATATTCTGCGCCTACTTCCAGGGTCGCATTACGCCACCCAAAAACGCTTAATTTAAATAGTTAAGCCGTACCTAAAAAGGTACGGCTTTTTTATTGTCCACCCAGCGCCAGGCGGACGGCGGCCAAATAATCTACGCCATCAATCTTGCAGATAAAATTCAGCTTGTCGATTTCGATATATTCTTTGCCGTCATACCAAATTTTGATGTAGGTCACATCAAATTCATTGGATGAGTCGGTGGGAGAGCCTACCTCCAGTTTTCCCGGCTTGGTATTTTTCGGCGTGCAGTTCACGGTTACACGAAGCGGTACTGCTCGATATGTGCCGTTAGCGGCATCCTGCTCCTGAATGGCGCCCCTAAGGTCAAGCTGATGTATCTTAGGCGCCGCAAGCCCCAGGAGCCGGCCTGTCGGCGTACGCCAGGACAGCGACAGCGTCATGGCTTGGTAATGGCCTATGACCGGGCTGTCGTATTCGCCGGCAACACCGGCGCCTTTAACGGTTTCCGTCATCGGTTCCAGGTCCGGCAGTTCGGCATCGACAAGACCAATAAATTGGCTGCCACCTTCATAGGCGCGAAAATTAATTAGTTTTTCCGGAATTCGGTTCATAGATTAAACCTCCTTTCCTGTTCAATCAAACAGGGTGTTAAAATAGGAAACATCGTATTCAATGACTTCCTCGATATCTTCAGCCGGCGGTGGCGGCGCCACGTAATAGTGGAGCCGGAACACTCCGTTCAGTAGATCGGTTTTCGGATTCTCCTCCTCTAAAAACTCTACCCGGCCTCCGAGGATCATTTCCCGGGCCGCCAGACCATTAAACCAAATGTTAGCACTGTCTACCAGTGTTTCGACCAGTCGACGGGTAATCGGCGCGTCCACCTTCTGCCAATGCGTCAATACCAGCGTGTTAGCAATCCAGTTGAACATCCGCCGTACCGGAATAAAGGTATCCTTAATGTCGCTGCTGCCCGGATAGGCGCTGGTGCGATTGCCCCAGAGCCTCCAGCCGCCGATAAAATTTAATGCCGTTACAATGCCTTGTCCATTGAGATAGTTGGCCTGCGTCAGATCTAGGTATACCTTTTTGCCATCTGCCGTTACCGCTCCGTTTGCCTGCAGGGACTTGTTGGATGGCGACATATATGGAATATCGTCGTTGTCTGCATCCGTCTGGCAACAAATCCCGGCCAGTTGCGTGCTGAGATGGAACGTCTTACCGCTTAAGGCCACTTTCGGCCAGCAGACGATCAGTTGTTTATTGACATAGTTGTTATTGGTTTTCCAGGCTGGCGCCTGCGTGTATTGTGTGGCCGCTCCCGCACCGGTCGTGGGGATGTCGGCAATGGCCGTTGCATGAAATACGCCGTTGATACTGCCAGCCTTGGCGTGCAGGACGGCGGCAACCAGCGGGTCCGTGGACCAGCCAGGGGCCAAAACCTGGCCGGGAACAAGTTGAAACAGCGGATACACCTTAGCGACCAGTTCCAAGCCTTCTGGCTCACCGGTTGTACTGTCAATACCGCCGACAATATCGTCCTTACTGACCATATCCGGCTTCAATTTGGTGTAGCTGACGATCAGTGAAGTCTGTTCATTTGAAATAGCGCCGCCATTAATCGGGGTAATGACTACATTCCGGTCGTCATTGTAGCCGGCAACATAATCAGTACCCTTTACCAACGGCTGGCCGGCTTCCGCCAGTTTAACCTCCAGAGTATCAAGCAGGACGGGGGCGCTGGTAATAATGGCCGTATCTTGGGTAATTTCAACTGTCTGATTTGTGATTGCTTCTTTGTGCACATTCGGATCAAGCACGTTGACCAGAACCACCGGCGCTACGTTGAATAGAGAAAAATGACTATAGATAAATTCGCAAAGCGTGTAGTTTTTCCAGTCGTCCGAATAGCCAAAAGCCGCCACCGCCTCAGCATAGGTGTACGCCAGCACCGGATTGTTAGCGCCGGCTGAGGCGCTGGCCAAATGCAACGGTGCCGTACCGAATACAACCGGCAGGCCGGACTCGGCTTCAATCGGCGGTATAACGGACGTCGGCACTTCAGACGGATATATACCGTGCTTATATGTCACGTTTCAGACCTCCTTCCTGGAGAAATTTTTGAATTTCTTTGTATCGCAGGTTTTCCAGTGTGCCTGCGGATTGAATAGCTGCAGTAACAGCCTGTAGCTTTGCCGGCGCTACGAATAACGCTTTAATGGCAGGGCATTTTTCGATTGCATCGCTCAGATGCACCGGAATGCCGCCTTTATAAATGGTGTATTGTTGCAGCAGCCCACCAGGCAGGCTGGGCCCGCAATAAATAAAGCGCTCCGGTTTAACGGGCGCTTGTTCATCGGTAGTAGATGTTTTCGCCATACATAGTATCCTCCATTTCTGTTAGAATGGGCCGTCCGATAGTCCATGAAGTAGTCATCCAGGCAATCCAGTACGGCCAGGGCTGCTCTTCTGGCATGTCCCACTTGATTGGCAGCTGCAGATCAAATTGCCGGACCAGCGGCCGGTGCGTCAAAATAGCCTGCCGGATACGCTCCAACACATTCATAGGATCCCGCCAACCCTGGCCGTGTTTGGAATAGGTAGTGGCAATCAGCCGGACAGTTGCCATACCGGCCTGCTCGGTGTCCTCGCCGGAACGAAAGCGGACCAGAACAAACGGCACGGCTTTTTCTTCCGGTGGTTTCCCCGGCTTTGGTTCGTCATCATCCAGAAACCCGGGTATCACCGACGGCGGCCTGGAGGGTCCCGTCTTTGCTTCTAGAATCAGTTCGCCGGTTGCATCAGTAATCAGCCGGCACAATTCATCGACCAAAATTAAGGGTGTACTCATTTTCCATACCTTTCTAATAAACGGTTAATTTCATGGCCTAGGCGCTCATCTAATCGCCGGGTGGCCCCTGCCTCCACATACCTTGAAACCGACTCGTTTTCTAACATTTGTGGCGCAGAGGGGCCATATCGCTCTACAATGGGCATCCTTTTTGCTCCTGTACGATTAAACACACCTTCATGTCCGTTTGCCATCTTAGCAATAAATGATTTGGCAATTGGACCGCCACCTGAGCGTTTTACTTGCGCGAATATGCCTGCCGACGGGCGGCGTTTTGTTGCCTTCCCGGGGCGAAGCTTGAAATAGGAAAGCGAGTTTGGCCTGCCGCGCGATATTACAGCAGCCGACAGATTTGATGCATTGGCTTTTTTTAGTCCAATCGTTGCCCTGATTCGCCCCGCGGTGATGACATATTCCTCTTTGGCTTTAGCGACTGCATCCGTTCGCGCTCCTTCTGCCGACCGGTTGATGGCATTGGTCAATGCTTGGGGAACGGCTCCGGGAATGTGCCCCAACATCATTTGGGCCAATTCTATCCGCTCCGCGGTAAGGTCAATCATGCCCGGTTCGCCCCCAAATCAATTTCCAGCATTCCGCCGCCGGCTCCGCAGTTAAGCACCTTGTACCATTCACCGTCCACGGTCATTTTCTGGTCCCGTTCCGGCCGGTAGCCAATATCCACCTCGCTAACAAAGAGTGTTAATTCTCTTTGATAAAGGCCATCATAGGTATCGCTTTGCCGATTATTGCGTTGCTTGGAAATATCCTCATCGATGACGCAGAGAATTTGCTTGCCATTGATGTCGTGATAGGTAGCGAATTCGTCATGATCCAGAAAAACATCGTTAATATCGGTAGCCATAACATCTTTCAGATTCACAGCATCACCCTATTTCATAGTCTTTTTCGGGTCTACCGATGGCAATGACACGGCTTCGTCATTAGCGACTTTGCTAACTTCATTTTTTATGTCCGTTTCATCTGTTGTGGTCTCTTCTCTTTCGGGTAGCGCCTCTATTGTTCCATTGCTTCCTGCAGCTAATTTCTTGGCCAATTCTTGCTCAACGTTATAAATAACGCTACCAGGGCCATAGTCTTTGCCTTGGTAGCGTACTTTGAATCTTTTCACATGTAAATCCAAAACAGTACCTCCTTTGCCGGTAATCGGCAGAATTTAAAATGCTTTCAGGGTATACCAGTCGTCAATAAACTCCGGCTTCGGAACGCACTTGCTGGCTACGCGGATCTTTTGTACATCCTTACCAGTTTCATTCCATACTTTAGGAACATTGGCTCCCTGATAAGTACGCCGCACTCCATCTTGTTCTAATTGGGTCACGGCACCAAATAATTGGCTTCCACGCCCCGAAACGCCCATAACAAAATACCCATCAGGAATGTATTGTTGGATATCTCCATCATCATCCTCGTAAATTCCGTCGTAGGCATAAATCTCAAGATTTAAGCTTTGAATATATCCGATACGTACAACGCCAGGACTGACGATTCTAGGCTGAATGCTCATCAGTGATAAGTTCTGCGCGTTGGGAATAAGCAAATATTGCAGGATGCTTGCATTTTTCAGGATTTTATTACAGGTTTTATAACTCCCTATGCCCACATCTGGAACGCGACCGCTGTTGCGAGATACTGTTTGAGACATTTCCTGCATTTGCCCGTACATATCAGCACTTGCATCAGTCCACATATCAGAACCGGTTAAAGTCAGTTTTTGTGTCCAATTCGGATAGGTAACCGTATCAATGATGACGGTTTCACCATCATCGGCATATCCTTTTGCCTCAAACTGACCAAAAAGCATTAACTGCGCGCACATCCATTCGATACGACGCGTATTCATATCCATCAATTCGGCCATATCTTGCGCCCTTAACTGCTGAGCACGCTGCTCTGGAGTCATGGTTGAAAAAACATTTTCTCCGAATCCACGACTTTCCACATCTTCGTTGGTAGTCGGGCGATCCGGCGCCATCATTGGAGGTTCATATTCCTTAGTGGAGAATCCGGTACGACCGACATTCTTCCCCGATCCGCCTTTAGCGACAAAAGGAGCCAGTTTTCTGTTTCCCTTACGATAATCCATCATTACAGTTTTTGTGGGAAATGTTAAGGGATTAGGGAAAAAGGTGTCTCTAAATAATGTCTGTGGCGGGAAAGACTGTTCTAATGCTTGTAACAGCGAATATGTGTTATTAATATCCATCTTTCATTCCTCCTTATTGCTGGGACGTCAATAAAATATTAACGTCTCTTAATGCATCTTCGTGAGTATCAGCCGTGTCGGTGCCGCCGAAAATCAATTTTTTACGATTAAAAGGACCTGACCAGTATACGGTTGCCACAATGTCGGTACTGGTAGCGTCCACCGGATAGGCAAGCACTGCTTTAGCAACCTGGCTGCCGTCTTCACTGGTGCTATTCACCGTTTTATATTTCTTGCTGGCCGTAATTTGTCCTAAAACGGTGCCGCGGACCAACTTACCGGCACCACTGACAATGACAACATTTTTGGTAAAAATAGGTGGATTAGTACCGCCAATCAAGCCGTCATATTCAAACTTGTTAATATCTCTTACCAATTCCGCCATTATTTGCTCACCCTCCCGTTCTTTTTATTAATAACGCTGGCCATAAAACTGATAGCCATCGCATCTTTTTGTTTATCATCCACCTTGCTGCTTGTCCCCGTCGCCTTGGCATCATCCACGCCGGATGCCTTGTTGTCGGTAATAACAGCATTAAAAAACTGCTGACCGGCTTTGTTCTCCGCCGCAGCAGTAATATCACTGGAATGCTTTTTTACAATATCGACTACCGTCTGAATTTCAGCGGCTGTTTTGCCGGTCTTTTTAGCATCCTCAATCAGATCATGGATGGCTGGATTTTGCGGATCATCCAGCGCATCTAGGGCAATAATTCGCTCCCGCTCCGCTTTAACAGCATCCTGAACCACCTGATTTACTAAGTCAGGTTTTTCTCTTTGTAAATCCTCAATAGAATCAATGGCCAATTCGGTTCCCTCCTTGTTATTTTGTAAATTTTTTCTGTACTCCTCAATAAAATTACGCATGGAAGCCGTTGCGCTGTTTTGAATTGCCATATGGCTAAGCATAAAGGAATTTTCTACAGGCTGGTCCGTATCTTCTTTGCCGGAGTACAGAATGTCATCAATAAATCGTTCAGACTTAGCAGTTTTCGCGCTCATCCAGGTTTCATTGTCCATCATTTGTGATATTTTCGACCGAGATTTACCGGTTTTCAACTGATAAGCATTCATGATCGTGTCCTTAATCACGTCAAGTACATCTGCCACATGCCGTAGGTCCTTGGCTTCCCCACTAACGCCGGTCCAGGGATTATGGATCATCAAAACGCCGACAGGCGACATCAAAACCTCATCGCCGGCCATAGCAATTACCGAGGCGGCTGATACTGCTTTGCCGTCGATTTTGACCGTTACCTTGCCTTTATGCTCCTTAAGCGCATTATAAATACCGGCAGCTGCTGTTACATCACCGCCCCAACTATCAATCCACACGGTCAGATTTTTGTCGGCATACTGATTCAATTCCTCGCGGAAAGCGTTGGGGGATGCGGCCGCAATTCCAAACCATTCATAAATCCAGGCGCTGTCGTCGTCAACGATTTCGCCGGCAATTCTCAGTTCAATATCCTCGCTATCGGCTTCATTACGGAAATTCCAAAATCGCATTAAAAATGACTACCTCCTTTCTGCTGTCTTTGCTCCTCTTCCAGCAATCCTTCCTTACCAGTATTCACTTCCATCCCCGTAGATAGTCCGGCATCCCGTAAGGTTTGCTCTTCAATGGCCAGGCTCTCCACATTCTCATCAAAATTAGTACCCGTCATTTCGGCCGTCTCTTTTTCCCGGGTACTGAAGCCATATTTTACTCGCAGAGCGGCAGCTTCCACTTCTTTCGTCGGGTCTACACTGCCCATGACCGGGCCGTACCATTCCGCATTCGCCCATGCCTTCTGCTTAAGCGGGTCGGTAAAATAGCCCGGAGCTTTAATCCTGCCAATGGCAATCGCCTCGGTAAGCCAGGCTTCATAGCAGGGCTGGCAAAAATCGCGGACAAACCAGATGCGGCGGATTTTAAAAGCCGCCCAGGCCTGCAGCAAGGCCGCCCGGGAAGCGGAATAGCTGGAGTTAAAGGCTTTTATCAGGACTTCATACGGTTGCTCCAGGGTTGCTCCGATCTGCCTGATCAGCTGATTACTGAACGCTTCGTAAGTCGACAGGCTGCGGCCGGTGTCAACCGTCGTCACCTTGTACCCCGGTGGCAGCACATTCATAGTGCCAGATCCAAGTTCAAAGTCGTTGGGATTCAGTGATACCCGTTCGTGTGGAGCAAATACATTCTGTAATGGGAAATTTCCATTTCCCGCATAATTTTCTTCAAAAAACAGGCTAAAGAAAGATTTGATAATAGCTGCCGTCAGTTCCGCCTCTGTATAGCGCCCCACTTGCTTTAACACTTCAAGCACTGGGGCTAAATACGGAACGCCCCGATATTCTTCGGGGCGTTCGTCATGGCATATCTGGAGAATATTCGGCTGTCCGGTTTTCTGTCCAAAAGCTTCTACTCGCACCCATTTAGGAATCTCCATGTTAGTCGGGTCATAAGGATACCGATTGCAAATCCAGTAAGCCACCACAGCACCGTCGTCATTGATCTCAACACCGTTGATAATGCGGTTGCCGTTATCCGGATTCTTTACTGTCACCGACCAAGGTGAACCCAGCAGGGATTGTGTCCCGGGATTACATACCCGGCTTGCTTCGAATATTTGGATACGTAAGTTGTAAGGCATGCCCGGCAGCGGTTCACGGTATTTAATGGCTGCAAAGCTGTCTCCGTCAATCATGTAGCATTGATAAACAATATCCTGTTGATCATACCAATTATTCTTTTTGAGCAAGTCACAAAATTTACTGTTGGCCCATAGATCAAATTCCTCTTTCGTGGTTCGAGCCCATTCTTTGGCCTGCTCCGACGTGATACCCAGCAACTTGTATTTTGGCTTAGGACTGAGCTTTAGACCAGCCCCGACAACATGGGTCCGGGAGGTGTTTATCGCGCTGGAGGCCAGTGGAATACTCATCACGGCATCAGCCGATCTGGCTCTGAGAGTAGGCAGGTTCATATCAATATCAGATTGCGGACTGCTCCGTACAGGCCGCCAGCCGGCCATTGTGCCTTTTTTATAGCTGGCGCCACTCTCTGAATACCCGGTATTAAGAATTCTACGAATTACCTGGGCGCCAGACTGGGGCGTTAGCAGTGAGGTAGTAGGAAGTCTGGCTTTTTGCCGTTTTCGTTTTTTTGCCATTATTCTAACCTCAATCTCTGAAGATTACCCTGCGGGATCGGCCCCCGGGCTGTACGGTTACACCAATGCCGCCGGCCAGCAGTTCATTGATGCCTTCGCTAATTTGATTTAAGTCAGCCCGGCGATTTTTCTTGCTTCCATCCTGATATTCCTGGGCGAGTAAAGTCTTTCGTTCCGCGTCCAGATAGTTTTTTAACCGATCCTCTTGTATGTTGTTAGCCACTATGACACCCCTTTCTTAATGCAGCCGTATTTAGGCGGAGGAGAATTTCCCGCCTTTTGTTCACTTTTCATTCGAATTGCCTCTTGTTTTGTACCTTGAATCAGTTGCTTATAGGTCTCCCAGTCCGGGTTAATGCTGTGCAGGCAGGCCAGGTTATACACCCGCAGGTCCAGCGGTTCATTGCGCTTATCCTTGGCAATATTTTGCCAGACCATAACCACCCTGCCTCTCTCTTTTTTCGGTACCAATTGCTCGGCAACCAGTCCCTTGAAATAAATTTGATCATAACCGCGCATGAGCAGCAATTCCGGTAAGTGCATCCCTGCCTTTTTAATGGCCTCAGCGATCATATTTTCCTTATCCTGGTCAAGCGGAAAGTGAAAATATTTAGGACCCGGCTCTTCGATGGACAAACGATCAAACACATACTGCTTGCCGCTGTCGACGCCGATCAGTACCAGCGGAATCCCATACTCTTTTACCGCCGATATTTTATAAATCAGTGGAACGCCGGCGCCAGGCATGCCTTTAATAGCAAAACGGTTTTTGTGCATGTTGCGGTAGCAGTACTTATATACCTCTTTCGTATAATGGCCGCCAGAATCTATAAAGGTTCTGGCTACCACAAGACCGGTACCGTTGGTGAACCGATACGCACGATCTAGTTGCTGGTCCAGTTCGTCCCAAGTTTCCTGCCGGTCCGGGACACCGAGTACAATGCCTTTTTTTATGCCCCAATTTTCCTCACTGTCACCCCAACCGCAAATCTCGTATTCCAATCGGTTGTCCTGAGTGTCGACGGCTGCGGTCAATAATAAAACCCCGTCAGGCAATGCTGCGGGGTAGGCTTCACGCCGTTTTAAGAATATGGCTTCATCTTCAAAATTCCCTTTTTGCTCATAGGCTTCGCCGAAACGGGTATTGAATACGACTTTCTCGCGTTCCGGATCTCCCTTGGCCTCCAGATATTCACGGATCATATCCGTCCATTTCAGCCAAGGGGAAGCAAAACAGTTAACAAAGAAACTCCGAACGCCGTTTTTCAATGCGTTCGGATTATGGGCAACATATTTTTGCGGCGTCGCTCTCATGGTTTGTTCGTCGAACTCATAGCCGCAATCCGGACACCGCCATTTTACCCAGTGAACAACGATAAATTTGGTGCCGTCATCGTTTTTAGTTTCAGTATAATCATAAACCATGTCGCGGTGAGTGATCAGGTGGTTTTCCTGGCAGTTGGGGCATTCGTGCTGCCATTCCTCTTGCGTACCGGCCATATATTCGGTATCAATGCGGGATGAGCCTTTGATAGTTGGAGTTGAAAACAACCCCGCCACCCAGTTCCAGAACGTAGTCAACCGTTTAAAAACAATATCCAGCGGGTCCCCTTCTGTGCCAGCGCTGTCCGGGAAACGGTTGATTTCGTCAGCCAGGAGAATGCGAATCGGCCGACCGGCCAACCCATTCGGACTGTTAGCACCGCACATGATCAGCCGGCCGCCAGGGAACAACTTGCTCAGGATAGTATTGCTGGTATCCCTTGATTTTACGTCTGAAAACAGATTGGTCAAAATTTTTGTGTCCCTGATCATTGGTGCAATTCGGCTTTTAGAGAAGTCCTCCGAGTCGGTAATAGTAGGCTGTACCATCATGATTGGGCCGGGGTCAAGGTGAGCAAATCGCCCCATAACATTGTTCATGATATCCGACTTGCCAACTTGGCTGGCCGTCTTGGCGACAACCTTATGGATTCCCGGCTGGGTAAAGGCGTCCATGATCTCGCGCTGATACGGCGCCCGGTCTGTCCGCCACTGGCCAGGTTCAGCCGACGATTCCGAGGATAGGATACGGTACTGATCCGCCCATTCGCTGACTGATGTTTTGGGAATCGGCGTAAAGGCGAGCCTGCAAATCCGCTGAAAAAGTTCAACTGTCTTCTTCTTCATCGTCATCACCACAAAATAGTTCAGGAGTATAGTCAGCCAGTTCGGATAGTTTTTCTTCTATTGCTTTGGTTATAATTTGATAAACGACTTCTTGCGGCTGATTAGCCATCTGCCCAGCAAGCTGTGACGGCAACCCCAGTAATTGCGTGCGCAGATTAGTCATCATTTCAGTCATGACACGCTCAACATCTTTGGCATCATGCATGCGGTTTTCCATTTTTTCCAGGCGCAATTCTGTCAAACGACTTTTGAATTTCTCATGCTTTGTTCGCTCGGCATCAAACGATAATTCCCCATTGCCGCCAGCCTTTGAATTGATGTAGCGCTGAATATTATCAGCAATAAGATATTTACTGTTTTCATCACGAATAAGCACGCCTTCGTTAGCGAGTTGCACAATGCGCGGACGGCTGAGTCCGAAACAGGCGGCAAGCCCGTCCGCGGTGGTTTTTGTACTTTTATTTATTTTAATAATTTGCTCTGTCATATTGCCGCCTCCTTGTAAGTAAACATAAAAAAGAAATTGCAGCTAGCAAGTTTTCGGGGCTCGCAAGACCCGCAAGCCGGTTACTTCCCTGGAAGGACCCGTTCATTATCAGCTGTTCTCAACTGGTTACATCCTAATACAGCCGCAGGTACACCTAACGATTTAATAAGGTCCAATCTAAATCTTTCAATTACTTGTTCTGTCCGTGACATACCAAGCGGCGGCAAGAGTGTTATTGGTTCTAAGTCGTCAGGTTCATCGAACAATAAAGGCTGTGCCATCTCATTCCATCCTTCTAATGATAACTTGATATTCCCAAGCGCTTGGGAATTTGATTTACTTTAAAATAAACCCTGTCAAACCTTTTTTAGGCGGTGACGTTGTTGGCGGATGCACTAACGCTGTATGGGTTGGTACGGGCTTCGGTTTAGGCTTTTTATCCATAACAATCGCCTCCTTTTAGACATGAAAAAAAGAGCCCGAAGGCTCATATGTTTTTTATTCTTTTTCGAATAATGTATGGGTGATAGTATCTTTCTTGCCAACTATAATAGGCATATCTTTAAGTACCCCTCTATATTTAGTGCAAATTAAATAAGTGAGTTCTGATTCAAAAATAGCAATAACTAAATCACCTGTTAAATTCTCTACTTTACCAACTTCAGCATAGTATTCCTTGCCGTCATTTCGAAATTGTATGCTAAATATTCTTGTTTCGCGAATCGGCCAACTTGTTGTTTCTTGGGCAAATTGTTTTATTTGATTATATACGCTTTGAGTTTGATCATTGTTTTCTGCGGCAGGAAGGAAAAATTTCATAATTACCATCTCCTTTTTACCATTTTTATACACTCTTCGGCAAAAGGAATTAATCTCCTGCAACTAGAATTATTGCCCTTTATCAATATCGGGCGCTGGTACTGTACCTTTTATCGGAACTCGACAAACAGAGTCAACTGGCTTATTTTTTATATAAGTTGGAGTAAAAATGAAATTTTTAGCTGATTCAACTAAAGTATCATCAAGATCGCTATATCCTGAACTCACATAAACGTTAACATCTTTTACATACCCATACGCCGATACTTGAAAACGTAGCACAATTAAAAAATCCTGTCCTGAATACTTTTGCTTGATCTCCTGAGGAAAGTAAACGGAATGACTTATCAACTTTAAATGTATCACATCCTTGGGATCAGGACGTTCCGGAATTTTGTTGTCAGTCGGTTCCTCCGCGAACACTGTTAACGACACTCCTATAATAAAAAATAATAAAGTAGCTATTATAACAAAGCGCTTTCTGTTCATGACAAGCCTCCTCTTGTTTATACTTTTCTATAAAAAGGAAGCAATTTCCTGCAAGGATACAACAATAGCCGCTCCACATCAGAGCGACTATTTCTATTTCTTACTATACCACGTTTTTTGATAAATTTAGTGTCACGAAAGTGTCATTTTGAAAAACATCAGGCAAAACATCATAGAAGAATTTTAACGCCTTCTTGTGTGTTCGGTAAAAGCTCTCCTTAGTACAAAACAAAAACATCGTATAAATCGCAGTATCCGGTGTTATCCGTTGAATATATTTATGCCGAATAATATTGGCCGCCAGTGGTCCCCAGTTTCCTTCTGCTGACAATTGATCTAAGGTCTGGTAAAACTGTTCTACTCGCTTTTGCTCCTGTTCCAAACAATCAGTCAGATAGGATCGTCGCCCCGGATATGCTTCTAAAAATTCTACCCAAGATTCCTGCTTTGAGCCTTCCTGACCGCCTGTTACTGAAATAGTATCCGGATCATGCATCCATACTGGCGGCGACTCCCTGCGTGTATCCAAATCTTGTATAGCACGTTCTAAATTTAATATTTTAATCTCTGACCTCTTAATGGAGTAGAGATACTTTTGCACTTGCTTCATTATTGGATCTCGTTTATGCAAATCTTTTACCTCCTCATAGCAATAAATTTCAACAACTCAATAACCTGATTGCCATAATCGTTCAAACAAGTTTTTTCCTGGTTATACTGCTCAATATTGTTCCATCCGTTGGGGCCGATAACAGGCTGGAAAACAAATCCCCATTGCTTGTTAGGTATCAACTTGGTTCCGACTCCTCGCAAATAGAACAGTCTAGCGTATAATTCGCGACTTCTACTTTCGGCCATTTGCAATAACTTGAGCCAAAAAACATGATCTTCCGGTGAGTAGTCTGCATAGGGGTCAATAATGACCGTACCCGTCATATCCCTCATATAGGGATATTTTTCATTGACGATATCTAACGCCCGTTTTTCTACCCGTTCAATCATCTGATTAATAAGCGTGAACTTGTCCACAGCAGATAATAGATTTTGATGATTGGGCGGCGGTATTATTTGATCAAAATATCCCATGATTTAGTCTCGCAGCCTCCCTGTTTTAAAGTACCCACTACCAAGTGGGTACTTTTTCATATCTCAAAACCCTTACAAATTAAAAGGTTTCAGACACAATACCCACAGTACCCACTATTTTCGAAATGGTGTTATACTTTTTTATGAGATACCTTACCACCTTAATATTATGTAAATAATGTTTTATTAGTTACCATAATATTAATGTGGTGTATCGCTATATAAGACTATATATTGGATTGAGTGGGTACAGTGGGTACTATATTATATAACCACTTATACTATAAGGATTTTTACAGTACCCACTAAGTACCCACTCAAGTACCCGCGTACCCACTCAAAGCAAATTTTCTTGCACATTGTTAATAATTTTTATTACCCGTATTTTTCTTCCCTTATACTTAATCTGAACTTTAAATCGCCGCTTTTCTCCATCCATTTCCGTAGCAATCCTTCCCTTATTTGCAAATTCCCGAATTAGCTTGTCCGGACTAAATCCGGCATTTTTTAAAGCGTCCATTAAATACTCTGGGTAAATACATATACTGTCATCATTTTTAAACCCATATGACGGCGTAACCTTCACGTCTTGATACTGACCGTCAAACCGTCCGTCATTGGCTGCCAGCCAGTTCTGCACAAAATCCCAGCCACGCTCTACATCGGATATCTGCCGTTCCGTCGGCAATTCCTGCATAATCGTATACGCCAACTGATAGGCTTCCTGTTCGGCTTGCTTTGGCTCAATACCAAAAATCCACATGCTCGACAAATAATCCGCAATGGCAACCAGGGCCACATTGTCGATATGAACGCTGAAGTGTTCAGGAAATTGCTTTTTCAGCACAGCAACCAGGGCCTGCCTAGCTTTATTGATTTCTTCATAATTGTTTTCAGCTTCTTTGATTAGCTGTTCCATAAAAGTCGGGCCGGCGTGGCCATGATGGTCTTCCGCTGCTGCATAGAGAGATTTTGCGAACTGTTCATCAGAAATGACCGGAAATACATTGAGTTCTAACAGACGGGTTTTAACCCCCTGAATGGAGTTTTCTTTTGACAGTGGTTCCTCTCCGGATGCCATACCAATACTGCGCCAGGTCGAAGTTTTCTGCAGACCGGTTTTACTCGCTCGCAGCTTCCCCCGGCCACCTTCCAGCATGTACACAATCTGCTCGAATAGATCCTGCTTGTCTCTGCCGTTCATGACCTGTTTTTCATTGATGACCATAGGAAAGTCATTGCTGAACGCTAGGGCTTTTTCAATGCCGTTTTGCGTACCATAGAACGATTTCATTAGCTTATTCGGTGATCCCCAAACGGTTAGGGCGAAAACTTGACTGGCCGTTTTTCCACCGCCGGACGTTCCCCAAAAATAAATCATGAAGTTACGATTCTTAAATATTTTCAGGAGTGGCGCAGCAAATGACGCGGCAAGAATGAATCTGGCAAATGACTGCTTGCGAACTTCAACGGCGATTTTAGTCCACTCGGCAAATTCGCCCCGAATACTGAATGCCTCGGTTATCTCGCCTTCGTCTTCCAGATCAATCCGATATTTACTGGTGTTGGGAATGATAAAATCAGTTAAAGAATTTTCGCGCCAGCCGATTTTAGAAACAGCATAGGTCAAGGGAATGGCTTCCGGATTAGCGGCTTCGAGTTTTTGCAGATACTTTACAAGATACTTGGCCGACTCTGAGGATGCATTCAGGCCAAAATCCGTCAAGCTCACGATGTTACGGGCGGAAAAAATTTCCGACCGCTTGCGGATCACGCTGGCCCACTGGTTAAAGTATTTAAAGGTTAGCTGCACTTTTTCGGTCTTTGTGTCCATATTGTAAATACGTTCCGATATAATGACAGGTGCGCCGGCGGCAAGATACCGCATATCATGCTCGGCGCCTTTTTTAATTTCTTCAATGCCGCCTGGTCCAAAGGTAAAGCCTGCCGGTATCGCTAAGTCCAGCGGCGTATCTGGAACAAACTGGCTGGTTGTGACGTCGCCAAGTTTCTGACCTGCCTGCAGGGCTCCTGCCCCGCCTTCCAGTACTTCCAAGCCAGACGCGTCCTTACGGTACTGTTTCAGGCATTTATTGAGGTCGTTTAAATTGATTCTGCCGCGGCATTTTTCTTTAAATTTAGCGTATTCGGTTGGATTATTCTTTTCAATAATCGCCAGCGATCCCAGCGTTTCCGGCTGAAAAACGCTTTCCGGGGCAGGAATGGCAATAGTCCGCACTTTGGCCAGCGCCTGGGGAACTTTGCCTAAGGACCAAGCGCAAGGCGACTGCACACCGCATTGATCACAACCGGTGAATTGCAGTTCATTTTGAATAAATTCGCAGGTTGTCGGATGGCATTCGGTAATCCAGTGCTGGATTTTTTTAAAGGTCGCCGATTCGCTGTATTTATTCCCCAGCCAGCTTTTGGCGGCTTCTACAACCATGTCCCCGCCATTTATGCCCCGGATAAGATTCGTACAGGCAGCCATCCAGACCGGTTCCGGCAGTGTCTTATAATTCAGCTGCCAATGCTGCAGAAATTTGCAATTGGCCAGCATATAATCAGCTGGTCCGTCAGTTGGGCGCCGTTCAAAACCACTCTCCCGGGTTTGCGCTGCTGCAGCTGCTGTCTGCTCTATGGCCGGCAGTAATTCATCAATTTCGGATGGATCATAATATACGTCGGATTGTTCAATGATCTGGGCTAAAATCGGCGTGGCCGGTATTTTGACATTCAGGGTACCGGTTAGACGCATCACCCGGCACAAATCCTGTACTGCGTCTAATTTCCACCCTTTTGCCTGCGCTTGCTGACGAATATATCCCTGCAACCGCGTTAATAAACTTTTGGCCTGCAGCTTTTCTTCCGGAGTATCAAAATACCAGCATTCCTTGAGCAGCCACCAAAACTGCAGTCCGTAGCCGGAATGAACAATGATAGTCGGGGGCAGAAATTCCGGTATTAATGTGTAGGCTTCTTGGACTGTGTGGGGTAAATTTTTCTCCGCATGGGCAACCGGGTGATAAATATCCATATCCACCCATAGCGCCGGAATGCCGATAATATCTGCTTCGGACAGCTTGCTATCTTTAGCTTGTCCGCATAATCCAGGCGAAAAATAGATATTTTGTCCCTGGAATTGTTTAATAGTTGCCGGTACTGGCGACAGATCGGCGACTTGGATTGCACGGGCCTGGGTAGATGGTAAGGCAAATATTTGTGTGTATCCGATTTCCGTGTATTGAAATATTTTATTTAAAAATTGAGTTGCATCCATGATTCATCCGCCCTTATCGAAGCCATACTAAACGTTTTGACGCTCTTGTTACTCCTGTATAGCGCCAGCGGGCCTGAAACAACGGATCGTGAGAATCCGGCCAGCTGTCGTCATATAAAATAATGTTGTCCCACTCACTGCCCTGGGCAGCATGACAGGTAATGCAATAGGCAAACTGAAAGATCATTTTTTTCATGTATTGCCGGGTTTCCTTATTTTCGTAGAAGGAGTCCGGATCAAACAGAATTTCTTTGAATTCTGCTTTTTCTTCGAATATCGGCCGTAAATTTAAAGTGTATTCCGTGGCATGGACCGGTTCGTCTTTCCATGGTACCTTATCTAATGTCTCGGTTTGATGAATGGCCGTACAGTATCCGACCAATCCATTGACAAGAGCTGTCGTGATTTTCTCGCCTAACAAGACAGTACCCCAATCGTTGCGCTTACAGATAATCTTGTCGCCGACCATGGGCAGTTTTTCCGTAAAGCCAAGATATTCCCGCGCCATTTGATTGATTTTGGCAACAGTGGCGTTGCGGCCGGCAATGATCTGATCGGCCCATTTAAAAATGTTTTCCGTATCCTCATCAACCGTGCGTTTCGACATTTGCCAAATACAGTCGGGTGCGCTTTCATCATCATTGAGCGGGATCCCTTTCCGTATTTTTTCAGCCAAATAGACGATGGCGCTGCCTTCATCCTGTCGCATGATTTCTTCCAGGGTAACGTCTGGATTAATAAGTAAATCAGAATCCTTGCTGCCGACCGGTGGCAGCTGGAATGGATCGCCAACGGCAATTACCGGAATATCGAACGACAACAGATCGTCCAGTATTTTTTCGCTAATCATGCTTGATTCGTCCACTAGGATCAGGGATGGTTTGGGGTCTAGGCGTTCTTTCAGTACAGGCACCAATTTGCGCTTGTAGCCGTTTTTATGCGGCACCAGACGCATTTCCATGTTGTAGATCAATGCGTGAATCGTTGTGGCCGGCATGCCGCGCTGCCGCATGACCAAGGCCGCCTTACCGGTGAAAGCGCAAAAGGCAATTTTTTCGCCGGCCAGGGCGTCCGCAATAACACCGGACAAATAAGTCTTGCCGGTACCGGCATAACCGGCGATTTTAAAGATTTGCCCGTTACCGTCCGACCACCACTTTTTGGCCCGCTCAAAGCCGGCTTGCTGCATGCGGTTAAGCATGGGTTTCACCCCCTAGTTATCGCCTTCAATAAAATGCACTCTATATCGGTTGGTAACCAGCGTGGCCGGCTGATTATTGTCCCCGATCCGCTTGGGAGTAAATTTGTCCACAAAAACGGTATCATTGCACTCTCTGCAGCGGCATTTTGTGGTGTTGCTAAACAGCCGGCAGAAATACTCGGCTCCGCATTTGCACTCAATTTTGTACAGTTCCTTTGGCGCTTCCTGGTCTGGTTCCGGCGGAAGCGTCGGATTGTATGTTAACGGCTCCGGCTTATCCCCTGCAGGTTCCCGCCTGCCAGGGAGGGGTTCATCTACAGCCGACGGCGGGCCGGCAACCGGAATTTTACTTGCTGCTTGGAACGGCATTATCTGCACAGCAATGACGCTTTTAAAATCAACACTCAAACCTTCGCGACCCTCAATGCTATAAAACACTCCGCCGTCTTGGTGGTGCATGGCAATCGCCTCCGCCACCCGGCTATCTGTCCTAAAGTCATATTGCTGCTTATTTCTCAATGTCAGCCGTAAAATTGATAACATATTTTCTCTCCTCCTTGTTTATGCCATATCATGGTTATTCATCCCGCAATATTCGTACCGCGTCCTCCGGGCTCCGAGCCACTCCGGCCCGTGCGCCCAGGGATCGCATTTGTTCAATAAAATGCAGTTGTGCGGGTGTGGCCTTTCGTTTTGCGTTTTTCACTTCGATGAACCCGGCAACGCCGATCAGGCTGCCCACCATTTCCGCTGTTATGACCACTGGCACTACGGCGGTCAGATCGGAATATCCTTCCGGCAGACCGGTCTGGAACGGCCTCGGGTCCATAATGGTGATACTGCCGTCGATGTTTTTCCGGATGTTATTTCCGGTCCAGGCCCGTCCAACATTTGTCCGGAATGACACGCCCAGGCGCCGCCTGGATATTTCGATACGAATTTGATTTTGTATATCATGCTCAGTCTCAGTCACTACAGCAACTCCCCCTTACAACGTCTCGGCCATTTTGTTGATTAGCCCTAGGACAGCCTTTTTATATTTTTCATGCGCGGTTTCATCGGTTTCTTTAATCTCGGCCAGAGCGCCGAGCAGTTTCTGAAAGCCGCCAATCAAGGCCTCAAAGCATACGCTGTATTTTATAACGGCTGGGTTGGCCTGGCCACCGGTTTTGGCTTCAAGCTCCTGGTTTTTGGCACGCAGTTCGGCCAGCTCCTGCTCCAATTCCTTTGGCACTTTTTCAACTACTACAGGCTCTAATGTTACCGGCTGGCTGATTCTTTCCGTCAATTCCTTCACCTGCTCCTGAGCTGTTTTAAGCTCTGCTTGCAGCTGCTCAACCTGATCAGGGGAAGAATCGTTGTTTTTTGCCGCTTCAAGCAAAGCGGTAAGACGGGCGACTTCGCTGGTTAGACGCTGACGTTCACTTTTTAGATCAATGGACAGTTGCTTGTTTTTCAGTTGCTCTGCCTGAAGATCGCTTTTTAAATCACTAGCCCGTTTCTCCGCTTCCTTTCTGGCTTTAATGGCCTCCTGCAGCTCCCGAGTGGACATTTTGTCCACTGGGTGGTCTTGGATGAATTTCTCGCGTTCCTCTTCTGATACGCCCAGCAGCGCAACCGCCTGGGTATAGCTTAAATTCCCAAGCGCTTGGGATTTTGCATTATCTCCTAACAAGGTAATTTGGCTGGCACCGTATTCCTCAAAAATCCGCATCAAATTGTTTGCCGTGCTTTGCGAATAATCCACTGACTTTTTTAGCCAGTCTCCCCATTCGCCGTGATGAACCAGCAGCTTAGCCTCGGCCAGCCGCCGGCCGATTTCAATGCTGTTATATAACACCAGGTTGCGGGTTTGTTGTTTAATGCTGTTGATTTCAATAGCAATCATGCCGGGAGTACGTGTGATTTTCCCCATGTGGTACGCCTCCTTTATGCCGACGCAGCGGCTTTTTTCTTCAATTTTTCTTTCTCAAATTCCTCAATAAACCAGGATACGGCATCATTGGCCGAACAATTGTTGTTGCCGCGGCATTGAATAATTTTATCCTCTCTGATTTCCATGGTATAAAATGGCTTATCTGGATTGGAAGCCTTGCGAACAACAAAGATACCAGCTTGGCCATTGGCGTATCTTGCGCCGTAAGTGCCCACGCAATGGTGCAAGGCTGCGCCTTCGGCGATTAATTCCTTTGTGCTGGCGGCTGGTCGTAGGAAAAGGCCGGCAAATTCAAAGCTGTACCTGGCTGCCAGGCCGGGAACTCGCTTGGCAATTTTTTTGTCCAGCAGTAAGTCTCCCTGTATTTTGACCTGGGCCAGGGTGTTTTGATGGGCCTGATATAAGCTGCCGGGGAATAGTACCTGCTCGCAGGTCAAATCCATTTCCAAGCGCCGACAATCGGCTATATAATCGCGCCAAGTGAGTATTATGCTTTGCTCCTGATACCAATGTTTGCGGCCGTTGGCATCGGCGTTTTTCCGACTAAATTGCTTGACAATATAGGCATCGGCTTTCTTTAAGCTGGTGTATTTAAGAATTTTAATCAGGTCATGGAAATAACAGGTATATTTTTTCGCAAACTCAACAATTTCCGCCAAAGTAAGTTTGGAGCGATCCTTATTGGCAATTTGGATTAATCGTAAAATAATCGGCGAAAGTTCAATGTTTTCTTTGCGAATTTCCTTTAGGTCTTTTTTGGTAAGCCGCAAAACCTTAAAGATGGATTTTTCTCGCCAGTTAATTGCGCCAAAAGTGTTATAGCCTTCGAGCTTGGCAATTACCAAATCTTCAAAGCCCAGCTTGGTCAAATACTCAATGCAGGGGTATTTGGCATACAGGCTGAAAAACTTGACCATATCGTCCGCCTCGCACTCATACGATTCCCATGTGCTGTACCGGAAAGATGTTCCCTGTACGGCCTTGGCAATACTGTCACGGCAGTGGCCGATAAATGCGTCCCGATGGTTAGCCGAATACTGAATTCCTAATGAAAACACCGATTTTCTCCGCTCAATTGCGCATTGATACATATTTTTTGCCTGACTGTAAAATCCGTACTGGTGCAACATGACGCTGCGACCCGGCTCAAAAACATACCAGGCACGGATCATATATTGGGTTTCAACAGTACGGTAATCGCCTGAATAATCCCGGACGGCATAAATGCCGCGGGCCACTACAACATCGGGATTAAGCCGGGATTTTTCATAGTAGACAAAGTACGCTTCATCAATAAGCCTTTTTCTCCCGATGCCGCTTGCCTTGACAAAGCATTGCGATTGGCATTTAGGGCATATTGCACTGCCATTGTGCCGCAGGCCGGTTGTCGGGAATTCCTGGCGGCAATGGGTGCAGTAACCGAACTGCTGCCGGCCCCGCCGGCGGGTAAAGATGTACCGGCTTAATCGAAAGGCCGTATCAATGGCATATTGCTTAATTTCCGTACTCAATTCTGAAGAAAAATGCTGCAGTTCGGGATAATCGTTTTGCTGCACAGCAATCGCCTCCTATAGAAAATCTTCCAGGCTGACATTAAAGGCGGTATCAGGCCGTGCGGCCGGCACCGCTTTGGAAGCAGCAGTCGGTCGCGCTATTGGAGTTACTACAGCTGGCGTTTTTATATCAAAATATTTTAAAACGACGGCAAAGCCTTCCTGATCGGTCAGTACCGCGCAGTTGCCCACTTTCTTTTTTGAGGCTTCTTTTTGCATAGCGTCTAAGCTTTTGGCTATTGTTTTACCGTCGACGTTGATTTTTCTGGCATCATTAGGATGCAGTTCCAGGTGCTGCAGCAAGAATTGTCCAACTACCTGGATATAGGCATTGTTAGGGTTTTTGTCTATTTCAGCCTGAATTTTTTTCACTGCGGTTTGCATGTTTCGAACCTCCCCTTAAGCAGAATTAACATTACGTCTTGTCTTTATATGGAAATAACGGTATCCCTAACCGTTCATCAGATCTTTTCTTTGTCGGCCTTTTTTTGCAATAGTGTTTTTCGTGTATCTGCCCCCCCCCTATTGCTCAGAAACTCTTTATCGCAATACTCACATTTGTATACGGGCTTGTTAATTATTTTCATAACTTTACCCCTTCCTAAGTGGTATGTGTTTGATTTCGCACTGCTTGATTACCCAGCGCAAGCTATACCCGCGCCGAATGGCAATTTGTTCTAATTCTTGTACGGTTCGCGCCCGGCCAATTTCCTGGCGTTTGGCTTTCCGTTCCACGTCTTCAATTTTAAGGAGCTTCCCCGCCTCTTCTTTCGGCATATCGTCCCGGGCTGCAGTCGGATAAACATAACCACAAACCGTACACTGCCGCGCTGCATAATGAGCGGAAAAGCATTTCGGGCATGTCTTCACGGTCAAAATCCGGTCTTGTTTAGGTTTTTTCTTTTTGGGTTCCAAGGTCCATTCCCGATCTTCATCAGGCATTCCATGACGAAATACATTGCCCACATGATCGATAATGACGGCTACCTTGCCAGGATTGTTTTTATCTGGCCGCATGGGCCGCATGGCTTGCTGGATGTATAAAGTCAGCGATTGCGTCGGCCGAGCTAAAATGACCGCTTCCATGGCCGGTACGTCAAAGCCCTCGGATATGAGATCCACGTTGCAAAGAATTTTGATTTTGTTGTCGCGAAAGTCTTGAATGGCCTGCTCCCGGATGATATCCGGCGTATCGCCATCAATGTGCATAGCCGGAATACCGACAGCGCAAAAACTTTCAGCAATATGTTTGCTGTGCGCCAGGCTTACACAGTAACAAACAGCGCGCATTCCTCTGGCCAGCTTACAATAGTTGTCGATAATATCGCCAATGACCGAATTTTGATCCATCTGTATTTCCATGTCCGATTTGACGTATTCGCCAAATTTCACGCGGATTTCATCGGCGTTGAATTTAGCCGGTGGTGCGTAATAGCGATACGGTGCCAAATTTCCCAATGTAATGAGTTCTCTGGCCGTAGGCCCAATAACCAGGGATTGAAATACGTCTCCCAAACCATGGCCGCCCAACCGTTCAGGCGTTGCTGTTACACCTAAAACTTTTGCCTGTGGGAAATAGGCTATGATTTTCCCCCAGGTGCTGGCCGTGGCATGATGACATTCGTCGATAACAATGAAATCAGGCGGTGAGATCTCGGCTAATCTTCTGGCTACCGTCTGTACGCTACCGATTTGGACAAGCTGTTCGTAATCTTTAGGGTACTTGGTGGAGATAACCCCGTGGCGAATATTCATGTCGGTAAAGGTTTCCGTCGACTGCTTAATTAATTCCTGACGATGCACTAAAAATAAGGTTCGCCGATTTTTTAGTGCCGTAGCAGCTGACATCCAACTGACGATAATGGTTTTACCGGCACCACAGGGGGCAACTGCACACACTAGATTTTTTGCAGAAAATTCGTAAGCAACGTCATCAATAATTTGTTGTTGATAATTCCGTAGTGTTATCATGTTTCACCGTAAATTTTAAGGGAGAGATCATTCTCTCCCCATATTAGCCCCAGGGTGACTGTCCGTAATTTTGGGACGGCTGCTGTCCGTAATTCTGCTGCTGGTTTTGCTGTGGCGGCTGCTGTCCATAGTTTTGCTGCGGTTGATTTTGAGGTTGTCCGCCCCACTGCTGCGGTGGCTGATTGCCAGGCTGCGCAAATCCATTTTGCTGCGGTGACTGTCCATATCCCTGCTGTTGAGGCGGCTGGCCGTAGTTTTGCTGTGGCTGTTGTCCATATCCCTGCTGCTGGTTTTGCTCTTTATATTCAACAAAATCAAAACTGCTTAACACGGCATTTAAACTGGCCTGCGCTTGCCCGGAGTTTTGTTGTATCCAGGCGCTGACTTCAATATTGTTTAACTCGGCAACGATTCGATGGCCTTTTTTAAAGGACTGGGAAATGGTTTCCCCCTGTTTATTGAAGGCCCGAACATTAACAAATGTCGCTTTATCGGAGCCATCCTGATTCTTACCGGTGTTTACGGCGATACTAAAAGACGTATACGGGTTCCCTCCGCTTTTTGGCTGGTTGACTTGCGGATCGGCGGTTAACCGTCCCATTACAAACATTTTTATCATGGCGTATCCTCCTAAAATGGAATAGTTTCGAATTGCATTCCTATTTGTTGCAAATAGCTGGTTAGTTCTTTAAGTAATGCGGCATAGGTGGTATCATTCATTTCCGGAATTTGGTTGCGAGCTGCCCAGTTCTGTATATATCCCGGCAAATCCTGACTGTTCCAATTGGCAAATTGCCACAAACGTTCAATTTCTGCTTTGGGGCTGTTTTTAGTGTCAAAGACAAACATATTGCTATTACTTGGACTGCACCAGTTTGGATCGGTATTTTTCCCTGGTTGCGGCTGAGCGGCCGGCACTGCTTTTCCCTGGGTGACATCCAAAATATCGGCTTCGACAATTTCAAACGCTGTCATATATAGATATCTACGCTGATACGTTTCCACGGCACCCAGGTTTTGAATTTCATGGGCAGCTTTTAAATTGGCACTAGCCATAGGCGAAGTAAATACTATTTGAGACTCCGGCTTTTCAATGTCAATCAGTGTCAATGCCGCCTGTTCTTTGGTAAACGTAATGGTCGACGTCATTTTGTTGGTTGCCATCAGTTGCATAATTTCCGGAAGAAAATCGGCAAGTTCGTAATAGTTATAATTGGAATAGGTGTTTTTGCCGCTTTTTTTCAGGCTTTTCTCCAGCAGAGCGACACGCACGGTTTGTAGTTTTTCATAAATGTTCATATGTTGCTCTACATCCCCTCAATCAGCCCAGCGGCTAAGTCTGCCATATGTAGCACCGTAATAAGCGGATATTTTCTCATAGCCAAACTTAATGCTTGTCCACCACCGTATTGCCGTGCGGCATCGTCAAAGCCTGCCATATGCCATCGGATAGACATAATTTCTTCTATGGATAATGGAATAAATCGCTGCAGGATAATCACTGATTTTTCACCATGCCCTAACGGCAGCTGGTCATCAATGGTAATATAAGGAACTTGTTCCCATATACCCGTTTGTGTATTTTTCACATTTCGCGTGGCTGTTTTATAAAAATTCATTTTGCAGACATCGTGCAGCAAGGAAACTATGCATAATGTGCTTTCGTCCCATTCATCAAAGTATAGCGGCACTAACTTTTGAAGGTGATCATAGACTGCTAGGCTGTGTTCCAGTAAGCCGGCCTCGTTCGCTCCGTGATAATTGGTGCTGGCCGGCGCTGTATAAAAATCAGTTTCATTTTGCAAGTAATCCAGCAGCGCGTCTATTCCTGGTCTTTGCGTATCAACCAGTAATTGATTAAATTTGTTATTCATAAATACTCCTTTCCCTATCTGATCCTGAGAGATTTGCCCCGCATTATCCGAACTCCCGGAACTTCCATTCCGGCTTTCAGTGCTGCCTTGATTTTTTCTTTGTTCGGCTCAAAGTGTTCGGGAATCACGATGGTAAATTCGGCTGGAATTAATTTTTCATTATCTATTACCAGTGAACCGGGATTGTTTTGCAATGCCATGGTGCCGATCGGCGTCTGAACTTTATCTTTTTTCATGATTTCCATGGTCTGCTTGTACAAATTTTTAATCCAGTCAATCCGGTTTTTAGTGGTCTTTTTCTTTTGGGACAAACGCTTTTCTTCAACCTCAATAGCATCATGGTAAGCTTCCAGGGAACGAATGAGGCCAATGCCGTTTTTTACTTTAACCTCCAGGTCACCCTCAATGCATTGCAGGGTTTCTTCTAAAACTTCCAGGTCGGAATCTTCATCCAGCAGTAAGTCAAATACTTGTTGATGAGCTGTACTTAATTCATATAGTTTCATCTTGATTTACCTCCATGTATAATATTGCGGGTATATGCATACCCTATAATAGGGAAGTTTATGGTATTGACAGGGTTTAAAAAACAATTCTGTTTCGGCGCAATTCAATCGAAACTCTGCCGGCGAACAATGCCAGTTGACTTCATTCTGTATGAACCTCCCCATTGTTATTTGATTTTCTGTGTGCTAAAATATTCGTAACTACTTTTCATAGGCCACTTTAATGTGGTCTTTTTTTTATTTTTGTGAAAGACGCTCGTGGTTAACTTGGCAAAAGCTTGGGCATAAAGTTGCAATTGTGTCTGGATCACCACAATCATCGTTCCATACACAAGAGGAGCATTTTAATGGCATTCCAACGATTTTTGTTTTTGGCATAGTTTCATCTCATTTCATTTTAATTTGGTCCTTTTTAATCACCTGTTTGGCGATACTGAGAGTCATAACGATTTCGCCGACAGTAAGTCCTTTGTCCAGCAGATCACCAACAACAGCTTTTGCTGCCTGAGCTACGGGTTGCAGTTTTTTCATGATCAGTCTTCCTTCCAGTAATTTATTTGCAGGCGGTCACCGGCATAAATCGCACCGTGTGGATACCTGCCATTAAAAACACGATCCCAATTGAGCTCAATGATGCCTTCACGAAATTCGCGAATGTCGCGACATACTGATGATTTTACGATGTAACGGTATGCAATTTTATCCAGTGTGTCGCCACTGATTACGGTATACGTTTCGCTGACCAGGTGACCCTTAGGTGGCTCTGTGTTCCCGCAGCTCGCTACAGCCAAGGCAATTACTCCGACAACTATGAGATGTTTAAGGTGATTCACGTTTTCTGCCTTCCTTCTTAGCGATTTTGCATTCAATTATTTTTTGGGTGACCGGGTCTTTCTCGTCTTTCAGTTTCTCCCGCAAAATATCAACCATCTTACGATCTACTTGACTTGTCAGCATTATCGCTATCCCCTCCAATCCAATACTCAATTTGCTCGTTAGCATGCTGAATCCGGGCCACTGCGTAACCTGCCAGCAACGCGACGATTAGCCACCACCATTCAATCAATCTCTCACCCCCTCGCCGCATATCGGGCGGCGTTTTTAATTACCTTCGGCATATGCTTGCTCTTAAGGTTTGCTACGATTTTTGTATAGCACGTAAACTGGTCACTGCACACCGGCTGATCTTGCATATCCTCGGTAATGAGTTGCTGGCAATGGTCTTCATCAATCTCCCGGCC
Organism: Sporomusa acidovorans; assembly: GCF_900101845.1. Taxonomy (GTDB): domain Bacteria; phylum Bacillota; class Negativicutes; order Sporomusales; family Sporomusaceae; genus Sporomusa; species Sporomusa acidovorans. The sequence goes on along the minus strand of NZ_FNAM01000005.1, from coordinate 90,331 downwards.
GCAGTTTGCGCATTGCATTTGGATCACCTCCTTACAGGAAATTTATGGATTTTGTCGAATGTTCACCGTGAAGGGAGGTGACGTTATGGTTGATACTCAAAAATTACGCCATTTAATAAAGAACTTTGAGTTTTATAGCAGCCCAACTTCTGCGAATAGTAGCGCACCGGCTACTGTCGAAGATATTAACAAACTGATTAAGAACACTGCCGCTGTCCTTTATTCATTTGTCAATGAGCTGGAAAAAGAAGACTGATTAGCAGGGCCGTCAGTTGCCGCTGGCGGCTTTACTGTCACAACTCCAAGGCTTATCAAGCGGTTGTAACATTGATATATTTTTTCTTGAGCTGCATAAAGTTCTTGGATAATTTGTTCTACCTCTCCGTCTTCAACTTCAATACGAATAAAATGCTCTCTCATTCTTTCACCTCGCTTTCCGGACATGGATGGAAAAAAGCCTGTCCCTCCTTTCTGCAGCCGGATTAACCGGTTTAATAAATTCGCCTTATTTTTGATGCGATACTACTTTTACGACATTGTTTGGGCAATACAACCTCCATCGATCTAACCGGAGGCTTTTCATTGACAACTTTTTTATGTTCTTTTAGCCAAGCTTCAAAATCAGATTGATCAATATATATGCGCCGACCAATTTGTATAACCGGCAATCCGTGGCGGTATATCCAGGAATCTAGTATTGGCACCGATATGTCTTCTTTTGCGGCGAAGGCTGTTTTGGTTAGACGTGGCATAAAATCACCCCGAGATTCCGTTTGTTGGAATAGTACTTTGGTCAGTTAAAACAATAATTACTGACTCATTCCATTGAATCTGATAGCCAGAATGACCATTGCGTTCATAGGGCTTTTCTTCCGCATATTGCTTGCCATCATCGGTCAGCCGCCACTCGCCTGCAATCTTTGCTTGCAAGCCTTTTTGCATTAGCAATTGATTTACAGTTTGTGCTTTCAGGCCGCCAAATCGCTGCCCAATTTGCGTTGGATTCATAAACCCGGTTTCATGAACAGCTGCCGGAAGTAGCTTTTTCACCGGCGACATGTCGATCTGGTAAGTTTCTTCAACCATATTTACCGCCGCTGCATATGCAATACCATCTTTTACCGCAAATAGCTTCATAAGTTGTTTTGCAGTAGCGTCCACGTCTTTTACAGCAGTGCTAATCATTCTAGCTCGGTAACGAGGTTGCGGGGTTAGTTTTGTGGTGAATGATTCGGCAACTTGTTTGTACCGCTTTTCCACTTCAATGAAATAGTTTCGGGCCTGTTCGCCACGTTCGGACTTGGACACCATGCAGAGTTTCTTAGCGAAATCGATTGTCAAATAATAATTAGTTGAGGCTTGTCCACCGCATTCAACATTCATGTTGAATGGGAAATAATCAGTTCCCTCAATAGCAAATTGGTTTTCAACAATATTCGTTTTGCACCACCTGGCGTATACTGCAGAATTTAAACCCAAAAAATCATACAACTCTTTGGCTGTCGTTTTGCCAGAATTATCAATTTTGATCAATTGATTCACGTATTCAGACTCCTTTACTTGCAAATTTAATTTCAAGTCTAAGCACCTCACATGCTTTTTGTATGGAATCCTCATTCCAGCGTTTGTTCCCTTTGCGGTTAATCAAGTTATATGTATATTGAAGCGAAAAACCAAGTTTCCCCGCAAAGTCTTGGATGCTTATACCTTGCAGTTTAAGCTCTTTTTTTACTATTTCAGAAAAGTCATGCATATACCCACCCCCTTCCAAGTATAATAGCCTATTTGGTTATTGTTTATGTTTAAAGTGTATTCTATTTGGTTACACTATTCAACCATGATAAATAGCAAAAAAACGAAATTACGTAACGCAATCTCGTTTTTTCTCCAAATAGCTTACAATATGCTAGTATTTTAACCTATATGGTTATTGATTGTATTAATCTATTAGGTTACAATATAAGAAATAATAGGAGTGAGGTAGAGTATAATGAAAATGCCTAATAATTTAAGGAAAATACGTGAATCACAAACAGACAAGAATCTTCGTTCCGGTAATAAAATTGCCGAATTGCTTGGCATATCTCCTCAGTACTATTACAGTTTAGAAACAGGACGTGAAGGCAAAAGGCTTAACAGTGAGCATCTTAACAAACTTATTAAAATATTCAACGTTTCTGCAGATGAGATTTTAGGTGGAGCTGAAATAGATAATGGCTCGTCTAAACAACCACAAGCCCTTCAGAATAGCCAACTTGCAATGGTTTTCCGCGCAGCTGAAGAACTTACAGAGGAAGAATTGAAAGAAGTCGAAAAATATATGAAGTTTACTATTTCTCAGCGTCCTAAAAAATAAACTTTATGAAGGAAGGATGAATTATTGAGATGTGCAGATCACAATCGTGCTCGCCTTGAAGCACAATGCTTAATATCATTTATTGACATGAATACACTTCCAATTGATCCGTTTTTCATCATTGGGCAGTTAGATTTTATTATAGAGCCCTACTCAAAACATGAAAAAGATTTTCCGTACGCAATTGCTATCTTGCGTAAAAAAAAATGCGAAGCTATTACTACACAAAATCCGGAAACCGGTACTTTCCATATACGATATGATGACGGTCCACATATCCCCAAAGACCGTATGCGATTTACTATCGCCCATGAAATTGGACATGCTTGTTTAGATCATCCAAAAGAATTCGGGATGGATTGTGCTCGTAGAGGTGGGATAGTAAACAAAAACCACCCAGCAGAAAAAGAAGCCGATACCTTTGCGGGAGAACTTCTTCGCCCGCCTATTTTATTAGCATTAACAGGAGTTAGTAGCTATTACGATATTCAACAAATATGCGATGTATCTTTTCAGGCAGCGAATGTTGGTGAACGACAAGTAAAAACTGTGCAAAAATTTATGTATAAGACATGTAAAGAAGAAATTGAATTTTATCAAAATCAATTTTATGATTTTATACACCAAAAATATTGTCCTGAATGTAATAATTATTTTATATTTGAACATGCAAAATTTTGTTCGATATGTGGCAACCAAAATATATTATGGGGAAATATTAAAAGTCCAGTTTACGACTTTGTAAAGGATGTGGAGTTTATGATTTACGATAATGCTCGAATTTTAAAATGCCCTATCTGTGAAAATGAAGAATTTAATCCCGGTGAACCATTTTGCAAAATCTGTGGTTCTTTTTTAATAAATTCTTGTGGCGGACGTTTTGAGGTTGATCCTTTTGGAAATAGGAACTATACCACAGCCCCATGTAATATTCAGCTACCAGCAAATGCGCGATTTTGCCCTAAATGTGGTGCTCCATCAATGTATAATAACTGGAATTTATTTGAAGATTGGAACTTAGAACGAGAAAGAAAACAAAACCAAGATTCTTTCCCTGCGGAAAAAATCCCCTTTTAATACAAAACTAGCTTCATAGAGGTGAAATCAAATGCCAAGCAAAATAAAAAAGCGCGGCGAAAACTCCTATTTGTTTACAGTTAGTGATGGGTATAATGCGGATGGCTCGCAACGAGTTTATACAAAAACTGTTCAATGTGATACTATAGCTGAAGTGGAAAACGAATACACGCTGTTTGCCGCCGATTGTCTACAGGGTAAAGTGATTGCAGCCGGTAAGAAGAAGATGACACTCTCAGAGTTTTACGATTACTGGAAACACCATCATGCCGAACAAAATCACGAAGCAACCACGCTCGAATATAACGAAAACTTATTTATTCGTATTAAGCAAGGCTTGGGACATCTAAAAATTGATAAAATTACCGTACGTCAGATCATGGAGTTTATAGACCAATTAAAAGCACCAGATGCAGGACATGGAAATAAACCCTTGTCAAATAGCACCATAGCTAAACACATAACTCTGCTAAAAACCTTGTTTAATTATGCTGTTCGATGGGACTTTGTAATCAGAAACCCCATGACCAAAATACAACCACCAAAACAAGAAAAGCACCAGAAGAAAATTCTAGATGAAGATGAAATGGCTCAATTCTTATCCGTATTATCAAATGACAAAAAACTCAATCATAGGCTATGGGTAATGCTAGCCTTTTCACTCGGTCTACGCCGCGAAGAAATATTCGGTTTACAATGGAAAGATATTAATTTTGATAAATCAATCATTACGATAGCCCGCGCTGTTGTTTATGTTGCTGGCAGCGGTATTATTGAAAAAGATACTAAAAGTACTAATTCACACAGAACATTATCAATACCACCAGATATTTGCACCATGCTTCAGCAATGGAAAAACGAAGTTGTTGCTGGCACTAAGCGCAGGAATAAACGCCGTAAGGTAGTAGAATTTATTGACCCAACAGCTCCCGACAAATGGGTATTTGCTCAGCCTGACGGATCTGTAAGGCATCCCCATAGTTTTAATACGTTTATCCGGCGTTTCTGCGAGAATAATGGATTAAAGGACGCAAGCCCTCACTTACTCCGGCATATGATGGGTTCTTATCTTTTAAAATCAGGTCAAATTGATCTTGCGGCAATATCTCAAAAACTAGGACATTCTAGTAAATCATTTACGGCAAACACTTATATACATGCTTTAGAATCTACTGAAAAGCAATCTGCTAACGTCATGCAGGGAATACTAGACAATCTTAAAAATGTAAAAAAAGAAGGACAAGCCAAATGACGGCCTGTCCTTCTCATATATACAGTATTCTATTTTTGTCCACGAAAAAGCGTTGTAAGGGACGGTATAAGGGACAACTTTACATAAATAAAAATAATCCGAAGCCGCAAAGCCGCGAGTTATCTATGTTTTACTGGTGGGGCATACTGGTTTCGAACCAGTGACCTCTTGAATGTGAATCAAGCGCTCTCCCGCTGAGCTAATGCCCCAAATAAAATATGCAATTCTTCTCCACTGCAACGTTTGAGGAAATATCCAAACGCTCACACAAATTATTATATACCTCTGATTTTTTTATTGCAAGCCTATGCATGCCCCCATGTCATTCTTTTACAAATAAAGTCAGCCGGGCTTATTCAAAAACTTATTCCCTTTATTGTCTTTAAGGCAGTTTAAACTTCACATAGAAAGTTGTTCCCGACGAACCTGTTACGACTTCCAGCTTAGCGTTATGCCGTGCGACAATCCGGTAGCACACCGGCAACCCAAGGCCGGTCCCTTTTTCCTTAGTTGTTAAAAAGGGAATCCCTAACTTGTCCAAGACGTCTTTCGGAATTCCACAGCCTGTGTCTTGTACAAATAAAACAACGTTCCCATCCTGACACTCTGTTTTAATGACTACTTTTCCCCCTGGCGGAGTTGCCTCCAGGGCGTTTCGTACTAAGTTTAACAGCAGTTGACGGATTTCCTTTTTGTCTAATTTGATTGCAGGGATTTCCCCCATTTCTGTCTGCAGCTCATGGCCGGTATGTAAAGCATCGGCCTGTAGTAAAGGCAAAAGCGCTTGGATGATTTCGTTCAGGCTGCCACTTTCGAACGCCACCGTCTTATTTTTTGCAAGCGATAAAAATTCGGTTATGATGGCATTTGTCCGATCAAGTTCTTCGATCATGATTTGGAACTGATTAACATGTTCGGCATACATTTGCTTACGCTGGAATAATTGCAAATAGCCCCGTACTGTTGTAAGCGGGTTGCGGATTTCATGTCCGATACTGGCGGCCATCTCACCGACCAGGTTTAACCTGTCCAACCGGCTTAATGCATTATCCATATTTTGCTTTTCAATTTGAATTAAGTACTCTTTAGATTTCTGTTGCTCTTTTTTATAATAATTCATAAATAAGCCAAAACAAAAAGAATTGGCAATGAGAATTAGTATTAAATTACTGATGATATCGCTTTTTCTGGTAAAATCATCACTATAGCCAATCGTTAAAAAAGGATACATTGCATCTATTTCCGCCATAAATAAAATTACCAGCAGTAAACTTCCTATTGCCGCAACTCTCTTAAGACCGGTCAGTAAAATGGCAATTATCGAAGAGAAAAATATAAAATCAAATGTACCCCCGCCCAGCAAACCCCCATTATAAATCCATATTGCAGGAGTAAAAATAAAAATACACATAAATATCGCCGGGTAAATTACAGTCCAATACTTTCTTTTTACAATAGAGACATAATAAAGGCAAAGCAAAGTTACATCAACGAAAATACAAAACCTGAATATTTCAGTCTGTAAATCGATTATATAATTAAACACCGTACTAAAAACGGACAAAAGAAGCCCGAGAATAAGCAAAATGTTCAGTACTCGATGCTCCAGGGAAAATTGCTCATCTCCAATGATTTTAGCTAAGATATCCTCACTAAAGAAATAGCTCCATAACATGGCACCCACTCCTCAGCTCCTATTCCTCTTTATCCCTTTTCTGTAAATTTATTGATATTCCTGCTTGTAACTAACTTAAAAAAACAAAATCGCAAGCATACGTTTGTATACCTGCGATTTTGTCTTTTAACGCCTATTCGTTATTTTTTTTCTTCCCCATTGGTGATGATGGTAACCACCGAGTCCGGCTTGACCTGCAATATTCCTCCCTGAATATCGATTTGCCGCTCCCCTTCTTCGGTCAAAAGTCTTACCGGCCAGGGATCAAGCAAGGCAAACATCGGGGCATGCCCGGGCAGAACACCCAGTTCACCGGTTGTTGCCCGGGCAATGATCATTCGCACATCACCTTCATAGATTTTCCGCTGTGGATTGACGATCTTTACATGCAGCGTCTTATTCATTGCTCTTCCCCCTCGTGGCGCCCGCTTTCTCTGCAACCTCGTCAATGGTGCCGACCATGTAAAATGCGTTTTCCGGCAAATCGTCGTACTTGCCGCTTAAGATTTCTTTAAAGCCCCGGATAGTTTCCTTGAGGGGTACGTATTTACCGGCTGTGCCGGTAAAGGCTTCAGCTACGAAGAACGGCTGACTTAAGAAGCGCTGAACCTTTCTGGCCCTAGCCACCACAACCTTATCCTCTTCGGACAACTCTTCCATCCCCAGAATAGCGATAATATCCTGAAGTTCTTTATAGCGCTGCAAAATTTCCTGAACAGAGCGGGCAACCTGGTAATGCTCGTCGCCAATAATGAACGGATCAAGAATCCGGGAGGTAGAGTCGAGTGGGTCAACTGCCGGGTAAATCCCCAGTTCGGCAATCTGCCGGGACAAGACTGTGGTTGCATCAAGATGGGCAAAGGTAGCCGCCGGTGCCGGGTCTGTCAGATCATCGGCAGGCACATAGACCGCCTGCACGGAGGTAACCGAGCCTTTTTTCGTGGAAGTAATGCGCTCCTGCAGTGTTCCCACATCGGTGCCAAGAGTAGGCTGATACCCCACCGCCGACGGCATGCGCCCCAGTAGGGCGGAAACTTCGGAGCCGGCCTGGATAAAACGGAATATATTATCAATGAATAAAAGCACATCCTGTCCGGCCACATCGCGAAAATATTCAGCCATGGTCAAACCGGTCAGACCCACCCGCATCCTGGCACCCGGCGGCTCATTCATCTGCCCGTACACCAGTGCCGTTTTACTGATAACCCCGGACTCCATCATTTCCCGCCACAGTTCATTGCCTTCACGGGTACGCTCGCCTACGCCGGCAAAAACGGAGAAACCACCATGCTCTGTTGCGATATTGCGGATTAACTCCATAATGAGAACAGTCTTGCCGACCCCGGCCCCGCCAAACAGGCCGATTTTTCCCCCACGAGCATAAGGTGCAATCAGATCAACAACTTTTATCCCGGTTTCCAGAATCTCAGTTGCCGTTTCCTGCTCGACAAACGGGGGTGCCGGCCGGTGAATGGGCCAGTACTCACTGGCAACAACCGGCGCCGTATTATTGTCTACTGTCTCTCCCAATACATTGAATATCCTGCCAAGAGTTCCCTCGCCAACCGGCACGGTAATCGGCGTGCCCGTATCGGTAGCCGTCATACCGCGTACCAGCCCGTCGGTAGATGACATTGCCACACAGCGAACAACATTGTCCCCCAGATGCTGCATGACTTCTACCGTCAGATTGATGTCATAGCCGGCAGCCTTGCCGGTAATTTTCACCGCATTATTGACAGCCGGCAGCTGTTCCTGCGGAAACTCAATGTCAACAACAGGTCCGATTACTTGTTTTACTTGCCCACTAGCCATTTTTTTCCTCCTCTCACCGCAGTGCTTCCGCCCCACCGACAATTTCAGTTATTTCCCGGGTGATATTGGCCTGACGCACCTTGTTATAGGCAAGCACCAGTTGACTGATCAGGTCCTGAGCGTTATCGGTCGCCAGGCTCATGGCGTGCAGCCTGGCGGCCACTTCACTCGCCGCTGCGTGAATTAAGGCCCTATAGACCATGGCCTCCAGCCATTTAGCAACTACCTCCCCGCTAATGCGCTCAAACGACGGATCATAGATCTGCTCTATGACCGGCCGGTCTGAATCTGCTTCAACCGCTATCGGCAGAATAGGCTCGATCGCTACCTGCTGGACGGCAGGCGAACAAAACCGGGTATAAACCAGGTACAACCTGTCATATTTTCCCTGTGTAAACAACTCGGTGACTGCAGTGCTAATATCCCTGGCATACCGGTAGTGCGGTTTTTCCGAAATTCCGAGATAAGCTTTGTCGACGGCTACTTTCCGGCGCTCAAAGTAGTCTCTTACTTTCCGCCCCACAACCACTAAACCGACATGCTTGTTCCCACCGATATGATATTGTACCGCTTTGCCAAGATTGCTGCCATACGAACCGGCCAGCCCTTTATCGGCCCCGATTACCAAATAACCTGTCCGGAATACCTCCCGCTTACTAAACAACTGGTTACGAATATCCTCACCACGGTTTAGCACACTTACGATGGCGGTCTCCAATCCCTGACAGTAGGGGTGGTTATCTTTCACCCGTTCCTGGGCTTTGCGCAGGCGTACGGCAGCGACCATCTTCATGGCCTGGGTGATCTTTTGGATATTTTTAATGCCTTTAATCCGGCGGCGTAAATCCAAAGCATTAGCCATAACCGTCACCTCGCAAAAGAATCTTTAAACTGCTTGATGGCCCTTTTCAATCGTTCTTCCACCGCAGGCTCAATCTGTTTTTTCTCGCGGATGCTGTTCGTAATATCCGGGTAGGCGCGGATATAGGGAAGAAATTCCTGTTCAAACTTGCCGATACTTAGAACCGGTACATCATCAAGATGCCCATTGACGCCAAGATAGACGGCAATCACCTGCTCTTCAACCGCAACCGGCTTATATTGCGGCTGCTTTAAGAGTTCTGTCATTCTTTTGCCACGCTCAAGCAAATCCTTCGTACCTTTATCCAGATCGGAGCCAAACTGGGCAAATGCCGCTAATTCTCGGTACTGCGCCAGGTCCAGGCGCAGCCGTCCGGCTACTTGTTTAATCGCCTTTACCTGTGCTGAGCCCCCTACCCGCGATACCGACAGCCCCACATTAATTGCCGGCCGTGTGCCGGCATAGAAAAGTTCGCTTTCCAGGATAATCTGCCCATCAGTAATGGAGATGACATTGGTCGGAATATAAGCCGCCACATCGCCTGCCAGCGTTTCAATAACCGGCAATGCCGTAAGCGAACCGCCGCCCAGTTCCGGCGATAATTTGGCCGCCCGCTCCAATAGGCGGGAATGGAGATAAAACACATCACCGGGATAAGCTTCCCGCCCCGGCGGACGCCTGAGCAGCAGCGACATGGCCCGGTAGGCGGCCGCATGCTTGGATAGATCGTCATAGATGCACAGTACATGCCGGCCCCGGTACATAAAATATTCACCCATTGCCACACCGGTATAAGGCGCCAGATACTGCAGCGGCGCACTGTCGGAGGCCGTGGCCACCACAACAATCGTATGCTCCATGGCGCCATGGTCTGCCAGCGTCTTGACAACCCGGGCTACCGTCGAGGATTTTTGCCCAACCGCCACATAGATGCAGATTACGTCTCCGCCTTTTTGATTAAGGATTGTGTCAATGGCAATCGCTGTTTTGCCTGTTCCCCGGTCACCGATAATGAGTTCCCGCTGCCCGCGGCCAATCGGGACCATACAGTCAATCGCCTTAATTCCTGTCTGCAATGGTTCTTTTACCGGCTGCCGGTCAGCAATACCGGGTGCCCGCCATTCAACAGGTCTGGTGTCTGTGGTATTTACCGGCCCCCGCCCGTCGAGCGGGCGGCCGAGAGCATCCACTACCCTGCCGATTAACGCCTCACCGACAGGCACCTCCATAATTCTGTCTGTCCGCCGCACTGTGCAGCCTTCCTGAACGCTAACCTCATCACCCAGCAGCACGGCCCCTACATTGTCTTCCTCCAGATTTAATGCCATGCCATAAACGCCGTTGCCAAACTCCAGGAGTTCCCCCGCCATAGCCTTGTCCAAGCCATGCAAGCGGGCGATACCGTCACCGACCTCGATGACACTGCCGATTTCGTCCACATTACTCTGAACCTGATATTGTTGTATCTGCTCCTGAATAATGGCGGATATTTCTTCAGGCCGTATTTTCACAGTGAGTCGTCACCTCACTTTCCTTACATAGATTTACTTAACATATATGTTTTTAGCATTGCTAATTTGGTGGTCACACTATTGTCAATAAGCTTATCGCCGATTTGAATTATGAGTCCGCCCAGTGTTCGCTGATCTACCTGCGCGTACAGTTCAATCGTTTTGCCGGTTATTTCGGCAAGTTTGCCGACCAGTTGCCGCTTGTCTTCCTCATTCAGCGGGGCGGCTGTTACAACCCTGACTTCCAGAATATTATTTTCGCGCTTGACTAACTCCCGATAGGCCTTGATCACTTCCGGCAACAGGCCAAGCCGCCGCTTATCTGCCATAAAGCACAGGAAATTTTGGACGAGACTGGAAACATTTCCGAACAAGCGCAGGATTGTCGCCTTTTTCGCAGTCGCCGCCACAGTGGGATTATCAAAGAAAGCCCTCACCTCTTCCTCTGCGAAAACCTGCTCGACCACAGTCAGTTCTGCTTCCACTTCCCGCAAAACCTGCCACCTGAGCGCAAGGCGAAACAACGCCCGGGCATAGCGTCTGACCAAGCGTATTTTCATGCCAGCTCACCATACTTTTTTTTAGTGAAATCTTTGATAAAGCCTCTTACCAGGCGGGCATTGGTTTCGGGATCCAGATTTTTTTCAATGATCTTCTCCGCCGCAGCCACTGCCAGAATCACTACTTCCGTCTGAAGACTGCTCAGTGCCTGCTGGTAGTTACGTTGAATCTCCGCCTGCGCTTCCTTTGTCAACCGCTCGTTGTCCGCCTCGGCCTTTTGGATAATACTCTCCCTGGACTTTTCCCCCAATGCAATAGCTTCGTCAATAATTGATCTGGCCTGTATGCGGGCCGCAGTAACCTGTTCCTGACTCTCTTTTTTCATGGCCGCCGCCAAGGCCCGTTCTTGTTCGGCCTCCTGCAGGCTTTTCTCAATCCGGGTCCGCCTTTCTTCCAGCGCTTGCAAAATCGGCCTGTAGGCAATTTTCGTTAAGATGGCTACCAGTAAAAGAAAGTTAATAATCTGCGCCACCATGGTAGCATTCATGTCAATCAAGGATATCCTCCCCCTTCCCCTGCGGGAGCAGGCGTCTGATAGCAGCGTCTATCAGGCGCCTCCTGTTGTTTACTTCAAAAAAGGATTGGCAAATACCAGCACAATGGCAATAACAGCCGCAATAATCGGAATGGATTCAATCAGACCTACTGAAATCAGCATGGTTACCATAATAGAGTTTTTCGCCTCCGGCTGACGGGCAATACTTTCAACGGCTCTTGCCGTCACCTGTCCGTCGCCAGTCGCCGCCCCAAAAGCCGCCAAGCCTACAACCAAGGCCGCGGCAACCACCGAAGCCGCAATGATAATTGCCTGTTCCATTGTCACCCCTCCTTTTCTCCGGTATGATGTTCTTGTAAGGAATTACTCAGATAAGACATAGACAGCATGGTAAAAATTAAAGCCTGAATAATGCCGACAAATACGCTGAAAGCCAACCACAACGTAGGCGCAACATAAGGAACCAGTATACCAAGAATCACAATGAGAATCTCCCCGGCCAGAATGTTGCCGAATAGACGGAACGACAGTGTTACCGGCTTTGCCAGCTCTTCAATAATATTGATGGGCAGAAAAAAAAGATTAGGCTCAATAAAGTGCTTAAAATGAGCGAGCAGCCCCTTGGTCTTGATTCCATAGCCATGAACCAGGGCAATAATCATCAACGCCAGACCTAATGTCGTGTTAATATCATTGGTTGGCGAGGTAAATCCGGGGACCAACCCCAGCCAGTTGGCAATCAGCAAAAACAGAAATAATGTAATAAGAAGTGGTGCCACTTTCCGGCCGTTAGGCCCAATTGTTGCATCAATCTGGCCCAGTAGCCCCTCCAGTATAAGTTCCACAAAATTTTGCCAGCCACCCGGAATTAATGACCAGTTCATCCTGATCAGCAGTGAACCAAGCACAAGAATGGCCATCGTCAGCCAAGTCATATACAATGTGTCAAGATTAAAGGTCATCCCGGCCACAGCCAGCAGTTTGTGTCCGCCTATTTCGGCTCCGCCGTGCCCCATTTACTTTGCACCTCCTTAGTTACATTTTTTTGCGTCGGCAATTTGTTTAACCACCAATACCATCCCATTAATAAACAACAGCACCGGCATCACAAAAAAGCCTGCAACAAACAACAGAACATTGACTTTTAATACATGACTAACGATAATCAGCATCAAGACCATGGCCCCCAGCCGGACTATCCACCCCCCCCGAATGTGTTCAACTGCTTGCTTTACTGAAAATACCTGCACATTCTCAACCTGACGATACAGATATAAAAAATAAAACGAGCCTGTTAGCAGTCCAAGCAGCAGTCCGTTTGTCGCCTGCATACCGCTAGCTTTGTAGGCGGCAGCACACAGCACGGTTCCCAGTAGAGCAATCTGTGCCAACATGTTTCTAACCTTAAATTCATAGTTTTTCATACATGTGGCCTTAGCCATCCCACCTTTTCTGTTTTCTCTTGAGGATGATGACCCTTGAACCTAGTACCTTATCAGCCCTAATCCAGTGAATACTGACGGTCTATTTTCCGCAACCCTTCGTTGTCGTCAGTCGGCATACGCCCGGTATGCCTTCCTCCTCCGCCTTGTTTTGCGAAAAATAGCCTCGCCATTATTCTACCGTTTTAGGACTGACAAGGTACTAGCGCCGCTAACGTCCTAATTTATATATATGACAACTTGTCATGTCTATGCCAATTTTTCCTTACTATTTTGTAAATTATATGACCAAATGTCACTATATACAACGCATTAAAGTTTTGCAGGTAGGTGGTGTGTTGGCAAAAGCACAAGTCAAGCGCCAGCGGTGGAGCGCTCTTCATGCACCACCTACCTGAGTCTACAATTCTTTACTGCGGAATATATAGATTAATTGTAAATATTATGTAATAATGTTATAGGGTACCACTTTAGAGAACGGAGGAAATCCTGATGAACTTCGGCGATAAGGTACGCTATGTCCGCAAAAAATTATCCCTATCCACAGAGCAACTAGCCAAGCTGTTAGATGTGACCCAATCCTATATATCACACATTGAAAATAATCGCCGGCTATTGGGCCGCGACAAAGTCCTGCTGTTAGCCGATCAATTACATGTTCCTGTGGAGTTTTTTCTGCGGGACGATGTTAAAACACTGGAAGAGCTGGAACTTACTGCTCAACTGCAAACCAAGCTGAAAGACAAAGGCTATCTCAATTATTTTGTTGCCGTAGACAAGGCGGTCGAAGCGAGCATCAGCCCGGCAGAACTGGAAGAAGCCATCGAATTTATTAAGAGATATAAAAGAACACAGGGTCAATAACCCCTGTGTTCTTTTACAAATTCCCCTTCATATTGCGGATCAACCAGGTAATGCCCGTAAAGATAACACCATTTCAACTTACCCAGCCATTCGTATAAGATGTACTCCTTATCATGGCTTGCCTGTGTCTCCGATTTTCCGCCTGTCCTGCTGCATCTGTTTTTCGCTTCCATACAGACACCTCCGTACCCAGAGATCATGCATTTTGTGGATTCTGAGGGTACTTCCAGCAAACGGCTCTCAGTCATTTATATTCCGGCAAATGATTTATATGCACAGCAACGCCTACTTTAACTGTGCGGCAATATCATGCCTGCCGATCTCCTGTAGCTTCTTTTTGGCGTCTTCCAGCGTTTTTCCCAGCAATATCTTTTTCATATCGCCGGTTGTTATCAGCACATATTCCCCATTGAAGTCAGCGATTTGTTCACTCATATCCCCATTAACCCAAATTGTCGGCGCCCCAGCCATAGCATTACCCTCCTCTTACTATTTTTACCAATACACTTCGACACAAGTTAACTTCTCCCTGCTGCTTTTCTTACTTAATCATACGTATTTGTAAAGTTTCGTAAAAAGGTTATTGACATTTATCCGTCAGCTGTCTATAATCAGGATAACACAATAATTTTATCGGTGATGACGGAAAAAAGTAATTCAGTACTTTTCAGGCAGAGAGCTAGTGGTGGGTGTGAACTAGTTGAAAATACCGGATGAAGTTCCTTCCTGAACTGCAGGCTGAACCAATAGTAGGCCATGTCGCGTTGTCTGCGTTACAGACTTAGAGTAGATCTTAGGATTAAAACAGGGTGGTACCGCGGCTTTTTCGCCCCTTAGGTACTCCCTTTTTTTATTTGTCTAAGATCCAATTGGGTGGTACCACGGTAACTATCGTCCCTCATTGGAGGGGCGATTTTTTTCTTCTATAGCCGGCATAGGAGAAAAAATCTAAAAATGCTCATACTGCAGGAGGTTATTATGCATATTCCATTTATAATTGTGTGTCTGTATATTGGGTTACTGTTTCTAATCAGTTATTACGCGAAACGGCGTTCTGCCGGCAATGCCACCAACTATGTGCTTGCAGGCAGGCAGCTTACTACTCCGCTCATTACCGTATCGATTGTGGGCCTGGCTGTCGGCGGTGCCTCTACCATTGGCGTAGCCGAACAAGCCTATAAAGTCGGCCTTTCCGCCGGCTGGTACACAACCGCCTGGGGTCTGGGCGCCATTGCCATGGGCCTGTTGGTTGCCAAAAAATATCGTGAACTCAACATTACCACAATTCCCGAATTGCTTGGCCGCTACTACGACAAGAAGGGAATGATCGCCGGCATTACCTGCCAAATCATTATCCAACTGGTCATCATGTCCCTCCAGTATATCGCCGGCGGCAGTATTCTTTGTGCCCTCATGCCGGAAGTATTTACCTTAACAACAGGCATGCTGACCAGTGCTGTCGTATTTATCGGCATCACGTCTATCGGCGGCATGTGGTCAGCCAGCCTGTCCAACCTGTTAAATGTCAGTCTAAAGTATATCGGCATTATTCTGGCCACGATTGTCGGCGTAACCCATGCCGGCGGCCTGGCCAGCATCAAGGCTCAGCTTCCGGCCAACATCCCGTACATGGACTTTTTTGACGGTGTCGGCATCGTGGGTATTATCAGCTGGATTGTCGTTTTAGTCACCGTCAATCTGTCGCTGCAAAGCATTATTCAGATATCGCTGGGTGCCAAAGACGTGCGCACCGCACAGCGTGGCTTTATCATCGGCGGCCTGATGATGCTGCCAATCGGCTTTGTCAGTGCTTTAATGGGTGTTATGGCCAAATCCATGTTTCCCGATGTCAGCCCGGCACTTGCCCTGCCGATGACCATCATGTCGCTTGACCCGGTTCTTGCCGGTATTACGCTGGCCGCACTCTGGGCCGCCGATGTATCCACTGCCTGCAATTTACTGTTAAGTTCAGCAACCTTATTTTCCCAGGATATTTATAAAAAGTTTATCAACCCCACTGTGAGCGAGAAAAACTTTCTTATCGTCACGAAAGGCGCCGTCATTCTGCTCGGCATACTTACCCTGACACTGGCCATGACCATCAGCGGCATTATCAACACGCTGATGATTGGCCTCAGCCTAACCGCCGCTTTCAGCGTAATTGTATTGTTTACTCTCTTCGCACCGGGCTTCTGCCGCAGAAATTCCGCCTTCTATACCATTTTGACCGGGGTGATTGTTCTGATCTTATGGCAAACCACTCCCGCCGTCCGCGTCGTTCCGCATGTTATCTATCTGGAATGGCTGGCCTGTCTTGGCACCTTTTTATTAACCTATCTGCTTGACCGGGAACCAATAGCCAGCGGTGAATGCGCTTAATTCATAGGTTAGCTCGCCGGAAAAAAAACTCGTGGCAATGTAGTCACGAGTTTTTTTGTTGTGTGAAAAGCAAAGATTCTTTAACGTGGAATATATAGTTAAAGAAATGTAAAAAGAAAGCAACTTGGTTAATAGTTTGGAGGAATTTGCTCACATTTTCCGAAATTAATATATACACTATAAAAACAAATGCGTCATTTCAGTTAGCCGTTAATCCAATAAAAAAAGCACTCTGCAAAAGATAAAATCATAAAGTCTTGTCCCGATCTTTAGTATGTCAACTGAGTAAAGGAGAAGATCATGGATAAAAAATTGCGCGTTGGTTTGGATATTGGTTCGACTACCATCAAGATGATTGTTTTAAATGAAAATAACGACATGGTATTTCATCAATACGCACGGCATCTCTCTAATATAACCGCGACTTTGCGTTCGATGATCGCTAAAGCTCAAGATGTTTTGTACCAAAAATTTTTGTCGGTTATGGTCACCGGTTCAGCCGGCATCAGCATTTCTCAGGATTATAAACTGTCCTTTATCCAGGAGGTTGTCGCCTGTTCGCATGCCATTAAGGCAATTCTGCCCGCCACGGATACGGCAATCGAGTTGGGAGGCGAAGATGCCAAGATAACCTATTTCAGCAATACGGTTGAACAAAGAATGAACGGTGTCTGTGCGGGCGGTACCGGCGCCTTTATCGATCATATGGCTGTTCTCTTAGGTACCGATCCGGCAGGCTTAAATGAACTGGCTAAACGTCATCAGACCATTTATTCGATTGCGTCAAGATGCGGGGTGTTTGCTAAAACCGATGTTCAGGCGTTGCTGAACGAAGGGGCGACCAAAGAGGACATTGCCGCCTCGGTGCTGCAGGCGGTTGTTAACCAGACAATCAGCGGTCTGGCGCAGGGAAGGCCGATCAGCGGCAAGGTAGCGCTCTTGGGCGGCCCACTGCATTTTTTGTCCGAACTTCGCAAACGGTTTATTGAAACTCTGAAATTAAAACACGAGCAAGTGTTGATTCCTGAACATTCCCAGTACTTTGTTGCCATTGGCGCAGCCTTGGCTTTGCAGGAAGAGCCGATATCCTACAAAGACTTTGAGTCTAAACGATCTTCCAAGCACTATATGGGCGTAAGTTCTCCCAGCGCGACCCATGACCCTTTGTTCGCCAACGAAGCGGAGTATAAGCTGTTTACGGAACGGCATAAAAAAAGCAGTGTACACCGCGGCAGCCTGGAAGACTATGCCGGCAAAGCCTACTTAGGTATCGACGCCGGCTCGACAACCACCAAAGTGGCGCTGATCGGCGAGGACGGCAGTCTCCTTTTCTCGTATTACGGGCCAAATATGGCCAAGCCGGTGGAAACGGCAGTGGCTGTGCTGCAAGACCTGTACACAAAGCTAAACAGCAATACACAAATCGTAAATTCCGCCGTAACAGGGTATGGAGAAAGAATTATTAAAGCCGCTTTACAGGTTGATATCGGCGAAGTTGAGACAGTGGCTCATTTTAAAGCCGCCAACCACTTTTTGCCTGACGTAAACTTTGTTTTGGATATTGGCGGTCAGGATATGAAGAGCTTCTTTATCCATGACGGTGTTATCGAATCCATCATGCTCAACGAAGCCTGTTCTGCCGGTTGCGGTTCGTTTATTGAAAATTTTGCCCAGTCGCTTGGCATGAATATCCGGGAATTTACGTCACTCGGACTCAAATCCCGTCACCCGGTGGACCTTGGCACCCGCTGCACGGTATTTATGAATTCCAAAGTAAAGCAGGCCCATAAGGATGGGGTCGATATTAGTGACATCGCGGCCGGTATTTCGCTTTCGATTGTTCGCAATGCTTTATACAAAGTAATCAGGATTAAGAGTCCGGCCGATTTAGGTGAGAAAATCGTTGTCCAGGGCGGCACCTTTTATAATGACGCCGTTCTCCGCGCCTTTGAAAAAACAATTGGCCGCGAGGTTGTCCGGCCGGATATCGCCGGCATTATGGGCGCCTACGGGGCAGCCTTGCTTGCCAAGGAGCGTTACGAGAGCGGATACCGTTCCACACTGCTTGGTGCCGAGGAACTACAAGTCTTTACAGCCAAGACGTCTAATCATCGCTGTGAATTTTGCGGCAACAAATGCCTGATCACCACCACGCACTTTTCCAATGGCCAATCTTATCACGCCGGCAACCGCTGCGAGCGGGGAACAGGCAAAGAAAA
This sequence comes from Sporomusa acidovorans, assembly GCF_900101845.1. Lineage (GTDB taxonomy): Bacteria > Bacillota > Negativicutes > Sporomusales > Sporomusaceae > Sporomusa > Sporomusa acidovorans. The sequence goes on along the minus strand of NZ_FNAM01000005.1, from coordinate 71,822 downwards.
GTCCCGGGATGATATTCCTAATTTTTATGAGTATAAATACAAACGGCTATTTCAATATCTGCCGCTGGCGGAAACGCAAGCAGTCCGGGGAATTATCGGCATACCGCGGGTTCTCAATATGTATGAGGATTATCCGTTCTGGTTCACCTTTTTTACCGAGCTGGGCTACAGGGTCGTACTGTCAGGCCGCTCATCCAGGAAACTATATGAACGCGGCATGGAAACAATCCCTTCGGATTCAGTATGTTATCCGGCAAAGCTTGTTCATGGGCATATAGCCGACTTGGTGGCTAAGGGCATCAAAAAAATATTCTACCCCTGCATTCCCTTCAATATCAAAGAGAATCTCCAGGCGGACAACCACTACAACTGCCCCATTGTCACATCTTATCCGGAAAATATTAACGCCAATATGGATATTGTCCGCAGTGGCGAAGTTATGTTCTGGCATCCCTTTTTGCCTTTGAATGACTCGAAACGCCTGGTTGAGCGGTTAAAGCAAGAGCTTGCCGCCGAAAATCTGTCCAGGCGGGAAGTGGCGGCGGCAGTAAAAAAAGCTTATGCCGAACTTGCCAAGTATAAAATGGATATTCAGCACGAAGCCGAAAACGTGCTGGAAAACATGCAAAAGCAACTTATGCGGGGAGTGGTGCTGGCCGGCAGGCCCTACCATATCGACCCGGAAATCAATCACGGTGTCGCCGAATTGATTCAGTCCTATGGGCTGGCAGTCTTGTCGGAAGACGCAGTAAGCCATTTGGCCCAAGCGGAAAGGCCGCTGCGGGTTGTCGATCAATGGGTGTATCATTCCCGTCTCTATAATGCCGCAGCCTTTGTGGCCCGGCAGCCGAACCTGGAATTGATTCAGCTCAATTCCTTCGGCTGCGGCCTGGATGCGGTTATCATCGACCAGGTAAAAGAAATTCTCGCAACCGGTAATAAGATTCATACAGTAATAAAACTTGACGAGGTCAATAATCTGGGTGCGGCGAGAATCCGCATCAGATCATTGATTGCGGCACTCAATGAACGGCATAAAAAAAAGCCGTCCGGCCGGCGGCCCTTGTCCCCCATACACGGTCATGCGGTTTTTTCCCGCAAAATGAAAAAAGAACATGTCATTCTGGCGCCCCAGATGTCGCCGATCCATTTTCGATTTTTAGAAGCCGGCATGAGCTGTACTCCCTATCACCTCGAAGTATTGCGGTCTATCGATAAAACGGCAATTGACGAAGGCTTAAAATATGTCCATAATGACGCTTGTTATCCGGCGATTATGGTAATCGGCCAGTTAATCGCAGCCTTAAAATCGGGAAAATACGACATCAATAACACATCGCTGATACTGGCGCAAACCGGCGGCTGCTGCCGGGCCACCAATTATATTGCGTTGCTCCGCAAAGCCCTGGAAGATGCCGGCCTGCCGCAGGTGCCGGTGATCTCCCTATCGGCCGGTGTCGAAAAATCCCCGGGCTTTTCCCTTTCATTTTCCGTTTTGGATAAGCTGATCATGGGAGCGGTTTACGGTGATTTACTTATGCGGGTCTTACACCAGGTACGCCCCTATGAAAAAATACCCGGAGCGGCTAATCAACTGTATGAGTATTGGGCCGGGCGGTGCGAAACCGCTTTGCAGGCCGGCGGTAAAAAAGCTTTTAGGGAAAATATTTACGGTATTGTCAGGGATTTTGACAGTTTGGAAATCGTTCAGAACAAGAAGCCCAGAGTGGGGATCGTCGGCGAAATCTTTGTGAACTATCATCCGTTTGCGAACAACCATCTTGTAGAATTGCTCGAAAACGAGGGTGCCGAAGCTGTGGTACCCGACCTCTTGGATTTCTTCTTGTATTGTGCGTATGACCGCAAGGTACAATACAAGCTGCTATCCGGAAAATTCAGCAGCATGATTGCCGGAGAATTATTCATAAAGGCCATCGAGTGGTATCAGGGCAGTATGCGAAAAGCGCTTCAGTCAAGCAGGCGCTTTCAGCCGCCGTCCTCAATCGACGAAACTGCCCGCAAGGCGTCAAAGCATTTGTCACTTGGAAACCTAGCCGGCGAAGGCTGGCTGTTGACGGGCAAGATGGTGGAAATGATTACCAGCGGCATAAACAATATTGTTTGCTTACAGCCTTTTGCCTGCCTGCCTAACCAGATTACAGGCAAAGGAATGATCAAAGAACTGCGCGGGCACTATCCCGACGCCAACATTGTACCAATCGATTATGACCCGGGAGCCAGCGAAGTCAATCAGCTAAACCGCATTAAGCTCATGCTGGCCGTAGCGAAAGAACAATTGCGACTGGAAACCGGTGCCGAGTCGGCAGAAGGGCGCCGGATTATTTGACACTTATATTTAACGAACCTCTATTTGCTGCAGCCAATCATGGAGTTTTTCGTAAAGCAGGCCTAGAAAAAACCAAACCGGGGCATAGTCCAGCCTTATCAGTCCCTGTACATGAAAAGCCGCACCCGAATAATCCCACGGACTGGTTCCGACAAGAATGCGTAAAAACCAGCCGGTCAGGTATTCGACGGCAAAAAACAAAAACATCCAGAAAAGCCCCCGTATCAACGTAGGCCAGGGACGAATCCGGTCATGAACAGGCTCAAAGAAGACGGCTAACCCGTATATGGGAAACATCCATAAATACGTTGTGGCTGTCAACCGCGGATCACCGGACAGCAACGACCCCATTCCTGTCCAGATGACCTCCAGGCACCAGCCTAGTGCTCCGTAAATATAATAATTTCGCATAAGCATAGTCTGAGCAATGAGCGATGTTATTATGAGTCTGGCAGACATCGCCTGGCCTGGTATTATTAACCATTTAGTATAGTAACTCCATCTGTTTTACGCGCAAGAAGAAAGCTGCCGTAACTATCGCTAAAGCGATAGCCTGGGCAGCTTTTTTTATTAATTAGCCTGCCGCATCGCCAGGGCGGCCATAATCTTCGCGGGAGTAACCGGCAATGCGGTCAGATTGGTTTCCAGTGCGTGATTGATGGCATTCACGGTTGCTGCGGTTATCGGGATTGTTGCTATCTCACCCACACTTTTAGCGCCATAAGGGCCATACTCGCCACCATTTTCAATCAAGATAACTTTGACAGGCGGCATATCCGGCGCATTAATCAGATGATATTTGCTAAAACGGCTACCACGGGCAACGCCGGTTTTTGCGTCGTAATCAAGATCTTCGGAAATTGCCATACCCAAGCCCATTTGTATGCCACCGTGGATCTGCCCCTCGACAAACCCCGTGTTAATTGCCTGACCGACATCATGTACCGCTACGACATCGGTAACTTTGACAAAACCGGTGAAGGTGTCGACTGCGACTTCCACAAAATTGACTGCATAAGAACCGGGATTGGCCGGTGACTGATAGGTGACGGTCCGAATAAGCTCAATCTGATTTTTTTGTTGAATGGCGGCCGCCATTTGACCATAACTTACGCCCTTCTCCGGTTCGCAGCCAGGCCAAATCCTGCCGTTTTCCAGCGTTACCTCATCCTCACGGCAGGAAAATATTTTCGCTGCCTCTCTGATAAATAAATCGCGCAGTTCTTCGGCCGCCCGCATGGCGTTGGCGCCGCAGACATGAATCACCCGGCTGGCCTGACAGCCGATATCGTACGGACTGATATCGGTATCGGCTTCCGGCGCTTCGATCATAGCCAGCGAAATATCCAGGACTTCGGCGACAATCTGCTTCATGGCGGTTACCGTACCATTGCCCAAATCATGCAGCCCGGCATTAAGCATAATGCTGCCGTCTTCCAACATACGAATCGTCATTGTCCCAAATTCCTGGTAAGCACCGTAATAACCGTTAACATGGGTGGCGCAGGCCATCCCCACACCGGTTCGCCAGCGTCCTGTCTGCTTGGGCCTGTTCCATTTCTGACGCCAGCCAAAAGCTTCCGCACCTTTGTGCACACAGTCTATTATTCTGGCATCTCCCAGATTCGGCCCGCCTGACGGGTCGTCATCATAAGGATGCACCAGGTTTTGCAAGCGAAGCGCAACCGGGTCCATCTTTAACCGCCTGGCCGCATTATCCAGGTTAATTTCCGTAATTGTCTGCACCTGGGGCGAGCCATAGCCCCTGGCCGCACCCGCTATCGCCGTATTGGTGTGAACAGCGACGGCCCGGTAATGCTGGTTGGGAATGCGGTATAGCCTAAACAATTTTTTGGCCATGGCATAACAAATAGCGCGCCCATTGGACGTATAAGCACCGGTGTCAACAATCTGTTTAATATCCCGTGCCAAAATCCTGCCTTCCGGCGTGACGACCGTTTTTACATAGCCGATCGTCTTGGTTCTGGTCCGGGTGGCTACAATGCTCGCCCACCGGTCAAATTCGATTTTTACCGGCCTGTTCAAATCTTTCGCAAAATAGGCGCAGTAGGTTTCCAGCGTAACTTCCTGTTTGCCGCCAAAGGAACCGCCAATGGGAGTCTTAATAATGCGAACTTTATGGTAAGGCACACCTAATACCTTGGCTACAATCAGGCGCACCGAATATACAATCTGGCAGGGGCTGTATACTGTCATTCTCCCCCGATGGTCCGGTACGGCAATACACACATGGGTTTCCATAGCGGCATGATGAATTTTGGGTGTCTCCACCCGGTCTTCAATCACAAAATTCTTACCGTCACTATGCAGAAACGGCTGAACATCTCCACAACCGGTTTCCATTGAAAAAAATGGATTGCCACTGTCATGAAGCTTAACCTCTCCGCTAAGCGCCGCTTCCGGGTCGATAACAACAGGTAAGGGATCAAACTCGGCTTTAATCAGACCTGCCGCCGTATTAGCGGCCTCTTTCGTTTCGGCGACTACCGCCGCTACGGTATCCCCCACATAACGTACGACAGCGGGAAAAAGCTCCTGGTCTTCGCTGGCGTTCTGCCCGGCAAACCACATTTGGGCGTTATACTTTACCCTGGTCGAGTTCTCGCGTGTATATATTTTCACAACCCCGGGCACAGCCATAGCCGCTGCCGTGTCAATGCTCCGAATCCGGCCATGCGGGACCGGACTGAATACCAGTTGAGCATACAGCGTTCCATCCACAGCCATGTCCCCGGTATAGCGGATCTGCCCGCTGGCCTTGGCTGCGCCGTCGTCGATGGGTATGGACCTGCCGACATATTTGAAATTGCGCGCAGGTTTTTCGTCCATCCTATTACCTCCTGACCTGTCTAATTCTGTTTACAAACGTCAAACAGCACTGCGGTCAAATCATAAGCCAGACCTTTGACTGCGCTTCTTTTGTAGGGATGCGAAGCCCGGCCTGCTATCATCTCATCCACCGTTTGGATAAGCAATTGTGCTAGATCATCAGCAAAAGATTCATCAACAACCCGTTGGCTGAAAAATTGCTGCAGGGCAAGCGGGCATACGGGTATTTTACCAATGGCCCCCATAGCCGCCTTGCCGGCGACAATCAGCCTTTTACTGCTGTTATAAGTAATACTCGCAGCCAGACTCAGCTTGGCAATTGTCACTTGTGACCGGCTGCCGATTTTCACAAAGGCGCTGCGGCGCTCAGGAGAAGTCGGAATCACGATTTCAGTGATGATTTCCTTTTCCTGAAGCCCCAGCAAAGTTTCCGCCAGTGACAGTTTGCGTGGCCCGTTTATGCCGTCCACTTGAATACTGGCATCCAGGGCGGCAAGCACCGGCAAACTGTCTCCCGCCGGCGAACCGCTTGCAATATTGCCGCCGATGGTTGCCCGGTTCCTTATTTGTACCGAACCCACCCGTCCTGCCGCCTGGGCCAGCGCACTGACTTTGGCTTTAATCACCGGACTTGCTGCCAGACAGGCAAATGTAGTACCGCCGCCAATTCGAATTTCCGTGCCTAAATCCTTGATATATTTTAAATCTGCGACCTGGGAAAGATCGATCACTAATTCCGCATTTTTTCCCTCATTATTATTGATAAAATCAGTGCCGCCGCTGATAAAAGCAATTTTAGCACAAGTATGCCTGACTTCCTGTAAAACGTCTTTGAGCTCCAAAAAACCTGCAATCTTATAGCCGGCCATCCGGGTTAGCCTCCATTCAATTCGTTAGCGGCAGCCTTAACCGCCTTGACAATATTTATATAACCGGTACACCGGCAAAGGTTTCCGGCAAGGGCTTCTTTGATTTCCGCTGCCGTCGGCTTGGTATTTTTCATCAGCAGCGCCTTGGTGCTCATAATCATGCCTGGTGTGCAGTACCCACACTGGATGGCTCCATTATCAACGAAGGCTTGCTGGATAACATCCAGTCCGCCGGCAGGCGCCAAGCCCTCAATTGTCAGGATTTCGGCATTTCTGGCCTGATACGCCAGTACCATGCAGGAATTGACGGCCTCCCCGTTCATTATAACCGTGCAGGCACCGCACTCTCCTTCACCGCAGCCTTCTTTCGCACCTGTTAATTTCAGTTTCAGCCGCAGCATGTCAAGCAGCCTTTCCTGCGGTTCAACCTCAAGTGTATGCATTTTTCCGTTTACAGTAAGATTAATCAGCATGTTTTCACCCCTTTATTGGCAATGGTGCTTTCCGGATATCCCGGCAATCCATTCAAATACATGATTGGATTGCCGGTGCGGGGACAAGTCTACTATTTTTATAAGAGTTGCTTATAAAATTAAATTAATAGAAGAATTCACATTTTATCATGTATGTCTTATCAAGACTATCCGACGACAGCGTAGTTAAACTCTTATTTTTAAGCTTAACATCTTGATACTCCAATGATGCAATCATATTCTTAGCAACAACCTTTTGATAAGCTAAGAACAAGCCTTTTACATTGTCATTGCCATGAGTGAAAATGTTATAAGGATTAGTAGGATAAGCAACCGCCGTAGTATCAAAACCTCCGGCACCGGAAGGAGTAGCACCGGGATCAAGACTACGATAGGAAACCGACCAGGCGTCAGAACCTACTTTTTCCGGGTTAACCAATGGCACTGCCGAATAGTATACTGCCGGTCCCTGACTATTGCTAAACTGAACCGACCATCCCTTAGGATTGGAAGGTATAGTAACGGCATCACTGAGTGTAGTGCTGATATAATCCGCTAAGAGCGTGTATTTTCCTATCTTGTAATTGGCAGAAACCGACCAACCTTTTGAACTGCCAAAACTACCAACACTGGTATTCATAGTTCCTGACCCATTGGCAGTACTGGTGCCGGGAACATCTGCCCAATAATAACCGGTTCTAAGATTTAAGTTATCTGCTAATTTAAATCCTACTTCCGCAGTAGTTAACTGATTGGCGTTTCCACTGTCTCCCAAACCATTCCCCTGACTTGTATCCGACTTAATATTACCTGTCCAGCCTCTAAACTTCACATTGCCAAAGGTATCGTTAATTAAAACTCCATCAACTGCCATGGGCTTGCCCATCAATCCATTACCAAAAACATCAAGTGCTGACCGACCGACTCGTATACTATCCAAACCAAGAACATTCTTAGCCGTAATGTTCATAATGTCTAAATAGACAGTAGAACCGGGAGAAGAATCGGTATTGCCAAATTTATTCCCATAGTTTGTACTCAAACGGCTTGTCCAGGAAATGTCATCATTCAGAGCACCTGAAAATTTAATTCGCTGACGAAAATCATATCGATCCGATCCATGCAATTTCTTAGCACCATTAACAGTAGGATTATCCACCATATAGCGCATCCTGGTGTCTCCACCAACAGTAATTTTAGTTTTTGCTTCCAATTTGCTTACACGTGATCCTAAACGATTTAATTCTGTAGCAAATTCTGCAGACAGTCCGTCAATCAATTTTTTATTAGTATCATCAGCTGTTTCATAGCGTTGCATTGCCTTATCAATCATAATGGCAAACTCATAACGGCTCATCGCCCTGTCACCACGGAAAGTATTATCATCATAACCTTCAACCAATCCGGCTTTAACTAATTTTTTTACCGAATCATAAGCCCAATGATTTTCAGGTACATCACTAAAGGAAGATATCGCCAAAGCTGTTCCGGTTACGGTCATAATTAACAATGTAATAAGCATAATTGTGAAACTCTTTTTCATTTTCTCTCCTCACCTTTTTGTAAAATAACTGTGCAAATAACCCCAACTCTGTATTACATCCCCTATTGTCGATTTACATTATTTTTATAAGGAACTTAGACTTCACTACGACCAGTTTACAGCCACTGCAATTACCAGTGAAATGGCTGCAAAAGCCCATACCAGATAAAGATACGGCATTATAAATTTCAGCCATCTTGAGAAGGGAATTTTACCCACTGCAATAAATGCCACCGTAACTGCGGTGGTGGGAAAACAAAGATGTGCTAAGCCATCACCATATTGAAAAGCCAGTATAGCAATCTGACGGTTTAAATGAATAACATCGGATAAAGGAACCATGATTGGCATGGACAGCATAGCAAGTCCACTTCCCGACGGAATAAAAAAGGTTAGAAGAGATTGTACAATAAACATGCCCACCGCAGAAATTGCTGGCGACAACCCCTGCAAAGGGATAGAAAAATAATATACCAAGGTGTCGGTAATATGGGTATTGTTCATGATAATCTGGATTGATCTTGCAAGCCCGACTGCCATTGCCGGCATAAATATTGCTTTACCGCCATCAATAAATTCATCCGCAATTTTACCTGGACTGAATCCGCCAATAAGACCGGCAATAATTCCCCCTAAAATGTAGATAGCCGACATTTCTGTAATTTGCCAGTGCCAGTTATATGTCCCGTAAAGTAATACGCCGATTGTTATTGCCAAGGTCAGTATTATCAGTTTATGCCTTACGGTAAATATGTCATCTCCTAAAGACTTATAAGCATCGAATTCAGAGATGTCTATACCTTCCATAACGCTTTTTCTTCTGCCACTTTTTACTGCGTTACCGTACCGTAATATATACACAATGGTTATAGCTACTAATACAATCAGGACAAATAACCTGTAGGAAAATCCGGAGAATAACGGAAGTTGAGCAATATTATGGCCGATGCCAACTGTCCACGGGTTAGTCGGTCCAGCCGTCCAGCCAACAGCAACTCCCAATAATCCTATCGCCACACCAACTACGACGTCATAGCCTAATGCAAGTGCTATTGATACACAAATGGGCGCAAAGGGAATAGTAGCTTCAAACATGGCGGGAAAAGCACCAATGAGTGCAAAAAAGATGACAATGGAAGCTAAAATCCAACCGCCTTTATCCTTGCCAAATACATTGATCAAACTTCCAAGTGCAGAACGTATAGCACCCGTACTGTCAAAAATCCTGATGGATCCCCCAATAAGAAGTATCATAAACAATAAGGATGACGCGGCCTGCATTCCCTGGGGAACAGCCTGGAAAAAACCCATAAACGTCATCGGCGAGGATGGAATAGTATGAAAACTTCCTGCCTTCGTTAATAATTGTCCGCCAACTTGAACCCTATCATATTCTCCCGCAGGAATTACATAGGATAGTAAGGCAATAAACGCTAAAATAGAAAACAAAATTACAATGGAATTATTGAAACGCTCTGCAAGACTACTTTTCTTTTTTATTGACAGCTCCGACATGTAATTATCTCCTTAGCATTTTGTTTTATAACAAATAAGGTTAGTTTTTTATTAAAAAAATGGCTTCTTTATTTTTGTCCTTACTGCTAATTTCTTATCGTCTCACCCCATTTTATCAGTAATATTTTCCGGATAATTAATATGACTATCTCTCCTCCCATTTCGTATTGCCTGTCATTGAACCTTCAGACTATTCTAATCATTACTTCTTTAACGCAAAATCCGTGCCAAAAATCCCATATTCACCTTGTATTATTTTCCCCTTGAATTAATTAGCTTCTCTGCTAAAATTGAACTACACATTCTCTGTTGCAAGCATTATAATTAATCAATAGCAACATTTTTTTGCGCATTGATTTGTTGCACCGAAGCTTTGTCTATATCATTTCCCGACAAAAAATTGCTAGCAGGCGGTGAATGAAACCCATGGCTGATTTTGATACATTACTGTACTTACAGACAATTGCCAATCATATCCAGGATGCTGTCTACGTGATTAACAAACAGGGTGACGAGTTGTTTTTTAACAATAAAATCGAACGTTTTGAGCCCTCGCAGCGCCAGCATATGCTGGATGAATTGCGCAGTGTATTCCTCACAGGCAAGCCCTCCTTTGATAAATATACGAAATACATCACCGTAGATCGCCGTGAGGTACATATGCTGTCAACCATCATTCCTATCGAAAAGCACGGGGAAATTGTGGCTGTTTGCTCTATTAATAAGAACATTACCGAAATGACGAATTTACTTAACAAAATATATAAACTGCAAGAGCAACTGCACAATTATTGTCAGAGCAGCGCTAACTTGCAAAATGGCACCACCTATACCTTTGACTGTTTAATCGGCCGGAGCCCCTTAATGTCCGCAGTCATTAACAAGGCAAAAAAAGCGGCCTGTAGTCCGGCCCCCATATTATTAACAGGCGAAACAGGTACCGGCAAAGAAATTTTTGCCCAAAGCATTCATAATTATGGACCAGCTAACTCCCAGCCGTTTGTCGCTTTAAACTGTGCTGCTATTCCTGAGACATTACTGGAAAGTATGATTTTCGGCACAACCAAAGGCGCTTTTACCGGCGCGGAAAATAAACCCGGATTATTGGAGCAGGCAGGAAGAGGCACCTTGTTTTTAGATGAGATAAACAGCATGAGCTTAGTGCTGCAGGCTAAAATGCTACGCATCCTTGAGGAAAAGAAGTTCCGCCGCCTTGGCAGTAACCAGGAGGAACCTATGAATTGCCGGATCATTAGTTCCTCCAATGTGGATTGCCACAATTTACTGGCTGAAAATAAAATGCGGGAAGATTTTTTTTATCGCGTAGCGGTTGTTAACTTGCATATTCCCCCCTTGCGTGAACGTCAGCAGGATATCTTGCTGCTGGCCAGGTATTTCATCAGCAAATTTAACAAGGCTTATGGCAAACAAATAACCAGACTCTCAACTGATTTGGAAGAAACCTTGCAAAACTATTCCTGGCCGGGAAATGTCCGTGAGTTATGTCATGTACTCGAAAACGCCGTCAATTTCTTTGATGATAATGAAGCCACCCTAACTGCAGCCTACCTTCCCGATTATTTTCACAAGCAATCGCTGATACCTATGCACACCGTTGAAGCAGCCACTGCCCAAAATCAAACATTGCCCCAGACATTGGAAGGGATAGAGCGCCAACTAATTATCCGTGCTCTTGCAGCAAGCAAGGGTAACATAACCAAAGCTGCATTAGCGCTTGGTATTCACCGGCAGAATCTGCAAGTTCGCCTAAAAAAATTAGGCATTACCAAAAACGTGCAATTCGTAGTTAAATAAGCTATCTAAAAAGCCCAAGGACTGATACTCTTTTTGAGATCAGCCCTTGGGCTTTTTATCTAACGGTACTACACAACCTGAATAAAGATTTCCATGCGCCACAGACCATACCTTCATTTGCCGCCGTTTCCCCGGACATAAAGAGTTTATAGAGAAATGATCGTCCTCCATCCAGCGCCGTCAACCTGGCCTCGGCTTCCGCACAGCCGCCGCCAATCGTGCCAATAACACGGCCATCCGGATAAACCAGCATCATCGCCCCGGCTTTGCGCGGCGTGGAACCACTTGTGGCAATAATACTGACCAGGGCAGCCTGCCGGGCAGCGTTTATGGCATAAACTATGGTATCCTCCATTTGGATGACTAAGTTTTTACCAAGTAAATGACACTGTCAAAATAACCGGCGGTCAAGTCCCTGTAGTTTGCAAAGCGTGTTAACCACAGAAAAAATCAAAACTTTCGCCAGGCTGGCGGTTGTGCTGTCCTGGTCAAATCTTGGCGATACTTCAGCAATATCAAAACCGATAACTTTTTCTGAACGCAGGATATGCTTGAGGTATTTTAATACGTCTTCCGGATTAAGTCCCAGCGGTTGGGCCGCGCTGACGCCGGGGGCAAAGGCGGTGGAAAAAACATCTGCACATACGGTAATATAAATGTTTTTTGTTGCTTTCATGAACTCATCCAGTTTTTCAATGACATTCCAGTCGCCTTTAACATTAATTTCTTCTGCCGGTATATAGACAACGCCATAGCGCGCGGCCGTCTTAAACAATTCCAGCGTATTGCTGTAGCGCTGAATACCCATGCATAAATAGTGAAATTTTTGGCCGGCAGCAATGGTTTCCTGCGCAATCTGTCTAAACATAGTTCCTGAACTGCTGCCATGGGCAAAAGGCCTGATATCAAAGTGAGCATCAAAGTTAACAATACCGATCTCCGGGAGTTGTTTGCTGTCAGCCAGATACTTACGGTGCCCCCGGTAATGCCCCAGAGCAAGTTCATGCCCGCCACCCAGGACCAATGAAAAAAGCCCCAGTTCACGAACCCTTGCTACCGCATTGGCAAGCGCCGCCTGGCTTGCTTCCAGATCCTCATCGGGGCAGAGGATATTTCCCCCGTCAAACAACAGAACCTCCTGAGAAAAATTGCAGGGAAGATTGGCCAGCTCCCGCCTGATCGCATCAGGCCCTTTAGCCGCCCCGGTCCGGCCGTAATTACGCCTGATTCCTTCATCGCAACAGAAACCCAACAGGACAAAACCAAGCTTTCCCGCAACAGGCAGCCTGTCCGGACTATTTAGATTTATGGCGCGTATCCACTGATGCCAACGAAAGGCATCATAGTTATCTTCGCTGTCAATTCGTCCCCGCCACACACTCATATCGGCCGGCACATATCGATTGTTTAACATTGTACACCAAACCCTTTTTCCGATTATACGACAAAGAACTGATACTCATCATGAGCTCAGTCCCTCTCTATAGTATCCAATAAAGATTTTCCGGCAGGGCATAGTAATAGCTAGATCAACCGCCATATACTAACACCCTGACAGAAGTAATCTTGATTGGCTTCCCTATAATAAATGAATTCTATTAACCAATAACCTTGCCGGCAATTTCCAGCAGCTGTTTATGAAGGCCTTCGTCTTCTTTTACAAGCGCCGCTACTTTTGCCTGAATATCTTTTTGGATATCCTGATCTTTGATGCTGCTTAAATTTATTTTAACATTATAGAGCGCCCCGTGCAGACCGGCATGGGCCATGAGGCCGGCAACCGCCGCATCACTGGCTGCATTGCTGTTGCCAATGGCTAATGCCCGTACCGCCATCGACAGTATCTTGAGGCAGCTTGTGGCAACCCCCAGCGGCAATTCGGTAGCATGCCGCATGGCCTGTTGAATGGCTTTGCTGCGTTCAGCCTTGTCACTCTCTGTTGCTTTCGGGAGCTTGTAGGCTGCCATGACCTGGTTAAACGCCTCGGTATCGGCGTCAACACAACCGGCCAGTTCTTTAACGATCTGATCAGCCTGGTCCCGAATCGCTGCCACTTCACTTTGCACTTCAGCATATTTGTCGTTGCCTACCGTCAAGCGGCAAACCATGGCCGCCAGCGCACCGCCCAGTGCTCCGGCCAAAGCCGAAATGCTGCCGCCGCCCGGCGCCGGCGAGCTTGAGCCCAGTTCAGCGAGAAAATCAGTAACTTTCATGTCCATTAACATGCCATCCGCCCCTTTACTTAATTAGAGGTTCTCTTCTAAAACCTGCTTACGCTCAAACCCTTCCAGCCGCAGATAGAAATCAGCCGTGTCAATCAGCGCCTGCAGCGGCACCATGCCGACAATTTCGCTGCCGATCACGTTCACGCCATAACGCGCGGCTTCTGATTTAACCGTCTCAAATACCCGGTGCAGCGGCGTGCCGGTGTAATCCACCATATTGATCGTAACCTGCGCCATATTCCGTTCTTCAATCATCACGCCCATCGCCCGGCAGTATTTATAACCGCCTTTGGCTTCGCGGATGCTGGTGGCAATTTTCTTGGCGATGCTGACGTCACTGGTGCTCAAATTGATATTATAAGCGATTAAAAATTGTCTTGCGCCCACAACGGTCGCCCCGGCCTTAGGGTGCATGCGGGCCGGGCCGTAGTCAGGCTTGCGCTCGGGAGTGGCAATCGCTGTTTTTAACCCTTCATATTCCCCTTTGCGGACATCAGGCAGTTTTACCCGTGCCGGTGTTTTGGCGGCCGCTTCGTACATATAAACAGGAATATTCAGCTTTTCGCCGATTTCCTGCCCCAGTTCATTGGCAAGTTCAACGCATTCTTCCATCGTAATATCACTTACAGGAATGAACGGAATGACGTCCGTAGCCCCAATGCGGGGATGTTCGCCCTGGTGCTGTTCCATATCGATAAGTTCGGCCGCTTTGGCGCAAGCATTAAAGGCAGCCTTTTTAGCCGCCTCCGGCTCACCGACAAAGGTAACGACCGTCCGGTTATGGCTGGCATCAGAATTGACATTAAGTAAAGTAACGCCTGGTACATTTTTTACTTCATTGGCAATTGCCGCAACGACCTCCGGCCGCCGGCCCTCACTAAAATTAGGTACGCATTCAACAAGTTTTCCCACAATTATTGCTCCTTTCCATGCTGCTTTCTGCCGGACTTATTCCAAATAAGCCGGCCGTGTTTGATTACTTTGTCCACAATATTCATACCGGCATGATACACCAAATACAGATGGGACGGATACCCCAAAATCACCACATCGGCCTGCTTGCCAATCTCCAGGCTGCCAATTCTGTCCGCCCGGTTTACGGCGGCCGCACCGTTAATGGTCAGCGCTGTCACGATTTCGGCCGGTTTCATGTTAAGCTGAATAGCAGCCAGCGCCGCAACCAGCGGCATCGAATGGCTGAAACAACTGCCGGGATTGTAATCTGTCGCCAGAGCCACGGCTGCGCCTTGGTCAATCATGACCCGGGCACGGGCATAGGATTCACGCAGGCAAAAAGCCGTCATGGGCAATACCGTCGCTACGGTGCGCACTTGGCTTAACGCAGCAATTCCGGCATCAGAGGCCTGCAGCAGATGATCGGCCGAGCAGGCATTCAGTTCGGCAGCCAGTTCGGCTCCCCCCAGCGAGACAATCTCATCCGCATGCAGTTTGGCCTGTAGGCCCATGTTTTTGGCCGCTGCCAGCAGACGCCTGGACTGGGCCAGCGAAAATACTCCCTGTTCGCAAAATACGTCACAAAATTCGGCTACTCCCTGCCGGACGACCGCGGGTAATACTTCTTTAATCATATAGTCGACATAGTCGTCAGTACGTCCTTTATAATCGGGCGGTACGGCATGCGCCCCCAAAAAGGTCGGCACAATTTCCACCGGCTGTTCCCGGTTGAGTTCATCCATAACAGCCAGTTGCCGCAGTTCGGTGTCCAGGTCCAAGCCGTAACCGCTTTTCCCCTCAACGGTCGTCACACCCATGGCCAGCATATTTTCCAGCCGCCGGGCGGCCAGGTCTTTTAATTCCGCCAAGCTGGCCGACCGGGTCGCCTGAACCGTGTTCAGTATACCGCCGCCGCGCTCCAGAATTTCCAGATAAGGAGTCCCTGCCAGCCGCCAGAAAAATTCCTCCGGCCGGTAACCGCCAAATACCATATGGGTGTGAGAATCAACAAATCCGGGCATGACACACTGCCCGGTAGCATCAATCACTTCACACTGTTCCTCACTATCGGGCGGCAAGTCGTCGGTAGGTCCTACCCAGACAATTTTCCCCGCCTCAGCCACTAAGGCACCGTCCGAAATAATACCAATATCCGCCATTGCCGCCCCCTTTTTGGGGGCAGCGCCGGCGCAGGTAATTAATTCAGCTGCATGTTTAATCAGCAATTTTTTCCCTGTCATCTTTCCGTTCCTTCCTGCTAAAGTATCCAACAAAGATTTACCTGTTACTATTTTCCGGCAAATACTTTGTCAACCACACTGTCAATCAGGCTTTCCGCCGGAATATAAGGTAATGTCGCATGGCCTTTACCCGCATATTTCTGATTAAACTCGGCAATGGTCTCAATGGAATGTTCGTTTCTGGCCCAGGCCCGACGGGCTACACCGCCAATAACATCCCATAACATCGCCTGGCGTAAAATTCCGTCAACCCGGTCACTGCCGTCCAGCACCATACCAAAGCCGCCATTGATGGATTTGCCGATGCCGACGCCGCCGCCGTTATGCAGGGCAACCAGGCTCATTCCCCGGGCAGCATTACCGGCAAAGCACTGTACGGCCATATCAGCCATTACATTACTGCCGTCTTTAATATTGGCTGTTTCCCGGAACGGTGAATCAGTGCCGCTGACATCATGATGGTCGCGTCCCAGCATGACAGGCCCAATTTCCTGCTTACGCACCATATCATTAAATTTCAACGCAATTCTTAGACGTCCTTCCGCATCCTGATATAAAATTCTGGCTTGTGTGCCGACGACCATTTTATTGTGTTCGGCATCACGAATCCAGATATAATTGTCACGGTCCTGGCCGCGCCGGTTCGGATCAATACATTCCATCGCCGCTTTATCGGTCTTATGCAAATCTTCCGGCTTGCCGCTCAGGCAGACCCAGCGGAACGGACCATAGCCATAGTCAAACAACTCCGGTCCCATGATATCTTCTACATAGGATGGGAAGATAAAGCCGTCGCGTTCGTCGTGCCCGTTTTTGGCAATTTCTTTAACCCCGGCATCGTATATGGCTTTCAGGAAAGAATTGCCGTAATCAAAGAAATAGGTTCCCCGTTCTGACAAAATTTTAATCAGTTCAAAATGGCGCCGTAAGCTCTTGTTGACCAACTCATGGAATTTATCCCGGTCGGTTGCCAATAATTTGGTCCGCTCTTCAAAGGTCAGGCCCTGCGGGCAATAGCCGCCGTCATAAGCAGCATGGCAGGAAGTCTGGTCAGACAGCAGGGGAATATGTTTATTGTTTTTCACCGCATATTCCAGCAAATCAACAATGTTGCCATGATAGGCGATCGAAATCGTTTCTTTTTTGGCCTGATATTCTTCCGCAATCTTGAACACTTCATCCAAGTTGTCCGAAACCTTGCTGACCCAGCCCTGGTCATAACGGGTTTGAATCCGGGAATAATCTACTTCGGCAATAATCCCCACACCACCGGCTATTTCAATAGCTTTTGGTTGAGCGCCGCTCATGCCGCCCAGACCGGAGGAAATAAACAAATGTCCGCGCAGATCCCCGTCAGCCGGAATGCCCAGCCGCTGGCGGCCCGCATTAAGAAGCGTATTGAAGGTGCCGTGAACAATACCTTGCGGCCCGATGTACATCCAGCCGCCGGCCGTCATTTGACCATAATTCGCTACCCCCATTTGTTCAGCAATTTCCCAGTCCTCCTGGTTGTCAAACATGCCCACCATCAGAGCATTGGTAATAATGACACGGGGTGCTTCCGGACGGGACGGAAACAATCCCAGAGGATGGCCTGATTCCACAACCAAAGTCTGATGATCGGTCAAAACCTCGAGATATTTTTTGATTAACCGGTACTGCAGCCAGTTTTGGCAGACGCTGCCGGTTTCGCCGTAGGTAACAAGTTCATACGGATAAAGCGCAACAGCCGGGTCTAAGTTATTGTCAATCATGACTTGAAAAGCTTTGCCTTCGATACAATTGCCTTTATAGGCGTCAATCGATTTTCCGTAAATTTTTTCTTTAGGCATATACCGGTAGGCGTAAATTCTGCCGCGTGTACGCAGTTCTTCCATAAATTCCGGCGCCAACTCTGCATGCAGTTCTTCCGGGACATAACGCAGGGCGTTTTTCAAGGCAACTTTGGTCTGTTCCTTGGTTAAACGAAAACCTCTGTTGGGCGCACGACGAATCCCTTCTGTAAACACCGTTTTTGCCGGCAGTACGTTATCCAGTTTAATTTGCATGGCATTACTAATTCCGCTATTACTTACAGACACACCGATCCCTCCAAACATGATTTATCAATAGTGATCAACTTTAATGCTACTATAGCATGCTTCGCGTCAACGAAACGTCAAAACCGTCACATACCGTATTAGATAACTAGAACGTAAACAAGCATTATTATTGACCAACAGATTTTATAATAATTTGCCCGTTTTGGCTTCCACCAATTTAACTATTTTTTGCTGATGAAGTAAAGCTTTGATGGTATTGATGTGAGGATACAAAAAAATATCTTCCTGCATAACCGGCACAGTTACGGCAATTTCCTTGAGCACAGCCTGGGTAGGCGTGGCCGGTGCCTTATCAAGTTCCAGGAATTGATGCGCCTGATAGACGGACAATAACTCAATCGCCAGGATAAACTCAAGGTTTTCGACGATTTGTCTGGCCTTTTTTACAGCATTGTAACCCATGGCAACATAATCTTCCTGGTTTCCACAGGTGGGAATACCGTCAATTGTCGCCGGATGGGATAATATCTTCATGTCATTAAGCAAACCGGCCTGCGTATACTGCGGTACCATTAACCCCGAATTAAGTCCGGGATTTTTTATCAAAAAGGCAGGATAGCCGGACAGGTTACCGTCTACCAGCCGGTTGTTCCTGCGCTCCGACATCTTGGCCAGCATGGTGGCGGCAATACACGCCGAATCCAGCTCAATTCCCACATAGGAAGAATCGGCGTTACAGCCGGAAATGGCCTCGCCATCTTCTCCTTCCGGCCAGATGACCGGGTTGTCACAGCAGGAGTTTATTTCGGTCTCTATCGTTTTTAGCGCATCGTTCAGTGTTTTCTTGGCCGCGCCGTGAAGCTGCGGGATACAGCGGATGGACATGGCATCCTGCAGACGGTAATTGCAAAAATGCGCCGCGATTTCCGAATCTTTTAATATATTTCGTACATTAGCGGCTGTGTCGCGTTGCTCCGCATGGGGCCGGACACTCATCAACCGTTCGTCAAATGCCCGCGTAGTCCCTTTTAAGATCTCCAGTGTCATCGACCCGATAATATCGGCGCACTTTGCCGCATTCAACATATCGTATAGGGCTAGCGCACCCAAGGCCGTAACACTGGTCGTCCCGGAAACCAGAATTAAACCTTCCTTGGCAGATAGTTCGGTTGGCGCAAGGCCAACCCGCCGCAGCGCTTCCTGGGCAGGCAAAAGTTCCTGCCCCACATAAGCCTGCCCTTCACCGATTAACACTAATGCCATATGCGCCTCCGGGCTGAGGTACCCCACCGATCCCTCCCGGGGCGCAAACGGCGTAAGGCCGCGATTAAGAAACTGTCGATACAGTTCGACGGTCTCCAGCCGGGCGCCGCAAAATCCCTGCCCCACGTTCTGCAATACCATAAACATGGTTGCCCGTACTTCTTCGATGGCTAAGGGCTGCCCTACCGAAGTAGCATGCGACAACACAATATTTCGTTGCAACTGAGTCGTTTCTGCCGGCGATATTACCTGGGTACACATGGCACCAAACCCGGTGGTGATGCCATACATGACCCGTTCCTCACCGACCCATTTTTCCACTAAAGCCCGTGATTTCTTTACCCGCTGGCAATATTCATCGGCAAATTCGACCTTGGCGCCAAAGCGGGCAACGGCCACTAAATCTTCCATGCTCATTTCGCCGCCAAGAACTACGACCGATGTATTATCAATATTTTTTTGTTCTCCCATGACTACTGCCTCCTGATTGGGGAAAAACGTGCATGTACTGCTTTCCCTTAATTCGAGTCGTTTTTACTAAGACTCACTGTCAAATCGTTTTTTGGATCTTATACCCGTCGGCGGCAATGGGAGAATAATGAACTTTTTCCCCTGCGATAACTTCGCCAAAAAAGGCGATCCAGTAAGGTCTGAAGACGCTTTCGACCTTAAGTTCCCTAATTTCGGGAATGCCGCCAACATGGCGGTGGATAATTTTTAAAGCTGCAGTACGACCCTTATTAATCAAAAAATTTTCATCCTTATCGGCATATTGAATTTGCTCCTCACAGACATTTTCCAAGGTTACAATAGTAGGTACGGCATCAACCCAGGCGACAGAACTGCTGCTGCCGTCCGCCAGCATCGTAATGGTCTGCTTACCGGCCGTTGTCTTCCGCCTAAACAACTTGTCTAACAGGCCGGGCTGATGGGTAACTTCATAAGTAATCAGCTTGCATTCGATATAATGCAGTCTGACTTCTGACAGGGATTTGCCCGGACAGAAGATCTTCCGCAGCCAATACCCCTGCTTTTTAGCCATCTTCCCTGCTTCTTCTTGATTGAGGCAAATAGGAAATGCCCTGATATTCATAGCTTACTCTCCAGCACAATCTGATTTTTGGCCTCCGTCACTTTCTCGGCCTTTGCCTCTACTAAACTTGAACACAATGGACAAGTAATTAAGAAAAATAAGGGTTACGGTAATCATCAGCCCATAAGGTATGACGACGCCGACAATAAAATCATTGCGCGCCGTAATCGCATAGTAGATGATCGCGACAAAAACAAAATATAACACAACCAAAAAACCATCAAGACCGAACCAGCTTATTTCTAAATTCTTTTTATCAAGCATTAGAAACCCTCCTTTTCCACGACTGTTTTGCCAAACCTATTCCCAATTATCCAGGCAAACAGCGATACCGGCAAAGCGGTAACAAGCGGTTCCATTTCAAATGCTTCCACCGGGAATATTTTAAAATAAGAAAAAACAATAATACCGGCAAGCAGTCCCATGTAACCGCCTAGCACCGTCTTTTTCCCCGGCCAAATTAAGGCGCCGACTATCGGCACAAAACCGGCAGCCATCCACAGGCTGCTGATGAAAATAAAGGCGTCCTGCGCGGTCGTAAACCGAAAAGCCGCCAGCGTAGCCATCACGGCAACAATAATAATACCGACACGGGTGGCAGTCACCAACTGTTTTTGCGAAAGATTGCCCTTTAATCGGGCATAAATGTCATTGGCAAGCGTGGCGCCGCCTGACAAATAATAGCCGTCCAATGCGGATATTGTTCCTCCCAGCAAGCCAATAATGAACAGCGCTCTAATCCCTTCGGGCAGACTTTCCAAAACCACCCTGATATACCCTTCACCCGGCACCATGTCAGGATATTTGGCTTTAACGACCAGTCCGGTCAAAGTCAGCACAATATCAAAGCAAACCCAAATCGTAAAGCAGGATAATAAGGCCCGCCGGCCTACTTTCGGCGAATTAGCCGCAGAAAACCGCTGATAAAAGGTAGGATCGGCATAAACCCCAAACGACAACACGATCAGCATGAGCGCCTTCATCGGTGTAAAACCGCCGATAGGATCCAGCATTTCCGGCGTACCGGCCAAAACTTGCTGCAGACCTGCCCAGCCGCCAATATCAGCCCATTGACCGGGCAAGACCATGGTCAGCCCAAAGCACATGCACCAAAACAATACCATATCGGTTACGGCCACCCCCATCAGGCCGCCCAACACCGTCAGCACAATAACAATCCCCACACAGGCAACACCGGAAGTCACATTATCAATTCCCCAGGCAGCCTTGCCAATAAAGCCCATTGCCGTCACGTTTCCCACCTGCGTACAGTAAATAAGCATGAGAATGGCACCAAGCACAGCCACCCCTTTGCCATAAACACTTTCCAGCAAATCGGGTACCGTTATATCTGTTCTGACATGAATTTTGGGACCGACCCACAAAGCCAGCGGTATCCGGCCTGCATGCGCGGTAACGCACCAGATTAACCAAACCGAAAGGCCGTATAGGGCGGCATATTCTACCGTTCCCACCGTACCCACTCCCCCATACCAGGTAGCTACCAAAGCACCTACAATCAAGGACCAGGGCAGACTGCGATTCCCCAGATAAAAACTTTCCATGTCTTTTACGGCTTTGGAAAAATGGTAGCCGACAAATACAATGAAGAGCGTAAATACGGCAATAACCACATTGTCAAAAGATGATAAAAACATTACTATACACCTACCTTTACGATATTTAACCACAATCAACCACCTAAATTACTCATCGTCTTTTGCGGCCCTGCACCTCCTACTCAAAATTACTGATCAATAGGACAGTACGCCGGTTTTAGCTTCAATGCGCTTAACCAGCTCCCCTGACCGGATCAATTGACTGACAGATTCGATATCCTGATAAAGCATGCGGTCTTCTTCCATAAAAGGAGCCACTTCCCGGATCAGCGAATAGGCTTCCCCGGTGCCTGCGCCAAGTTTACCCGGCGACAACAGGTCAATTGCCTGACATGCCGCCAGTAGTTCAATGGCGGCAACATTTCGCAGATTTTCGATCATGCTCCGGACCTTTTTGGCGGCAATACAACCAAAGCTCACGTAGTCCTCCTGCCCGGCCGCAGTCGGGATAGAATCAACCGATACCGGCTGAGCCAGCAGCTTGTTCTCAGCCAGTAAAGCAGCTGCTGTATATTGCGTAATCATAAACCCGCTGTTAAGCCCGCCATTGTTGATGAGAAACGGCGGCAGCCCGCTCAAATTAGTATCCAGCAGCCGATATAACCGTCGTTCCGAAATGTTGGTTAATTGCCCAATGGGAATGGCTAGCACATCCAGGGCCAGACCGACAGGAGCCCCGTCGCAGTTGCCCCCGTGAATGACGATATTTTCATCTGCCTGTTCAAAAACCAACGGGTTATCGCTGACCGCTGCCAATTCAATCTGCAGGTTTTGCTCAACATAGCGGATCGCATCTTTGCAGGCCCCATGAACCTGGGGCATCATTCTGAGGCTTAAGGCATCCTGCAGATAGCGGGGGGGATTTTCCGCATGCTGACTGCCGGCAAGCAGCTTATTTAGATTATCTGTCGTTTGCCGCATGCCGGGGTAGGGGCGTACCGCACACAGCCTGCTGTCAAAATGGTTGATATTGCCTTCAAGGGCTTCAAAACTTAAAGCACCGGCCACATCACAAATTTTAGCCAACTGAATGGCGTCATACAGGGCTAAACTGCCAACAGCCGTCATAAAAGAAGAATTATTCATCAGCGAGAGTCCCTCTTTGGCCTCCAGCCTTATCGGCTCAATCCCGGCCCGGCTCATAGCCGCGGCTGCGGCCAGCAGTTCGCCCTGAAAATACGCTTTTCCCTTGCCGTATAAAGTCAGGGCCATATGCGCCCCCGGCTGCAGATAACCGACAGAGCCTTTTTGCGGCATGTAAGGTAAAACGTCTTTATTCAGCATGGTGATCAGCGTATGCAGCGTATCCAGCCGAATGCAGGCATGCCCCCGGGACAGGTTGTTGACCAAAACCAGCAAAAAGGCTCTGACAACTTCCTCCGGAAAAGGGTCGCCCACATTGCAGGCGTGACTCATAATAAATTTTTCCTGCATTACCATAGAATCAGCCGGGGAAATTTTTTTTCGCCAAAAAGGCCCTACACCGGTAGTAATGCCATAAACCACCCTGTCTTCCACTAAAAACGCGTCTACCTTTTCCCGGAACCGTCGGACTATTTTTTCCCGCTCCACTGACAAGGCTACCGGGGCCTTATCCCGCGCTACCCTGACAATATCTGCAATTTGCAGAGAATCGTCAATTATTACCTTACACATATTCTTTTGCATAGTGCCACTCCCATTATTTTGCCTGTAACTGTATGTATCGCACAACTCTTATATAAAGCAATTACCATGCCAAAGTTATGTATTGAAATGTTTTTTATTTTCACATATTTCACACAGCAGTCCGTCACGCATGCATGTTTTGGGACTAAAAATTCAAATTTTAATAGTCTTGCTCTGTTTTTCAAGCTATAAAACCGCAATGAAAATAAAAGTACTGCAAAATGACTATGCATGCATAATCATTTTGCAGTACTTTTTCAAGCTTCAGCAATCAATTATTCTGTTGGTCTGACATTATATTTTTTCAGCCTGTATTGCAGGCTTTGCCGCTTAATCCCTAAAGCTTGGGCGGTTTTACTGACATTATAGTTGTAATCTTGCAATACCTGGATCACGACTTTTTGCTCATATTCAGCCATCAATTCTTCCAGTGTTCGGTGGTGCAAAATGGGTTTGCATGCAGCCGGCGTACCAGTAACCGTCTTTGGTGATTGCTGAACGGCAAAATACTTCGGCAAACAATGAAGATCAATACGTTGCCCCTCCATAATATTAAAGGCGTATTCCAATACATGCAAAAGTTCGCGCACATTGCCGGGCCAAGTATACGCCTTAAATGTTTCGATAACCTGGTCTGCTACCGTGGTGACCTTTTTCGAGTAGCGGCACGATAGCTGTTTAATAAAATAATGAGTCAGCAGTTCAATATCATCCAGGCGCTGCCGCAAAGGAGGAATATTCACGGTTACGGTATTGATCCGATAGTACAAATCCCTGCGCAGCCGGCTATTTTCAATACAGGCCAGGGGTTCTTCATTGGTAGACGACAGAATCCGGACATCGCACTCAATATCCTTTAAGCCGCCCACCCGGCGAAATTTCTTTTCCTGCAGCACCCGCAGCAATTTTGATTGCACGTGCAAAGCCATCGAATTAATTTCATCCAGAAATAAGGTGCCGCCTTCAGCCTGTTCAAATAATCCCATACGGTCGGAGCTGCCGGTAAAAGTCCCCTTTTCCGTGCCAAATAAAATTCCTTCAATAAGACTTTCCGGAATAGCGGCACAGTTAATGGCGACAAATTCTTTATACTTCCGTTTGC
The DNA here is from genome assembly GCF_900101845.1 of Sporomusa acidovorans. Lineage (GTDB taxonomy): Bacteria > Bacillota > Negativicutes > Sporomusales > Sporomusaceae > Sporomusa > Sporomusa acidovorans. The sequence goes on along the minus strand of NZ_FNAM01000005.1, from coordinate 47,203 downwards.
TTGCCGAATGAATACTCTGAGCAAACAGCTCCTTGCCTGTTCCGGTTTCGCCATAAATTAACACAGCACAGTCCTGCAAGGCAATATTACGCGCTAAGTGAACGGCTTCCGCAAAGCTGGTATTTGCACCAATCAGATCATTAAAGGTATAGTATTTCAATGTATAAAAATTTTTCCGTTTCTCATGGTTCCCGCCCTGTTCCCGCTTGGACAGGTATTTTTCAAAAACGTTGGCTCGCGTCCAATACGTTTCCAAAGTGGAATTATCCTGCACCAGCCCAATAGCGCCGATCAATTGGTCATCCATAAACAAGGGGTAGCCGGAATTCATCGTGGTAATCATTTCGCCGTACTTATTTTTAAAATTGTCACAGCGGTTAATGACCGGGGCCTTGGTCTTAAGCGCTGTGAGAATCGTACTGAAGTCGGCATCCAATTCATAGATATCCAGCAAATGTTTGCCGATAATCTTCGCTCGATCCATTTTTTCAATGCGCTCATTGCCTTTATTGCAGAACAGCAAGTAGCCGTTCCTGTCAAAAACCTGGATGCCTTCGGCAATATTGTCCATCGCTTGTTCATAAATGGCGCTGTGGTCAGAACAAGCCGCAATAAATAAGATTGTCCCTTTCCCCATCCTATTCTTGCTTTGGACAAACTTCAGTACTTTTCCCTGCCACCGGGCATAGCCACTGGCTAACGTTACATCAATATCTAGAAAATCAGTAATAAGTTTGCCGGTATACTCGCTCCATATCCCAGGCATTCCATCACTGCTGCTCTCGCAACTCCGTAGTATATTGTTGTCATCCAAAAAACAAATTACACTGCTAAAAGCCACTGTTTTTCCTCCCCGGTAACCAGTCTTTGCCGAAGACATTGCCATTCTCTGGGGCAACCGGCATCTTCCCTATTTCGTCAATCCGTATCTTTCTATACCAGCGGCCAGACTAATGGGCGGCGCTAAAATACAGTTTATCCACCAGCATGTTGTCGAAGGGGCTTCCGTTCTTAGCAAAAATCGTCTTCCCCTGCTGGTAGTATTCTGCAGCGGATAAAGTTACATAGCCGCCAAAAGCTTCCTGTGTCCGGGCATCCTGCCGCATCCGGATACTAATTTCCAATTTTACCCTTTGGATGAGACCGGCTTGATACGTATCCTGATACTTGTCAAGAAAGCCATCCGCCTTTTGCAGATAACCCAGCCCCTTTTCGAAGCAACGATTGCGAACAGCCAGTAAGGCAAGCATACAGTGCAGGGTGCAATAGCTTCTGAGGCACCAGTAACCTTGATATTCGCCAAATTGGGCCTCCAGAGCCGCTGCCTTGTCCAAATACTCGGCAGCCTTCCCGTACTCTCCCAGTTCATAAGCCGTACGTCCCGCATTCACCAGGAAAATAACAACGCCGGCGCTGTTATTTTTTTGTCCAACAACCCTGATTGCTTGTTCATAATAGTACAGTGCTTCCGGCAAATTACCCTCGGTATGCCTTAAATCGCCAATATAGTTATAGCCGACGGCAATATGCAGACTGAATTCGCCCTGCGTCGCCTGCAAACGCTTATACTCTGAGATCGATTGACGATAATACTGCTCCGCCAGGATTTTTTTCTGTTCAAGCGCAGAGGCGATTCCCATAAACCGCTTTATTACGCCTCTCTTCTCATGTAAATTAGCTGCCTGCGCCGTTTGCCGCAGTTTATCGACAAAGCTTTCAATCAACTTCGGTTTGCGAATCTGAATCGCGCAATAGACGACCTGTTGATAGCCTTTAATTAAATAAGCTGTAAAGCCCTTCTTGCCGGCAAGGCGCAGCAACTGATGAATGGCTTTTAAGCCGTTTACATGATCGCCCCGCCAAATATAATAGCGTCCCAGCATTTCCAGATAAGCAGCCTGAAACCGGCTTAACTTTTCCACAGGCGCCTGTACCGCCCTCAAGGCAGCCAGCAAATCCCTGATTTTGTCCAAATAGCCCATAATTTGCAGTTTATTTTCAAAAACAAAGCCGCTGTACATTCCGGTTAATTCAGGAAACAGTTCATATTGCGGACAACTGTAGCGTTCCGCAAGTTTGATCGTATATTCCAGCACCTTAATTTTTTCGTCAATCTGCGAATAATGATACAGAATTTCCGAGTATACATCCTGCCCGAAAGACTCCTGATTCATCATTTTTTCCAAATAGCGGCCCGCCCGCTTATGGATCATTCTTTTCCGCAAAGACGACAAATGCTCATACACATAGCTTCTAATCCGGATATGACTGTATTTATATACCGGTGTCTTGATTCCCAGTCTTAAATCATTTATTTCCTGAATTAAGCGCTTGTGCTGCAGTTCCTCAATGGCTTCCACAAGTTCAAATTCATTCATCCCGCACACAGCCAGCAATTCCTGATAGGCAACACTGCTAAAGAAAACGGAAATCACATCAAGCACCATTCTGGCGTTATCCGAAACCGCATTAATCCGTTCCCGCAAAACACCCCGCAGGCGTGGCGACAGCCGGTCAACCGTTTGTCCCATTTTAATTAACTTACAGCTTTCTACCAAGAATAAAGGATTGCCGTCCGTATATTCATATAGTTTTTGCTGCAGAGTTGCCGATATTTGTTCCGCAGGCAGCACCAGCTCGGAAAATTTGATAACTTCCTCCTTACTGAAATTTTCCACAGTAAGGTATTCAACCAAAACATTCTGACTAAAACTGCCGGTTATCCGTTCTACCTGCTCCTGATATTCACTCCGGCAAGTTGCCAGGCAAAAAACGTCTTGCCTGCCTGTTCGCAGCAGTTGACGCAGCACGGATTGCCCCTGAACATCCAGCCAGTGAATATCATCTACTAGCAGCAGCAGTTTGGTGCGCGCGGCAAGCTTTTTAAGAATACCGCACATCACTTCTTCAATCATGCCGGCATGAATATTATAGCCGTTCACCGTCTGGCCGGCCAGTGCCGGGTTACTGAGAACAGCCGGAAAGACATAGGCAATGACCTGATACCAAATATCCGGCAATATTTCGCCATACTGAGTCAACAGTTCCATCGCCTGGCAAAAAATGGGGTTCCAGGCTTTATACGGATAGTCCTGCTCCGCTTGATAACATTGGGTTTTTAACACGGTTACCCTGCCGGCAGCCATCACTTCCTGGACTCGCTGCACAATCATGGTTTTCCCCACACCCTGCTCGCCTATCAAAACAGCGCCCACGCAGCAAGAACGTTCGGCACCAAAATCGTCCAGCCGGCTTTTCAGCCAGGCTAATTCGCGGGCACGGCCAAAAAAATACTCCGCCGCTTGTTCGGCAGGCAACACCGTAAGCTGAGAGGCCAGTTTCGCCCGTATACGTTCATACTCCTCCCGGGTCTTACTTTGCGGACGGATCCCCAGTTCACTGCCAAGCTTGTTTTTAAGGCAGTCATAAACCTCGATTGCCCTAGTAATCGCGCCGCTTCGTTCATATAGTTTCATTAACGTCCGGCAGGCACTTTCGTTATATTCGTCCAAAACAAGCAATTGCTTGAGATAACGTTCCGCCACGCTATATTCCTTATGGTTCAACCGGTCGATAATGACTTTGGTAAGCCTGGCAACCATATCCTCCTTGAAGCTGTCGCGCTGCCTGTCCACCCAGGATTCAAAACTCTCGGCGTCTTTACAAACAAAGCCGGACAAAAAATCTCCCCGGTACAGCACCAGTGCTTCTTCCTGGGAAAGTTCCTTAAATTCCTGAATATCAGTGGTAATATTGACAGCAGCGGTATTGAGCAGCACCTTCGCCCGCGAAGGCGTGATTACCAAATCCTCGGTTGTCATTTTCTTTAGCAAATACAGTGTATTGCGCAAATTTCTGCGGGCGGCCGCGTCCTCTTTGTCTGGCCAGAGCAGTGCCGCCAGCTCTTCTCTGGAAGACTGCTGCTTTACTAATAAATAATACAGTAACGCTTCTGCCTTAGAGAAGGGAAAAAACAAGCGTTTACCATTCCAGTAAACCTCGGGCTCCCCTAATAAAATCGCATATAGCTCGCTCATCTCCGCAATCCTCTTACCTTAAAATTTAGCCACAATACATCTATCACAGGTTTTTCGACACAGCGAGAGCAAATCCTTTTGAACACTCCCTGAAGATATGAGTAACCCGCCTTTACTCTCTGTCCGGATCAGGCGTCCCCAGCCGGCAAAGCGCCGGCTAAAAAATTAGCTTGAACCTCATTTTATCATTGGTTCAAGCTAATTTTGGCCACAGCCTGCCAACTGCCGGCACAATCCGCACTAAGCAGCAGCAAAATCAATTACTATCCTAACCATAGATCATATCGGATTCATCCCCAGGCCAAGCACCTCGTGTTCATAGCCCTTGATCGGCGCCCCCATATTACCGTACAGAGCGACGGCAATCCACTCGCCGTCGCTCGTATTGCCCGGCAATTTATTACCGCGCACAATACTAAACAGCAAGCCGGCACTGCGGAGAATGGTGCCAAGGCCGTCCTGGCCGCGGCACATGCCATTATAGGCTTCCAGTACAGAATGATACAGTGCATGTTCTTCCCGGTAACGCTGGTCAACGAGGCCTTCTTTTTTGGCGGCGGTCTCCACGGCCGCAAAAATCTTGGCCGAGTCCATAGATCCCACTTTGCCTTTGCATAGAGTATAACCGAATTCTTTCCCCTGCTTCTGCATGGCAGCTTCCGCCTCACCGGTAACCACGACCAGCAAAACGGCCATTTTACCAAGGCTAATGTTCTTTTCCAAGTTTATCATGTCAGGTTCCTCTCCCTGTTTCTCAAAATGCGTCTGTTTTCTCTAACCGATCCATTTTCCTTAGGCTGCGACAGAAACCACCTATGCCCTTCAGGGTAGTTGTTCACGATTACACGATCTTCAGCAAGCCGATGGCGTCTTCCACTTTTTTTACCAATATTCCTTCGGCAATCAGGCTATATATTTTCTTAATATCCGGGGCAGGCATTCTGTCTTCATCCAAATGAGGAACAACTTCACGGATGGCTTGGTGGGCAGCACCCGTACCTTTTCCCGGTTTCAACGGTGACAAGAAGTCAATTCCCTGCGCCGCTGCCAAGCATTCAATCGCCAGGATATAACGCACGTTCTCCAATATCTCCCGTGCCTGCCGGGCGGCAATTGTGCCCATGCTGACATGGTCTTCCTGATTGGCCGAGGTGGGGATGGAGTCGGCGCTGGCCGGATGAACAAGCACTTTGTTTTCCGACACTAAAGAAGCGGCTGTATACTGGGTAATCATCAGTCCGGAATCTTCACCGGGGTAAGCGGTCAGGAAAGGCGGCAGTTCACTTAAATGCGAATCCAGCAGGCGATTGATGCGCCGCTCGGAGATATTGCCGATTTCCGCCAATGCCAGTTTGAGATAATCCATAACCAGCGCAATTGGCTGCCCATGGAAATTACCACCCGAAATCGCTTCGCCGGTATCAGGCATAATCAGCGGGTTATCGGTAGCGGCATTAATTTCAATTGACAGGGTTTCTTCCATACGCCGCAAAGCGTCTTTGGACGCACCATGCACCTGCGGCACACAGCGCAGCGAATAAGCATCCTGTACTTTAGAACAATTGATATGAGATTCGATAATCGGGCTCTCAGCCGTCAGACGCAGCATATTATCTGTCGTAGCAAGCTGTCCGACGTGCGGTCTGACTTTGCTGATGCGCAAATCAAAGGCCGTCCGGGTTCCCTTGAGCGCTTCCGTGCAAAGGGCGGCAGCCACATCGGCTGTTTTCAGCAAATCAACGGCATCCTGCCACACCATACAACCGACGGCCGTCATAATTTGCGTACCATTAATCAGCGCCAGCCCTTCCTTACCGCCAAGAGCCACCGGCTTAAGACCGCACTGAGCTAAGGCCTCGGCACCGCTTACCAGCTTGCCGTTGACAAAGGCCTGCCCTTCCCCCAGCATGACTAACACCATATGGGACAGTGGCGCCAAATCGCCGCTGGCGCCTACCGAGCCTTTGGACGGAACAGCCGGGCATACCCGTCTGTTCAGCATTTCCAGCAGCATCTCAACTGTCGACAATTTAATTCCCGAATAGCCTTTAGCCAGTGAATTTGCCCGCAGCAGCATAGCCGACCGCACAACATCCTCAGGCAAATAGTCGCCCACACCGGTCGCATGGCTTAAAATTAAGTTTCTCTGCAATTTTTCCCGTTTTTCTTTCGAAATAAATATCTTGCTAAAGTCACCAAAGCCTGTGGAAATCCCATACACCGGACTTTCTTCATCCAAAATTTTGTCCACAATTTTCCGGCTGTCAATTATCTGCTGCCGCCCGGCCTCGCTTAAGCCCACGGGCTCACACCCCCGGGCCACCTTCGCTACATATGCTAATGTGAGAGAATTTCCGTCTAGTAATATCATGTTTCCAGCCTCCTATTTTATTACTCTTATTTTGACCATTTTATACAAAAAGGGAGCAAACTCGTTAGCGAGTTTACCCCCTTATGTCTCATTACTTTGGGTAAATTATTGAATATATTATATTCCTATTTAAATTGGGTTCATGCCCAGGCCGAGCACCTCATGCTCAAAGCCTTTCATGGGCGCTCCCATATAGCCATACAAAGCAACCGCAATCCATTCACCGTCATCAGCACAACCGGCCGCTCTGGTTCCGCGGACAATGCTGTATAATAAACCCGCACTGCGTAATACATTGCCTAAACCGGCATTGCCCCGGCAAATTCCTTGATAGGCTTCCAAAATACTATGGTATAAGGCATGTTCTTCCCGATAGTGACTGCCGATAAAGCCTTCCCGTTTTGCGGCAGTTTCCACAGCCGCAAAAATCTTAGCCGAATCCATCGAGCCCACTTTGCCTTTATACACCTTATAGCCTAATGCCAGACTTTGCTCCAGCAGGCTTATCTCTTCGGCCTCTGTTTGCAAGACCGATAGCACTGCTACTTTTCCCAGACTAATCATTGCTCTTCTTCCATGGCTTTCTCCCTATATTCTCATAACTAAACCTGCCGCCACACTCATAACTCATATCTACGGAAGGATCTTACCTGCATCATAAGGCAGCTCTTAAAAAAAGTCAAGAATAAAAAATCTTAATAGCGTCTCTGCTCTCGGCTACTATACAACTTCTTTTATCTTTTCCTCTTTTTTACTGTGCACAAAAAGATAATACAGATAAATAAACGCGATTACCGGTATTCCGGTATAGAGAACAATCTGCTGCGATTCATCGAAATAAAGGCTGATAATAATACCGGCATTCAGCAATACGGCAATGGCAGGCACAATGGGGTAAAAGGGAGTCTTAAAAATCAATTGCTCCAATTTACCGCCTAATTGCAAGAAATTTTTGCGGAAATTAATTTGGCACCAGGCAATCACAATCCAGATTAAGCAGCCGGTCAAACCTACACTGGACATCAGCCACAAGTATACCGTATCGGCCGCAAAGGCACTGGTTAAGAGCGATAGAGCAGCTAACGCCAGCGTCATTAATACCCCGTAGAAAGGCACACCCCGTGAATTGAGCTTCGACAACCAGCCAGGTGCCTGATGATCCTTAGACATGGACCATAACAACCGTGAACATACATAAAGGGCCGAGTTGCCGGCCGACAAAGCCGAGGTAAGGACAACAAAACTCATGATATCCTGTGCCACCGGGATGCCAATCCGTCCGAATACATGGGCAAACGGACTTTCCAGTACACCGGCTTCCTTAAAGGGAATAGTGGCGGCAAGCACAATAATTGCCAATACATAAAACAGCACGATCCGCAACGCAATCCCTTTTATAACCCGTGGCACATTTTCCCCGGGATTTTCGCATTCCCCGGCAGCAATTCCAACCAGTTCCGAACCTTGGAAAGAATAGACTACGGTAACCATTGTTAAAAATACAGCCCAGCCGCCATTAGGAAAAATTCCGTCACCGGTCGCAAAGTTCGTAAAACCAATTGCGCCTTCCCTGCCGGCAAACCCAAACATTAAGCCGGCACCGGCGATAATAAAACCAACAATGGCCGCGACTTTGATACTGGCAAACCAAAATTCTGTTTCCCCATATACCTTGACCGAAATCAAATTCAGCAAAGCTAATATCACGCCAAAAATTACACACCAAACCCAGACGGCAACCTGCGGAAACCAACCTGTCATAATAATGCCGGCAGCGGTAAAATCCGCGGCAATGCAAACCGCCCAGTTAATCCAGTACAGCCAGCCGACAGTAAAACCGACACCCGGCGATATAAACCGCGAGGCATAACTTTGGAAAGAACCGGCCACCGGCATGGCCACTGCCAGTTCACCCAAACACAAAAGCGCCAGATACATCACAAATCCGCCAAACAAAAAAGCTAAAATCGCACCAAACGGGCCAGCCTGGCTGATGACCTGTCCTGAACCCATAAATAGTCCTGTACCAATTGTTCCGCCAATAGAAATCATCATAAGGTGACGCGATTTCATATCGCGCTTGAGTCCGGATTTTTCCGGACAAAGTTGCTCAAGATTTACAGTTGGTGTTGTCATTATTGTTCCCCCAAACTTTTAAACTTTACAACCAGTTACTCACTTTGCCAAAATACCCGTATGTCTTTTCCTCCTCTCCGGTTTGAATAGTAGGGGTTATGTTGGCCTGGGTAGAACGGACAGCAGCATTTGGCCAAATAAAAAAGGACAAAACTCAAAACTGAGTTTTGCCCCCTAATATCTGAATAGCTATAGGCATAAAAGATTTATTTATTTTTCTGAACTTTAGCTTTATTGTAAATTATAAAAATTATTTTGTCAATGCTTTTTATCGTTTTCCATATTTAGACTTACTTGGGAGTAAACGGCAGGATTTGCGGGAAGTTTTGTAGAAGTTGTCGAAATCGCCAAAGAACACCAAGGGGGAGTATCCTATAAATCGTTATTGGACACTATCTATAAACAAAATGCAGCTTTCGCCAAGCCTTAGCAAAGCGGAAGCTGGCATTGCTCTATCCAGGCGAAAGTTATACTTTCAATCAGGAAAAAAGGCCGAAAGGCCTTTTTTTTATTCCTGCAGTCAAAGGTAGTTTCTACCTACAGCAGGAGAACTCAATAGAAAGGCAGGTGATTTCCTTGGATCCACCGGTTTAGCCATATGTTCCCGATAATTACAAAACAAGAGGTGAAAAAAGTATGCAAAACCCGCAACAGGCCACTCAGCCAACACTGGATGGTGATTTAAAACAAGCAAATAGGGAGGTTCTGTAATGACTAGCAAACCGGAAATCCTATTGGTTAATAGTTTCGCACCCCGGCAACGGGTAGTAGCGGATACGACGCTGGAAAACAGTCTGGCCATCCTGCGCACCTGCCTGGAGGCAAAAGGAATTGAGGCAGAAGTGATCGACGACCAGCGGATAACCGCTGGCGAGAAGGGCCTGCCTTCCTTAGCGGTGCGTCTGCTAAAAGCCTTGGTCAAGCTGCAGCTTAAAACGTATCATAACAAAACATTTACCCATGCCTTGCTCCTGGCCGCCTGGCCGCTCTATGCCTATACCTTGCAGCGCAGACACACCTATATGCAGGATAGAATCAGACAAATTGTCACAGAACTAAAAACAAAAAATATTCCCTTACTGGGACTCAAGCTTTGGTACGGAGACGCCTTCCAGTGGAGCTGCGACCTGGCTGCCGCGGTGAGACAGCACTGCCCTACTACAACGATAATCGCCGGCGGCCCGCAAGTTAACGTATCCGGTGACTTTGTCCTGCGCAATACCTGCTTTGACCTTGCCATTATGGGACCTGGCGAAGAAATACTGGCAGAGCTTATTGCCCTGCACCGCCTCACTGGTACGCGGGACGCCTTTCTGGAACAGGTGCGGCAAACCTACGGCGGAACCTTGCTGAAAACAGGCGGTTTTGCCGGCAATACAAAGCAGCATAGCCAGAGTTTAACCAAACCGATAGTTCCCGCCTACCGGGCGGAAGATCTTCAGGATAAGATATATGTTCACACCATTGTGGACGGGGTTGGCCGCTGCGCGCTTCCTGTTACGCCCCGGCCGGCAGCCGCTATTGTCGCGGAAATGGAAACCATGCTGAAGCGGGGAATTGCCTTTTTCCGCTTCAGCAGTTCGGCAACCACTATCGAACATGGCCGGAATATTGCGGAGGCCATCCTGGCACGCGGCCTTACCATCCGCTATTCCATGTCTATCCGTGCCGGCAAGCCCACACAGGCAACGCTTGACGCTTACCGCCTGATGATTCAGTCCGGCCTGCGTGCGGTATTCATGGGCGGCGAAACCGGTCACGACGAAGATAAGCGCCTTATCGTCGGCACCGTCGCCACAATTCGCCTGGCCGCAGATGCCGCCGGCTTACCGTGCCGTATCGGCCTGTCGCTGATCTACCCCTGCCCGCTGCCTGCAGGAACCGGTGCAGATGAAGTATATAAAGCCAACGTTACCCTAATTGACGAGACTTTGCCCGACACAGTCATTGTCACCCCCCCTGGTCCCTTGCCGGCAACAAACTGGTACAACCATTCCGAAAAATATGGTTGTACATTTGCCGCGGGCGCCGCAGCCTTCACCCAGAATTTCATGGGTTACAAATACTCTGTTTACCAACCTGCCGAACGCTGGAACGACACGGGTTTCGCCCTTGGCTCCATGGATGGCAGGGCCTGGCTCAAGGAGACCGGCAAACTGCGCGCGTACGCAGCACATCTTGGTATTCCCACAGATATTGCCGCTGAATACCTAATGATGACGGAAGCGATAGGCTTAACCTCCAAAGCCGAATTAATGCTTTTTAAACAACGCACGCTGATCGACATAATAAGCGGCAGCACCGACTACACACGCAGCATTGCGGCTGCTATCAATAAAGCCAGCCGGGAGATTGCGGCAACAAATAGGTTATAACTCATTTGTGAACAGGATGAAACAAGACCAGGAAGCCATTTTCCGGCTTCCTGGTCTTGTCGGCTATAACCCTAATTGCTCAAAACCATAGTTTAACAGTCGTGTTGCATCCGCCCAGCGGTGCTCGCTGTTTAAAACAACGGCAATCAACTCGACGCCATTACGTTTGGCGGCGGCAACCAAACACTCCCCGGCGGCGTTGGTAAAGCCGGTTTTTACTCCGTTGGCGCCCGGATAAGTCGCCAGCAGCTTATTGGTATTTCTGGCGTGGGTAATGCCGCCGCCCCGGCTTACAAAATGCACATCATAGTCCCGCGTGGAAACAATGCCCGCAAATACCGGATTTTGCAGGCCATAGGCGGTAATAAGCGCCAAATCATAGGCTGTAGTAAAATGATTAACCGGATCAGGCAGTCCATGGGGATTGCTGAAGTGGGTGCGCTGTGTGCCGATTTTCTCGGCTTTATCGTTCATCAGCTTGACAAAAGCCGGAATCGAGCCGGCAACATTTTCAGCAACCGCTTCGGCGGCGTCATTCCCGGAAACAAGCATCATTCCGTACAGGGCCTCCCGCAGCGTCAAACGATCACCGGCCCGCAAATCAAGGCTTGAACCTTCGCAAGTCGCCGCGCTTGAACTCACTGTAATTACACTGTCCAGATCGCCTTGTTCCAGTGCCGTAATCAACGTCATAATCTTGGTCGTACTTGCCGGATACATAATATTGTCCGGATTTTTGGCATATAATACTTTTTTATCACTTGCTTTCAGGACAACGGCCGCTTCCGCATCCACCTGCGGCAATTCCGCGGCAAACACGGCATTGACCGAGATCATGACAGCCACAAAGACAACAAATGATAGCAATTTTTTCATTTTCAACATTTCTTTTAGCCCCCAAATATGTAATACAACGTACTAAAGAATTTTGCAGGCGGGTGGTACGTTACCTGAATTCCACCACATCTATTTCTACAGTAAATTAACAACTCCTGCCGGTAAAAAAGCATGAATTCATTTGTATTTTTCAATGTATAAAAATCTGCTTCTAAAAAGGGATACCGGTACGGGGAGCGAATATACCTTTTATCTGCTCTAGAAAGAGGTGCACGTGTTTGTTCAGATATACGGTAAACCGTATTGTTAGCTCTCTGCTTGTTTTGCTAACAATCATCTCCATAACTTTCCTGTTAATGCATGCCATTCCGGGCGGCCCCTTCACCGGTGAAAAAAATATTCCCGCCGCCGTACTAAAGAACATTGAAGAACACTACCGGCTCAATGATCCCTTATGGAAACAATATATCGATTACCTGGCCAGTTTAGCGCAGTTCGATCTGGGTCCGTCTTTCAAATATGCAGGCCGTTCCGTCAACGACATTATTCGTGAAAGTTTCCCGGTTTCCTTTCAGTTGGGCCTTGAGAGTATTATCCTTGCCGTTTTGCTGGGGATACCCGCCGGTGCGGTGGCGGCTTTGCGGCAAAACAAATGGCAGGATCATCTTACCATGATATTCGCCACTTTGGGTGTATCTGTCCCCAGTTTTGTACTGGCCACCGTGCTGGTTTATGTCTTGGCGATTAAACTTGCTCTATTGCCGGCCTCCATGTGGAACGGAGTGGAATATACCATTATGCCGGCGCTGGCTTTAGCCGCCCAGCCGACGGCCTTCATTGCCCGCCTCACCCGTGCCAGCATGCTGGAGGTTCTCGCCCAGGATTATATGAAGACAGCTCGCGCCAAGGGATTGCCGCAATTGATTATCCTCTACCGCCATGCGTTAAAAAATGCCTTAATTCCGGTAATCACCTACATCGGCCCAATGTCCGCCTCCATTCTGACAGGCAGCTTTATTATTGAAAATATATTTGCCATCCCCGGTTTAGGGCGGCATTTTGTTACCAGCATCTATAACCGTGACTATACTGTCATTCTCGGTGTCACGGTTTTCTACAGCGTATTAGTGATTGGCCTTAATTTAGTAGTCGATCTTATTTATCCGCTGCTGGATCCTCGCATAAAACTAGCCGGGAAACAGGAGGGCTAATCATGCAATTCGACAATGACGCATTTACCCCTGTAGTCCGCAGCGGGCAGGCGGAAACCACACTCCGCCCAGGTTCCACCTGGAGCCAGGATGCCTGGCGGCGCCTGCAGCAAAACAAACCGGCCATGATCGCCCTGTATACGATTGCCATAATTATCACGGTTGCCATTATCGGACCCTGGATTTCCAATCTGTCCTATTCTGCGCAAGACCTAAGTCAAACCAATCAGCCGCCGAGTGCAGCCCATTGGTTTGGCACCGACAGCCTCGGCCGGGACTTATTTATCCGGGTGCTGTACGGCGCGCGTATTTCCCTGTCCATCGGTGTCGTCGCCAGTCTGATCAATCTTACCATCGGCGTTATTTATGGTGGACTGGCCGGTTTCTTAGGCGGCCGGGTTGACAGAATCATGATGAATATTGTTGATATTTTGTACGGCATTCCACTGCTATTGTATGTCATATTGCTTATGGTCGTGTTAAAGCCGGGACTGACCAATATTTTTATTGCCCTCGGTATTGCCTATTGGCTGGGTATGGCCCGGATTGTCCGCGGCCAGATTTTAAGCCTCAAACACCAGGAATATGTGCTGGCGGCCCGTACACTCGGGGCCGGCACCTGGCGGATTTTGTTCAGGCATCTGCTTCCCAATAGCCTGGGCCCCATCATTATAACCATGACGCTGGCCATACCGGAAGCCATCTTCACCGAGGCTTTCCTGAGCTTCATTGGGTTGGGCGTGTCTGCGCCCATGGCCAGTTGGGGGGTACTGGCTTCCGAAGGCGTAACCAGCCTGCGTTCCTACCCTTTCCAGTTATTTTTTCCAGCCATAGCAATCAGCGTCACCATGCTGGCCTTCAATTTTCTGGGAGACGGTCTGCGTGATGCACTTGATCCCCGCGTGCGACGCTAGGAGGTAAAACATGAATCCCTTATTAGATGTACAAGAATTGGCAGTCTCCTTCGACACATATGCCGGTGAAGTTAAGGCGGTTGATCATATTTCCTTCCAGGTTTTTCCCGGTGAAGCTGTCGGCATTGTGGGCGAATCAGGCTGCGGCAAAAGCGTAACCGCGCATGCGATTATGCGGTTGATTACCACACCGCCGGGAAATTATAAAAGCGGGAAGATCTTTTTTGACGGAACCGATCTGTTAGGGCGGCCGGAGGCCGAGATGGAAAAAATCAGGGGCAACGCTATCAGTATGATTTTTCAGGACCCCATGACTTCTCTTAATCCGGTGCTTACGGTTGGACTGCAAATTGCCGAATCCCTGCAATACCATAAACATCTGGGCAAAACAGACGCCTATGCCCGGGCTGTGGAATTACTGCGTTTAGTGGGTATCCCTTCGCCGGAACAGCGCGTAAACGACTATCCCCACCAATTCAGCGGCGGTATGCGCCAGCGGGCCATGATTGCCATAGCCCTGGCCTGCAATCCCAAGCTGCTGATTGCCGACGAGCCGACAACAGCTCTTGATGTAACCATTCAGGCGCAAATTCTTGATTTAATGAAGACCTTGCAGCAAAAACTAACTATGGCCATTATTCTTATTTCCCATGACCTTGGTGCCATTGCCGGTCTCTGCAGCCGCATAATTGTCATGTACGCCGGTAAAATTGCCGAAACAGGAACGGCGGCAGAAATCTTCCATGCCCCCTGCCATCCTTATACATGGGGCCTGTTACAATCGGTCCCCCGTTTGGACGTACAGCAAAAAACCAAACTGGCGGTCATTGACGGACAACCGCCTGACCTCCTGCACCCGCCGGCCGGCTGTCCCTTCCATCCCCGCTGTCCGCATGCCATGCGCCTTTGCACAGAATACTATCCTGAAACCACCCCCATAACCCCAACCCATAGTGTAACATGTTGGCTGCAGCATCCCAGCGCCCCAAAACCGGAGGTACCGACCGATGGAACAAACTAATCTATTAGAAGTACACAATCTAAAGAAGTATTTTGCCGTCGATACTGATTTTTGGGGGCGCCCCACGGCTTGGCTTAAGGCAGTTGACGACATAAGCTTTGGCATCCGCAAGGGAGAGACCCTCGGCCTGGTCGGCGAAAGTGGCTGCGGCAAGTCCACTACCGGCCGGACGATTATTCATTTATACAAACCTACCGCCGGAAAAATTCTGTTTAACGGCAAAATAATTGACAGCAAAGACCCGGGGAAACAACTGCGCCGGGAGATGCAGATGATTTTCCAGGACCCGTATGCGTCACTGAACCCGCGGATGACTGTCGGCGATATCCTGGGCGAACCGCTAGACATTCATGGCTTGGCGGCCGGCGCTGAGCGGACAGAGCGGATTGTGGAACTGCTCCGGCTGGTTGGCCTCAATCCCGGCTACATCAGCCGCTTTCCCCATGAATTCAGCGGTGGTCAGCGGCAAAGAATCGGCATTGCCAGAGCTTTAGCGGTTGACCCCAGCTTCATTATCTGCGATGAGCCAATCTCCGCCCTGGATGTCTCTATCCAGGCCCAAGTCGTTAATTTACTGGAGCACTTGCAGGAAGCCATGCAATTGACCTATCTATTCATTGCCCATGATCTGGCCATGGTAAAACATATCAGCAACCGGGTAGCCGTCATGTACCTTGGCAAAATTGTAGAAATTGCCGCCAGCCACGAACTATACAGGAGGCCACAGCATCCCTACACCCAGGCCCTGCTGTCGGCAATCGCCATACCTGATCCGTTAGTGGAAGCCAAGCGGGAGCGAATCCTGCTCACAGGCGATGTTCCGAACCCCATCACCCCGCCCTCAGGCTGCCGTTTCCGCACCCGCTGCCGCTACGCCGTTAAGACCTGCAGCGAACAGGAACCGACACTGGTGGACCTTGGCTCCGGCCACCTGACCGCCTGTCATGTCGTACACCGTTAACTATATACAACGTGCTATTAACAAATACATTCATCATCGCATATCCTAAGGAGGAGTGACAATGTCCTGTAAAAAGCTGTGCGCAGTCCTACTGACAATGGCAATGCTGTTAACTCTGGCAGCAGGCTGTGGAAAATCCGGTACTAGTTCCAATGAACAGGTACTTCGCTATGCTCTGGAGGCTGAACCCGCGACTCTTGATCCGGCCAAATCTACAGCCATTCCGGAGTCATTGGTGGAACTGCAAATTTTTGAGGGTCTAACCCGGCTTGACGCCAAAGATCAGCCGGTGGCGGGCGCCGCCGAAAAGTGGGATGTTTCTGCCGATGGGCTTACCTACATATTCCATTTACGTGCCAATGCGAAATGGTCAAACGGCGACCCTGTCACCGCCCACGATTTTGCCTTTGCCTGGAAACGGGCATTAAATCCTGAAACCGCTTCCGAAAATGCGTATATGCTGTTTCCGCTGAAAAATGCGCAAGCCTACAATGAAAAAAAAGTATCGGTCGATCAGGTTGGCGTTAAAGTTATCGATGACCATACACTGGAAGTTTCCTTGGAAAAGCCTACAGCCTATTTTCTAAACCTGGTAGCCTTCCATGCCTTTTATCCTGTTCACCAAAAAACGGTAACAGCCAATGCCGATAAATGGGCAGGCGAGGCCGGTACTCTGATCGGTAACGGACCCTTTAAAATCAGCAACTGGACGCACAGCGGCAAAATCGAATTTGTCAAAAATGATCAATACTGGGATGCCGGCGCTGTCAAACTCGCAAAAATGGAATGGCCGATCAGCGATTCTCAGACTACCCGGCTGGCTATGCTGGAAAATAATCAGGTCGACATGATGGTCGAACCGCCGGTTGTTGAGCACGACCGCCTTACCCAGGCCGGATTGCTTAAAGTCTCTCCGTTTCTTGGCATTTACTACTATGTCTTTAATACCCAAAAGCCCCCATTTGACAACGTAAAAGTCCGCAAAGCGTTCGCCGCAGCCATCAACCGCGATATGCTGGTCAAAAATGTAATCAAAGGCGGCAAAAAACCGGCCTATGCCTGGGTGGCCCCCGGACTGACCAATCCCGTTTCCGGCAAAGATTTCCGGGAAGAAGGCGGCAACTATGCGCTAGAAGACGTGGCGCAGGCCAAGAAACTGCTGGCGGAAGCAGGTTACCCTGACGGTCAGGGACTGCCACCCGTTACCCTGTTGTTTAATACCAGTGAACTGCATAAATCGATTGCCGAAGCCATGCAGGAAATGTGGAAGCAAAACTTAGGTGTAACTGTCGATTTGACTAACCAGGAATCCAAAGTATTCCTGGCAACAAGAACAGAGGGGGATTTCCAAATTGCCCGGGCCTCCTGGACCGGCGACTACGCCGACCCGATGACCTTCATGGACGTATTTAAAGACCCGGAAAATGATGCGAAATACGCGAGTCCCGCCTATAACCGTCTGATCGAACAGGCTCAATCGACCACTGACCAAAAGGTCCGGATGCAAGCTATGCATGACGCCGAAAAAATTCTGTTTGATGATGCCGTCATCATCCCGATCTATTACACAACCCAGCCCTATATGACCAAGCCGTATGTTAAGGGCTATTTCTGGTCTGTACTAGGATTAGCGGACTTCAAAGCCGCTTATATTGAAAAATAACCCGATCTATAACAATGTACTAAAGATGTTTGCAGGCGGGTGTTGGCAATACACCACCCGCCTGCGCCTGCCAGCTTCTTCAAAACAGGGATGTGCCGCTATCACGTGCATATCCCTTTATAATAGCGTTGATCAAAGGAGATTACAAAATGGATTTACTAGCCCGGATTAAACCCCGCAGGCTATGCCCGGGAGCTACGCTCGGCATCATTGCGCCTGCCAGTCCCGGTAACCGGGAAACAGCCGCAGCCGGCATACATTGGCTTAAAGAGCAAGGATTTCAGGTGCGGCTTGGACTGACAGTCAACCAGGAAGAGGGCTATCTGGCCGGTGCGGACACAGCCCGCGCCGCCGACCTTAACGCCATGTTTGCCTCCCCTGATATTGATGGTATTATCTGCCTCAGGGGCGGCTACGGCACTATGCGGTTACTGGACCTGCTGGACTACGACCTTATCAAAGCCCACCCCAAAATATTTGTCGGCTATAGTGATATTACCGCCCTGCATACCAGTATTGGGCAGCGCACAGGCCTTGTTACTTTCCATGGCCCGATGGCGGCCGCCGATATGGGAAAAACAATCCCTGACTATACATGGAATTACTTTTGGCGGGCCGTCACCTCGCCCGAACCACTGGGGCTGCTTGTCAACCCGCCCCAGGCTCCCGCCCCCCAGTTTATTGTGCCGGGTTCTGCCGAAGGCTGCCTGACAGGCGGCAACCTCAGTCTGATTGCCGCCACAATGGGTACAGCTTATGAAATTGACACCTACGATAAGATCCTGTGTCTGGAAGACGTCGGCGAAGCTCCTTACCGCCTTGACCGGATGTTAACCCAATTGTTACTGGCCGGCAAACTCCAGGCCGCAGCCGGGATCGTGGTTGACGTATTTGCCGACTGCGAAGAGGAAGCCACCCCTCCCAGCTTTACCGTCGAAGAAGTACTCAGAAACCGGCTGGGCGGTTTAAACAAACCGGTACTCATGAATCTGTATTTCGGCCACACCGCCGATAAAGTAACTCTCCCCCTGGGGATTAAGGCCACACTGCGAAGCCAGGACGGCGGGCTTGCCGTTGTTGAAACCGCCACCCTGGAATAATGCCCTGCTAACTGGAGGCGTATCATGAATAAACAAGCATTAAAAGAACAAGTAATCGCCGCTATTGACGCCATGGCGGCCGAATTACAGGCAATCAGCCTGTTTTTACACAGCAACCCTGAATTGGGCGGCCAAGAAATTCAGGCCGTCCGGCGGCTCATCCAGGCGGCCGCAGGCCGTGGCTTTTCCGTACGACAAAATATCAGCGGCTATGAAACGGCCTTTATTGCCCACAAGGGAATGTGTGGACCGAAAATTGCCTTTTTGGCCGAATACGACGCCCTCCCCGGCCTGGGCCACGCCTGCGGGCATAACTTGATTGCCGCGATGAGCTGGGGAGCAGCGGCGGCGTTTTCTGCCGTAGCCGGCAGCCGGGCTGTTTCTTATTTCATCGGCTGCCCGGCCGAAGAAACCAGCGGCGCCAAAGTGGCTATGGCAGAAGCCGGCGTATTTGACGATTTAACGGCGGCACTGATCGTTCACCCGGCCGACAGCAATAATATCGGCGGCACTTCCTACGCCACTCATCCGCTTAAAATAACCTTCCACGGGCGGCCGGCGCATGTCGCCAGCAAAACCGACAAGGGTATTAATGCGTTAGATGCCCTTGTCATGTTTTATCAGGGAATCAAACCGCTGCGTCAAACGTTTACCCAGGAAACCATCCTGGCCGGCATCATAACCCAGGGAGGCACCGCCCCCAACATCGTGCCGGAAGAGGCCGCAGCCAAGTTCACCATCCGGGCTTTATCCGCAGACTATCTGGAAGAGACAGTACTGCCGGCAGTACGGCGTCTGGCTGAGGGAGTAGCTTTGGCTACAGGCACAACTGTGGAAACTGTACATTATGAACCTTTGTTTAAAGAATTAATCAACGATCCGCAGCTTATGCAGTTATTCCAAGATAACATGAGTTTGTTAGGGGAAACGGTAACGCTCCTCGAGCCACTGGATGCAGACGGCTCCACTGATGTCGGCAATGTCAGCCATCGAACCCCCACCATCCATCCCGATCTTGGTATCGGCTGCAATCTTGTCGCCCACACACCGGCTTTTGCTGCGGCGACCGGCTCTGAATATGCCCAGAAACGATTGTTGGTAGGCGCCAAAGCAATGGCCATGACGGCTGTTGATTTACTTGAATAAACTATAATGAAATCGACTTAGGAAGGTGAATTCATGAAGATTGACATCGAAAATCATGTAGGCTATTTAATACAGCAGATTTCCCATTTATTAGAGCAATTATTCAATAAGCAATTGGCAAAAGAAGGGCTTTTTTTATAGACTAAACTTATAGTATCTCTTGGGGTGATCACAATTGAGTTATACCAATCAATCTATGGTAGAGTCGACTGTTGCCGGCCATAATCGTTTATGGATGGCAACCTTATTAGGGTGCTTAGCCGGCATGGGCCCGCTCTGCACCGATTTATATTTACCTGCCTTGCCGCAGCTGGCAAGCAGCTTAGGCACAAGCGCCTCGCTGATCCAGGCCAGTCTGACCGCAACCCTGCTAGGGATAGCAGTAGGCCAGATTTTTATTGGACCTTACAGTGACGGCCATGGACGGAAAAAGCCATTGGTGCTTTCTCTCCTTATATTTATTATTACTTCCTTTATCTGTTCCTGGGCAACTTCCATTTGGGCACTAATCGTATTTCGTTTTATTCAGGGACTTGCCGGTTCAGGCGGAGTGGTACTGTCACGGGCCATTGCCTGTGATCTTTATTCCGGACCTGAATTAACGAAGTTCTTTTCGCTGTTAATGCTCATTAATGGTATTGCACCGATCCTGTCACCGGTCATCGGCGGACAAATCTTAGCATTCAGCGACTGGCAAGGAATCTTTGTTTCGCTGGGTTTATTCAGCATCATTTTGACATTAGCCGTCATCCTTGGCATGAAAGAAAGTTTACCGCAAGAACGCCGTAATGCAGGAAGTCTAAAAGCGAATTTCATTACATTTAAAACACTGCTTGCGGACAGGATCTTTGTCGGTTATACGTTAATACAAGGCTTCATTATTGCCGGTTTATTTGCCTATATTGCCGGCTCGCCCTTTGTCCTGCAAACCCTATATGGCTTATCAGCGAAAACGTTTAGTTATTGTTTTGCAATCAATGGCCTGGGAATTATGCTGTTTGCGCAATTAACCGGCTATTTTACAGGTAAGTATAGCGAAAAACAATTACTTGCGTTTGGCCTCAGTCTGGCACTTTTTTGTAGTGTGCTTTTACTTGTTCTATGCATTCTTAAGGTGTCAGTCATCTTTATTCTCATTCAACTATTCCTGATTGTTTCCTGCATCGGCATCACAACTACAGCCAGCTTTTCCCTGGCTGTTCAACGCCAGCCTCATGCAGCCGGCAGCGCTTCCGGCCTGCTCGGTGTTGTATCCTTTATCTTTGGCGCCATAGCCTCGCCCCTTGTTGGCTTGGGTGATGGAACAACAGCAATTCCCATGGCCGTGGTAATTGCTGTCGTCAATTTATTGTCCTATGTAAGTTATCATAAGTTAACCCGCTAATTTATGAAAACAGGCTAAGCACTGCAAAGTGCTCAGCCTGTTTCGTTTATTTATAAAATTTTACTCGTTCCTCTAAAGGCAGGCATTCCTTGGGCGATGGCTGAGCCACAGGCTTGCCAAAAGGCATCTGGGCAATCAGCTTCCAGTTAGACGGAATATCCCATTCCCGCTTAACCCTGTCATCGATAACCGGGTTATAGTGTTGCAAGGACACGCCCAGTCCTTCCAGCTCAAGCGCCGTCCAGATCGTAAATTGCAACATGCCTGATGCCTGATTGGACCAAACAGGGAAAATGTTTTTACTATCAATAAATAAATATTCTATGTTAGTATTTATTCTATCATTGTCATTGATTTCCTTCCCTTATTTTACTCCCAAACACAAAAAATTATAAAAAAAACCCTAAAGTCGATTTTAGACTTTAGGGTTTTTGGGGTATTATTTAATGGCATTTAAAACTTGTACAAGTTCATCGGCAGCCGCATCAGCCCCACACGGTTGTACGATTGAAAAGCCGCCAAGCCGTATGATGCCATTGTCATTCGAGGCTTGCTCAAGGGATTGATTGCTGTGATAAGCGGCGGCCAAATTGCCTGCTACCAAATAGCTGCGTTCCAGGCCGCTCATATTAGCGACCGCGGCCGGTTTCATAAACGGTTTGCCGTTAATGCTAATTTCACCGGTGGCAGCGTTAACAGCAACTTTGTTATTGCTGTACTCGGTCAGCTTTTTAGCATAATTGTCGCGTCTTTCCTTTTCACCCGGATGGGTGGAAGGATTTAAAAGATCGTCGAAAAGACCTTTGGCGCCACCCTGGCCCATCTTGTCGATAACCCGCTGCCATACTGCCGCCGGGGCACCCGGATTGTAACCGGCTGCCGTTAAATAGCCATAAGCAACGTTGTCCGCTTCCCATTCATTCGGTTTGGTCACGCCAACAGCCTTGACATTGGTCGCGACCACATCAACAGCTAGCTTGCCGCCGCCATTCATTTGCGCCCCGGCAACCTTTTGCACAAATTCTACCGTTAGCCTTTTTTTGGCACCATTGATCGGGTGCTTTTTCTGTCCGTGTACCAACTCGTGGGCCACAACGGCCGCGATTTTGTCTTCGTCATTATCCAAAAGGGAAAACACTCCCGTATTGACAGAAACGTTATGACCCAGGCTGCAATAGGCATTAAATTCGGTTTTAGGGTTAATAAAATAGTTGTAGGGCTTATCGGTTATGGAAGAGTCCGTTTTGGCAATTGCGCTTGCCAAATTTCCCATTATACGCCCCAATTCTTCATTTAAATAAGAATCACTGTTCACTCCGTCTGATTTTTTAAGTTCCTCAAAAAGTTCATTGCGCCCATCATTTTCATAGTAGTCAAGTGATTCCCTTACTTTCTGCTGTTGTGCGGCAGTGCTCAGGATTGAGCCGCCAAGCTGGCCAAGACTAAAGGCCTCGGTTTTGGTTGGCTGGAACAAGCCTATAGCCAGCGACAGGCACAGCGTTAGCGTCCCTGCTCTCAGCACTGACTTACGGAAAATAGCTTGTAGATTCAAATCAATCAACACCTCATTTTATTTTTTCATTGGGCGCCGTCTATTAAGCTGCTTTCAGGCTAAAAATTAGTTTCCCTCATGGGTTCCAAAGCATACCCAGTATTTGGCTGATTTACACCCATTTTTATACATCGTATGATCTCTTCAATGTCTTTATAGGACAAAAGTCCTACTTTTACTATTGTCCGGCTAAAAAAAAAACCTTGAAGCCTAATCATTAGAACTTCGAGGTTTTATGCTCTCTGCTGCTTGCTTACCCCTATTGAGCAGTTCTTTCCGGAGCTTCCACAGTGCCAGAGCAAAGCTCCCCAGCACATCACGAAGCTAAAAATAAAAGTGGTGAGGATTGCCTGCTCTCTACGGTAATAGCGCCCTATGTCATGCTGCACGCAAAAATGCCCTGATGTTCCAGCTACCTTCGAGACATTTTTGCGTACACTAATTAGGATTCATTTTCGTCGGCACTTATACCATCGGCTAATTTATCTAGATTTGTAACCATAACACTTGCTTGTTGAACAGCCCCTGAAACAGACGAAATTGCCGCAGCAATCTGGGCAATAGCTGAATCAATTTGCGCCATTTGATTATATAAATTTTGACTGTCAGATTGTATTATAGCTATGATTCTATTGATCTCTTGGATTGAAGCAGTGCTATTGCCTGACAACTTCCGGATTTCCTCGGCCACTACCCCGAATCCCCGGCCTTGCTCGCCTACGCGGGCGGCCTCAATAGCGGCGTTTAACCCTAATAGAGTGGTTTGCGAAGCAATATCACGAATTAATCCTAAGACTTGGTCAGTTTCTCTAAGTCTTGACTGTGATTCTTTGGCTACCTCTACTAGAGTGTGACTAACACCGGCTATTTCTTCAGACTGAGCTGAGATTTCTTCGGTGGTACTGGCTAATACATGAATACTATTCATCAACTGGGCAGCCATATTTTTCATTGCATCTTGCTGTTCGGTCGATTCAACGATTACTGCAGCTCCAATCACCTGCTGCTCATGGTAAATGGGAATAGCCATGGCAATATACGGCAATCCAAATATTGTCTTATCGCCTCTGGTAGTCGTCCGTCGCCCCTCGCGAATAGCCCGGTAAACCGCCGTATTTATTTTAAGCGGAGTTCCGGCAGGTATATTTAAATCCAACTGTTTTCCCGGTTTATATAGCAAATATTTTTCCCGGTCAGTTACGGCCACCCCCACATCACCGCGGCATAGTTCTGTCAAACAAGGAAATACCTCCATATAGTGATTAAGAATGACCTCTGGCCGTTGCAAAGAATTTACCGGCAAACCAACCACCCCGACTCTAAAATAACCTTTATAACTTAACGAATAAGGCTAAAACTTAAAGACAGGAGCGTCAGATAGTAACTCTTCCACTCCCGCCTGCGATTAATCGGATTTCTGAATTACCCGGCTGTCTTTCACCCATAGCGGAAGGCTATGCCAAAGGTTCCCCTTGGATAAACCCACTTGGTAATCCCCTTATTTTTACACATCACTCTGCAAGTACCGCATTCCAGACAACCTGCATAATCAAAATTAATCTCACCGTCTTTTAAAGTATATAAAACTGCCGGACAGACGACTAAGCACGGCTTATCCTGGCATTTGGCACAAATAACCTTGTCAATCACGATATGCGCTTTTTCTTCATCTACGGAAAACTTATTTAGCCCCAACAATTCTTCTGGTCCTTGTTTCTTCACCGTCATACCGAAGTAACCCCCTTCCAGCCGTCAGATAGCAACTGGCCTATCGATATATGACGTTTTACAATATTCTTCATTGCCTTAGGCATTTTTTGCGGTACACTCCCATCAACGGCAAACATAAACCGCACAACGTCATTGGCCAACCTAGGGTACGTCTCGGCCATCCGCGGTATTGCGACAATATCGGGCCAGCCGGCAAACATTTTCATTGTCGGAATCAGCCCCAACTCTTCTAATTCTTTTACATACGCCGGACCGATAGCCGCGTTGTCCGCAGTTTTGATCACAGCCCGGGCGGCGGCTACACCGCTAACAATAGCCAGATCAATACCGCGCAAAATTGTTCCGGTATTAATACAAAACCCTGCGGCATCACCGGTTATCAGGAAGCCGTCCCGGTAAAGTTTGCCCGGGACACCCCGCCAACCACTTTCGGGGACAAGGTGAGCCCCATATTCCACAGAATTTCCATCGCCGATTAGCGGAAAGATAGCAGGATGCATTTTAAAGTCCTGATATATTTGCTGGATACTCTTACCTTGCTTAGCAGCTGATTCCGGGCTAAACACAATTCCCAGCGAAATACTGTCTTTGTTGGTATAGAGGAATCCGCCGCCTTGAATTCCTTCGGTACAGCCGATTATCATTCTGGCCGTACCTTCATCAGCCGCAAGATTAAAGCGCTGTTGAATAGTTTCGGCCGGCAGTTCGATAATTTCTTTAACGCCGACCCCTGCCATATGCCCGGTGATGTCACTGCGCAAGCCTGCTTTTTGCGCCATAAATGAATTTATGCCATCAGCCGCTATCACCACAGCAGCATACATTTCATCTTCCCCGGCCTTGACACCAATCACTTTATTATCTTGTATTATCAAATCATCCACTAATATCCCTGGAGCAATCATAGCACCTTGCTCTTCGGCCTTGCCGGCAAACCATTCGTCAAAGGGCGCTCTGAGGATGCTGTAGGATTGCGGTATATCCTGCTTAAAAGTGTAATCAAGATAATCAACTGTTATTGCACTGCCGGCCCCTAACAGCATAATCTGCTCCCGAACTACTTTACGTTCAAGCGGGGCTTCCTCATGAAGTCCGGGCTCAACCAGTTCAAGCGCATAGGTATAGAGACGTCCACCGGTAACATTTTTACAGCCGGCGCTTACACCCCGCTCGATAACCAGTACATTCTTACCTTCTCTGGCCAATATATAAGCGCAAGCTGTCCCTGCAGGTCCGGCACCGATAATTATCGCATCAAATTTTTCTTGTTCGTCCATGAAACTTCACCTACCCTTACTACTTTTGGTTTTTTATCGCCTCAATTAAGAGCGGGACGATTTCATAAAGATCGCCGACTATGCCGTAATCGGCAGCAGCAAAAATAGGAGCGTTCTCATTACTGTCTATCGCTACAATAACTTTGGAGTCCCGGATTCCGGCTATGTGCTGAACCTGGCCTGATACGCCCATCGAAAGATACAAGACGGGCTTTATCTTTTGTCCGGATAGACCAATATAGGTTTCGTTAGGCAACCAATGATAGTCTTCGGCAATACTGCGGGTACAACCTAATTCCGCCCCTAAAGCACCGGCCAGATCCTCCGCCAGTTTCATGTCCACCTGTTTAGCAAGACCACGGCCTACACAGACCAATTTTTCCGTTTTGGTTATGTCAGCGCCTTGCCGGACAATTGGACAGACATTTTCCACAGCCATAGTAGCATCAATACTGGCGTCTATAGTCACAATTTCGCCGCTCCTGCCGCTATCCTTAGCCGGCATATCAAAGGTGCGCGGCGGAATTGTAACAACCGCAATCCCTTTAAGAATTTCAGTACATACCGCTAAACCGCCATACATAGCCCTGTCGGTTTCAATTTCACCATTTTCGAACCGCACTGCAAAAGCATCTGTTACTAGTCCGGTTTTCAACCGGGCAGCTATCTTGGCCGCCAAGTCCTTCCCGCGAAACGTTGCACCGATAAAAAATGCCGTCGGCGTTTCCTGTTCGGCAAGTGCAACCAGTGCCGGGGCATAACTTTCAGGCCAATCACTATCATTTTTTAAAACAAATACCTTGTTAGCACCTGCAGCCACAAATTCCGGAGCAGCTTGTTCAGCAATAGTGACAACACAAAGCGGTTGTCCCAGTTTGTCAGCCAGTGGCCGAGCCATTGTCATGAGCTGCTGGGCGACAATAGTATCTTCAGAATAAATCCAAATTCCCGCCATTTCTATTCCTCCCTACAGTACGCCTTCTTTGGCAAGGCTTGCTACAAGACCAGCTACTTTTTCAGCCGGAGTTCCATCCTTATAGGTTACGTTTTTACGGCTCATAACAAAACCCTTTATTTCTTTTACCTTATTGACAGGGCTGATCTCTGCGGCACCTAAACCCAAATCACCGATTTTCCATTCGACTACCGGTCGTTTAGCTGCACCGAGAACCTGTTTTAAGCTTGGAATCCTTGGCTTATTAATTTCTGGCAAAACAGTAACTACTACAGGAAATTCAGCAGTAACCACTTCGGTGCAGTCACCGATTTTCCGCGTTGCAACCACCTTGTTGTCTTCGACCTTCATTTCAGAAACAAAGGTGATAGCCGGGATGGCCAACAGGGTTGCCAGTCTGGGGCCAACCTGCTGGCCATAACTGTCCGCCGAACCTTCCCCACACAGAATAAGGTCATAGTTTTCGATTTTACGCAAAGCAGCAGCAAGTACGTTGGCTGTTACAAATCCATCGGCAATTTGCGCCGCATTATCATTCACCCAAAACGCCCTTTCCGGTCCGCGCGAGAGGGCGTCTTTCAATGATTGTTTCGCCGAATTATCCCCAAATGTAAGGCAAGCCACTGAAGCACCGCATTTTTCGGCTTGCAATACTGCTTCTTCGATAGCATTTCGGTCATATTCGCTGATTTTTCGCTTTGCCCTACTGGTGTCAAGTGCCAGGGTTCCCGGATTAATCTTTATGTCTTGTTCATCTAAGACCCATTTATAACACGCAATGATGTTTGGCATACTACCGCTCCTTTTTAAAGACAGGGGCGGGGAAAACCCACCCCCTGTATCCTCTTACTTTGCAAATTGGCCGCAAAATGACGGTTTACGTTTTTCTACGAAGGCTGCCATGCCTTCTTTTTGATCTTCACTGGCAAAGCAAGTTCCGAAGATATAAGCCTCATATTGCATTGCATTAGCAATGTCCATCTCCATTCCACGATTGATAGCATCTTTAACCAAACTTACAGCAATTGAACTTTTCTTGAGAATGCGTTTAACAATACTGTGAGCTTCATCCAACAAAGCTTCCGGTGTCGTTACCTTTTGAACAAGTCCGATCCGTAACGCTTCTTGTGCATCAATAATGTCGGCTGTATAAATTAGGAATTTTGCCATACCTCTCCCAACCAACCTGGCCAGCCGCTGGGTCCCGCCAAAGCCGGGGATAATTCCCAGACCAACTTCCGGCTGACCGAATCTGGCATTTTCTGAAGCAATACGGATATCACAAGCCATCGCCAATTCACAGCCACCGCCTAGTGCAAAACCGTTTATTGCAGCAATAACCGGTTTAGGAAATTGCTCAATTTTAAGAAATACACTTTGGCCTTTTTCAGCAAATAGCTTAGCTTCGACGACATTCATATCCTTCATTTGGGTAATATCAGCGCCGGCAACAAACGATTTTTCACCAGCCCCTGTTAGGATAACAGCTTTCACAGTATCATTGCCGGCCACTTCGTCAAAGGCTGCCGACAAATCATTAAGGACAGTCGAATTCAACGCATTCAAGGCCTCAGGCCGGTTAAGGCTGACAACGGCAATGCCGGCTGCTTCTGTGATCAATAATGTACTGTATTCAGACATGGTGTATCCCACCTCATTTCATAATGTCAGCGGCCAATCCCATATGTTCATCTTTGAAAATTCTCTCATCCATTAGCTTAAGGTCAGAAGCTATTGTGACTTTTGCATCCACTTGGGCCAGTACGTCCCGTTCCAGGTCAACACCTGGTGCGATCTCGGTAAGAACCAGACCTTCCGGTTTTAATGTAAAAACCGCACGTTCTGTTATATATATTACAGTCTGCTTGATTGACCGTGAATATTTCCCACTGAAGGTTACCTGTTCGACTTTATCAACGAATTTTTTGGCTTTGCCCTCTTTTTCAATGATGAGCTTGCCGTCCCGCACCGCTGTCTTTAGACCACCCGCAGTCAAAGTACCACAGAATACTACTTTTTTAGCATTCTGAGAGATATTAATAAATCCGCCGCAGCCGACAACCTTTGGCCCAAATTTGCTGACGTTAAGATTCCCCTCGCTGTCAACCTGGGCAATCCCTAAGCAGGTAATATCAAGATTGCCACCATCATAAAAGTCAAACATATAAGCATGGTCAATCATAGCTTCAGCATTCATAGTAGCACCGAAACTAAGCCCGCCGGCCGGCACCCCGCCGAAGCCACCGGCTTCAACCGTCAGGGTCATGCAGTCGCCGATGCCTTCCTCGGCGGCGACGGCTGCAACTCCTTCCGGCACGCCAATACCCAGGTTGGCTTTGCAGTTCTGCATAAGCTCCATGGCTGCGCGTCGAGCTATAACCTTCCGTTCGTCCAGCGCCGGCAGGGCGATGGTACGTAACGGAACTCTAACTTCGCTAGTGTAAGCCGGATTGTAATACTCGCCAAATGTTTGGTTAAACTTGTCTTTATCACCAATAACCACATAGTCTACCAACAGTCCCGGCACCTTGACCATGCGAGGGTCCAGCGTCCCGGCGGCGGCAATATGCTCTACTTCAGCAATAACAATGCCACCTTTGGCTTTTGCCGCCCCCGCAATGGAGATAGCCTCACAATAAACAGCCTCCCGGCCCATTGCCAGGTTACCTTTTTCATCGGCAACACTAGCGCGAATAAGAGCAACATCTATAGGAAAAGCTTTATAAAACAAATACTCTTCGCCGTCAATCTCCATTACCTTAACAATCTCTTCCGCTGTGCGGTCATTTAGCTTGCCACCCTCAATCCGTGGATCGACGAAGGTTCCCAAACCGACTTTGGTTAAAACGCCAGGCTTGCCCCCCGCCGCAGCCCGATACATATGAGCAACTGTACCTTGCGGCAGGTTATAGGCCTCGACTAGGTTGTCACTAATCAATTTCCCCAATCTAGGTGCCAAGCCAAAATGGCCGCCAATAATGCGTTTAGTCATACCTTTATTACCAAAGTGGTTGGAACCGCGATCTTTGCTATCGCCAATTCCAGCACTAAACTGAATGGTTAGATTGCAGGGATGTCCGTTTGCTAAAAAGTTTTCTTCACAAGCGGCAGTGATGGTTTCAGGATGATTATTACCAACAAAACCCGCGATACCAATAAATGCGCCGTCATTGATTAAGCTAACGGCCTCTTCCTTGGAAATGACCTTCATGATTTACCCCCTCGATCCACACGTTCTGGGCGGATTAGCTTTGTATAAAGGCGTTTATTACCTTACCGCAACAAACTGCCAGACACTACCATCCGCTGAACTTCATTTGTTCCTTCATAAATAGTGCATATCTTTGCATCACGATAGAGCCGCTCCACTTTAAAGTTTTTAATATAGCCATAGCCGCCATGAATTTGAATTGCCTTGCCGCAAATCCAATCAGCCGCTTCTGAAGCAAACATTTTAGCCATACCGGCTTCTTTACTAAATATCTTACCTTCGTCTTTGGCGGCAGCTGCCTGATAGGTTAGCAACCGGGCTGCTTGCAATTTAGTCTCCATTTCGGCCAACATCCACTGAATCGCCTGCTTCGTCGCAATCGGTTTGCCAAACTGAACCCGCTCTTTCGCAAATTTAATTGCCTCATCCAATGCGGCTTGAGCAATGCCCAGCGCTTGAGCCGCTACCCCAACACGTCCGCCATCAAGTGTCTGCATGGCAATTCCAAACCCTTTGCCTTCTTTGCCGATAAGGTTGGTTTGGGGAATGCGGCAATTCTTGAAAACCAATTCTGTCGTTTGCGAACCGCGAATCCCCATTTTATCTTCATGTTTGCCAATTTCGAAGCCTGGCAGATTTGCATCCACAACAAAAGCACTTAATCCTTTTACCCCTTGCGCCGGATCAGTCAACGCAAAAACAATATAAACATCTGCTACCCCACCGTTAGTAATAAAACATTTGGTACCATTTAATATATAGGAATCAGCGTCGGCCTTCGCAGTACAAGTTCCGGCTGCGGCATCGGTACCGGCTCCCGGCTCTGTAAGAGCAAACGCCCCAAGCTTTTCTCCTTTGCATAAAGGCACAAGATATTTCTGCTTAAGTTCTTCAGAACCCCATTTAAAAATCGGCCAAGCGGCCAACGAACAATGAGCTGAATAAATAATCCCCGTGGAAGCACAAGAGCGTGATATTTCCTCTACAACCAGAATGTAGCTGAGATAATCGGCACCGGCTCCGCCATACTCCGGTGGGTAAGGCATGCCCATAAAATCCAGTTCGGCCATTTTTTTGATAACTTCAGCCGGATATCGTCCTGTTTTATCAAGTTCGGCCGCAATTGGCTCAACATTCTCCAGGGCGAACTCGCGGGCATTTTGTTTAATAAGTTGTTGCTCCTCCGTCAAATTGAAATTCATGGTAATATCCTCCTGTTTTGTTATTATTTTTCACCAAAATTGTTATGCTTTGGGCGGCATGACAATTGCTTCTCCATCCAAAACAATTTTACCGTTTTGATTTGTACACGTAGTTTTTAAAGTAATCCGGTTTTTTTCCACATTACGGTCGATAATTTCCGCCCGTGCGGTGATTGTGTCGCCAAACCTTACCGGTGCAGTAAACTTTAATGTTTGAGACAGATAGACAGTTCCCGGACCAGGCAACTGCATGCCCAAGACAGCCGATACTAAACCGGCACTCAGCATGCCATGAGCTATTCTTTCCTTGAATATTCCTTCAGCAGCAACTTGCGCGTTTACATGAGCCGGATTCAAATCACCTGTAATACCGGCAAACAGATACACATCACTTTCAGAAATTGTTTTCGCATGCTCTGCAAAGTCGCCTACGTTAAGTGTAGAAATCGTTCTTCCTTGCATTACAACCCCCCCAGCCTGACTTCAATTTTTACTATTTCCTGTCCAATATTTCTGGTTAGTTTATGTTTTTAAAACTAGCGCTTTGATTACTTATTTTTTCCTCTTGATATACCATCGGCCATTTATCAAAAAACGTATTACAGTATAGCAAGGCCATCAAAAATACAAACTGCCCTGCAACAGGTCCCATAACAGGAAATCCCATACCTAAATTATTTCCGGCAAAAGGTAAAGACTTATAAGCAATCAACCAAAATAGTCCCCAGACAAAACCACCGGCAAACCAAATAATATAACGCATGATTACCCGTTGTGCCGTGTTTTTTACCAAGTTGGCACCCGGATAGTCGGAAAACAGGTGATGCCACGACAATAACCAGACGATGGATGCCAATTCTACAATTGTTGCAACTAAATCCAAAGGAGCTCCTGGCATAAGATTCAGTGGTGCCAACAACAATTTATACAGCGGCGGAAGTACAAAACCACCGGCTAAAGCCAGTATTGTTCCGACAATTCCCATCCAGGGCTGTTTACTGGCAAAAAGTTTCGTAGGATACATTTCCCCACCTTCCGCCGGCATTAAGAATACCAAAATAAACGCTTGCGCGAAGGCAAGAAATGCCGGCCAAGTGCCGAAAGGCGGCGAAACAATTGCCTGACCACCAATTTCAAGTTTCATAAAACTTGGGAAAAATAGTGCAACCCAGATAATAGTGCAGAAAAACATACTGGTCATAAATGCCCCAAATGCCTCTAGCGACTGCTGAACCTTACCTGCAAACGGCCATTTATGAAAAGCGGCGACATAAAGAATTTGAACCATAATAGATGCTAATGCAAAAAAGTTGCCGACTTCCCATCCTTCAATGGCTAAGTGAAGTTCGTG
This sequence comes from Sporomusa acidovorans, assembly GCF_900101845.1. Lineage (GTDB taxonomy): Bacteria > Bacillota > Negativicutes > Sporomusales > Sporomusaceae > Sporomusa > Sporomusa acidovorans. Next base: position 14,768 of record NZ_FNAM01000005.1, on the reverse strand, counting down.
ATTATTAGCAGGTGTAAGCATCACAGCAAGATTAAACGGCTGCCACCAAATACCAACAAACGATACTATTACAAGAAAGCCGATAATTCCAGCGGCAAAACTTATAAGCGTATACCATAAACCCGCCCATGGCTGTTTTTTTGTTAGCCAATACTTTCCATAGTTACCGCAAACTAACGTTTGCCAAATCCAAGCAGTAATAATGCACCAGAAAAACGTGCCTTCAGTAACAACCCCGATATACTTTGCGGCAATCTCGGTATCGGCACTTGCTAAGGCTGTCCCTGCCAAATTAACTGCCAACATCTTAGAAAGGGTACCCCACACAGGCCAATACAGAAAAGAAAATAGAAAACACAAACCAAAAAGTACGCCACCTATGACTAAAGGATTTTGGGATCGTTGCTTTGTCACCAATTCATTCATAATATCCCTCCATCGTTATCTGTTTTCTTTTAAAATATGGTCCGCGTCTAAGAGGACACGGACCATAAAAAAGTCCCGGAACTTTTACAGCTGATAATGAGTAACCGTAGGTGCAACATAAAATTCCGCTTCCGTACAGCTACGCAACTCGTCTACTGTAACCCCCTCGGCAAGCTCGGTTAGCATAAGGCCTTGCGGCGTAACCTCAAAAACACATTTTTCCGTAATAATCTTAGATACACAACCTTTACCGGTAAGCGGCAGTTGACATTTTTTCAAAATTTTAGGATTGCCCTTAACTGTATGAATTAATGTGGCAATAACTTTTTTAGCACCTGAAACCAAATCCATAGCCCCGCCCATCCCAGGACTCCATTTGCCTGGTGCTACAGGAGTTGCCCAGTTGGCAATATTTCCTTCCTGGTCAACTTCTAAAGCACCCAAAATTGTGGTATTAACATGTCCACCGCGAATGATGCAAAAGGAAGTGGCTAAATCAAAACAAGCTGAACCAGGAATCATGGTAATTGGAAGGCCGCCAGCATTGCCGATATCCGGATCATCAGCCCCAAGTTTAGGAGCACCTCCAAAAACCAGGGCGCCATTTTCAGCTTCCAATAATACTTCTACCCCTTCGGGAACATAATTGGCTACAGCATTGGGAATACCAAATCCGAGATTAACTATTTCGCCGTTCGACAGCTCTTTCGCAGCCCGGCGGGCAATCATTTCTTTAGGATCCATATTCATTTACCTCCTTAAGCTAACATAATCTACAGACGACCATTATTTTATTTGTCCAGAATGAGTCCACAGTTCGCGGTAAGTAGCTACATGCTCACCAAAGTTCTTGCCTTGAACGATAGCATTAACAAATACCGCCGGTGTTCCCACTCTTTGTGGATCAATTTGACCAACTTCAACAATTTCGTTAACTTCGGCAACAGTATAATCTGCAGCCATAGCAACCGTGGGATTTGTATTGAGTCCGGCGTAACGGTATTCTATATTACCCAGTTTGTCTGCTCGATAACCTTTAATAAAGGCAATATCCGCATGCAGGGGTTTTTCCAGAATATATTCCTGGCCATCAACGGTAACTTTATCTTTGCCTGCTTCCACCATTGTACCAAGTCCGGTTCTGGTAAGTACTCCGCCCAATCCGGCCCCACCAGCTCTAACTTTCTCAATCCAACTTCCCATAGGGTAAAACTCAACATCCAAATCACCGGTTTTCATTGCTTTGACGGCCTCAGGAGATGTTCCAACGTGAGCGCAGATAAACTTCTTAATTTGCTTATTGGCAAATAAGGGAGCTAAGTCAAAGTTCCCTCCTGGTTGGGTTGCAACAACCGCCATAACGGTAAGATCTTTAACCCCCTTTTTGACCAGTTTGTCAATGCAGGTAATCGCAGTGCCTACACCACAAAATCCACCAAATAAGATGGTCATACCGTCGGTGACTCTGTCCATGACTTGATCTAACCCCACTACTTTGTCCATTAACCGATACACTCCTTTCAACATTTTATTGAAACTGGCTAATTAAAGTTATCTACCTTTGTTAGCACCTCCCCAGTTATACTTTTGTACTTTGTTCATTTACACGTCCTGCTTACTATGCATTTAACATGCCAACTTCGGAAACCGCGAATATTCTGGCTTTTCTTGTTTAAACGCAATAAAAAAAGTGTCGGCATCGACACTTTTCATCTACACTTTAACACTTTTCTCATTTTTTTGAAAATACTATTAATAGGTGACTACTCCTGCAAATTATACTTTTTTATTTTTTGATACAAAGTCGCCCTGTGGATGCCAAGTATTTTGGCCGCTAACGCCTTGTTACCTTTTACTTCTTTTAAGACATTAATTATACACTTTTTTTCATCTTCCGTATCCATCTGGACAGCTTCAGGCCTATGGTTTTTTTTTATCGATGGATTTTTCACCACTGCCGGTAAATGTTTCGGCAAAATCAACGGCGCCATAACAGTAGCCCCGACTTGCTCGATCACGTTAATTAATTCGCGGATATTTCCCGGCCAAGGATATGCCCGTAATAAGGCTAATGCTTCCGGAGAAAAATTTTTTAAAGGAATGCCTAACTTATGACATACCCCGGGAACAAGATAATCAACAATTTCGCCAATATCCTCTTTCCGTTCACGCAGCGGCGGTACCTCCAAGCAAATAACATTTAAGCGATAGTACAAATCATCCCGGAAGGTTCCCTGCTCCACCATATCTTCAAGCTGCTTATTCGTTGCCGCAATAATTCGCACATCGCAAGTTTGTCCCTTTTCGCCGCCGATATGTTCTACCGTTTTATCCTGCATGACGCGCAGAAGCTTGGCCTGCATGGGTAAGGGCATATCACCAATTTCATCCAGAAACAGCGTACCACCATTTGCCAATTCAAATTTTCCCTTTTTACCACCTTTTTTAGCTCCGGTAAAAGCACCTTCGTCGTAACCGAACAACTCAGCTTCCAGCAACTCTGTCGGTATGGCCGCACAATTAATCGACACTAAGGGCTTATTTCCTCTCCTGCTGGCATTATGAACAGCTTGGGCAAACAATTCTTTGCCTGTGCCACTTTCTCCAACAATTAAAACTGTACTGTCGGTCGCAGCAGCTCGTAACGCTAAGTTTTTAACGTGTACGATTGAGCGCGACCGGCCAATTATATTTTCAAATGTAGTTTTCATTACAATCCGGCCTTGAGTAACTTCCTGCGGCTGCTCCGTGCAGGAAAATATTTTATCACGCTGTAAGATGGCATCAACTTCGCTTATATCTTTAAATACAGCCTCACCAATTGCCCCAATGATTTGTCCGTCACGAAACATCGGCACCCTGTTTACAACAACCTTACGTCCCTTGACGCTCTGTAGTTCCGCCAATTCCGGCACACCAGTCTTCAGTACAATATGCATCCGAGAATTTTCAATCATATCCTTAATAGATTGTCCTAACAGTTCTTCACGGGGAACCCCCATAATATCTTCATAGGAATGATTGACAAGTTGAATTATATTATTATTGTCAACGACAATGATTCCTTGTTTCAGGCTTTCAAAAACGCATTCCAGGGCTTCCAGTTTTTGCTGAGTTGCAGCCAGCTGTTGTGTGGTATCAATACATTGCGATGTATCCTGAATAATCGCTAAAGCGCCTACCACTTTGGAATCCTCATAAATCGGCGTACGATTAACAATTACCTTACGGCCGTCAAGCTCCATCAGACATTTTATATCACTTTCACCGGTTTGTAACACTTTCATTAGACCCGTATTCGGAATAATATCATAAATAAATTTTCCACAGGCTTGCTCGGGCGGCTTACCAACAATCCGCCCGGCTACGTCATTAAAAACTTCGATAATTCCATACGTATTAATTATGATAATTCCATTCTGCGCAGAGCGAACCAGCGCCTGAACTTCATCATTGGTCCGACGCATTTTTGCATAGAAGATATCCATGAAATCTTGCCGACTCACGATGCCGACCAGCTTATTGTACCTATTTACTACAGGCAATAAACTTACCGGGATCTGCCAAGCCTCATCAATTGTACATTCTGGATGAACGGTAATAACGCCTTGTGTCATTTTAACTGAAACCGGCTGTGATAATGATACTCGATTAATGGTAGCTTCGATAATATGGTTTTTTGTAATTAAACCGCAAACTTCATGTTTATCATTAATAATCGGCGCCCCGCTAATCTTGTACTTATAGAATAAAAAAGCAGCATCACTTAAAGTGTTTGTCGGCTTAAGTGTTTTAGGATTTGGTGTCATAAAATCACGTACCAACACAAAGACCACTCCACTTCATGCCATCAATTTTCAAAAATTGCTTTCCATTATAAGTAGTTATTTTCTATTAATTCGAACTATTTCGTCAAGAATCCCTAAAATTCCTTTTAAATTGCACTTTAATCTCAAATAATTGTGTCAATTTATAAAATTATTAGTAAAAATCATGTCTAATCATGTAAAATATCCCAGAATCTAAGTAAACACCATGTCCGGATGAAAATCTTTACTGGATTTCATATAGTAAGAAAAAAATAACCCAAAGCCTATTTTCATCTTGGGTCATCTTTCTTATTTATCAGCTGCTTTTTTCGGCGATAATGAAGCGTACGTGCTGCTTACTATGCATTTTACATGCCAACCTCCGAAACCGGGTATAATCTGCTGTTTTCGTCCAAACTCAAATAAAAAAAGTGTCGTTATCGACACTTTTTATCTACACTTCAACACTTTTCTCTTTCTTCCATAATACGCTTAATTTAATAGCATGAACGACTTCATGAATAAAAGTTTAAATTATCACACCACAGTTTCTATTCATCAATCATAGAAACTCACGAAATACCTTATGCTACTGGAATCACTTCAGTGAACTACCACGGGCACAAGGCCCGTGGCTTCCGGGGTAACTCCAGGGCTTCTGCTAAAGCAGTAGCTTCTCATCGCTCCCCGGCTAACCGTCGGCGAGTTTACGCCTGACGACAGCATTCTTTAATTCCTTTGCTTCCCTTCAAACTGTTAAGGGGGTTGTCTCGTTGAGACAACCCCCTTATTTAGCTGATTTCTTGCCGTTACATATAGCCGAACGCCGGCAGCCAGGCAAACGGAGACCTGCTAGTCCGGAGCGGGAATATACTCCAGGCCAATATAGCCCTGATAGCCGCTGTCCTCGATCTCCTTCACCAAAAACGGGTAATTGATTTCCCCCGCTCAGCAACCTCATCCATACGTTACGGTTAATAACGGGCCGTGACCATTTTCTTGCGCGTGTAAAATTCCACACCGTCGCGGCCGTTGACATGCAAATCCCCAAAAAAGGACTTTTTATAACCCGAGAACGGGAAGAAGGCCATCGGCGCCGGAACCCCCAGATTGATGCCCAGCATACCGGCATCAATTTCTTCACGGAATTGGCGGATCGCCCCCGGGCTGTTGGTAAATAAGCAAGCCCCGTTGGCGAACTCGGACTGATTGGTGATATGGATGGCTGCGGCCAGGTCGCTCGCACGCACGACCGACAGAACGGGAGCGAAGATTTCATCGGTCCAGATCTTCATCCCCGGCTGTACATGGTCAAAGATGGTAGGCCCCAGGAAATATCCCGGACCGGCCGCAGCGGGAGCGTTCCGGCCGTCGAGAACCAGCTCGGCACCCTCCTTCACCCCGGTTTCTATATAAGCAACCGTCTTATTCTTATGGGCCTGGCGAATCACCGGCCCTAAAAACACGCCTTCCTCCAGGCCGTTGCCGATGGTCAATTGTTTCGCCGCCCCGACAAGACGCCGGACCAGTTCATCCGCGACCGCGCCCACGGCGACGACCACCGAGCAAGCCATGCACCGTTCCCCGGCCGAACCGAAAGCGGCATTTATAATGTTTTTCACCGCTGCATCCAGCTCGGCATCCGGCAGAACAATGGAATGGTTTTTCGCCCCGGCCAGCGCCTGCACCCGTTTGCCGTTGGCCGCCGCCCGGGTATAAATGTAGTCGGCTACCGGTTTGGACCCCACAAAGGAAATTGCGGCAACATCGGGATGATCCAGCAACCCGTTGACGACATCGTGCGTGCCGTGCACTACATTTAACACTCCGTCGGGAATACCGGCTTCCCGGGCCAGTTCCGCTAAGCGGTTCGATAACAGCGGCGTGCGCTCCGATGGTTTTAAGATAAAAGTGTTGCCGCAGGCAATGGCCAGAGGAAACATCCAGCATGGCACCATCATCGGAAAATTAAACGGTGTGATGCCGCCGACGACGCCAAGCGGATACCGGTACATCCCCGATTCGACGCCGGTGGCAATATCGGGCAGCTGCGTCCCTGCCATAAGAGTTGGCGCACCGCAGGCAAATTCCACACACTCGATGCCCCGCTGCACCTCGCCGCGGGCCTCCGCGAAATTTTTTCCGTTTTCCAGCGTGATTATCCGCGCCAACTCGTCCCAATGCTGAACGAGCAACTGCTGGTAGACAAAGAGCAGGCGCGCCCGTCGCGGCACCGGCACCCGCCGCCACATCTCATACGCAGCGCGGGCCGCCACCACCGCCCGCTCCACATCCTCGCGCGCTGATAAAGGCACATAAGCCAAAATTTCGCCGGTTGCGGGATTGGGAACAGTCTCGCGCCGTTCGGTACTTGCCTCTACCCACTGACCGCCAATAAAGTTTTTTATCATTTGTACATTCGTATTTTTCATCAACTAACCCTCCATGTATCAACTTGTCTGTGTCTGGCCGGCCGTTTCCGCCTGAGGCTGGTCCAGTTCCATCCTCTTGATGGTCCCGACAATAAGCAGATAGCTTAAAATCGCACCTAACGCATTAGCCCCCACAAACACCAGCGCCCCGTTAAACGATCCCGTTTCCCGGATAATATAACCGATCAGGATCGGCGTGGTAATTCCCGCCGTGTTGCCGAACGTGTTAAACAAGCCGCCGCTGAGTCCTACAATCTCCTTGGGAGACGTATCCGCAACCACCGCCCAGCCCAAAGCGCCCAGGCCCTTGCCGAAAAAGGCCAGCGCCATGATGCCGACAACCACCCAGACAATATCAATATAGTTGCAGGCAATCATGCTGGTGGACAGCAGCATGCCAAGCACAATCGGCGTCTTGCGCGCAACCGTCAGAGTATGCCCCCGCTTCAGCAGGAAATCGGAAAACACACCGCCCAATATGCCGCCCAAAAATCCGCACAGCGCCGGCAGCATAGCCACAAAGCCCACTTTGAGAATCGACATGCCGCGGGACTGGACCAGATAGATGGGAAACCAGGTCAGAAAAAAATAGGTGAGCGTCGTGATGCAATATTGGCCGATATACACCCCGAGCAGCATCCGGTTTCCCAGCAGCTTCTTGATGCACCACCAGGTAGACCCGCCTGCGCACTTCTTGCTGCCTTTCCCGGCCTCATCCATATGCACCAGTGCGCCGCCCTGCGCGATATACGCAAGCTCGGCCTGATTGACGCGCGGATGTTCCCGGGGACTGTGAATCACTTTTAATAGCACGAAAACCAGCGCAATCCCAATGGAACCCATCACCACAAAAACATGCTGCCAGCCGAACCGGTACACAATCCAGCCCATAATGGGCGCAAACAGCACCGTTGCAAAATACTGGGCCGAATTGAAAATCGCCGCCGCCGTTCCCCTCTCCCGGGTGGGAAACCACGAAGCCACAATCCGGCTGTTGGCCGGAAGCGACGGCGACTCGGACAAGCCGACAAGAAACCGCAGGGAAAATAAGGCGATAACCGCCGCAAAGCCGCTGAAAATCTCCACATATCCCTGCAGCAATGTAAAGAAAGACCACAGGAACAGACTGCCCGCATATACCTTCTTGGAACCAAAGCGGTCCAGCAGCCAGCCGCCGGGAAGCTGCCCCACCACATACGCCCAGGCAAAGGCAGAAAATATATACCCCATGCCGACCGGGTCCAGTTTCAGATCTTTTGACAAAGCCGGCCCCGCAATCGAGAGCGCAGCCCTGTCGGCAAAATTAACGGTTGTTAAAAAAAACAGCATCCCGAGAATCACCCAGCGAATGCGGCTTCGCTTACCCGTTCCCGCCGCAGCACAGTTCACATCCATCATCCTTCACTCCTCTACATCCAATAAAACCCTTGTTCCGCAATCAGACAGACCGGGCCAAGCCCAACTGTTCCAGTATCTTGCGCAGTTGCGTCAGATTGGCTTCCGAACAATGCTCGACCGGCCTGATCGGGTCGCCGGCCGGAACACCGATGAGGTTCAAGGCATCCTTAGTCACCACCGGAAAACTGCCCAGACTAAAGGCCAGCCGCAGCGGGGCCAGCCGGAACTGCGCGGCGCGGGCGCCTTCAAGATCCCCGGCCATAAACTTTTCATAGATCTCCACCACCAGCTTCGGCGCCACATTGGCCGTCGCCGCGACCGTGCCGTATCCGCCATAGGCCAGCGTAGCAAAAATCAGCATATCGCGGCCGGCGATCACCCGGAACGCCTTTCCCTGAGTGCGGCGGATCATCTCAGCGGTCAGCGTCATATCGCCGCTGCTGTCCTTAACGCCGATAATATTGTCGATATCGGCCAGCTTCGCCACTACGTCGGCGGACAAATTGACTCCCGTTTTATCGGGATTATTGTAGAGCAGCACCGGCAGGCCGGTAGACTTGGCAATGGTTTCATAATGCCGGTATAACTCCGCTTTCGTCGGCTGAATGAACATGGGCGTCAATACCGACACAGCGGCCGCGCCCAGGTTCTCCGCCATGCGGGTGAGTTTGACGCATTCCCGTGTGGTGATGGCGCTGGCCCCGACATACACAGGAACCCGTCCCCGCACTTGATCGACGGTGATCTCGACCACCCGTTGCTGATTGTCAAAATCCAGCCCGTAAAACTCGCCCGTACTGCCGAGGACAAAAACGCCGTGCACGCCTCCGGCCAGCACATACTCAATGAGATTGCGCAGTTGCGTTTCCACTACGTTTTCCTGACCGTCCACAGGCGTCACCAGCGGCGGAATCACGCCGCGCAATTGTTGAATGTCCATCCTATTCGTCCCCTCCTTTAAAAATTAGTGAGCGCCGCCCCTGTCGACACATCGCCGACCAGTTTCACATACCGCCGCAAAGCCGGGCTTTTGTTCTCCCGCTGTACAATGGGCATTTCCTGTTTCCGCTTGGCCAGTTCCTCCTCGCTGACGAGCAGTTCGAGCGTCCGGTTGGGAATGTCGATTTGGATGCGGTCGCCTTCTTTCACATACGCAATCGGCCCTCCGTCCGCCGCCTCCGGCGCGACATGGCCGATGCTCGGCCCGCGCGTGCCGCCGGAAAATCGCCCGTCCGTCACAATGGCCGTCGAGGTTCCCAGCCCGACACCGACCAGTGCCGCCGTAACCACCAGCATTTCCGGCATGCCCGGCCCGCCTTTCGGCCCTTCGTAGCGGATGACGATGACATCGCCCTTGTTGATCTGACCGCTATAGATCGCCTGTTCGGCCGCCGCTTCCGAATCAAAAATGCGCGCCGGTCCGGTATGCTGCATCATGGCCGGATCAACCCCCGTCTGCTTGACAATGCAGCCGAGCGGCGCCAGATTGCCCCGCAATACCGCATAGCTGCCCTCGGTATGGACAGGGTTGCCCAGCGGCCGGATAACCTCCTGATTGTGATTGACAGCCTGCGCCGCAATGTCGGCCATTGTCTGTCCCGTCGCGATTTTTTCATTCTTGTGCAAAAGGGTGATCAGTTCTTTGATGAGGGCAGGCACCCCGCCCGCTGTCTCCAGATCCCAGAAGGAATGCGGTCCGGCCGGTTTCAAGTTGGTCAAATGGGGCGTTTTGCGGCTGATCCGCTCCACGTCGTCCAGGGTGACTGTGAACCCCATCTCGCCGGCAATCGCCGGGATATGGAGCGAGGCATTACTCGACCCTCCCAGCGCGGAGGTAAAGATAAGTGCGTTTTCAAAACTATTGTAGGTAACAAAGTCACTGGGCCGGACGTTTTCCCGCACCAGGCGGACCACCTCGCGTCCGCTCTGCTTAGCAATGCGCAATTTCTTCGACTCCACGGCGTGCGACGTGCCGCACCCCGGCAGACTCAATCCCAGGACTTCCGCCAGACACGACATGGTATTGGCCGTGCCCGCCATCGCGCAGGAACCGGGACCGGGGCAGACACTGCACTCCAGCTCGTACACCTCGGCGTCACTGTACTCACCTACCACCCATTTGCCCACACCTTCCCGCATGTCGGGAATGGCGACCGGCTTGCCTTTGAAAACGCCGGGCATCATCGGTCCGCCGGTGACCATAAGCGACGGCAGATCCAGCCGGACCTGTGCCATCAGCATGGCGGGGACAATCTTGTCGCACGAACCGATTAGCACCAGCCCGTCCAACTGCTGGGCCTCGGCGGTCAACTCAATACTGTCGGCGATCAAATCGCGGCTGGGCAGGACGTAGCGCATGCCGACATGCCCCTGCGTCACCCCGTCGCAAATCCCAATCGTATTAAACTCCCAGGGAACCCCGCCTGCTTCCAGAATCCCCCGCTTTACCTCGTCGGCAAGCCTCCTTAAGTGAATATGACCGGGATGCATTTCATTCCATGAATTCACGATGCCGATAAACGGTTTTTCAAAATCATCATCCAGCAGCCCCAGCGACCGCAAATGCGCCCGCTGCCCGGCCCGGTTCGGTCCGGATACGACGATCCTGCTGCGGAACTGTTTATGTACCGGGAAATACTCTCTCTTCCCCATGTCCTTTGCCTCCTCATATTCATTCAGTCAGAAAATCAGGAGATTATATCAACTCATTGCAAATCTCCATTTGGGTTTACGTTTTTTGGCAGATACGGTATAATAAAGTTGCTAAAACGCCACCAGGGCGCACTAAACCAGAGCAGCATGTTGCTTGGCGGCGATGTATGCTGCTTGTCTGCGTCTCACCTCACTTTTTTGAGTTTTTGGACAATCGTGTTTGTGATCAGCTCCTTTCTTAGCTAAGGCAGTACCATTATGCCTTCATCCAGACATGGATTGATCTTATAATGGAACCGCTCTTGCTATATTGATGTATGTATTACAAAAGCGAAATCATATGGAGAACTAAAAAAGCTCCCCGTTTCCGCTTGGTAATCCCATAAATGATCTTCCTCTTCTTCCTTTTCTTCGGTTACAGCACGAAGTACGCGCTGGTCAACACCAAACATGTCTTCCAGTGCGTCCCAAATTTCTGTTGAAGCACCACGGCGGCCTAGCTCGATATTGTTATAGCCTTGCTTAGATAATCCTAATTTTCGAGCAATCTGTTCCTGCGTAAATCCATGCTTCGTGCGTTCTAAATACAACCGCCACCGTTTCATTTAACCACCTCATTGTCAACTACGAATTATCGGATAGATAGATTTGATAAGGTGAATTTAATTTGATTCGTCCACAATAAGAAGACTTGTTTAATATTATTTTAGTCCACATTTTGAAGACAGTCAAGGGGGATCTTTATGTTTAGACAAAAAATTTTTTGTGAACGTTTAAAAGCGCTAAGACTGTCTCAAAATCTTACTCTTGAACAACTAGCTAACGAATTGGATTTAGTTAAACAAACTATAGGTAATTGGGAAAAGGGCATTCGTATTCCTAGCCTAGAAACCAGCATTGCTCTCGCTGAATATTTCAATGTGTCGTTAGATTATTTAGTTGGCTTATCTGATGAGCCGAAAAGAAGATAAGTTAGTTCTGACTCAGAGAGTTAATCGTTCTTTTAAAGTGCATATTTTTTCGATTTATTTTGGGTAATCTTTTTTAAAATCAAAATAAAAGGGGCGTGTCGCTTTGCGACACGCCCTCTTGGGTAAGTTAAGAAGGAAAAGCCTGATAGGGAAAATGAAAAGAAGAAGCCGCAGCCGGTTTATGGGCACAACGAAACAGAGGGAGCCTCTTCCCTCTATCCCTCTCTACCTGGATGGAGCGGTTTATACGTAACAGGACACCTTCCTCACGGATGCGCGCTTGCATTTCCTGCCGCTGCCTGAGAAAAGTTTTGGATACATACAGGTTCTTGCTCCGTTTCTATTTGCATTACACAATGTTTAAATTACTACTTACATTGTCTGTAATCAAACCAATCATCACTATCATTTACATTCCACAATGTTCAAATTACTACGGCATTTTAATGTTTTTGAATATTCTTGTGCGGTGAAACCGCAGTTCCGGAAAAACGGAAACCGAGTGTCCGGAACTGGGAAACCGCTTTGTGCGAGTTTATTCGCTTTGTGACTTATCCAGTCCATATATCTCACGCATAGATACATCCTTTGCAGGATCAATGCTTTCAATGTTGATTCTGTAGGCATCATGCGCAATACGATCCAGAATGGCATCAGCCAGAGGGCTGGCATCACCGCCAAGCTGCTCATACCATCCATCAGGACGGTACTGAGAGCAGAAGATTGTAGAGGATTTCCTGCGTCTTCTATGAAGCAATTCAAAGATATCCTTTTGCTCATTCTCCGATGGTTTTAGCAGAAGCCATTCATCAATAATAAGTAGAACCGGGTTCGCATACTTTGCCATGACCTTTTTGTAGGTACCCTCATCCCTGGCCATCTCAAGATCAATGAGCAGATCAGGGAGACGCACATACTTGGTATTAAGATACTGCTTGCAGGCTTCCATTCCAAAGGCACAAGCCATGTAGCTCTTCCCACTGCCTGTTGCGCCGGTAATGAATAAATTCCGGTGTTCCGAGATATATTCGCAAGTTGACAATCTCTGAATCAGCGACCTGTTCAGCTTGCGGCCTGAAGTATAGTTGATATCCATCATGCTTGCTTCAGGCTGGTCGAATTCAGCAAGCTTAATCAGTCTTTTAAGGCGGTTGCTCTTGCGGCTGCTGTATTCGATGTCCACTAGCATTCCTACACGATCATCGAAAGGAACTTCCTTCATCTTAGGATCATTAATCTGGTTGCGGAATGCATCTGCCATTGAGGTCAGACGCATTTCAATTAGCTTATCCATCGTACTCTGGTTTGTCATATGCGCTTACCTCCTGTAATAGCTGGCGCCACGGGTGATGCCATGCTGATTGCTGTTTGTGGATTCGGATCTTTTATCTTCCGATTCAGACTTGTAGCTACCGGTTGTGAGTATGTTTTTGATACTTTTGTAGCTGGGCGAGGCCGTGTAGCTTAAAGCTTTTGCACAGGACGCCTCCAATGTTTCTACAGAATACTTGTCCGTAAGCTTTAGAAGTCCCATACAGCTCCGGTAAGTCTGCTGTTCCACAAGTTTCGAGGTAAGGATTGCATCGACAGCCTTGTACGTATTGCTGCCAATCCGTTCTGCCCACTGGCGGAAACGGTTGCCGTTCCACTCCAGATATTTTTGGTGGTCTTCCGGCATATGCTCCACAATCGTATCATACTGCCCCGTACGACCGTGAAGACGTGGATGAGAAGCGATACGAGTATGGTTGTAAAAGATTTCTATTGTTTTGTCTGTTACCCTGACGTCGACTTTACGCTTTATGTACTCAAATGGAACAGAGTATAGCATTGCATCGACAGATATGTGATAATTGAACTGAACGGTGGCTTGCTTCCATTCCGCCAGTTCATATCGGGTAGCAGGCAGCGGTGCCAACAAGGGCATTTCTTCTCCAAGAAATACGCTGAGCCGGCTGCCCTCTTTCTTTTGAAAGGGGCGTGCATTAAACGCTTTCAGTTTTTCCCTGATTGCTATGTTCAGTTCGGTAAGGGAGAAAAACTGCTCATTTCTGAGTGCAGCGGTAATCCAGGTGGAGATATTCCCAACCGTTCCCTCTGCGTTTGGCTTATCCTTCGGAGTCCTGACACGGGCAGGGATAATAGCGGTTCCATAGTGTTCTGCCATCTCATGGTAAACAGCATTGACCTGCTGATTGTACCAGCCACTGTTATGTATCACGGCAGTTTTACAGTTGTCCGGCACCAGAATCTTAGCCACACCGTTGAAGAATTCATACATGTGAACATGGGCCGTAATCCATGCCCGCTGCTTCTCATTAATGAATGCTTCGACAAAGGCATACTGGCTGTAAGTCATTACACCGACAAAGAGGTAGGCATTAATGATCTCACCGGTATCCGGATCAGTGATTTGTGCCGGGTCGCCAGCCCAGTCGACCTCAACCTGTTCTCCAGGCTTACGGTTGATATGCATGGTAGCACGGCGTTTCTGCTCATCTTGTTGGATATAATAGCAGAATTGTGAATACATAAGGGGATCTTCGCCTGACTGGCGGCAGTCTTCCATGTATTCCGTCCACAGAAGTTTTTTGCTTACACCATTGCGGAGAAGCTCCTTGCGAATGTAGGCGAAGTCAGGCATCCGCTTTGTGGGTGTGTCTGAATGCTTGCCTTTTGACGGAAACAGAATCCCGGCAAGCACTTCATCTGGCATCAAGTGGCCAAGAGATATTATTCTCTTTTGCCTTTTTCAGGACGATGTTCACCGTCTTCTTAGAGACACTGCAACTGTATGCAATGTTCTGCTGACTGAATCCTAAGCTATGTAGCCTAAGGATTTCACGATACTTGGTCATATATCATGACCTCCTTATAATGTATTTACACCATCTGGTGCATGGTTACATTATAAGGAAGATATATTTAAACGGTTTCCAACACCGGAGGGTTGGTTTCTTTTAAACCGGAATGACGGTTTCCAGTGACCGGACAGGCGGGGTAATCAGCTCCGGATTATTCAGTTTTGCAATCTCATAACATATATAATTTACATTCCACAATGTTTAAATTACTACTTG
>NZ_FNAM01000012.1 GCF_900101845.1 Sporomusa acidovorans | reverse complement strand
ATCAAGAGCATCCTTTGCATCACGAAGTTCTCTTCTAAGGCGGGCATTTTCTTTTTCAATATCGCTAGAATAATTGCCTGATCCGCGAGTCGGAACATCGCCGTTATTTTCTCTGGCGATTTTAAGCCATTTTGTTAATGTGCTATATCCTATTCCTAAATTTGATGCACAACCCTTAACGCCAAGATCTGAATGGTCGTAATAATAACGGACGGCATCTTCTTTGAATTGTTGAGTCTGTTGCTTTGCCATTGTATGTTCCCCCTATATCATTTATTGTAATCCTTCTGGGGAACACCCTCAATTCAATTTGTTCTATTTATATTCTAGCACCAATGGCCTGGAAATTGTTCTTCCTGTATACCCGTATTTCCGGCTGCACATACGACTAGAATACCGCTGTTTGCCGCTCTAATGATCGCATCATGCAATTGCTCCGAACCTTGAGGGCCGCCTAAAGACATCGAAATAATGCGTACTTTTTCTCCTTGTGCCCCTTTCCAGTCAATAGCATAATGAATAGCCTCTGTAATGCCTTGGAGACTACCGCCTCCATCCCCTCCTAAAACCTTGAGAATCAGTTATCACAGAGGCAAGTAAGCGCCCATGCTGGGCGCACCGAAAAAAGAACCCGCGAAATTCGCGGGTTCTCTTGTGTCGGATACATAGGGGATGCAGAGTCGCTATAATCCGCGCGCTTCTTGGCGCACGAGACGTTTGCCGTCCAGCAGTTCTTTTTATTGTCATTGTTATTTACCGAAGTTTGGATTTCTTAGTATTTCCTGATACATTTCAACATATTTATCTGGTCTAAAATCGGTTCCCCCAACGGAAGGATTATTTTTATAAAGACCTCTTTCTGCTAAAGATAAATCAATCGTTGCTGTAAACATCTCAGATTCATCGGCAACCTCGTCCGTAAATTTGTGGCCTGCATAATAATATGGTTCCCATGTTTTTCTGCTTGGCCCTATGATGCTGCTGCCGCCCCAGAAGTAATTGTCGACATCCAATCCGCCAAGGTTTGCGGAAGCTATATATACTCCCTCACGAATTACACCGGCTTCCAATGTAGTTGTGCCAAGGCCACGGCCATGACACTTTGCCAAAGCTGTCGAATTGATATAAAGCCTACAGCCCATTGCCGCATAATAGCGGATCATTTCCGGAAAACAGTAAGAATCATAACAAATATTACAGCCTACAGGTCCCCATGGCGTATCTAAAATAAACGGCTTTTCACCTCTAGTCGCCCAGTTAGGTTCCGGTGCAGGCAAGTGCATTTTACGATAAGAGCCAACCAATCCTGCCGGTGAGAAGATTGCCAAAGCATTGTATATCGTATCTGGTTTATGTGCATCTTTTTCTGGCATACCAAAGATTACGTATAGGCCAAATTCTTTTGCTAACTCAGCAACTTCATTGGTTGAAGGACCGGGAATGGTTTCAGCCAAGAGACTCTGCATCTTTTCTGCCTTTGGTTTGCCCGGTTCATCATCGTAGCCTGTAAGGCTCATTTCCGGAAATACGACCAAATCACTTCCTTTTTTAGCGGCACATTCGATATACCCTTTAATTCTGTTTAGGTTCTTTTCTTTATTCCCCCAAACGGCATTAAATGTAACGACAGACACTGTAAGTACATCTTTGAACATAATAAATTACCTCCTAAACGGAATTTGATAAATTTACAAAAAAATGCAGGACAGTATTATAACTGTCCTGCACTTCTTTGTACCTTACCATTAATTGTAATTATAGCGTAATTGCCGATAAATGTCAAAAATTATATCAGTTTCCAATGATACGTCTGCGGGAACATTTCCAGCACAATAAAAGAATACTATCTTGCAGCTATCTTTGGTGTTAATATTTATTTCTTGGCAATTCTTGTTTGTCTTTCCTGCGAATTTTAGAAACTTAGCTAATTCTAAATACGCCGCGTAATATTGTCGTCGTCAAAGCATCTTCATAAGCTTTTTAGGCTGCCGGTATTAGGTTCCCGGGAGCCTAACATAAACAATGCAAATCCTAAACAGACACCAATCCCCCCGACAGAATACATCGCACCATATCCCCAGTACTCACCGACAATTCCCAGGACAACAGCTCCGGAGGTAATCCCGATATCCATAAATGCTGTAAAAAAGGCCAAAGCACTGGCTCTTTCATGCGGTAATGTCCTGTCTACCACATAGGCATTGAGCGCTGGCATAAAAACGCCAAATCCCAAACCAAAACAACCGCCAATAAACATTAACAATGCCATGTTGTCCAAAAACGGCAGCAAAAATGTGGCACAAGCCAGTAGAATCAAGAAAGGAAGTATTACTTTTCTCCGGCCGTAGCGGTCTGACAGTTTTCCGGCCAGTACCCGGCTAATAAGGGTAAATATAGCATATGTAGTAAAAAAGACGCCAAAGTTATTTATTCCTTGCTGGGGTGCATATACAGGCAAAAAAGTAATAATTGCGCCATATACTTCGGCTGCCGCAAAAAAAGTCAACGCTGCGACAAGAAGTGCCTGCTTACGTCCCACCTCCCAGACACTTACCGTTTGCTTTTGCGTTTGTTTGGACGACAAATACGGCGCCCCTTTTGGTTTCTAGTGCAGCGTTCTTTATACTCGCAAGAACTACAGGCTTAAAATCGATTTAAGTTTTTTCAGAAGCCAAATTACTTCTACATTGCGATTTGGCTTCATGCTCAAGTTGCCAAGATGAACGAATCCGGTTAAGATATCCGTTTTAAGCAAGTCTTAGGATGGTATAAGGGACGACCATTCTTGGGCATACTGCTTTATGAAATTTTAACTCTTTCATATCCAAGATGTTCGACATATTTATCAATGATGCGGACTGGACGACTATCTTTATGAATGGGTTTTCACACATTCTGACGTTCCTTTGATTCGCGAGCATGCAACAGGGAGCCCGGCATAGTGCAGGGCTCCCAATCTATTTTCATGAACTATTTGCCTACAATACCAGAACAACATGATGTTCTTGCCCGTCATCGCTTAATTCAATGCAAGGCCCCTCCTTCACGCCCTGCTCCGTAAGCAAAGCTTCCCGCCCCTCAATTTGCAAGGAAGTTACTCCTCCGGACTTACGCGACGGATTTTTGACAGTAATGTGGTAACAGGCGCTGCCAAAACGGTAGCTGGCGGAAAATTCGGGCCATTCGCCAGGAATGCACGGGCGGATATACAGCCACTTGCCGCGGCGGCGGAGGCCGAGAATCCATTCTATTCCCGCCTGATACATCCAGCCCGCGGCACCGGTGTACCATGTCCAGCCAGCCCTTCCTGGGTGCGGCTCCGCTGTATAAACATCCGCCGCCATAACGTAGGGTTCACCGGCATACTGCCGCACTTCACTGGCCGTACGCGTGTGATTGAGCGGATTCAACAGTTGAAACAGCTGAAACGCATTATCTCCTTTCCCGAGCCGGCACCAGGCAATAATGCTCCAGATAACGCCATGGGTATACTGGGCTCCGTTCTCCCGTATCCCGGGCGGATATCCCTGGATGTAGCCGGGACTCGGTTCGGTACGTTCAAAAGGCGGCGTTAAAAGCCGCGCGACGGACAGTTCCCGGTCCACCAGTTCCCGGTCGAACGACTGCATGGCCTGCAGTGCCTTCTCCGCCGGCGCCGCCCCGGAGATAACTGCCCACGACTGGGCGATGGCGTCGATACGGCACTCCTCACTGTATATCGAACCCAGCCATTGTCCGGCGTCGGTAAAAGCCCGCCGGTACCACTGCCCATCCCAGGCCTGCGCGTCAAGAGAGGAGGACAGTTGTTCGCGTATGTCGCGATAGCGCCCTGCCCGGTCATTATCGCCGCTTCGGCGGCACAAATCCGCGAACCGTTCCAGCACATCACAAAGAAACCAGCCGAGCCATACGCTTTCGCCACGGCCTTCGGCGCCGACATGGCTCATCCCATCGTTCCAGTCGCCAATGCCGATCAGCGGCAGTCCATGTTCGCCAAAGCGCTGAACAGCCCTGTCGATAGCCCGCAAACAGTGCTCAAGAATGGTGCCAACCAGGGTGGAGATGCGGGTTGGCTCATAGCGTTCATATTCACCCTCCGCTAATGGTTCACTATGAAGAAATCGTGCCGTCTCGGCAAGGATACTGTCGTCGCCGGTATGCTCGACATACCGGGCGACGGCATACGGCAACCACAGCAAATCGTCGGCGAAGCGCGTGCGGATGCCGCGCTGTGTTTCTTCATGCCACCAGTGCTGCACGTCGCCCTCCTCATATTGATGTGCGGCGTGCAGCAAAATCTGCGCCCGCGTAAAGTCGGGACGGGAGTGCAGGAGAGCCAGGGAATCCTGCAGTTGATCGCGGAAACCGTACGCGCCTCCCGCCTGGTAAAAAGCGGACCGCGCCCACATCCTGCAAGCCAGCGCCTGGTACAACAGCCAGCCATTGAGCAGCATATTCATTTCCGGACAGGGCGTGGCAACCGCAATCTGGCCCACAACGCCATCCCAAAATTCTCGCACGCCGGCCAAGGCCTGGTCACAAACCGGGGGCTGGCGGTACTTTTCCGCCAGTTTCACGGCGGCATCCCGGGAATGCTCGGCGCCAAGCAGAATGTAGACCGTCTGTTCGCCGCCCGATTCCAGCACAAACTTGGCCTGCACCGCGCCACAGGCATCATGAACAGGTCCCGTTTGGCCCGACAGGCGCTCGCGGTCCAGGGCCGCCGGTTTTTCCCATGTGCCGCTCCGGCCGAGAAACTCACTGCGGTCCGCCGTCCAGGATAGTTCTTCCGGCGGAGCCGGTGGCCCCGGATATACACCCAGAAAGGCCCATGCCTCGCGCAATGCCTCCTGATACGTATTGCGCGCCAGCAGCATCCGGGCGGCTTCGTCCCACTCGGTGATGATAAACGAAGCATTCGTCCGGCGCTGCACCCCCAGCACCCATTCCGCGTAATAAGTGACGGAAAGGCGCCGCCGCCCGGCGGTCCCGTTCTTCAGCCGAAGTCTGATGACCTTGACAGGGTCGTCTACGGGAACGAAAACCGTCATTTCCTGCCTGATACCATGTCGTTCGTGGGAAAAGCAGGTAAAACCCCGGCCGTGGGTAACGGTGTAACCCGGGATGGAAGCATCATCCCCCCGCTCCGGAGCAGCCAGCCACAGTTCGCCGCTCTCTTCGTCCCGCAAATAACATACTTCACCCGGCGGATCGAGTACCGGATCGTTGGACCACGGAGTCAGCTTGCACTCACGGCTGTTCAGCCACCAAGTGTGGCCTGTGCCGAGTTCGGAAATAAGGCAACCGAAACGCGGGTTGGCAATTACATTGATCCACGGTGCCGACAACGGATTGCCGCTTTTAAGCATGATCCGGTATTCCCGGCCATCGGCGGAAAATCCTCCCCAGCCGTTGAAGAACAGCCAATCGTGCCCGTTATCCGGCACTGGTACCGCGAACCTGTTTGCCGGCACCGTGGGCCTGATGGCCGCCGGCAAGGCGGTAACCACGCGGAGCAGCCTGGATTGCGCGCCGAAGCTGGGGCCGTCGGCTCGCAGTCCAACCCGCGCGGTGGCAAAGAGGAGCGTCCTGTCTGCGTCCGACAGTTGGCCGGCATTGATGATAAAAACTCCGCCCAGCCCGGCGCCATGCCAGCCGACGGCTTGCTCCACCGCCCGCTTGAGCGCCTCCTGCAACTCCTCCCGGTAGCCTCCTGCTGATTCGTTCAAAACGACCAGGTCAAAAAACAGTCCCAGCCGACGCAAATATTCGTGCCCGGTTAGCATCTCAACCACAAACGGCATATCGGTGCTATTCCCGATCCGCACCAGGATTACCGGTAGGTCACCGGAAACTCCGTACGCCCACAGGCCGGACTGGCCCTTTGCATTGGCGGCGATACTCTGTTTACGTTCCTGCCGCAGCGGCGGGGTATACAGCACCCGGCTGGCAAAAGCTTGCCAGGCATCGGCCTGGGCGACAGTCAGATGGAGATGCCGTAGTTCGATTTGACTGCGATTCCAGGCCAGTTGAAAGGTTCGTTCCACCACCAATTCTCCCGGGAAACGGCCGACAAGATCTATTGCCTCTTGCCGCGTGCCCGCTACGGTAGTGACGGCGAATAGCTGCACCTGTTCACCGGGCTCGATGCTCACGCGCCGCCGCATAACGAAGGCGGGATCGGCCACTGAGCCCACCGTTTGGCGCAAGCGGGACCGGATTCCCTGCGGCAGAACGAGGGTATGACCCCGGCCGATAAAGCCTGCCCGGTCGGTATCGTATTCCACCGGCCCGAGGCTTCGACCCGCGGCCACTAGCGCATGCGCCGCCCACAACGGTTTTTCGTCTTGCCGGCGGGGCCTGCGCTGAGCCAGCAGGCAGCCGGCATCCTCCACATAGGCCGTTTGGATGAACAATTTACTGAAAGCCGGGTGGGCATCATCGGCCATAGGCGATGCCAGGGCCAGTTCAAGGAAGGTTGTGACCTCGAGAATCCGTACTTTACTGCCGGCATTGGCAAGCGTCAGCCGCCTGACTTCCGCATTCCATTCCGGGGACACGCAGATTTCCAGGCTCGTCTGTATATCGTCGTCAACACGCATAAAAGTGGCCCGGTCAAGAGAAAATTTCACTCGTTGTTCGGCCGAGACCGTACGGCACGGCTGAAATGCCGGCGACCATATCACGTCGCGGGCGACGTCCCGGATATACATATAGCTCCCCCAGTTATCCAGCACCGGGTCCTCCCGCCAGCGCGTGACAGCCAGACCTTCACACCGGCTGAACCCGCCGCCGCTGTTGGTCACGACAGTCGTAAACGTCCCATTTGACAGGACGCACACCTCAGGTGCGGGCGTGTCCGCGCCGCGGTATTCGCGCAAACTGCCGGTCGCCAGCGGCCGCTCGCGTGCTACATACGTATAGGCAAAAGCGGGATGTTTGATGATTTTGGGCCGTACGGGGATACGCTCCTGCAGGAGTAGCTGTGCCGCCTGCACGCGCTTGTCGCGGTGAAAACGTTCGGTTATTTTTTTCGGCGCCAACAAATTGGCGAGGGCGAGCAGGCTCATTCCCTGGTGATGGGCCATAAAACTGCGGATAACGATGCCGGTCCGGTTCTCGGGCAACCGTTCAGGCGTGAAATCAACGGCCTCAAAGTAGCCGTATTTTCCCCGGGCCCCCAGTTCCTCCAGCCTGCGCAGAGCCGCCAACCCTTGATGCTTCGCAAAAGGCAGAGCGAGGATTGTCGCGTACGGCGCCACAACCAGATCGTGCTCAAGACCGCGCTTGAAGCCAAGACCGGGAACGCCGAACGCCCGGTATTGATAGTTCATCTGATGATCGAAGGCATAGTAGCCCGATTCGGAGACGCCAAACGGGACTCCCTGCTGGCGCGCATACTCGATTTGCCGCTGCACCGCCGCCTGGTAGGTGCTGTCCCAGACGGTGTTCCGGTAGGTGCGCATGAACAGCCAGGGCATCAAATATTCAAACATTGTCCCGGACCACGAGAGCAGCGCGACCCGTCTTCCCACTCTGGTCATGGTCCGTCCGAGCGCATGCCAGTGCGACACAGGCACCTGGCCGAGAGCGATGGCGATAAAGCTTGACAGCCTTGCCTCCGACGCCATCAGGTCATATAGGATCGCATCAGGTTTATCCAACCTTTCATTATAGCCGAGGTGGAATAATTTGGTTTTATGATCGTAAAGCGGACGGAAGTCGGTCCCGCCAAGCAGCGTCTCCAAACGGGCGATCAGTTTCTGCCCGCGGAGAAGCCATTCCCCGCGCTGGCCTTTAGCTTCGTCTGCCGGCGCAGGGGCCAATTCCTCGGCGAAGGCAACATTCAAAGCTTCCACCGCCTTGCCGCAGCCCTCTTCAGCCCCTGTCCCCCCGTCCTCGACAAGGTCTGCCGTGAGCCACTCCGCCACCCCTTCCTTGACAACCACCAAACAGACAGCGAAGTTGCCGGAATCCACGGTTGACACGTACAGCGGCGGCAGCGGCTCAAGGGTGACCGTATCGTACCAGTTGTACAGGTGGCCCTGCCATTTAGCCAAGTGCTCCACGGTGCTGATGGTGCGCTCCAAGCGCTCGATCAGGCCGGGCGTATCGATAAACCCGAAATCACGTGCCGCCAGTGCGCAAGTGAGATAAAGTCCGATGTTGGTGGGCGAAGTGCGGTGGGCGATGCCGTTGGGCGGCTCCAACTGAACGTTGTCGGGCGGCAGCCAATGCTCTGTTTCCGTAACGTAGTCTTCGAAAAACGCCCATATCTGTTCCGACACGTTTCGCAATTCTGCCTCTTCGCGTGCCGTCAAAGGACGTTCAAGCCGCGGCGTCGCAGGCCGGTCCAGCCAGCGGACGACAAGGGGGGCAACAACCCATAAAGCGCAAAGCGCGAAGCCTGTCCACCGCAGTGCCGGAGCGGTAGTGACCGCCGCCAAGGCAAACAAGAACACCAACACGTAACCTCCGTATATACCCAGCAGCCCAGGGTAGCGCCCGCCCCACTGGCGGCGTTCGACTTCCGCTGCGCTGACCCATTCGAGCAAATGACGTTTTGATACAAATAAGCGGTACAGGGTTCTGGTGATTGCGTCCACTAGCAGCACGCTTTGAAACGGCAGCGTCATCATGTTTACCAAAATTTGACCGGCTGTGCCGAAAAGACTCCGCGGCCGCCAGACTATCCACCTGACCGCTGCCAGTTGGCGGAAAAGCGGCAACAACATGGTAACAAATACCACAGCCAACCAGCGACTGGGAGAGCCAGGCAAAACAGTCAGTCCCAACAGCAGTACGGCAAACTGCGCCGGCGGCAGTAAACTGCGCCGTAGATTGTCGATCATCTGCCAGCGGGCGAGAGGCGGCAAATCAACCGGCAAAAGAGCCCCCCGCCGGTCGCGTACGCGGGAAAACAGCCAAGGAAGCAGTTGCCAATCGCCACGCACCCAGCGGTGCATTCTCTTTTGATAAGCGCTGAACACAGCCGGATGCCCGTCTATCAATTCGATATCCGCCAACAGGCCGGCGCGCAAAAACCCGCCTTCCAGCAAATCGTGGCTAAGCACCCGGTTTTCCGGGATGCGTTCGCATAAAACTTCGGCAAAGGTATTGACGTCGAATATGCCTTTACCCGTGAAGATTCCCTGGCCCAGCCCGTCCTGGTACGGATCGGAAGCGGCAAAGACGTACGGATCGATCCCCGGGTCCGCCGACCACAGCGCAGCAAACCGCGACCGCAAGGCCGCGCCATGGCTGATAGCGATACGCGGCTGCAATACGCCGTAGCCCGCGATGACCCGGGTCCGTGTACTGTTTAACCGCGGCCGGTTATAGGGCAGATGCAGCGTGCCGATCATCCGCTGCGCGTTTTCCAACGGCAGCTCGGTATCGGCGTCAAGGGTGATGACGTAACGGATGCGCGGCAAGACAGCCGTGTCGCCAACGACCAAGTCGAAAGTCGTATCGGCCCGGCCTTTGAGCAGTTCAACAAATTCCACCAACTTGCCCCGCTTACGCTCCCACCCCATCCACACCCTTTCGGATGGATTCCACAACCTGCGGCGCTGAAAAAGGTGGAAAGTACTCCCGCCCGGGCGGGAATACTTGGAGTTCAACGCCTCTATGCTCGCACGGGCGGCATCTAGGACGGCGGTATCCTCCGGAACCCTCTCCGCGCCAGCGTCGGCCAGGTCGCCCAGGAGGGCAAAATGGATATTATCGTCGCGGTTAGCCAGGTAATGCAATTCCAGCCGGTCCGCCAACTCCTGCACCTCTTTGGCCGTAGACCAGATGACGGGAACAACAACCATCGTAGCCGCCTCCGGCGGAACTCCGCGTGAAAAATCGTAACGGAGCAGCGGTCGCGGCTGCCTAACGCACTCAATAAGCCAATGGGCAGCCGTAACGGCCCACTCGCTCGCCGGTAAAGACAACGCCAGGGCAATCACCGCCCACTGGGCGACGGTGAAGCTTTCACCGGCGGAGATCCAGCCGGCGAAACCGAGAAGGGCGGCCGTGAACAATCCGGCAAGGACGGTGAAATATGTGCCGGTGGCTCGGCGCGAAATCTCTGTTTCCGGTAAATAGCGGGGAGCGGCGCACAATTTCAGCGCATGCCGCAGTTTTTTGACGCCGTCCGCTTCGAGCAGATAATATGCGGTAAATGCCTGGCGTGGCGGTTCCGGCTCCGCCGCACCGCCGCCAGCAGCCTCAGCCGCTTTCACCTGCTTATATTCTTTCGCCGCAAGTTCAACGGCCTGCTGCGCCACCAGATTTTCCGGTACGCGCAGGCGGCGTGCTAATTGTTCAACCCGCTTGCGCAGCACGTCGCGGCTGGAAAAATCAAGCAGCGGATACACCCCTGCAATTTCCCCGTGCAACGTGTGCTCAACCATGCAAACCCGCTCGAACGGCTCATTCCAGTCCAGGCGCGAAAGTTTACGCAGACTGCTGACGAGGTTGCCTGCCGACATTTGATAGGCAGCCTGAAGCTGATACTCGTAAGAGACGATCCGGTCCAGACTGTCAGGGCCATTTTCCAGTTTGCACATCAGCCATTCGCGTACGGTCGCCGAATCGTCCGCCCACTCGCGCAGGCGCCTGGCCAGGTAGACTACAGCCGCGCCGGCGAGCGGCATATCCTGGCCTGCTTCTTCCAGGGCGGCCTTTAGCACCTTCGGATCTAACCGCGACGCCTCCAGGCGCGCCAGCAGCCGTTCGACCGACGTACATACCTCGCGCCGTTCGCGGACCAGTTCCATGACTTCGGCCAGGCGCCGGAGCAAGGCAATACGCAGAATGAGCGGGACCGCCCACGCCTCAGCAATGGTCAGAACCGATACTTCCTGGTAAAAATTGATATAGCTGATAAGCGAGTCCTCATCCAGGTTCCCGTCCACCTGCTCAAGATAATCGGCACAAATGGACAGTATCCTCAGCGCGCCAGTCCTGCGCAAGTCGGGCAAATTCTGCAAGAAGGCGTCGTCAAGCTGCTGTCGGACGACCAGCGCCTGTTCCTCTATGAACTCGGCATGATCCAAAAGCCATTCTTCCGCAGGCTGCGAGCAACTTGCCTTGTCGTGCCGCAGAAGGCGTATGAACGCGCGTAATTTCCCGACATTGGCATGTAACTCCCGCCACAGGCACTTTGACGGCCAGCGTCTCATGTACGGGTCGTGGGTCAGGGCAAGTATATGCGCTTTTTGTCGGAACTGTTCAGTATTTAAAATCATATTTCTCCCGAATAAAATTAGTATTTTAAAGTATTGGGAATTTCATTGCCAGGCGATACTGTGAAACCCGCCTACTAAAAATATTTCCATTTAGGGCCTTAATTATTAAGCGTGATTCTTTTTATAAGAAATCAGTTGCTGGGAAATAGGCATTATTTACAGTGTATGCGCATGAACGCTATAGCCAAAAACAAGAGTTCCTCGTTAAGCAGGTGAAGAGTTCTTGCGATTAAGCATAATTTTGCTGCACAATAAATTAAGCATAAGCCTGCCATTTCGGCAAAACTTATGCTCAAGGTCAGATTATTTCTGTATAAAATTGCATGCGGAAGGCGATCTACGCCCTTGCAAATTCACCTATTTCGGTTCTTCCAAGGAAACTAGGCGAACCTCTCTTATATCCTCCTGTACCACATTTTGTATAGGCTTTCCTGTTACGCGATTTTCTCTGCCGGTGTTTCCGATTTACTGTTCAGTTTGTGCAGTTGACGATAAAGCTCCTTGGCGGCCAGCGACAGGTTTTGCGGGATATTAATTGATGCTGTCACCCAGAACGGCTTGCTCAGGATATAGCGTAAATTCGGTTTCCAGGTCGCTGCCGTTTACTTGCCAGAGTGCGCTTTCCATAACCTGGAGATGCAGGAACAAATCTCCGGCTGCCCCGCTTCCATATCCCTTGCCGCCTAACCCCTTGAGGCGCAGCGCCGCGCCCGGATAAAGGCCGGATGGTACTTTTACCTTTACGTTTTTAGTTTCCTCGATGACACCTGCTCCGTGGCAGGCCGGACAGACACCCTGCTCGCTGAAGCGTTGACCTTGGCAAGTTGGGCATACTTGTGGAGACGAGAGGTGAATTTCTTTGTCTACACCATGAATGAGTTCTTCGATAGTTATACTAAGCTCGGCATCGATATCTTCGCCTTTGCTGTTAGCCGTATTTGCCCGTCTGCCGCTGTGCTGGCCGCGGGCGAAGTCCTGACCAAAAATACTGGAAAAGAAATTGCTGAATGCAAATCCGCTGTTGTCAAAATTACCAGACTGGTAATAAGTATACCCTTGGCCGGTATCTGGATCAAAGTGAACTTCATCGCCTGCTCGCCAGTTCATACCCAGCTTGTCATACTTGGCGCGTTTATCCGGATCGCTTAGTACTTCATAGGCTTCATTAATACGTTTAAATTCTTCCTCTGCGTTTTTCCTGGCATCACCTTGATGTAAATCGGGGTGATGCTTGCGGGCCAACTTGCGGTAGGCCTGCTTTATTTCTTTTGCGGATGCGGTTTTCGCCACTCCGAGTGTTTCATAATAGTCAATGTACTGCATGCGCATCACCCCTTTTTGAGTTAACAAGATCTCTACTGGTTAATTAGCTTGCTTCGTATTCGACATCAATCACATCATCATTTGTTTTAGTTTGGCCGGAAGCCTGGGGAGTTTCAGATGGTCCGGCCTTTTCCGTATGGTATTGGCAGGCCTGACTGTAGGCTTGCTCTAATTCATTTTTAAGTTGCAGTAACTTATCTCTGTCAGTAGTGTTTTCCGCCTGCTGGGCTGCCGCAAGTGTTGCTGTCAGACGGCCACTAATATGGGTGGGTAACGCATCGCCTTGTTCTGCTAGCAGTTTTTTAGCTTGGTAAGCAAGCGAATCTACCTCATTTTTAAATTCGACCAATTGACGGCGGGTTTTATCTTCTTGTGCGTATCGCTTGGCATTTGCCACCATCCGGTCAATATCGGTTTTGTCGAGATTGCCGGAACCGCTGATGGTAATGGACTGTTCTTTGTTTGTGGCCTTATCCTGGGCACTGACTGTGAGAATACCGTTGGCGTCAATATCGAAAGTAACTTCGATTTGCGGCAGGCCCCGGGGTGCGGCCGGAATGTCGTTCAATTTGAATTGGCCAAGCGAGCGGTTGTCTTTGGCCATTTCACGCTCGCCCTGCAGCACATGAATATCTACTTGCGGCTGATTATCCTCTGCCGTACTGAAAATCTGACTGCGGCGGGTAGGAATGGTCGTATTGCGCTCAATGATTTTCGTCATGACACCGCCAAGGGTTTCGACTCCCAGCGACAGCGGGGTAACATCCAGCAGTACGACATCTTTGAGGTCACCGCTTAATACAGCCCCCTGAATAGCGGCGCCGATAGCTACCACTTCGTCAGGATTAACGCTCTGGTTGGGATCTTTGCCGGTCATAAGCTTGACTAGCTGCTGAACTGCCGGGATACGGGTAGACCCCCCGACTAAAATGACTTCATCAATATCTTTAGCCGACAGTTTGGCATCAGCCAGCGCTTTTTCAACGGGAGTGCGGCAACGCTCCACCAGGTGATGGGTTATGTCATCAAATTTTGCCCGGGTAAGCTTGTTATCCAGGTGCTTCGGACCGCTGGCGTCAGCGGTAATGAACGGCAGGTTGATGGCTGTTTCGGTAACGGCCGACAACTCAATTTTCGCTTTTTCAGCAGCCTCGGTCAGGCGTTGCAGCGCTTGATTGTCGGTACGCAAGTCGATGCCGGTATCTTTCTTAAATTCGGCTGCCAGCCAATCGACAATCGCTTTGTCAAAATCATCGCCGCCTAAATGGGTGTCGCCGTTGGTGGCTTTTACCTCAAACACGCCGTCGCCAACTTCCAGGATGGATACGTCAAAGGTGCCGCCACCTAAGTCGAATACCAGGATGGTTTCATTCTTTTTCTTATCAAGGCCGTAGGCCAGGGCGGCAGCGGTAGGTTCGTTGATGATTCGAAGAACATTGAGACCGGCAATGGTGCCGGCGTTTTTGGTAGCTTGACGCTGGGCATCATTAAAATAAGCAGGAACTGTAATGACTGCATCGGTTATCTTTTCCCCTAAGTATTTGCCGGCATCATCCACCAGCTTACGCAGTACCTGGGCCGAGATTTCTTCCGGCGCATAGTTCTTACCGTCGACAACAAAAGTCACGTTATTATCTGCACTTTGCGCCACTTGATAAGGAACAAGTTTCATCTCCGCGGTGACTTCGTTATAGCGACGGCCAATGAATCGCTTTATCGAATAAAAGGTCTTTGCCGGATTCAAAACAGACTGGCGTTTGGCTAGCTGACCGACAAGACGCTCGTTATCGCGAAAAGCGACAACCGAGGAAGTTGTGCGGCAGCCTTCCACATTCACGATAACCTCAGGACGATCTCCTTCCAATACCGCTATACAAGAGTTAGTAGTACCTAAATCAATGCCAACTACTTTTCCCATAATTTGCGCCTCCTCTTTATTTATAATTAGTAATCAAATTGCTGGGAGTTTTTACTTGTTTACAGTTTTATATTAGCAGAAAATGATTATTAATTAAAAGGTCAATAAAAGTCAAATAATAGGCCTACGCATCAGATTTGGCAGTGTATAGCAAAAAAGTCTTAAATTCACACGCTGGCTCATTATTTTTGACTTTTTGACCTTTAAACCTTTTATGACCTTCGGATTTGCAGTAAGGGGCGATCTGCTAAGGCCGGGGAAACTAACGCAGCCTTCAGATTGTTGGGCTGAAGGCTGCATGCTTAGGGTTTAGTTTGATTATAATCCGTATATTCGCTTTAGGTCAGCGGCGACGTCGGGAATACGGGTGGACAGCTGGGGGATGGCGTAGCCGACGAAGATGGGTGAGGTAACAAACCGGGGCATGACTTTGGCGGTTATCTGGCCGTCTATATGGTAGAAAAAGATGTTGTAGCTGTTGCAGTGGCGGTTGAAGTTGTGGAGGAAGTAATGAGCGCAGATCTGCAGGTAGTCGGCCAGGCGGTCGATTTGCCCGAGGTTGGCGAGTTTGAGGTTGAGTTCAACGAAGCCGACCAGCGGCTTATCGGCGATGGCGAGTTCGACGCCGCCGTCGCGACTGATGACAATGCCTTCGAGGCTGACCGGGGGGATGTTGGCGGTGTAATCGACGTGGCGGAGGCCGATAATCTGCATGTGGGGATGGCGAATGGTGCCGCCCGAGCTGGGGCCGTGATTTTTGAAGAACAGAACCGAGGCGAATTCGCCGCCGGCGATCATGTCCAGCCATTTCTCGCTGCCGAAGCGGATGACCCGGTGGAGGTGGTCCCTGGGATAGAGCGACAGTTCGGATGCGCAGTCATCGGTTTCGATGAGGACAGTCGGGAAGGTGTCCCGAAGCACCGGATATTTGTTAGCGATAAGAAGTATCGGCCCGTCTTCGGCGATAATGCCTTCAAGTTCGTCGCGACAACAGAAGGGGCATTTATGGCCGGTATCGACAACGGTCACCGGTTTGGTGCCGCCAATCTTAGTGTCAAAAACGAGGTGGATCTGCCTTGAAGTCATGGCTAAGTCTCCTTGTGTGCCAGAGTATCTTGTTCTTTTTATTATACCATACCGAGTAAAGAAAACAGGGGTAGGGTGTCAGCAGGGACAAGTGTCTTATCACATAAAAGGATTATGTCATGCGGTAGCGAAACTACATATCTAATAAGATATGCTGAAGGAGAGTTATTATTATTAACGGAGCACATATTAAAGAAACATGTTCCTTTCACAAAAATAAAATTATCGGAATCGTTTTGATTCTTTTCGTTGAAATGTATCTTTCGTTTCAATTCTACAGTCGTGAACCGGAATTTCCGACAGGTATCTTTGCTATTGATCTAGCTAATGCTCTTTTTCGTGATCTATTGCTGGCAAGTATCTTTATGTTTTTTAGCAAAAATTTATCTCGTGTCAAACAAATTGCACGAGATTATTTGCCCATAGTGATTGTCGCGATTCTTTGGATAGGAATCTCCCTGACTATTATCCATTCATTTAAGTTAATTTATAATGTAATGACGATCCTATCCATTTTGTCAGGTGTAATTAATAATAGTATATTGGTGCTAATTGCTTGCTACGCTTTCATGCAATGGGATAATACTCTATCCAAAACCATATACTTTTTATCGTATTTTATTACCATTTTGTTTTTTTATTGTGATATGGCATATTTTTTTGTTACATCATCACATATTGAAAAAATACTGTTCGAAAATCTAAATACCTACTCTATGCTAAGTGTAATCTATACTGCCGATAACTATGTTTTACTTGGAATTTTAATAAGCTTTTTCCTGCTTATGTTATTATTTCGCTTACCGAAAAAAATCAACAAGTTGCATACACAAAGTGTCGTTATCATCATGATAACGCTCTATATTGGTTTTAACTTTATTAATTTTGCCACGGCTTATGTATACCCAAAAGTACTGATAGCAAATGGATTTGATGAGGAAGGCGACATAGAAAAGGCCAGAGACTTATCCCGCGATCTCATTTCTGAGTCTGTAACCATCAACTTGGTGCGAGAGTGGGGACGAAATAACGCAAGACAGGTAACAGCCTCCAACCAGCTTTATCGTGTGGCATTTTCTAAAAACGAAACACTGCTGTTGAGTGAATTGGGAATCGAAATTGGGGAAAAGCCTATTTCCGTTCAAAATGCTTTTCCTTATGAAAAAATCGTCGTAATCGTCGCTGAATCTTTTCATCGGGATTACTTGCATTTCTATAACCCACAGATTCCAGCGGAAACAACACAATTTTTAGATAGTTTATGGGGCAAGTATCCCCATGCCGATCATTATTACACTGCGAATAAGCCGACGACTCAAGGGCTTAATTCCATGTTTCTTTCCCAGTTGATCTATACCGATGATCAATCTTTTGAAAATAATGCCACGTTATTCAAAGTTCTCGCAAAGAATGGTTATGATACGATGTTCTTGGAGGCTACCAGCCAATATTATAATGATGAATTTCGCGCCTATAAAAAACGTTTTGGTATGAACATTTACAGAGCAAAAGAAGACTTGGAAAAAGAAGGATATATTGGCAGCAGCGGCTGGGGATTCCATAATGACGTAATGTATGAAGAAACCATCAGAATCCTGGATCAAAATCGCAATAAAAAGCTTTTCCTGGTGACGAAGACGATAGATTCGCATCAGCCATATCCCTATTGCGGGTTGTCTAAGGATGATATTCCAGCGGCTATCAACGACCAAGCGAACAATGTTTTTCTCAAGGGAATTTACTGGGAGAATATTACCTTCCAAAAATTTTTCCATGATCTAGAGTACCGGAATTTATTGGACGATAAGACGCTTATTATTATTACGAGCGATCATAATCCCCACCCCAGCCAGAACAACCACTATAAGCGTCTTGGCGAAGGCGACCTTAGTTTAACCATAGCCCCCATTCCGCTGCTCTTTATTAGCCCCAATTTGCAGCCTTTTCATAATTTCAGCAGTGCGGCATTCGCGAGCCAGATCGATTTTGCACCTACACTTTTGGGGATATTAGGTATTTCTTCACCGCTCGAGTTTTCCGGGAAAAATATGCTGACTGTTCCGGAAGGTCGTAGTTATGCAGTTGGTTTTTTTGGAGAAACAATTTATTACTGGTCCAAAGACGGCCAATTTAAAACCGACATGTATAGTGGAAAAAATCAAAATGCTTCTGAAAAAGCACTGATCCATTGGGTTCAGGATTTATATGCCAAATACTTTGTCGGTAATTCTGTTCTTGGGGTTCAATAGGTTCAAGTCTATTTAATGAGCAGACCAAGTTAGAAATTCATAAAATTATGCTGAAATTGTGTTTAACAGCCAATGAATAATACCCAACTTTGTAGTTTTGTTTTTTCTGCAAAGTTGGGTATTTTCTAATACTGCCTGTTGCTATTTTTTTAGTTCTGTTTGATCAATAAGTTCACTGTTCTAGTCCCGCCGGACCATTTGCCGGCACAGCAAACAGTGAGAGATAGTAATTGGGCGGGGCCATTTGCCAATCGAGACTATATGCCTCATGATTTCCCATCACCGGAGCTATTGGCATCGCTGCCAAAAGATTCGCCGCTCCGTCAAACCATGCGTTCCACTGCCAGTCGTCTTGTCCATTATCAACGAGATCACCCATATTGATAAAAAACACTGCATCTGAGTTGCTCTCCCGGACTATTTGAGCTGTTTTCGCCCAATCTTTACGATAATCAGCTGACTGTGAATCACCAAAGACAAGTGCCTTAAAAGCTGTCGCCTCCGGTTCAGTTTTGAATTCTTTCCAGGCAGATTGCCGTTTGCCGGCGGAAACACGATATTCATACTCAGTTCCAGGCGTAAGGTTAGTTATATGCGCCGTATAGAGCATAAACCGTTTGCCGCCGTTGTACGAAGGCAATTCCACTGCTTCTGCTTGAATTATTGTGCTAGTATCCGACTGCTTGGGACGTATCTCCAAACTTCCCGGGGTTCCGAAAGTTGATGTTTTCCATGAAATCGTACGTTCATGCTTCATATCTGATGTAACCACATGCATAATTTGCCCTGCATCGTTATCAAAACCAATATATACTGGTTTCGTCACAGACAAGACACTAATAGCTATGATACAAATAAAAATAAAACCCAATAGATACTTTTTCATTTTCCCACCTTGTTACAACTTGATCCATTGTCATTATTATCCATAGCAACTTATTTTATCCCTTTTCTGCTTCCAACGTCAAGACCAATAGAATCATCATATCCTGACTCGGACGGGTGCGCTGCGGTGGGAGTTGTTTATTTCTT
Source organism: Sporomusa acidovorans (assembly GCF_900101845.1). GTDB lineage: Bacteria > Bacillota > Negativicutes > Sporomusales > Sporomusaceae > Sporomusa > Sporomusa acidovorans. Next base: position 111,539 of record NZ_FNAM01000012.1, on the reverse strand, counting down.
ACTTAAAAACTCAACGGCGGCTTTGCCTAACAAAGCAGTCGCACTAACTAAGCTTCCTTCATCAAAATCGAAACGCGAATCATGATGTCCGGCCGCCAATTCGGTGCCAATCATCAAATAAGCAGCCTGCCCCCCTTTTTGCTGTACCCGTTCCATGAAATAGGTACAATCTTCGCTGCCGCCGATGTTTCCTTCCGGCAATATGCTTGCAAATAAGTTGCTTGTTTCAGCAATCTGCTGCAAACGCTCCACAAGCAGAGGACTATTTTCACTGGTAGAAGCATCGCCCATTGGCGACAAATCGAGTTTAACATCATACATCGCAGCTGCTGCCTCTAGGATTCTGAGCGCGCTCTGGTAAATATAATTGTTGATTTCGCTGGTAGTCCCGCGTGTTTCAAGTTTCAGTACCGCCTTGTCCGGTATGACGTTGCGTCCGGTTCCAGCCTGTAATACCCCGACATTGATACGCGAAGCGCCTTTGCTATGGCGGGAAATAGCGTGCAGATTAAGAGCGGCCGTGGCCGCTGCCAATAATGCATTTTTCCCGGTTTCCGGTGCTGCGCCGGCATGAGCAGGAACGCCGGTATAGACTGCATCCAGTTTCGTCGTCGCCAAGAAGCCTACCGTATTACAAGTCACTGTGCCTCTTTGCTTTAGCCCAATCCCCAAATGCAAGCCAACAAAAAAATCAACGTCATCGACAATACCGCGCGCAACCATCGCTTTCGCGCCTCGTACTCCTTCCTCGGCAGGCTGAAAAATCAGTTTTACCGTTCCCGCAAGTTCATTTTTTACTTCAGTTAAAACTTCTGCCAGGGTTAAACCGATCGCTGTATGACCATCATGCCCGCAGGCGTGCATCGCTCCCGCATTGACAGAAGCAAAACCTGCACGCCAAGGTCTATGTTCCGCCAGCATGGCTTCCACTACATCATTTGCATCCATATCAAAACGGAATGCGATAACCGGTCCTGGCTCAGCGAAGTGCATCACGCCCATCACACCGGTTTTTCCCCCCTGCATTCTGCCTACCCAGCTGGGATCAGCCCCTTGGGCTATAGCTCTTGCCTGATGGTTGATCAATTCCTGCTCAGAAGGTACTCCCATCATGACCTCAGCATCAATCACCTCTTCGCCCACTGCCACTTGATAGCCGAGGCGGGCTAATGTTGCGGCCACAATCGACGCTGTACGAAATTCCGTCCAGGCTGTTTCTGCATGTTTATGTAAATCGCGGCGGCACTTGACAAGATTCTCCTTTTTTGTTGCCACTAATTCCAAAATATCCGTATTCATTCGTTAATCTCCTTTGTCAAAAACAGGCTCTTTCCTTCAGCGATTAATACATCAACAGGGCCATACCGATAATCATAGCTCCTACCATCGGCAGCCAGTTACGCTTTGTAACTTCCATCGGGTTAATGCCGGCAATACCGGCTACAATGATAGTAGCGCCGGCAATTGGCGACATCGTACGTCCAAGCGTACCGCCCAAGGTAGCCATACTGCCCATTTGAACGGTTCCCATGCCAAAATCGGCCGCATGCGGCGTAACTGCCTGATTAAAGGCCATTGTCGCCGCATCGCCGGAGCCAACGACAAACCCCAGGACAAAAGGACCAACGGCAGCACACACTTTAACAATTGCCGGATTATTCAGCATAGCATCGATGAACGCCTTAACAAGCCCCATCGCGGTCAAACCGGACACAAATACCCCGGCCGCAATGATAATGCCGATTATTTCACCGTATGCTTTACCCATACCGTCAAAAAAGGCATTGCTAAGTCCGATGGGATTTTTCCTGGTAACTAAAAGAGCCAGTGCACAGCCGATAATCATAGCCTGTGGCACATCAGTTTTTAAAGAAGGTACCAGGGTAGCCCCTAAAAGGAGAAGCAGAATCGGAAACATCGGCATCAGAGCATACAGCAAATTGACTTTAAAAGTGTTATCGACTTCCAGTCCTTCCGCGTGGTATCCCTTGTGTTCTTTTTTATAGTAGGCAATAACGGTAATTAAAATCGCAGCAACAATCAGTGACGCAACATTGGCTTTGAATTGAAAGGCAATTACCTCCATAACCCCGACGCCGGCAATTTTTGCTACAACCGGATTATGCGCCAAACCTGGATTAAGCATACTGCCGTATGTACCACACTTGACCGCTGCCGCCGCAATGGCAGGATGCACACCTGCAGACATCATTAAAGGTACAAAAATTGCGCCTGCCGCCGCCGCTGTTCCGGCCGCACTCGGCAAGGCCACATTTACCGCATAGGTAGCCACCACCACGCCGGGAATTAAAAGCGGGCGAACTTTTCCCAAACCACTGGCCATCAGATTGATTAAATGTTTGTCACATTCGGTAAACCGCATAACCATAGCAAAGCCCATAACGGAACATACGGCTTGAATTAAGCCGGCATTTGTCATTTCTTTGGCAAAAGCGTTCAAAGCAGCCATAGGGGTGCCAGCCACACAGGCCATAAGGATACCAGATACTAAAAGCACTAAGCGCGCATCGTAACGTTTGACCAAAAAATAAATTGTAATAATGACCAAAATCACACCAATAGTAAGCATCATATCAAACACCTCTCCCCTTATCGCTATGAATTTTGTTTACTCCTTATCTCTGCAGACCTTCTCCTTTCCGTCTTTTTTGGCAAATCAGACAAACAGAGTAATTGCATGCCGTCATTTCTTTTCAGTCTATTTACGGATATTTCCTTAAATAGCAATTAAAAAACGAGCTTTTACTCGTACTGAAAACAAAAGCCCCCGTATAAATACGAGAGCTCCGTTGCTATGTAAATAGCATACTTGCTTTTATGGCCCTTGTCAATATATTTTAGCTAAATTAATCTTCATGATGTAAATGCTCCAGCAGTAACTGTAAGTTGATTTTATAGAGTTTACGCGGTCGCCCCTTAGCAAGCATCTCTTCTCCTGCAAATTCAGCCAAGCCATTTTCCACTAAAATCGTTAAGATTCTTCTGGCGCTGCGGGACGTAATGCTCAGATAGACGGCTAGTTCCTCTGCCCCGATAGTATCCTTATCCAACTTATCAATCACTGCCAGCAACCGGTTGACGGTAGTGACGCTAAGGTTTAGCTGATCAGCCATCTGTTTGCAGGCCGCAGCATCCGCCTGCACGGAATACTTAAGATACACTGCCGAGCTTAAGGGGCCGATCACTTCCCGCTCATCGTTTACCGCCATCCATAGCCCTTTGCCTTTCTGCTGGGCGATACCCAGTGCATGAAATGCATTTTGTTCGGCATCATAGGCCGTAACACCGAAACCAATGCCGCCGCTAACCGCCCCCTTTACCTGGCAGGATATTTCTTCCAGTATAGGAATAACGGTAAGTTCATGGGTGCTGTCTTCCAATATGCCACGAGTAGAATACAAAGTATACTGGCCATCGCCCCGGCTTACGAGAGAACCTTTCAACATTTCGGCATAATCGACTAAAATCTTGTATAAACACATTTCCATACGCTTTACATTATAGCTTGAACTGGCACGTACTATATTATCGTATTCATCAATCGCAATTTGTTGTATTGCCAATTGACTGCCTTTAAAGCGTTGTGCCAGGCAGGAATTTATTGCCACATCCAACGTGGTGCGAATATTGCTCCGCGTCGTCCAAACACGAAAAGCGGGCACCCCTAATTCTTTTAGTTTTTCATACGTTGCCAAAAAACAAGTGATGGCAATATCGATCTTGCCTGCCTGCCATAGTTCATAATGATGATTCGCAAACTCCTTGGCCGAAGCCACGTCGGAAAACGGTTTAACATATATGGTAGGCAACGGTAGATTTATATCCTTAAAAGTTTCTTCTACCTCGACCTGACTAAATGTATCAAAGCTAATTCTATGCAGCTTCAAATTTTTAATATACGTGATTTCAAACAGGGCCCGATATAAACTAGAACCGGTATGTGGAAGATAAAACAACGGCTTATGAGTGGCTACAGACAGAGCATAGTGGTACGGCACAATACCCGAAAATAACCACATATCAAATTCCGGACAACGTGCCCGCATAATTTCCGGAACTTGCGCTGCGTCCTGATAGACGATACCCTGCGGCGATAAGATATCGCTTCGTTCCAATGCTACCGCGTAGGCTAAAGACACCGAATCGGCAGGCCCGACAATAGCCATTCGAATTTTTTCCATGTATTTCTTTTTTATCTCCAATTCTTTTTCTATCTCAATGGCACAGTCTTTAAATGCCTCCGGGCATTCTTGTTAAAACTCTACCGCGCCTTTTCTTACTCGCTTTTCCATTATAACCTATTTTCATATTTTTGCGCATAGGGGTGAACCGAAAATACACAGCAAAAAGCCCGCGAAATTCGCGGTTTTTTTAACGGGGCGCTATTTATGTAAGCAGTTCTTTGGCAATTACCGTACTTTTTTTGTCCATACTTTGAATATCAGTTAAACTACCTTCCTATCCCCCTGTTCCATTTAAAATGAATGAGCCTATACCCTTGTCAATTCATCCTTGAACGCCGGTCTGTTTGCATACATATATCATAAAGAGGATACACTCCTTATATTGACTTTTTCAATGATTTCGAACGGTTTTGATTCATTCGTTATTGCATCGTCTAAACTGTCCCCATGAGTCTTCTGAGTCTTCAAAAAAAAATACAAAACAGCAGTGAAGGAACTTCGCCACCTACCTTAACATTACCCACTTTGTTTTCTCATGTTATTTTCTCCTCATTTTCCATTTAGTTTTAGATATTTTAACTTCGATTCTTTCTCAATTCTTTGCCTCGCACCCCAACAAGCGAGCCATGCGCCGGTCTATCGGCTCAAACAACTGATCGATATCGTCTTGTTTTTTTATGATGAGTACCCGCGGCCCTTGGGCCAGCAGTGTGTCTAGGGCGACAGTCGGGATCATTTTGATACTTTCATGGCAACAGACATCCTGGCATAAGCCACACCGTGTGCACCGCGACGCATCCAAGGAAATACTCCAAGCGTTCTCCTGCCTGCCAGTCATCAGGGCCCCGGTTGGACAGGCGTCTGCACAAGCCCCGCAGCCATTGCAGCTATCAGCCAGGCAGATATCTCCCCAGAGTCTGCTGGAAAAATTCGCAGGGTCCGCCGTGTTTTTCAGTTGTTTTAGCAAATTAATCAATGAGGACCACTTATCCGGTAAATACTTCGACTCTTCCAGTGGATTTTGCCGTACGTTACTGTTTTCCGGTTGTTGTTCATCAGCACCAGCGATCATTTCCGGCAGCACCTGTGTAAACAAACTCGCACTTTGCTTCGTAAAGGCGCTAAGAAAAGCTCGCCGTGACATTCCTGTCGCCTCGCCTTCGCTAACAGGCAGAGGTTTAATGTTCGCCGGAATCTTCTCTGTAAGCGCAATCACGGTAGGATACTGCCAACGTGCCAATAACCGGTTAGCCGTGTCCGCCATTGTCTGAACCAGCTCACAAAGCTTGGTTTGTGAGCAATCCGCACAAGCGGCACTGAGGATCGCCACGTTGGTTGCGCCCCGCAGAACCGCATCGACAAGAACGGCTTCATCGCACCGCGCGGTACATTGCACAGCGATGACGCGCCGGCGCTCGGAGGGATGAGAGGTAAGATAGGCCTCGCAAGCGAAAGCGACGGCTCCCGAATAGGCCACATGCCGGGCGACAAGTGACCGTAATTCTTGAAAAGAAGGCAGCTTAGCAGCAAGCGCCCCGCTGGGGCAGACCGCCGTGCAGGCACCGCAGCCGGTACACTGTTCAGCGAGCAGGGTAATGCCCGCTGAACAGGTGATGGCACCATGGGGACACACTGCTGCACAGAGCTGGCAGGAGCTGTGAACATGTCGCTTATGCAGACACCGCTTGTCCTGTATGACGATCCCGCGCTTGCCAAGCTTGGCGCAGGCTTTGGAAAATTGTTCAAGTTTAGACAGCATGTAAGTATTCACCTCCAGGGAAATCGAATCGCCTGCACCGGACAGGTATCGGCACATTCGCGGCACTTGGTACATTCACTGATACCGCCTGTTCCCTTGCCGTTTTTAAGATCCACGTCAAAGCTGCAGGCACTGCGGCAGCGCTGACACTGGCTACCCTGGCCCTCTTCCAGACAGCGGGAACGGTCCACGGTAGGCACAAGACTACGGTTGAACTTGCTGAAGAGGCTGAGCAAAGCGCCGACAGGACACCATTTACTGCACCATTTTTTCAAAAGCACAAGTTCAACAATGACTATCATGGGAAAAACGATGAGATCCATTGTCGGCTCGTTGAAATGAATGAGACGGATCAAGGCAAACAAGGTCGCAAAGACTAGTCCTAGCGGGCAGATCAAACAGAATACGGGAAAACCGCAAATGGCGGCAGACCCCAAAGTTACACCAAGAATCATGAGTCCTGATGTTGAATTTTTCTTAGCGTCAAAACCCTTTTGCAGGCAGGAAGCCTTTGCTGCCGCAGTTTCCTTAAGAACCGGCTGCTCCGCCTCATCAGGGCAGCTGCTATTTATAGCAGCCTGTTGGCCTTCGTCAATTCTATTGACCAATAATTTGCGCACTAGCGGAATGGGGCAAATCCAGCCGCAAAAGACACGCCCCAGCAAGGCGGTCAGTCCGGCAATCACGAGAAAAACGATGAGCAATTGGGGCATGATATCCCGGCCGGCAAGCGCTGTTTCCAGGTAGCCCAGAGGACAAATCGCGGCGATATTCTCCACACCGAAGGCAGAAATTGACCCGGTGCCGGCATTTCTGACCGCACCAATCACAAGCATGATCACTACGGCCGCCATGGTTGCCAATCTAAGCGTCCTTGTTCTATGCCTATTCATACGCGGCCCTCCCCTCTCGTGGCAATGGGTGTGACGACAATTCCGCGCACATTGCCGCCAATGTATGATCGCATCACCAGTGCGGGGCAGACCTTCTCGCAAATGCCGCAGCCGTTGCACTTCTGGGGATCAACGCTCGGCCGGCCTTGTCCGTCAAGCAGGATCGCCTGATAAGGGCACGCATTCATGCACACCGTACAGCCGCTGGCATCCCAGGCGATGCAAATGTCCTTCTTCACTGTCGCCAGACCAATCTTCACCGTCTCCCTGTCAAAAGGTTTCAATGCCTGCGTGGGGCAGACGGCAACACATTGATTGCAAAAATTGCAATACCCAAGATGAAACTTCATCACGGGCGTACGCGCGTCCAGGATGCCGTCCGCTAAATTCGCCAGACCGATCACCGCTGTGGGACAAACACTCCGGCAACGATCACAGCGTAGACATCTCGCGATAAACGCGTTTTCGTCCTGTCCCCCCGGCGGACGGAGAAGAGCTGTACGGGGCAGAATCTTTGCGGCTTCTCCCAGCCCGAGAACAAGGGCAAACGCTCCTCCGGTTATTTTTAGGAAGGTGCGCCGTGAGGTCATTTATGCACCAACCTCCACAACTATTTCCTCGATGAGTTCTTCCATTAGGGTACGTTCCAAACGCAAATAGCCCTTGGTAATTTTCGCAACCGCTTTATAGAACTTAGTCTCACCATACTTCTCGATGTCGGCACAGAACGCCGGAACCCAATTCAGTAAATGCTGGACAAAAAAATCCCGTTGCTCCTTAAGACAGGTTGCAACTGCCGGCCAGTCCCGCCTAGACAAAGCTTGTTGCGTCTCCTGGCATAGGTACGCCATAAATTCAAGTTCCAGGGCGATATGATCTTCCGGAACATCGAGCGTTTCCAGCTTGCTCAAGCCTTTTGCGCGGTAGGCTGCCATCACTTGATCGCGCGCCTCCTGCATGATCAACCTTTTAGGACTTGTATAAACAGACTCATATGGATAGGCCGCTTCGTTCCCGGCTATTCCTGCCCCCAGAAACACCCTTGCGTAATCTACGGCCAGATCGGTCAACGGATCGCCCGTAAGCTGTTGACAATACCCTGCCAGCAGCCGGTAGCCGGCGGCAAGTTCGTCTTCGCCGCACTCAACAGGAAAGCACAGGCCTTCTAGCTGGTCCAGCAAGGCCTGATCGACTTCAACTTTATAGAGTCGTCCCAAAAAACGGTATAAATTTTCTCGGTTTTCCATAATTGCTGAGTACTCTACTAATTTCTCCACGTTCTTCCCCCACTGTTTTTATTACAGTTGGGAAAGAGATGCAAAACCTCTTCCCCACTTTTATCATTAAAAAAATTGCTTAATACTACTTCCGAGTAAGAACATCAAGGCTCGAAAGGCAACGCCCGCTGCCAGAACGGCAGCCAAGCCGAGCTTGACCGGGAACCCCTCATTATTTTTCGTATAAAACTTCGTCATCAGCGCTGTAGGAACCAGTAAACCGAGCAGCACCACTCCTCCCCAGAAGAGGGGAGCCAGATTGCCGGCCAAAACCCGCGTGACCGATCGAGTCACATCAGGATAAGGCGCACTGGCTATGTGTAGCAAGTACGCCACGAGCACCACCGCTTGAACGGCCAGGGCAATCAGCGTCGCCTGTTTTATCATGCCGCTTGCTGCTATGGGTTCTGTTGTTGCTGCCGTCTCCGCTGTCATCGTTGTGTTGTAGTTTACTGTATGTGCAAGCAGCACACCGATACTGAAGCAACCCATAACCGCTGCTGAGGTCAAATAAAATGCCGGCAGAATCCATGTGTTCCAGGCAGGTATGGAAGCCATCACATAGGCATCACCGTTAACAAACGTAAGTCCGACCGCCAGTACCGCGCCAACGGTTCCGATCGCTTTGCAGGTTGCAGCAGCAGCGTTTCTCCTGAGTGCCAAAAGATAAATAATAATGGCCAGACCTAACAGGAAGCTCAGCGCTGACTCCATGAAGATGCCGGAAGTTGGATGACCCAACGCACCAAACATTCGCTCCGGATGGCCTAAGTGCAGGGTACTTGACACGCCACCGACGCCAATTGACACAATCGCAATCAGCGAACTGATGGTTCTAATTTGTTTTGCCTTGCCATACCATTCGGTCAAGATAACAGAGCCAGCAAAGGTTCCGCAGCCAAGCCCGATAAACAATGTAAAGAAAACTAATGGCCATTGAATATTCATGCTATCACTCCTTCCATGTGGCCGTTTTGCTATGCAATATATACCGGGCAGAAGGATGGTTCCCTACATCCGGCAGAACATGCACATTTTCGCTGCCAGCTTTTTGAATGACTTGGGAAACATCACTGTTCGGATCGTCGATGTCGCCCACAAACCGGCACTTTGCCGGACAATTTTTTACACAAGCCGGCTGCTCGCCAATGGCTTGCAACTGGGTGCACAGCGTGCACTTTTCCACTACCTTAGTCTCTTCGTTAAAGGTACGGACGCCGTAAGGGCAGGCCATCATGCAATACCGGCAACCAATGCACTTTTCTTTATCGATAAGGACAACTCCATCCTCATTCTTATAGGACGCCCCGGTTGGGCAGGCCTTAACGCACGGTGCATCCTTACATTCCTGGCACATTGTCGGTAAAAAGTACATTTCTACTTTGGGAAACATACCGGTAGGCCCCACTGTCAACACTTTATTCCACGTACAGCCAAGGATCACTCCGTTTTCCTGTTTACACGCCACCTCACAAGATTTGCAGCCGATGCAGCGATCCAAGTCAACTACCATAGTTCTTTGCGTCATAATTACACCTCAACCTCTTTTGTGGGATCAGATGGTTCAGGAAGCCATTTCTTGAACTCCTGTGGTTTCAGCCAAACGCCTTTCGGCGGCCCATCGGCCTTTGATATCTTGACAAGGTATCCCCTGAGCGTATAGGTACCGACAACATCATTGAAGGGCGCATCATTCTTGGAAAGTATGTTGACGTTCATTTCACGCCAACCACGAGTTTCCGTATCCATTGTCTCTGGATTCCAAAAACGCTCCATATAAACAACACCCGGATGCTGCCCCTCTGTCAGCCAGGCTTTTGCCTGAATTTTGCCGCGTTTTGATTCTACATAGACCCAATCTCCCTGGGAAATATCATATTTAGCTGCAGTCTTGGGGTTAATCCAGATTTCAGGCACAGGATAAATTTCTCTCAGCCAAGGTACATTCCGTAATGTTCCATGATGATAAACCGGGACTCTGCCGTTCGTCATGACCAACGGAAATTCTTTGGCAAGTTCACTGCCTTCCAGTGGACTTTCGTGAGGCTCCAGGAAGTACGGCAGGGGATTATAGTCCTTCGAAGCAGGGGGCAAGGGATATGTACTAAATGGTTTTCCCGTCCTGCCCAAAATAATCATGTTTTCCATATAAACTTCAAGCTTTTTAGAAGGTGTGTTGAAGCCTGCCGGCAGTCCTGTCTGAGGATCAATTTTCTTATAAACATAGTACTCTTTGTATTCCTTCATCGGCAGGTATTCTATAGGCGCTTTTTGTGCGAACTCTTTCCAGTTCATTTTGACCGCAGACTTCGTAAAAATATCCAGAAGCTCTTCCATGCTGTTCCAATAAGGAAGGTCTTTGCCCATAAAATCGAGATCAAAAGCCTTCTGGCAATTCTCATGCCCCAGATCCGCGCAACGTTTGGCTAACTTAGACCAGATTAACGTTTCGTCCATTGTTTCCCAGAGATGGGTCACAGCCTGTCGGGCGAAAACCTTATTCATGGATTCAACTGGCATATTCGTTTCCAACCACTCTGTGGTGGGGAGCAGAATATCTGCATAAGTCGAAAACGAGGTAGGATACATATACATGTGAACGATGAAGTCGAGCTGCTCAAGGGCTGGCACCCATGCTGAACTGTTTGCAAGCACGCCAAACTTATTACCGGACCGATCAAGCCATACGCGCGGTTTGTAAGGTTTACCGGTAAGAATTGCGTCAAGGACTGCCGAAGGTTGAGCGGCCCACCATTGGAGAAGGCCCTTATACTCTATGCCTCCTAAACGTTTTTTGAGTTGTTCTTCCGAAAGAAGTTTTAAGGCAGGCGGAACAATATAGGTGAAAATAGGCGCGATTCCGCTCGTTTTAAATCGATTCATCAATACGCCTGGTTTTTCCACGTTGCCCATCAGCACATTGAGAGTACCTGCACCCATAGCGGCCTGCACCGAGTTGGGATTTTGGTCAGTCGCAACGCCCAGGCTGATACCGCCAGGTGAGTTTAGCGCGTAAAGCTTAATAGCTTCTTCGATCTTATTTGCATCAAGCCAGCAAATCTCCGCTGCTTTTTCAAGAGTATAAGGCTCGGACCGCTCCTTGAGTAGTTGGAAGCCAGTCTTGCATTCCACTCCATTTATCATAAAGGTACCTTCGAGAGCAGGGGTAAGGTTGTCGTTCCATGGATAGGCCAGGGGTTGCGCCGAATTGGTTTTTGTGTCCCATACCATAAACGTATCCGGAGTCCCCTCCGCATTTTCACTGGCCCGCAGCAACATTTGCGTCTTGACGTCTACAAGATAAGGAAGATTTGTCCATTTCAAAACAAAGTCTTGATCGTAGAGTTTTTTGTCGATAATATAACGGGTCCAGGCCAGCATAAGCGCCACATCTGTTCCTGGCCTGATAGGCAACCAAACGTCAGCCTTTGCTGCATCCGGAGTTAGACGCGGATCGATAACCACAGTACGTACTCCCCGGGCACGAAGCTCCGCCACGGCACCTCCTCCACCAGCCGGGCAGGAATAGGAGGGGTCTGTTCCCCACATAACCAATGTTTTCATCGGCGTATCGTCAGGGTCATAAATCTCCAGACAGTTTGAGTCAGCGATACTGGTATCAGGGCCGCCATACATCAGCGCAAAAGTTAAGGTTCGCGGCAGGTAACACTGTGCACAACCAGGCTCAAACCAATTGGGTGTACCGAAGGCATTGCAAAAACGGGGAATGCTCCAAAATTCGGGATTTCCGCCGCCGCCGGTGGAGCAAAACACTGTTTCCGCCCCATATTTTTCGCGAGTCTCCATGAGTTTCTTAGCGATCGTATCGAGTGCCTCATCCCATGAAATGCGCTTCCATTTGTTTTCACCGCGGTTACCAACCCTTATCATCGGATACTTGTTGCGATTGGGATGATAAAGGGCCTGTATGCCAGCAAGCCCTTTGGCACACAGAGCTCCCTTGCTCATAGGATATTCGGGATTACCTTCGAGCTTGACTACGCGACCATTCTTGACATGTGCAAGAACACCACAGTTGGCAATACATGCCCTGCAGTTCGTCTTAATGATCTTTGTCTCTGCTGCTGGTGCACTATTCACAGCTTCACCTTGCGTGAACCCTGTTTTAAATGAACCACCAAGCGCTGTCGCAATCCCGGTTACGGCAGTCGCTTTGAGAAACTGGCGTCTGTTAAGTACTAGTTGTTTCATCTGCTCTCTCCTCTACCGTAATAATTAAGTATGAAATCTTTTGTACATTGTCTGAACCACTCTCCCCCTTTCTGCAAACCCCTTTCTGGCCCGTGTATCGCCTCGTAAAGTTCTTAGCCTCTACAATGCTATTAGGCCTGCGTTAATTTTTTATTTGCAAAAATTATGCCAATAAATTTAGATCTTTTTTCAAAAAAACGCTGTTTTTTTTGAAAAAAAGCTATTATTTATTACAATTTTCTACGTCATTTAAATATCTTAGTTCATTTTGATTTAATATAATTAGCCTTTTTAACATTTAATTCAATTTGAACTCTGTTAATAATGACTGAATTGTCTTTTTGACACGAGACAAGATCTTAATTTATTTTTGCTTGACAAATAATAAAGAATATAGGTATAACATTTATAGAAAGCTAGCTCAATCATTTCATTCTAAAAAGTTCTTACTTGATTTTTGGGAAAAGTATGTTTAAAACTATAGGGAGGTTGTCTTGGATGAATAGTGTTTTAGAGACAAGTAGCGAATTTCAGGAACTAATGTCTTTTATGCATTTACAACCTCAGCAATTGGATGAAATAACTAAATACAAAGAAAGACTCATCAATTTCAATGAGCTTCCCCAAGATAATACTTTAATTCGTAAAGAGATAGCGTCATCATGGTTACGTTCTCAGCAGCGCGGTATTTTGCCCAAAACTTCACTGCGTGAAAAGTTACTCAAGCCCTCACAGTTTAAAAAGGTTCTTAAAGACAATCAGTTACTATTGCATGTGGCTGAGCCAATAATTACTCAAGGCTTACGTTTTATTTCCAAAAATTCTCCCTATACCTTTGGCTTAACAGACCGCAATGGCATATTACTTTCTGTACATAACCCGTGCGTAGCACAACTAAAAACTCCCGGAATTGATATATCCGAGGAAGCTGTAGGCACAGCAGCGCACTCCCTAAGTGCAGCTCTTGGAAAACCTGTATGTACAGTCGGACCTGAAACCTATAACTATGTCTTGCAAAAAGGAAATGTAGTTATATCCGTACCTATCCATGATGCAAAAGATAATGTAGCCGCCGTCTTTACTATCCCTTATTATCGTAAATACAAACATACGAAAGAAGAAGAAGCATTGTTCACATGGCTAATTGCCTGGCAATTTTCAACCGCCAGAAAGATTGAAGAAGCTTTAGCCCAAGCCAGCCATAAATTTCACACGGCGGTTCAATGTAGTATTCTGGACTCTGCCTTATCCATGGTCAATGATGGCTTGCTATTTATTGACCACAGAGGAGAAATTAGCTATATAAGTCAAGGCGGCGAACAATTGCTTGGATTAAATTCTGATATAATAAAAGGAAGGCATTACTCTGAACTGCTTGGTCATTTTTCTCAAGTATCCGGCGTATTACACGGAAAGATTTCCACAGCCAATGTTGCAGCTACTATTAATGGAGTCAATGGGAATAAGCAATGTGTCTTGAAGGTTGAACCTTTATTAATTGATCAAAATGATATAGCGGGAGCAATCATACGGGTATGCAGTATTAAACAAACTTCTATAACTAACGAAAAAACTGAAGGATTTAGCGCTGTACACACCTTTAAAGATATCTTGGGAGAGAATCCTAAGATAATTAAAGCAAAGCAGCTTGCCAACAAAATTGCTTATAGCGACTTGAGCGTTCTACTAATTGGCGATACCGGAACCGGGAAAGAACTGTTCGCTCAAGCAATACACAATGAAGCATTACCTGAAAAACCCTTTGTTGCTATTAATTGCGCTTCGATACCGCAAAATCTTATTGAAAGCGAATTATTTGGCTATGAAGGAGGTACCTTTACCGGTGCTGATAAAAATGGGCGTATTGGTAAAGTAGAGATGGCTAATGGTGGAACACTCTTTCTCGATGAAATCGGTGATATGCCGCTTGATTTGCAAGCCGTCCTACTACGCGTATTAGAAGATAAACGTGTTCTGCGTATCGGGGGAAATAAATATATACCCGTCAATTTCAGAGTAATTGCCGCAACTAACAAAAGAGTATATGAAATGGTACAGCAAAGAACTTTCCGCGAAGACCTCTATTATCGCTTAGCCACTTGTAAAATAGAAATACCCTCTTTACAGCAAAGAAGTACTGACATTATTCCGCTTGCTCAATTTTTCATTAAACAGCAGTGTTTTCGATTAAAATTACCAATCTGTGATGTGGACCCAGCCGTTTGGAGAAAAATAACACAATATGAATGGCCTGGAAATATCAGGCAGCTCAAAAGTGCCATGTTTTTGGCCGTAAATATAGCACAAAATGGAGTCATTCAACTATGCGATTTACCTGATGAAGTGGTTGGCTTTTCAGATTCTTCATCAAAGTATGGCAGATTTAAACCTTTAAGTGAACTGGAGAAAAATGCTATCATGGATGTTATGGCCTATACTGACAACGATCTGATAAAGGCGTCAAAAATATTGGGTTTGAGCCGTAGTACACTATACAGAAGGCTTCGTGCATATAATTTTCCACTAAAGGACACTAATTAGCTGTCTTAAATAGCAGCTCCTAGTAATACGTTTTCGTTTTCTTGTAGAGCTTGTTCGGATGTTTAATGTTTAAAAATTAACATCCTGGAATAGGCTCCTTTTTATTTTTTCTATAGTAACCGTCCAATAGTTCAAATCGCTTCCCCTCTCCCCAGCATAGCTGAGGTTTCCTTATAACCAAAAAAGCTGTGGATAGGTTATCTTTCGTTGACCTATCCACAGCAAATTTAAAAGTAAGAACACATACTGCTGCTTTGTGATCTTATTTTGTCGGGACAAGAAATCTGTCCCGGTGTCCCTTGCGGCGGACATCCTTGCCCTCTGCTAACAGTTCCTGACCTTTTCCCGAAGAAATTCATCGGTGACTTTCACTTTGGCTTCCGGAACTTCCAAACAGACATCGTTTGCTTTTTCCTTTCGATTTTCTTGCCACTTTTTTCACCTCTGAGAAAATTATCAATTTTCTCAGGCAGAAACAATATCCCTGTCCCCTTGTTTTCCAAGTTTTCTAAACAGCAGTTAAGCGACTATTCCAGTTTTGTATTTTAACTGCCGGAACATGAAATCTTTTCCTTCTGTCCCCCCTTGCGCGGCATGGCCACACTGGCTGGGTGATGGACGCTTCTTCATTCTAGCTGAGAAGATTCAACGGATAGGTAAGTAAAAATAAACTCCAACCCTGAAGAAAAATAAGACCTCCTATGTCAGGACATAAATGACTGCTATAGGAGGTCTTGCATCTTGAAAATTATATATTTTTCTGGTCACCCAAAAATATAGCGTCCCCTTAAAGGTTAGTTATCCATGGTAGTGATAGAAAACTATTTACCAAGTCAAAGCTACTCATCATTTCCCTGTTACTGTCTAGCCTGCCATTGACTATTTCTTATGGCGGCCTCTTCCATATTATCCAGCGCTTTATCTGCAGCTTTTAAAGCACTGTTGCACTTTTCAGCGACAAAATTATTAATAGCATTCTGAGCTTCGCTGTCATTGCCGGATTTTTTAAGTTCCATATACTGTTGCTCAAATGCCGGCATATCTGATAATAGTTGTTTTTCGTAGGGATCAAATGCTAAACGGATCCCATCGTGGTAGAGCTTGTAATACCCAAAACTACGCATAGCAATATTATGGAAGGTGTAAGCAGCTTTGGGGGTGCTATATCGCGGATCAAGCTTAGTCATTCCTACGTAAAATGGTATATAGGTGCTATTGCAAGGCTGCATAAAGCTATGAAGCATTACACCTAGCTCATTGGGAACATCGGGCCGGGATATCATCATCCCCGTTGAGCTTGTTGCTCCCCAGCCTAAATCGTGCCCACAAATGCCACGAATATAGATTGAAGTTTCAATCGTATCTTTCTTAGGCCACTCAGGCATCCATTCCCTATTATACCAGTCAACGGCATCACTGCTATAAAAGGGAACTTGATGCATATCAATCACTTTGCCGCTTGGCAGTTTGTATGTATCATAATGGTCTCGGGTAAACGGAATTAAAATACCCGCATCGATTTGCCCGTTAGCTTTTGTCAATAATTCCATCGCTCTTTGATAACGCATTTCGGTATTATACAGTTTTTCAACAGCAGGACGTTTAGCAAAATTATCGTTACTTTCGGGATAAAGTTCCAGTGTACCGTAAACCTTACGGAAGTTTATTCTCTGCGTACCTTCTTTAACCCATTTTTGTTCGACAGCAAAGGAAACTAAATCTTTTGAACATAAATCATAGTCATCGCCAATTTCATACTGGTTGGAACGGGCCGTTATCGTATTTACATACCTTTTAGCCGCCCACCGGTGCCCGGTAACTTCAACAATCCACAACTCATTGGGATCGCCTATTTCAAACATAATGCCGTTCCAAGACTGACCATACTTTTCTACCAGATTAGCGACTACATCCACCCTTTCACGGGCTGTCTTCGCCCGTTCGAGGACCAGCCGCACTACATCATTATCGTGCAAACCTTTTTTAAACTCTAGGATATCGCGGCTAGTGGAGTCGTTATCACTGACACTTACCTGGAATTCATTGATTCCCATGCCATAACCCCAGCGCCCTGCTGTACGCGAGCCGACAAATTTGTAGGTTTCGATCACTTGGGGAATGTCAATATAAGCTGCCTGGTATACTTCATCAGAACTATGACGGGCTTTTTCCTGCAGACCAATCTCAGACAGCGTGGCAGCCGATTGGTCACGGTTCTTTGAAATTATCGTTCCTTTACTGCCTTTTAGAGCAGAACCCTGAGCCATAAAGGTCGTACATTCACCTTGGAATCCAGTAATATTTCGATCTACAGAGTTTAATACCAATAATTTTTCATAGGGTAGATTGGCCCCTTCAGCAACACCGTGCATCCATTGTACCTTATCCGGCATTATTTTATTGTACAATTCTTCATCTTGATAGGCCTGTTCCATAACAGTTGTCATATTTATCGTGTGTTCATCCGCCATTTTTTTCAATGCATCAATATTAGACTGAATCGCTGCCGAATTTAGGCGTCCGAATTCAAGCCCATCCTGATAACTGTTATGTGCTGCGGCAAATGCAGTAGCGGAAATTAGTAATACGATGCAGCAAATAATGCTACAAACTGAAATACGCTGAAAAAATGCTTTACGTTTATAATTCACTGTCCGTCCCCCTCTTCAATTAATCTTAACATTACTTCCTATTATTTTTGCTTATCAATCTCTCCCTCCCCTAATTGAGATACTTTGTCCATTCTTACACCTTTAAAACAAAAGACTCTCCTGCTAAAAGCTGAAGAGTCTTCATTGACTAACTAGTATGGAAACACAGGGACAGGGGTTTTGTTTCAAACTTTCCAAACCCGTGTCGACGATAGTCCCGTTATCCGCGCTATCTGGCGTATATTGATACCACCAATTGCTTTTAGGACTCGCAATATGTGGTCTTGTTTTTCCCTCTCTTCATTACAAATCTTTATTGCATCAATGCCAAATTGCTGTCTGACCTTTTCACGAAGAAATTCATCGGTGACTTTCACTTTAGCTTCCGGAACTTCCAAACAGACATCGTGATTCACCTCTTGTAAAAACTGTACAAATCGACCAACCGCCTCCTCTGTCTGGTCCGAGAACATGCTTAATACATATTCTTTATCAACAAGTTGCGCACTCTTTACATATTCATTATAACTACTCCACTGATAGGCTGCTACATCGTTTATGATTTTTGACTTTATAGGGTTCTGGTGGATATATCGCAGGACCATTAAAAAATAACTGTTTGTTTCTATCGCTTCACTTTTAAACCTCTCTTGAAATAAATGACCGCATCGTTCATGTTTACGATTATACCAAATAACGTAACTTGAGCTGACCCGCTGTATCATCATACTAATAGACTCTTGTGTTTCTTCTAGTAAGAGGTGTACGTGATTATCCATTAAGCAATAGGCAAATATTCGGCATTGACTGATCTCTTTATATTTCGCAAGGTCTTTGATAAATTTCAGCCGATCTTCATCATCCTCAAAAATGCTTTGACGATTGATCCCGCGTAAGATGATATGATATATTCCACTGTTGCTTTTTTCTCTCGATTTTCTTGCCACTTTTTTCACCTCTGAGAAAATTATATCAATTTTCTCAGACAAAAACAATATCCCTGTCCCCTTGTTTTGCCTGAAAACAGAACATTACTTATTATTGCCATCCAAAAATTCAGAGAATTATAGGCTGACCCTTGGGAACTTGAACTTGTACATACACTGGGCATATATCTTTTTTATGGCAGAAAGCTTTCCGAAACATCATCACATCTATTTATACACCGTAATACCTTATTAAATAGGCTAATAACCAACTGGCAAAGCACGAATAAAAAGTTTTTTGTTCCCGTTAAAGTAGTATCAAAAAAGTTTCGCGGCAAATTTCTGCATCATCTGAAACGGTACTATCACCAAAATTTACTGGCATTTTATAGCGACGCCAAGCAATATCAAAATCCCAAGCGCTTTCAAGCCTTGCTGGATCAGTGTTATCAAAAAAACCGGTACTCTTATACCAAACGGACATTTTCCGGGCCGGTGGCAGTTGTCAAATATCTGGGAAGATATACCCATCGTATAGCCCTATCCACAGCCGGATTGCCGCTATGGATGAAAATATCGTAACGATTACTGTAAAAGACCGAAAACACAACAACCAGACAAAAAAACTAACCCTAACTGGCATTGAATTTCTCCGGCGCTTTTTCATGCACGTATTACCCAAAGGATTTGTCAAAATCAGACACTATGGCTTGCTCTCCAACCGCAACAAACAGACGAAGTTATATCTCTGCCGGCAATTAACCGGCAGTCCATTATACCGAGCAAAATTCGAAGGACTTACTACAACAAAAATTTTATCGATTCTTACTGGCAAAGAGGTAACCCGTTGCCCTGTGTGCACTAAATGAAAGCTAAAACTAGTCTATTCGTTCTTTCAGGGTTCATCACCATAATGTGGAAAAAATTATATATTCTTGTATCTATAGCATTAATGATTATGTTTATACGCTGGCTCTTTATAGCTGGTCTTACCATAAGCGAAGCCATTAGGGTTAGTAGATTATCATTATAACCACATGATTTGATTTCGCAGATTCTTCCGCTTGTAAATACTTAAAATCACCCCGGTGGCTGCCAAGTTTACAACCGTTTGCGAGCCACCGAAACTTACGAACGGCAGGCTTACAGATGCAACGGGTACCAGCCCCAGCGACATCAGCACATGCCAGGAGAAATTGATGGTAAAATAAGCCGCAAGTCCCGCCACAACCATTCTCCCATATTGATCCTTGATCTGTCGCACTGCACGAACCAATACCAGCAATATGGCACACCCTATGGCGACAGTGCCGACACCTGCCAGCCAGCCGAACTTATGAACTAAGTAAAGAAAGACAAAGTCGGTGTGAAATGCTGTTAAAGCTTTCGGCATGGAAATGCCTTGCCCCCACAAATCCGCAGAACGGATGATATGAAAAAGACTCAAATTATCCACAATGAGAGCCAACTTGATCAGAAATAAACCAAACGGCATCAGCAGGAATCCGATGATCCGTATCTTTGGGGCACCGGACACAGCCATGAGAACAGCAAATATTAATGTAAAAACCACCGCAAGATAAGCAGTGCCGCTTATCATATAAAGGAAATCCGGAATGATCAAAAGCGAAGCGGCCTTCATCGTCCATGGCCTATTTGTCCAGTCTTTGCCGATGAAGATTCCTGCCAGCGCAAGAGTTAGGAAAAATGGCGTAATGCCGATATAGTTAATGAAAAGGCTATGATTTTGACCACCGATTGAAACAGACCCTAAAGCCAAAAACGATTTTCCATCCAAAGACGGTCCCAGCATCAGGACGGCTAACCAAAGCAGAATTGTACCCGCATAGAGGTGCGGAGTGTAGGGGCGTAGCTTTCTAAAATCATAGCAGTGCAGCCAAAGTAACATCGCGATTCCGATACCGGTAAAAATCACGCTTTTGACAAACAGGTGCAGCGGTCCTGGCAGCACACCACTTGTATCCAGTATATGCATTACCGCCAAGCCCAGACAACTCAGTAAGGCAATAGCACCAACCAATGGCCAGTTCCTCTGCGGCGCATGGGTTTGCTGGAACTGCCGACCTAAGTCGACCGCATCCCCCATTCTATATATAGCAGTCGAGATGGCGTCCTGCTCCGGCAGACCGTCATTTTTTAGTTCCAGAGCAATCTCTTCCAGGTGGGACAACAGCTCCGACCTCACCTCCCCGTGCACTTCACGCCATTTTATTTGCGCACATACTGCATCCAGATAGGTTTGCACCAAACGATTTTGTTCTAAAGACATACAATCGCCTCCCCGAGAATCTGTTCCACTACCGAGCGGAATATAACCCACTCCCGCCTTTTTTCTTCAAGCTGCGACCGGCCCCGTTCGGTCAGCCGGTAATATTTTCGCTGTCGGTTCCCCTGGGCATCCGACCAATAAGCCTCAAGCATCCCGTCCAGCTCCAGCGAATGTAATATGGGATAAAGCGTACCTTCCTTAAATTGGAACACCCCACCTGAAGTATTCTCCATCTCTTTGATCATTTCGTAACCGTACATCGGTTTTCGTTCCAGCAATTTCAAAATAAGGATAACCGTACTTCCTTTAAGCAGCTCCTTATTGATCCTCACTCTAGAATCCCTCTCCTTCAGAAACCATCGTGGTTCGATGCATAGTATATCTATGTATAATGATAATACACCTCTCAATTTTTTGCAACCACAATTTGCATGATATAGGTTTCTCCGGCTCCCGGCCATTTCGTCGCTGTCAGCAATACTGCGGCCAGAGCTCTACCTAAATTCATTTGCTTTGAAAATATAATAAGAGCTTAAACCTATCAAGCACGCGCCGCATGCCGCTGTCAAAATATAGATGGAGCTTAAGTTCAACAATACACCGAATATGCCGTAAGCAAGCGGAAGCGACGTATTGCCGACCAATGTCGATACGCTGAACACTCTTCCCGTCATATGGTCTGGCGTATAGTTTTGCAGCAATGATTGCCAGAAGACTGCCGCAAATGCAATACTGGTACCAATAACCATCATGATTAACATATAGATGTACACGGTTTGTATTCTCAAAAACTGCAAAACACTGATTGCTATAAAACAAAACCCCACCGTCATGATAAATAAAACCAACGTCCGCTCGTCTACGGAAGCTTTCTTTTTCACACTCATAAATGCTGATCCCGCAACCAATCCGACCCCTATCATCGCTTCCAGGTAGCCGAGGTTGTTCACTCCGCAGCCTTCAAGCCCATTTGCCAAAAACGGCAGCAAAACCGATAAACTCCCCACAAAAAGATGGGCTAAAGCGATAATTTTCAAAACAAAAGCTATCCGCTTTTGTTTCTTGATGAAGCAAACACCTTCATGCATATCCTTCCAGACACTTCTCTTTTCGCCGGGTTCTTGATAAACCTTGTCTATTATTAGAAAACAGGCCAGAAATGCAGAAACAAAATAAGAAATACTGTTGGCGAAAAACACCAATGTCAGGCCAAAAACGCTTACAGCCAACGCTCCCAGCAGTGGTCCCGCTACCGTACAGATACCACCGACCATCTGGCTCATGCCATTTGCTTTGGTCAATTTTTCTTTTTCGACTATTTCCGGAATAATCGCCTGTATGGCTGGGTCAAAAAAGGCCGTAGCCAGGGACAAACCTAACCCGATGGAAAAAACATGCCAGATTTTGAGTGCATCGATCATTGACAGATAAGATATGGCCAGTACAAGGCAGCCCCGAATAATGTCGGTTACAATCAACATTGTTTTCCGCTGCCAGCGGTCAGTCAGCGCCCCGGCGAAAAACCCGAGGAGAATACCCGGAAGCACTGATGCCAATAAAAAAAATCCCATGATAGAAGGAGAGTTGGTCTTCTGCAGAATCCACCACGCAAGCGCGACGGCATAAAACTTATCTCCCAACTGGGATATGATCTTTCCCAGCCAAAGGAAAGTAAAGTTTCTGTTGATCATGTTTATTACGACCTTTCTATAACTTTATAGACATCATCATAAACTATAAAGTTATAGTCAGGTCAAGTATTTCAGGCTCTTCTTTCTTCTTGCTGGCAACACCCCCGGATATGTTTTATTTCTTCGTCGGCCAATCCCAAAAATTCCAGAAAAAACTGGTGAGAATCCGGTGAATTCTTTTCGAACTGTACATGTAAATAATTCAATGTTTCATCATCCAGCCCCGCGGATTTGAGTATTGAAACAAATGTTTGACTGTCCATCAGCATTTTTCTGTCAGTTGGGGTTTTTCCTTTGAGCATTTCAACAATCAACTTTTGCTGTAATCTTAAATACCGGATTTCCTCGTTCAACTTATTTAAGCGTCTCTCTAAGATATTACTCTCATCCATACCTCCAGTATCAAATATATCTTTTATCTGGTTTAAAGGCACTCCTGCTTCGCGAAAAGCGCATATTTTCCCCAGGCGTTTTTTGTCCTCTTCCGAATATTGCCTGTAATTAACCCGAGTACGTTCAGAAGCGGTTAATAATCCAATGGTATCGTAATACAGAAGAGTACTTCTAGAAAGGTTAAACTCACGGCATAATTTACCTATGGAATACATGAACTCCCTCCAATTCCCGCCAAAGTATTTCCACTAGTCTTTCAGGTTTGACTCAATCTTCAACATTCTCCTTATAAAAGTGCAAATCTCCTTCATTGCTTCAGTAGCCTCAGGAAAAAGGGGAGCCGTGGCGGGATAGCAATGAAACATACCCTCACCCACCCTTAAAGTTACGTCGACCCCTTCTGCTTTTGCCTTGGCTGCGAATTGAGTTGAGTCATCGCGCAGAATTTCGTCTTCACCAACATAGATTAAAAGTGGCGGCAAACCATGAAGTTCCGCGTAAAGTGGTGAAGCATACGGTATTTCATATCCCTTATCTCCCGCGTAATGCCTTGCTATAGCAAGTGCCATGCCTTCCGGGGACAGACACAGCTTAGCTTTTGTCCGATGAGATTCTCCGGCACACTTCAAATCGGTAACCGGCGAGCATGCCACAGCCGCAGCCGGTAAAGGCGTGTCCTGATCACGCAGGGCAAGTAAAGTGCCTAATAATAAACCTCCCCCGCCGGAATCTCCCACAAATACTATACTGGAAGGTTCAATCCCCCCATCAAGAAGCCAGCGGTATGCTTTTAAGGCGTCTTCCAATCCCGCGGGATAAGGATGCTCCGGCGCCAGGCGATAGTCGAACAGCAGTGCACCGGTCTGACTACCTGTTACAAACTTCGAAGTAATTGAACGATGGGACTTGCACGAGCCACATACATACCCGCCGCCATGAAAATATAACATTATTTTGTCCTTTGCTACTCCCTCGGGTATAAGCCATTCGGCATAAAGACCATCTATATTTACAGGCGATATTACGATATTCTTTGGTACCTTGCCAAATCTTTCGGCTCCTGCTTCCACCTCTTTACGAAAATTTAGTATTGCTTCATATTGACTCCAGTCGATGATTTTCTTTCTCCATTGAAATTGCAATAAATGCCGGTTCTGCAGCAAAAATTTAAATAAGCGACCCCGCAAACTGGGCACAACTATTCCCCCTCTATTCACCCTTTGGCCTTGCCGGCCTTTTCCAGGTATTCTTTTTTTCTGCGGACGATTTCCTCTTGTCCGGTTTTGATCACTTCCATAATATCGATCTGGTCAATAGTATCAGCAAAAAGATCCGGCGACGGGGTTGTAACCTGATATTGGTTGCTGATCAGTCATAAGTAAACCTCCCTACAAAGTAGCTGACTGTTACAATGCCCGCCCGTATCAGATTTGTTCAGTGGCTTTCCGTCCGGCTCCATGAATACAGAGATCGACACACTGCTCAATAGCCTCTTGGGCGTTGAACGTTTCTGTTTCCAGGTAACATTGCTTTACTACTTCAATAAAGGCAAATTCGAACAGTTCCACCAGTATATACAGTGGCAGATCATCTCTGATTTCGCCACTTTTTTGCCCAAGCCTGATGATTTCGGTAGCCACCAGGTAAAAACCACTTTTTTCGCTGTCCTCCTGGTGGAAGGAAGCCATACTCTGCATCCGGTAGATAACATACTTTTCGAAGATATCTTTTTGCGACTGCACTCCTCCGATTAATTCGCTGAAAATTGCAGTCATGCGCGTGCGGGTGTCTGGCAGTTTTTCAAGCTGCCAGACTCTGTCGGCATTTTTATCCCGGAAAGTTTGTTTGATGTATTCGTCAATGATGGCCTCCTTGACAGGGAAGTAATTATATAGCGTCCCCTTGGCAATGTCTACCTCCGCTGCGATTTGCTCCATGGTAGTTGCGTCGACTCCCTGGGCTTTAAATAGGGTCATTGCCACCGTAATAATTTTCTGTTTCATTTCGGCTTTTTTTCTTTCCATCCGGGTTTCGCCAAGAGTTTTATTGATAGTCATTTTCGCACCTCGTTGAACTAAGTATTATTTTGTACTAAGATTATAATTATACGTTGTTTAACAATGTCCCGTGTTTGAATTTTATCACTTATTCTTGTTTTTGGCAATGCATTCCTATAATTTTTTCAGCTTTAAACGGGGTGATGCTTCTATCCAGAGACAAGAAAAAAGCAATGGACCTCAATAATGGTCGATTGCTCTTTTTCTTAATCTGTATGCTGAAATCGAATCAAGTATCTCCATTTTCACCGGAACAATCATGGGAAGCAGTGGTGCAGGATTGGGAAAACGCCATAAACTACCATCCGGCTCTTCGTAGCAGCATTCGCGTCTAGCCATAGTTTGCTAGTTTGGCTATCCTTGTTTGTTTTGTTTCCAAAGTTCTCTCTGCCTCCAGTGCAGCATTGTTTCCCTTTTCAAGGGCACTGCTATGTTACGCCCTTCCCTCCACAGACATTATACAGAGTGGCTGGCCATGCCTTCTCAGGCGGGGTTCCCACCCGCTATAATCCGCGCGCTTCTTGGCGCACGGGACATTCTTTTTTGCTTCCCCTTTCCTCTCATAGCTTAGATAAGCTATTTATCAGTTGCAACTTTTTTGCAATAAAATCACATTGTCTTCCTCTATCCTTAAAGGTTGTTTAACTCGTCCAAGGATAAAGAGAAACTTGGCGCAAATACTTCCATAAAATATTTAACCTCGGGTAACTTATTATTATCCAGTTCTTGCTTAATACTTTTGTATGCAACCGAGAACTCCTGGTTACCAGCCTTAAGTTCCTCAGCACATTTTAGATATGCGCTAATTTTATCTGCAGCTTTAACAATTTGCCATAATTCCCGATCCTCATCTTGCCTCGCTAATAAGCCTAGGTAGGAATTTTTCAATTCATGTGGCAGCATATTATATATTTTCATTTGTGACATATTTTCAATATCCTTATAGACAGCTTTAATTTTGGGATTAAAATATTTTACCGGAGTTGGTAAATCACCTGTAAAAACTTCTGAAACCTCATGGTACATCCCCATTAGAGCTGCTTTTCCAGCATCAAGTTTCCCTTCAAAATATGTATTGCGAATTACAGCCAGACCATGTGCTATCATAGCTACTTGCAGACTATGTTCCTGAATATTCTCAGTAAAAGTATTGCGCATTAACCCCCAACGCTGAATAAATTTCATGCGGGCTAGAAAAGCGAAAAAATGACTCATAGTAGCACCTCAAAATGTAGTAATTTCGTTAAAGATTTTGATTGCAAAGTTGTCGGTCATACCGGATATATAATCTATGATCGCTTGAATATAGTCCTTACGATTTTCAAGGTGGTATAAAATCTCATTCCGATATTTACTCCCCTTCATTTCCCGGTTTTCAGTGTCAGAGTATTTAACTAGCCATTCGCAAAAATTGTTCACTAAACTTGGATAAATTTCACGATATTTATTTAATTCATTAATTGTATCCTTACCAGAGTAAGCTTTGAGGAGCGTCTGGTATATACATTCAATTATCAAATTTGCTAAACGTTTATAATTAGCAAGTCTTTCATGGCAATAAATATATTGAGAATTAAAGTTTTTCAATGTATTGATCAACTCAAGATATTTAGGCGAAAAAGCAATGCCCTTCTCAGGAGAACTTGTCCGGCACAAATCGATAATAAAGTCATGCATTAGAATCGTATTATTGATTTCGCTGGCCTTGGCATCTGCAAATTCGCGACTTATTTTAGTTAATTCCTTTTTTAATTCACTTACTGATAATATTTTGAGCAAGAGTGCATCCTCAATGTCTCGTCCTATATAAGCTATCTTGTCAGAAATTTTAACTATACAGCCTTCCCATGTGAAAGGGGCGCACTGACCGGCCTTCTGCACAGAATATAAATCACAAGCCTCTTCTCTAGGAAAAATTGAATTCTCATCTACCTCCCCGCAGTGGCATACTATGCCATCTCGAACTGCATACGTTAAATTAAGATTACGTTCCCTTCCCTCATTGTCGGGAAGCGTCTCACATTTATCTACAAAGCGCAAACTATTGCGCTCATGCCAGAATGTCTCTCCTATTTCATTTTGTAATATTCCTTTTATAAATTCTTCACCAGCATGTCCAAAAGGCGTATGCCCCAAATCATGTCCTAGCGCAATAGCGTTTGTCAGTTCAGTATTTAAACCAAGATAGTTGGCTATTGTATAACTAACAGAGGCTACGTGATTCACATGCTCTATTCGAGTGCAAATATGATCATTGCTAGTAGCGAAAAACACTTGTGTTTTATGCTTAAGCCGCCTATACGCATTGCTATGTAGAATACGATTGTAATCCCGTGCAAATTCACTACGAATATCATCCGTTCTCTTATAAATTGGAGTTACTCTGCTAATACTTGCTTTCCATTTTGGATTTCCTTCATGAGCACCAACTTTGGCGAACAAAGCCTTTTTCACGCTTACACCCCCATTGATGATAATTGCTTCAATTACAAACCATACTCACGCAGCGTCGACATTACTTTGGTCCCAGCTTATTTTACAATTTAATTAAGCAACATGTATTTATATCCACCATTACACACTTAATAAATTTTTTGACAAAAAATTGAAAATACCTGTCTATCTTATAAATTAACAATAAATTATTATCATATGCAATAATCAGACCTTCTTAGGAAGCAAAAAGAACGTCCCTTTGCTTCCTTGAAAAGTCGCTCATCCGAACAACAAAAAAACACCCAGCAACACAATCACTGGGGAAAGTAGACAAATAATCTTGATACAATATAATTTATATGAATTGATTAAATTACCGTTTTTATCAAATAAGATAGCTGACTAAATTTAAACATAGAATGAGGCATCCTTGTTATGTAATGCCTCATTCTGTGTTTCTTAATATCTCGTTGTGATTTGGCTTTAAGTAAAATTACTTAACAGGTCGGGCTAAAATCATCTTCAAAGCAACAGAACAGTAAGATAATAATAATGATTATTATGATCCAACTGAAACCTCCTCGACCTCCACAGCCACCGAATCCACCAAAACCCATAAGCTAGCTGGCCTCCTTATTGCATAGAGTAAGTGGTACACTATAATCTATGAAGAGTTGAACGATTTTGCGACAGATAAAACGTCCATTTTTGTAGGCGAAAAATTTACTATATACAACGTGCTAAAGATTTGTGCAGGCGGGTGGTGTGTTGGCAAAAGCGGAAGTCAAACGCCAGTGGTGGAGCGTTGTCAATGCACCACCCGCCTGCGCCGCAATATTCTTTAATGCGGAATATATATTTTAAGTAAAATTATTTTACTTGGTAGTGCTATCCTCAACCTTTCAAAAATTACAGCAAAAAACCCGCGAAATTCGCGGGTTCAATTCATTTCCAGATTTGAGTGGTGGTGGCGATCCGTGCCCCTGCAAATCCCATATCCTATTCCACAATCTGGAATTTGACTAATTCATTTCTTTGCCTTTAGTCCAAAGCTCATTCTCGCTCATGTCGACATCATCGTTCCAACTAATTCCGAATCCCCCGCCGTCAACCTGCACGGCTTAAAAAAACCTCTATCGCGTAAAATGCTAAAGCGTTCATCATTCAATTTAGGCTTTAGATCATACAACTTCGTTACTCCATTGTTAAACGTAATATGCAGAACATAGTCATCGCAAGCCTGAACCTGTCTGACATGCGCTATTTCTTTCATATTTCTTACAACTACTTTCCGCGCAAAATCGGCAAATAATCCTGTCTTGCAGACAAAATGCGCCGTATTTGTACAAGCCTTTGACTTTTGTAAATTACGTAAAAAGCAATGTACTTGCCGTCAAGCACAGGCCAATATCGATATCCCATCATCTGCAGCCGCTTGTCATAAACCACTGAACCGGCCTCTGGCAATGTTTCTAGCGTCATGATGTCCTGAAGAATTTTTTCCATAACCCGCCTGGCTGTAAGCGGGCGATCTTGCTGAATAAATTGCTTGATTTCATATAAATCCTGCCGTGCAGGTGTCAACAGTTTGATCACAAAGGGAACCATCGTCATATCAATTTAAATCTGCCATTAGATTTTTTGCTACGTCGGATAGGCGATGTCCTTCAAATCCCGTATTCGCCTCAGCTTCCGCTTCCGCTAACTTCTCGTACAAATCAAGTCTTGCCTTCATATTCTCATACTCTTCAAATTGAGCTTCACTAATAATAACAAGCTGCGTCCGTC
Organism: Sporomusa acidovorans; assembly: GCF_900101845.1. Taxonomy (GTDB): domain Bacteria; phylum Bacillota; class Negativicutes; order Sporomusales; family Sporomusaceae; genus Sporomusa; species Sporomusa acidovorans. The sequence continues at coordinate 82,420 of NZ_FNAM01000012.1, read as the reverse complement.
CATTATTTGTAATAATGACCGGCCTCCCCTGTTCATTACAAATGGCGGCGATGGTCTTTGTATCACGTAATTCTTTGATCGGCTTTACAACAGGAACTCCCATAACAAAACCCTCCAAATAATGTCTCAATTATGACATTATTATATCATTTATTGTGTCAAACATTCAAGTAGATACACTGTGGTAATGGAATAATTCAAGTTGCTATTAACCCCGTCCCTTGTATTCTTCTAGAATATTTTTCCATTTACTCTCTCCCACTATGAAAAACTTTTCGTATATCGCTTGTTTCCTGTATTTTGGGGCAAAGCTCTTTGGAACCACATGCATAGCATGGGGTATCTGTTCACACAAAAAGCCAAAGAATCACCCACTAGGGCAATTCTCCGGCCTTAATCCGTGTTGCTATCCTTACTTTAGATACGACAATGTTTACGTTAAAAACATGGAAAGCTGCTCCGGCTCCACATATCTAATGACCTCTTCGCTCTCTTCGGCCCGCACGTCCTTTACTACCACTCGCAGCCTGCCATCCTCAAGGACATCTTGATTTAATAGATAACTTACCCCAAACCGGGAGGTGATCTCTCTTGGAATTCGATGGCCGGGGGCAATGAGTTGAACATCATTCTGTTTCATTATCTTAAACATTGGATCCCAAAGATAGACGGCAGAGGTTGCACCAAAAGGATTATCAGCGATGATAACCTTTTTGGATTTTACCGAGGAGTTGGCAATAGACAGCATTCTGATAAAGGATATCAGGCAGGCGGCAAAGATAAAGTACAGCGAATTGTTTTGGCCTTCTGAGCCGATAGCATTTTCCCAGCGGTAGAACTTGGAGTTTTCCGGGATGTTCTCAATCTTGTACAGCCTTACAGCGGCCTTCTCCATGTCGGTTATCTGGGCCAGCAGTTCTTTGATCGCAAGTTTAGCACTTATGCGTTTGCGGTCGACCGCACCTTCTTCGCCGATCTCCTGGACAATGCCGTTAATGTGCGCTTTCATCCGGAGAAACTTGTCTTTGTCATCAAACTCATTTAACCTAAGCTCAATCATGTTAATCCGCCGGCCATAGACTTCAATCCGTGACAGTGCTTCAAGTTTTCTTAAGTGGCTTAGTACCAGTTCAGCCCGCTGAACACAGCGGCGGATAAAGTCTTGCTGGTAGCTTTCCAGCTGTATTATGTCATGATTGATTTTCTGCATCTGCTGATCAAGGCTGGCAATATATTCGCTAAAGGCTGCTTGTCTGGCCTCACATTCCTTTGCGCTTAGCGGCCGGCTAATTCCCGCCAGTACTTCTAAAGGCTCACGAATGACAAAATTGGCCGTTTCCTCGCCAATGGCTTTAAGTCTGTTATCCCACCTGTCACATTGGCCTGTGATAGTATCTCTGAGTTTGTAAAACTCGTCTTCGAACGCGCGGAACTCCTTAATATCTGCCGCTATGGCTCCGGCATCCTCAATCTTCTCCCGCCCAATGAAGCCGTCGTAGTAATCAGCCTGAACTATCAATTTGTCTATTTTCCGTTTTATTTGTTCAAGTTCTGCGCAGGCTTCGGCAACCTCCCGGTCATAGCTTTTTATCAGCGCTTCCATTGTAGCTATTTCCTGTTGATAACGGACTTGACTATCGTAAACAGGCAGTTCATAGACCGTATCAGGCGGAATATCTTTTAGTATCCCGTCAAGTCTTACCTCGGCCGAGTTTATTCTGAGCTCAAGATCATGGACGGCCTTGTCTGCCGCTGTCAGCTTGACATCATTGTCTCTTTTGTCTTGCCTTGCCGTTTCAATCATGGCAGGAGTAGGCAGACTTATCTGCACGCCATTTTCTTCCCTTTGCGCGACTTCATCTAAGTCTCCGCCATAATCACGCTTGATTCTTTTTCTAAGATCATCAAGTCTATTTAGACACGCAGCCTGCTGGCTTCTGAGGTCATTTTCCTCAGCCGCCCTGCCGCTTACAGCCTGATGCATGGCGTTATAGTCCGCCTCGGCTTGCGAAAGGGAAAAGGTGTTTTCGACTGGAGTAAAACCAGCCAATCGTTCGACTGCTTTCTTCAGTTCAAAGAATTCCGGAAGCAGCGCCTCAAATTCCCTCTCCAAGGCGGTATAGCGCTGGGAAAGCTCAGCTATGGCAGTATTAATCGCGGTTAAATTACTGAAAACCGTTTTATATTCATTATGCTTTGCCGTAAGGTTATTTCTAATGCCGGTCAGGCTGGCGGCTGTTTGCATGAGGAGTTCGAGTTTTTCCCGTTTAAGCTGTGCGTCCGCAATGAGTTTTCCGAGCGACTCACTTTCGGCCTCTAGAAGCTGGGTACGCTTACTGCACTTTGCTTTCTCGCTGCTTATGGTCGTGCGTTCTTTTTGCAGTTCGGCGGTTTCTGCGGTTAATTGTTCCACTATTTTTTGGGCAGCTTCTATCTTATCAACCGGATATTGCGCAAAAAAGGTTGCTAACTCTGACAACGCAGCGGCTAATTCCTTTATTCTCGTACCGATAACAAGGGCCTCATTATCAGCAGCTGTTATAGCGGTTTCCAGGCTGTGAAGATACTCTTCATAGCGCTCGCTTTCAAGCACCAGCTCGGCAAAGCTTACTATGTAGTAAATCTCCTCCGCCTGTTCTTTGGCCTGCGGCTGTCGAATAGTCTCGATATTGACGATGGGGACAGGATAGTCGGAAGCAAAATCGGTTTTAAGCCTGCCGCTCTTTAGTTTTTCAAAAGACAGCCTATCAACGATCACGGCAAACGGTAGGTAGGGCAGCTTGTTTAGGAGTTCGTCCTTTTCCTCATGGCTCAGCCTGGCCAACCAATCAATCCCGGCCTGGACAAACTCGCATTTGGCACTTAGCTTGTCAGCTAATGCCAGCAGTTCTTCGTTAGGAACGTAATAGCCCCTGGCCACTGACAGCTGTTTTTTCTGGCGCAGCCGGCCTGCTTCAATTTCTTTTTCAAGCTTGGCCAATCTTTCGGCTTCGGTTAAGCGCATCAAACTTTCTTGATATTCACCCAGTGTTTCATTTTCGAAAGCTGCTGCCCTTTCTTCCAGCCTTGCCCTCTCAGTCTGGCAGCTTTTTAGCCATTTCTCCTGCTGATCTCTGGTTTTAAGGCGGGATGTTATCTCGCTCTTAAGTCTGACGTCTTCTAGGGCCAACGTCTGCAGTCTATCTGCAAGCGTTTTTATCTCCCGTGCGATTGATTCTGTCTCCTGCGAGTATGTAATCAGCGTTTCCTCAGTTTCCGCCAAAGACTTGTCGGTGAAAAGCAGCGCATCCGTCTCGCCGCGCCTCAGGAAGAATTCATTCAGTTCCTGTTGCTTTTGCGCCACTGTCTTTTCCTGAGTTTCTAAACTGGCAATGTCGCTTTTGAGCACAGCCTCTTGTTTTTCCGCTTCAACTTTTCTTTGCCCGGCTTCCTCTTGTTCGCCTTTAAGTTTATTTTTGGCTATAATAAGATCTTGGTGACTTCTATCCAGTTCGCCTAATTTTTTGTCTGTGAGGAACCTCAGCCTGCCGCCTGCCCCCCGGTATTCATCCATTTGCTTATCGGCTGAAGATTTAAGCCATTCAAGACGTGTTGCGATTTCTCTAACCTTTCTCGCATCTGTACGGAAGGCCCCGTATCCTTCTAGCGTAAGCAGCCTGTCGAGCTGAGCTTTCAGTTCAATTTGCCTGTTGGCTACCTTTTCTCGGCCTGCTTGCAGTTGTGCATGCTCGTCGCCCAGTCGTGTTTTTTCATAGTTAACTAAACCGGCTTCAAGCAGCCTTTTCAGATCTTTCCCTTCATTACTGCTTTTGGTATTATAGTCATACCTGGTTAGTGCTGCTGTTTGTTCTTGCTCTAATCCCCTCAGTTTATCAGCTATCAGCTTGCGAATTGCAAAAGCCTCCTGCTTGTACGCTTCGTACTCGGAAAATATCTCAAGCAGCTCGCTATTTTTTCGTCCAAACTCGCTGAAGTGCTCCTTGATTTTTTCATATTCAGCCATATGCCCCTTGAGCTTAAGGTATTCATTCAGCCTACTTCTGATTTCAATAAGAGTGTCAGCCAAGAGGCTGCTCTCGCTGCCCTGCTTGCCCCCCTTGTTCAATGCTTCCATGTCCTCAATAATTCTGACGAACTGGTTTTCTATCAATTTGCGCGAGGTTGCATCCTGCCTGAAATATGACTCGATATTGTTTTCACCGCTATTGATGCCGCGGATAATATTCCACTCGGCGGCAATAAGACCGTGTGCCGAGATATAACGCTGGTATTGCTCAATCTTATCAAAAGTCTCGGCCGGCAACCCCTTTTGCTTCATCTGGCCGATATACTTGCGGATGTCTTCAAAGCTGGCGTAAACCTTTCGCCCTGACTGGCCAAGGCTCAATGGTGCCGACTTGATACCCGTAATACTATTGTTATTATAAAAGACGCACCAGTTGAGATGCTCAATATCACCCGCCTGCAGGTGTTCCTCTTCCTCGTTTGCAACCGTCGTTTCGCCTGCACCTTTTCTTTTTCTGGCAGAAAAGCCGGTTAGGAGATATTTGTAATCGCTTCCCTCTTCCAGCAGCCATTCAACTGCTGCGTGTGATGTTCTGTCTTTTCCGCCCTGAAATATAAGGCTTACCGGTTTTTCCCGCCGCAGGTTGGTTTTGGGCAAAACGGTTTGGAGCAGCATGAGCAGCAGCAGCGATTTCCCGCCGCCGTTCTCCAAATCATAGGTAGTATTCTTTCCGCCCAACTCCATGCGGAAATCCTCATAGAACTGAGTGGCGTTGTTGAAATGAACATTAACTAACCTTATGCTATTGATGTGTGGCATCAGCGTTAACCTCCAGCCCCCTGACAAAGGAAAGCAAGTCTCTTCTGTTATCCCTGTCCTCATAGTAGTTCCAGATAATCACCTTTAGCCGCTCAGTCGGATAGATGATTCGCTGAGTCATATCAAGAGCAATCAGTTTCTCATTGTATAAAAACCGGCATACATTCTCTACAAAAGCAACCTTGTCATTTTTGCCGCCTGACACCCCTTCCCTGGCATCAGGCAGACGCTGCCAAACCTTGCAGATTTCAGTAAAATCAAATTGGTTTTCTTCACTGACCTTCTCAAGTTCAGGGAGCCTACCCAAGTTTTCAAGGCGTCGCGCCACGCTTTCAATAAGCTCGTTTATTTTTACATAGGCTACCGGCGTATCAGGATATGCCTCGCGGTAAAACATAGTAACCAGCGTCATAATGATAAAGTAACAGGTGAAAAGCTCGCTGTTCGTCGTAACGTAGCTAATCCTGTCCCTAAGTTCTTCATTCGTCCAGCCAAACAGACGGCTGCCGGCCTCCGGACAAACAAACAGCCTGTCGCTGCCGGCATATATTCTCAGCTCCAATTTATCGGCGATATGAATGAGCATCTCCTCAACCGCTGCATTGTAGCGGTATTTATCATATAGTAAGACGTTTTTGTTCTTACTCACTTCTTCCCCCTGCAAAAGGACTTTAAGTATATCCAGCGCATGATCCAATATTTCTATCGTGCCTGCATTCATGATTTGCTTTCTCCTATAAACATCATATCGGTTATTTTAAGTCCCGGTAAAAGCTCAAGCTCAGAATCGGGAAAAGTTGTAACAACAACCTGATTTATCGTGCTTTGACCAGGCAAACTAAGGGCGGCCTTCACGAACACTGCTTCCATAGTCTTGAGATCTTCATCTATATCAATCTTCCCATTAGCAAAATTTATCCTTTTGACATGCTCGCCGATTTTCTTATCTCTGTTAAGTTCAAGGATAAAACTAATAAAGTCTCCGTTATAGACACTATCTTCGGAAAACCTGTCCATCAGCATCTGGCCAAAAGCCTTTAGGCTTATCTCCCGCTTAGGGTTACTCAGCATCTCCAGCAGCCTTGCCGCATAGAAGACAAAGTTGCCTCTGACCCGGCGGCTGGTAAGCTTATCAACCGTAATCCGGTTAACAACAGTTTCAGGCAGCGGTTCTTCCCCTGCTTCCGCCTTCACCTGGGCAACCCGCTGCGGCTCAAAGGCTCTAAGCAGGTTAAACTGTTTTCTTACATACGGATTCATCAGCGGTTCAAACAAAAACTTCATCGCTTCCGGCCTGTCATTCTGGCTGACCAGCTTTTCAAACTCGTTTTGAAAATTGAACCGTTCGGTAAAAATGGCCTTTCTCCTAACGCCCAGCGCATTATCATATTCTTTAGTAAAGCTTACAGCTTCCTTTAACAGCTCAGTATGCAGCGTCTGCGCACGGCCGATCTCCTTTTCGATTATTTTTATCAGCGTAAAGGTGCGCACCTGCTTTTCATCAGCCAAACCATTTTGAATTCTGTCCACATATTCGTGGAACACCATATTAACATTTTTCACTGCCGTATTGAAAAGTTCGGCTTCTTCTTCGAACTGCAGGACAATACTGCGGTGATAGCGGTTATAAGCCTCGCCTGAATCAAGCTGACCGTACATCAAAGCTTCAAGGAGAGAATATTTCTTATCCTTTTTCTTCTGCACCTCCATATTGAGGCGCTTAACTGTATCGTAAGCAAAACCGAATGCTCCCTTCTCCATTTGCTTCTGGAAAAGAAGGAGGTTGATGGTTATTTTGGTTTCCTCAGGAAATTCTTTAGTCCGCAGATAAAAATCAACACCCTGCTCAGTAATAAAGTATTCAAGCACATTTTCCTCTGACTGCTTAATTTCAATAAGTTTTATGTATTTTTCGCGAAAGCTTCCTGTCTTTAAATTATAAGTTGTTAAAACAAAATTCCGGCCGCCGTTCTGCAGGCCGTCCAGTATTTCCGTTATCAACTCGCGCGCAGCAGCGGCACAATTAGCCATAATATGCCGTAAAGCCTTAGTTATAAAGGTTTCCAGCTCTCCAAAAGTTAGCCCTTTATGTTTGAGCTTACCCTCATATATCAGATAGGCAAGCAGCAAAAAACAGAGTTCCGGCACAAGCTGCATGAACTCCGTATCCATTTTGCGTTTACGCAGCATTTCCATTATGGGGTAATATACCTTTATCTGCTCCAGCCTGACGTCCAATTCCTCCAGGAAATCCTCGGCAAGAGCAAGCTCAGGATCTTTTCCGCCAAGACTTTCTTGGATAATCTCGCGGGCCAGTATATCGTCCTTGTCCAGGCTGCTACCTTTAAATGTTTGCACTTATCTTCCAAACCTTTCTCTCATTTCAGCCGCCGATAGTGCCTCTTGCGGTATATAACAGCCGCTTGTAAACAGCTCGCTTAGCTTCTCGGCCAACCCCTCAGTAAATCCGGCCAAAAACCTTGCCATGTTGTCGGCTTTGATTCGCTGTTGTTTCGGTATTTTGGCAGGTGGACGCTTTAAGCCAATGGCCAGCATTGCCTCATATCCCGTATAAAAGGGATGAATCCGATACTCAGGATATTCTGCAGCAAGTTCCGCATAAATATTAATACCTTCGGGATCAAGATCGCCGAAATAGAAGACATCATCGGTTTTTGGGTTAATCTCATATTCCTCGATAAATTTAAAACTGCTTAAAATCTTCCGTCCCTCTCCGTAAATAAGCATGTCCACCGTAGCCGCCGCCGAAACCCCCATAACATTTTCCTTGAATGACCAAAAAGTATCTTTATTTTCAATAATATATATTTTTCTTTCATTATGCAAATGAAAGTCCTTTTTCGAAAAACTAAAAAAAGGCTCCAAAGTTTCCTTACAACCAATACTTTGATAATTAAGCCCGAGTCTTTTGAGCACAAGCTCCCCGCGGCTTCTGACTTTGCCCGCTCCCTTAAAAAACTTCTCATCCCCGAATAGCTCGTAGGCCCTTTCGTTCACTGTTACCAGTTCAAACTTCTCTTGCCGAAGAAAATCAGAAATAATCGTGATAATCTCCCTATCTTCTATATAATCCCCGGGTTTCTTCAAGTAATAATCCAGCTTTGCCGGGGGAACTATTATCCTAACCATCTCGGGCACCAGTTCATTATCTTTCGGCGTAATCTCATTTATTATTTTGTATTTAAAATATAGCCCGCCTAGGGTATTCGGTTTTCGACCCACCGGCGACAAGAAAGCGTCTTCAACAAGCTGCCTTACCGTACTAGTAAAAGTTCTTTGTCCTTCGGGACTTTGCAGAAAAGCCGGCATATCCTGACCAAGACTTTCGGCAGCCGCCAGTAATGCGGTAAGAAGGATATATTTACCTTGGCAGCTCTTAACTTCATTTCTCAACTTTTTGTATAATTCTTTCGTAGACTCATAACCGTTCATAGGCACTCCGTTATTTGTATTATTTCACCATATTAATTGTATCACATTTGACCATCAAGGTTAATTCCCAAGAAGTAAACATGGGGGGCATTAAACTGAGCTGCCGGCAGCTCAGTTATTTTGACTGGTCAAGAGACAAACAGACTGTATTGTATAATGTATAAATTCAACGGTATTTATTATGAACGGCTCGTAATATATAGAAAAGGTGAACATATTAATTTTGTGGGGATAGTTTAGAAAATGAAAAAATTCGGTAAATATTTAAATAATTTACCAAAAAATGAATGGCACGATTGTTTTTTATCAAGACGCATTTCACATATTGAAAATTTAGGTGAAAAGCTTAAGGGATTGGAACCATTGTTTGGAACCTACCACTTAAACGGAGTTCTTGGTAGAGGTGGATTTAGTATTGTATATAAATTATTTCACAAGTATGATAAAAACTCTATATCGGTCGCAAAAGCTATCGTTATACCTGACGAAACAGGGTTAAGAGAGCTATACATTGCTATGAAAAACGATGAGGAGGTCGAGCAATATAGCAAAATTGTTAAAAAGTACAATACAGAAATTTGATATTATAGAGCTAGACGGTATCTTCCAAGTAATTTTAATTCAAATGGATTTCTTGAAAAGAATTGACAACTACTTTACTTGTTTTGATGAAAACAAAGTCATAAAGCTCGGCATTGACATCTGCACTGCTCTCGAGGTAATACAAAAAGAAAATGTTATGCACCGTGATATAAAACCACAAAATATTTTTTTATCCCAAGATAATAATCATTTTAAGCTTGGCGATTTCGGTATTGCCAAATACATGGAATCTACAAGTGAAGTAACCAGAATTGGAACAGAATTATATATTTCTCCCGAGATATATCACAGCAATGTCATTAATGCTAACAATAATAAAGTAGATATGTATTCGTTAGGATTGGTTTTATACGAGCTGATGAATAATAATCGTCTCCCATTTCAGTCGCAGAAATACAATGATCATTTAGAACGCAGTAAAGCAACTCATTATAGACTTTTGGGAAAAAAAATTCCGCCACCTATTAGGGGCAGTGATGACCTACAAACAATTGTTCTAAAGTCATGCGCTTATGACTCGAAAGATCGTTTTGATGATATTTCACAGATGAGAACCGCCTTGACTGGACTCACATAAATCCTGCACATTTTTTCCAAATTTGCGTAAAATACTCAGCATAGAAGCATAGAATAGTGGGGAGTAAAAGGGGACTGCAAACTTGTCCCCTTTTTTGTTGTAACTGAATTTGCGAAACTTATTGTACCTTATCCTTTGATTAAAATCATAATCTTGCTCGCCTCCACCAAATACTCCAAATAAACAGCAACAACAAATAATACCGGAATGAGGAAAATGCTAACCGCCGTAGCGACCGTGCGACTCCATCTCTTTAAAGACATGGCGGGGATAATTTTAAGAGTTTTACTTTAATATATACCGATACTAATTTATCTTGTTTAGCATAATTCTTAATATTTGCTCATCAGTCTGTACCATACCTAAGCAGGCTAATTCGCACAAGTTAGCTATTGACTGATCAACATCGTCAGCAACAATGCCTTCGCTTTTTGTGACTCTTGTTCCCTCAAGCGCCATTAGAACAGCTTTATATGCAGCAATAGCCGATGTAGAAACTTTTATGGCACAACTATTGGAAGCCCCGTCGCAAATCATTCCAGCCACATCACCAATCATGTTGGAAAGAGCCATGCTGACTGTTTCATAATTGCCCTTCAGGAGCCACGCCATACCTGCTGCCGCCCCCATAGATGCGGTAGTAACAGCACATAAGGCTGACAACCGGGGAAGCTTGTCATGGATGTAGATTGCCATCATATGAGACAGCATCAGCGCCCGCGTAAGCTCTTCCTCACTTGCCTTTACATGCTCGCCCACTACGACGACAGGCAAGGTTGCTGCTATACCCTGATTGCCGGAACCGGAGTTGGTCATCGCCGGCTGCGTCGCGCCCCCCATCCGCGCATCCGATGCGGCGGCGGTACGCATTAAAATCTGGGTCAAAAGACCGTCCGACAGCAATCCTTGTTCAATCTGCCGGCTCATTATGGCGCCAACATTAAGACCATATTGCCCGCTCATACCACTGTCGGACAGAGAGCAGTTCATGGTGGCAGCTTCCCGGATAAAGCTGATCATTGCAAGCGGCGCTTGGATGGCAAAGTCATATACATCGCGAGTCCGAACACCAGTCAACGAGTACTCTGTACTATCATCAGCCAGTGCCTGTTGCGGTTCCGCCGTGAATATTACCTTGCCGTTTTTTTCAATGTGCACTACCCGAGTATGTGTGTCGGCAATACAAACTCTAACCCATTCCTCGCCATGGATAACTCGGGCCTCTGAATACAGAGTATTAGGTACGTCTGCAATGGTAAGCTGAACAAGATTTTCTGCAACCATGCGCTTGCCGGCCTCTACCTGCTTCGGTGTCAGGTTTTTCAGCACCTCCAGTTGTCCTTCTGGATCGCCGCCGAGAGCGCCTACGGCAACCGCGATATAGAGGCCAGTTTCGCCAGTTCCCGGAACGGTAACCCCCATGCCGTTCTTCATCAAATTGGCAGATACCTTGGCTTCAATCCGCTCGACCGGTTTTGCCAACCAATGGGCGGCGATGGCTGCCGCCAGGGCCAGCGAAATAGGTTCGGTACAGCCTAGGGCCGGCACCACCTCTTTTTTTACAGCTTTGATAAATTCTGACCACAAGGGATTGCCCGCTGTGGATGATATATCTTTCAAACTGAATCTTCCTTTCGTTTCAGCAAAAATAACACGGCTTTCGTAACGTTATGTTGTCTATCAACTACCTTATCTGCCGCCCCACTTTATGCACCCATACACCCTTGCAACCTGTTTCATAAACTACTGTTTACAAATTGCAATTACTTCAATTTCAATTAACGCATCTTTAGGCAGACGAGCTACTTCGATGCATGCACGTGCAGGACACTCCTTGGTAAAATAAGCTGCGTATACATTGTTCACTTCACTAAAGTTATCCATATCTTTGATAAATACCGTAGCTTTCACTACATCATTAAAAGTACAGTCCGCTTCTGTCAAAATAGCTTTTACATTTTCTAAAGATTGCTTGGTTTGAGCAGCAACACCTTCAGCAAATCGTCCACTAGCAGGGTCTACAGGTAATTGACCGGATACAAAGATAAATCCGTTGGCCTTAATTGCTTGAGAATATGGACCGATTGCACTTGGTGCTTTATCAGTGTTTATAATTTTTTTCATATACTGACTCCTTAAGACCTTAATATATCTATTTCATTGAGACATCAAACTGAGTAAGTCTTCCACAAACGATTACGCCTTTATCCTGCTACTTTACTGCTTCAATTCCACTTATGTGGAAAATTACGCAGGATGCAACGGAACTCCCTAATCAGATTTTTTCTTGCTATTATTAAATTGCACAATCCATTTAACTGCTGTAAAGTGAATTCATTTTTGCAATATATTGCGTCTTGTTAAAGACAGGTTTATAGCTTGTAAGAATATCTTGTGCCTTTTTTCCATCATCCGCCAATAAATCAATTACCGACATAGCCATAATCTTAGCCGGGATAATGCAAGCAATATTATAGTCGACTACTCTAAAATGCCTTGTATGCAAAGCCCCGTTCACTCCACTAGTGTATGGGTGAATCACCGGCATAATATGTGATACATCACCCATGTCTGTGGAACCGCCCGAATGCCCTCCCCATATAATTTCGGCCCCCGGATAAGCAGCGTTAACATTTTGGGAAAATACATTACTAAAAGGTTCGCAAATTCGAATAGGCAGATAGCCAGGCGTTGTTGCTATATGAGTTTTAGCCCCAATAGCATCGCCGCCAGCGCGCAATGCTCGTTCTACCTTTAGACTGGTAGACTCTATGGCCTCAATACTTTTAGCGCGTACGAACGTTTCAATCCTGACGTCTGCTGGAATAGAATTAACTACATCGCCACCTTTTGTAACAATAGGATGTACTCTTATTACATCTTCATCGCGAAAGGTTTCCCGCATAGCATTAATACCCATCAGCCCCAGCATTGCTGCATTTAGCGCGTTTATTCCTTCCTCCGGCGCGGCAGCAGCATGAGCCTCCTTGCCTTCATAACGGATATCTTTCACCACAAAGCCATTGTTTGTTTGGTTCAACATGAAATTGTTGGTTCCATTCATTTGGTAAGCATGAATCATCATCGCCATATCAATTTCATCAAAGGCTCCGCGATAAACCAGTTCTTGCTTTCCGCTACAAAAATGAACTTTCCCTTCTTCACGCAACCTTGCACGATATGGAATTTCGAGGTATTCTTCCGCGGGTGTGGCCATGAACACTATATTACCGTTAAGCTCACAAGCAGCTTCAGACAAAGTCAATCCAATTGCCGCTCCCATCATAGCACCAAGCTGAATGTTGTGTCCGCAAGCATGCGCGGCGCCTGTATTAGGGTTTGCCAATGGACTGTCATAACAAATAATAGCATCCAGTTCTCCCAATACGGCAACAGTAGGTCCTGGCGAATTGCCCAGCTTTGCTTTTACACCCGTAATGGCTAATCCTTCTTCATAGTTTAAACCCAAATCTCTAAAAAACTTGGCAGTTTTTTCTGCAGTACGGAATTCCCTAAAGCCTAGTTCCGGCTCTTGCTCAACATCTTGCGTGTAAGCAATTATTGTTTCACCATATTGCTCAATAATTTTACAAGCCTTTTGTTTCAATTTAGTGGAATCCATTACCCTCATTCCCTTTATCAGTATTCTAATCCCAATGCAAATCGTGTATAAGTATTAATATTTTTCTCTATGCAAAGGCAGCCAAACAACCAAAACAATAATCGACAAAGATCTCAAGAAGAAGCCTGAAGTAGGTGCACCTGTCATATCAACAAAGACGCCCATAGTATACGGAGCAAAAGACGACATATAACGCTCCCCCGAAACTAGACAGCTTTAGGCTGCAACTTCTGGAAAGTTTGCCTGAATTCCATCGGTAATCTATACCCAACCACATAGTGTATATGAAGGGTTTACTCATGCGGAAATAGCCTTCTCGGCTAAACAAATATTTTAGTAGCTTACTCCCTGTTATTACTGGTTGTACTCTGAGGATATTCCATGCGGCCGACTTTATGTACTGCCCGTCTCAGGAGAACCGGCCGACCCTGCTAGAAACTGAACGGAAGGCAATCAGCGTTGCCCCTGCCGCTCCAAAGCCCGCCATTATAGATCATGCAGCAGGGGCAACTTGAACTCTATGAATATGGTGCCAGTGACGACAATATTTAAGATATATTGGTTAATAGTCTTTTCTAGTATTTAAGTAGTGTATTCAGGAATCGCGCCGACCATCAATGGCCCCTCCCGCTCTATTTAATTACTATTTTTTGCCTTTTGTTAGCATCATTTCTTTCAAGGGCATCCGTTGCGTTTTTATGGTACCCACGGCAGGCCAGCCGACGGCTATATGGAGAGCCACTTCGATATAATCCGGCAGGCCATAAAGTTCTTTAAATTTCAACCCAGTATCTTCAGTCACGTCGGATTTGATGGACTTTGAAAGCCAAACGCCGCCCAATCCGAGGGCATGGGCCATAAGGAGCATATGATCGCCCGCGGCCGCCGCGTCGAAGCCCCCGTTATGCGGGACAAACTTGTCTTGGGCGACGACTTTTGGGATCCGTTTGTCATAGCAGATTACTATAAGAACTGCATTGGGAGTAGGGATATCACTCCAGACCATTTTGGCTTCTTCTGGATCTTTAATTACCACAAAACGAACTTCATCTAAATTACAGCCAATGGGTGCTGCTCTCCCGGCCTCAAGAATTTTCTCAATCATTTCATCGGGAACTGGCTTATCTACCCAATCACGGATCGAACGGCGCCCATATATCAATTTATTTACGACGGCCATCTCTTCGTCGGTAAACGGCTCCGGCACAGGTACATTCCATTCAATTTTTACCCCATCGCGGACCTTTTGGGCCAACGCGAGGTATTCCTTGCTCCAGAGAATATCTGGAGCATCATCTATTAATCCTTTTTCTTTCCAGGCGTCGTACACCATTTGAGCCTGTAATCCAAAGGCAGAAATGGGTTTCTTTTGTCCTCTAACAAGAGTCGGGTATAATGGAACCTCTATAGTATGGTGTACTCGCTCGCGCAACAAGGCGCGCAATAGAGCAGGCTCCATCTTCATTAAATCCTCTTTTTCATATGCTGGTCCTCCATAGGGCACTACTTTGATTTTTTCTGACATTGTTATACCTCCCTTTATAAACTAGCGAATTCGTCGTTTTTCTCGTTATCCCACAGTAATTAACTTTGATTATGTTGAGCCATCTCTCCGGATCAGTGCCACTCCTGTTCGCTCAGTGGTTTTCGGGTACAGAAAACAAACCGCGTCGGGTTTCCGTTATCTTGGCCGTCGGGATTCCACATCCGCTCCAGGTGGCAAACCTCCCAGCCCGTAAGATGAAATTCAACTTGCCTGCCCCGGCTCTACATTCCCGCAGTTCGCTGTATGTGAGACGCCTCCTCAAGATGGTTTTGTGCCTTTCTTGCAGGGATCAGCACATTGTCATTTAGGGCTGGGCGTCTCGTTTTTTTAAAGACCGCTTTTTCTTGTTACAGGAATGCTCCTCTTTCCGTATTTACTCCCGTTATTTGACGACAAGATCCTTGAGCACGTTGTTCGAAAGGGGTTCAAGCGTAACATTCCCGGTAATCAGCGTCTGGCAGAGCAGGCCGGGTTTGCCGTTGATTTTGCCGGTGCAGCGTCCACAAACGCCCAAGGTGCAGCCGGCGTGGTCATAGTACGCCAGCGTACTGTCGACATGTTGGTAAATATAATCGAGGGCATCCATCACACTCATGCCGGCGGTAAAGGGAACCTCGTAGACCTCGAATCGCGGTTCTTGGTCAACGGAGGGGTCGAAGCGGAATACTTTCACCTTCAGAGTTTTGTCAGCCATCTTCCTCGCCTCTCCTTTCTTAATGCTTGCCGCCGGTATCGGAGTGCGACTGCATCATCTGTTTCATGAATTCCAGGTAAGGAGCCTTGCCTGAAGGCAAAGCCTTAATCGTGACCGTCACCGGCCGTCGGTCAATTTTGAAACCATCGCCCTCCAGGCGGACGATCTGCTCGACCAGCCAGCCGTCATTATCAGTTATCGGGTAGTCCTGGCGGAAGTGGACGCCACGGCTCTCTGTGCGCGCCAACGCACTTTGTGTGGCCACCTCGAGCAACTGGGCTATACTGCCAAGTTCCAGCGCGTCCAACCATTCCTTGTTGTATACACGGCTTTTTGAACTCGTGGCAAGGTTCGGCAGGAGGTTCGTTTTCACTTCCCCCAGATACTCGATGAACTTCGTCAGGTTCTGTTTATCGCGGATCGGTCCGAGATGCTTGTGTGCCGCCTCCTGAACTTGCCGCCTTACTTGAGCGGGGTTATATCCCTTGGCCCGCCGAAGCGGGGCCTCTATCTTTTCCTCCAAAGCAGTGAAAGCCTCTTCTTCGGGCGGCAGGACTTTGGCCTTCTGCGCGTATGTGCCTGCGTTGGCTCCAGCGGTCGTACCGTGAACCAGCATCTCGGTTATGGCGGCAAAGACGCGATTGGCGCCGAACGGGCCCAGAGTGCATTCGCCGGCCGCGTAAAGCCCCTTCAGGCCTGTCTCGAACTGGTCGTTGACGACAATGCCACCGTCGAAGTATTCGGTGGCTGCGCCTACCTCGACCGCTTCGTTCACCTCAAGCATTCTGCCCCATTCGGAAAAATCGATGCCTTTGCAGCGCCAGTTCGGGAATAACATCTCGGCGATCTTGGAGACCTTTTCCCAAGGAACATCGCCTCTGCTGAAGTAAACCCCGCCGTTTGGCGACCCTTTTCCAGCCAGCACCTCTTTCGTCGTCGCATAGGAGATAAAACTCTTGTTCCACTCCGTAGAAGTGCCGACTTTTACGACAAAGGGATCGTACTGTTGGAGAATATCTTCGCCAGTGCTGTTAGTCAGGCTACCGCCGCCTACCAAAAGGCTCATCACGTACGGCGCTATGCTGCCTTGCCAGGCTGGCGGACTGAGAAACACGTTGCAGCAGAACGTCACGAACTCCATGTTGCCCAAGGCGGCTCCCGCCCGATATGCCATTGCCATCCCTTCTCCGGCTAAGTCCCGCATGCCGGTGGTCGGCCAAAAAGCTTTATGCCAGCCGCCTGACGCGAGAATCACCGCCTTAGCTCTGAAGTGGACAAGTTCGCCGGAACGGATGTCTAGTCCGATGGCGCCATTGACCGCCCCGTCGACGGTAACCAAGTCCAATACGGCAATGTCTTCTTTCAAGTCGACACCGATGGCGCGCGCTTTCTTCAGAAGCGCGTCCATTATCTCCAGGCCGCTGGTGAAGATCATCCGCTGGTCTGATAATTTAATCTTAATTCCCCACTCGATCAGCTCGCGCAGGCACTGAGGTGCGGTATTGATGTACTGCTCAATAAGTTTTTGGTTGTTGAGGTATCATCCCTGAGTTACGATGTCGTTCAGCACCTTTTCTGGACTGTCGTTGGGGTCGCCTTTCAATCCCGGAATCTTACTCATGCTGTTCCCGTCCAGAGTAAAATCCGCGCCGGCCATCGGCGTTGCCCCGCAACGGGCTAAGGGGCCTTTGCTCAGTAGCATGACTCTGACGTCTTTCATACGGGCGCCGATCGCCGCCCGGAACCCGGCTCCACCGCCGCCGACGACAAGAACGTCGGTGTCGATTACCCTTGACATATTTGTATCCTCCTTTATGTAGTGGAGTTATCTCCAGGCACATGATAAACAAAGACTACAGACGATTCTTCACCAGCGGTATACCTGCCAGGACAGCCAGCGCAAAAACAGAAGCCAGCAAATAAAAACCGTTTTGCATATTGCCAGTGCTGCTATAAAGTGCGCCCATTGCATAAGGGAAAATTGATGCAAACACATAGGCGCAACCGTTGAAGACGCCGGTAGCGTTGGCCACTTCGGTCGGTTTAGTGATATTTTGGACAATGGTGAAAACCGCGGGGAATACCGGCATGATAAACACGTTTGCCAAACACAATACGGCGACGGCGATCACCGGATCTGTTACGGACATTGCCATGAACAAAGTTATGGCGAAGCCCAGGCAACCGGCCACTGAGAAAGTAGCCCGTGCATTCGTTTTGTCCATGAGCGGAGTTAGCACTATGACGGAAATCGTACCCACCAGATACGGCAGCGCCGACAGCAACCCCGTTTTAGCGAAAGAAAATCCGAGAGCGGTCTTCATATAAGTTGGTACCCAAACCATAAAGCCCCAGAAGCCAGCGTTTGCCGCGGCATAAATGACGGCCGAGTACCAGAAACTAGACAGTTTGAGAAACGCGAAGGTTCCAAGTGTCTTTTCCTGAACTTTAGTTTCCTGCATTCCGCCCGTAATGTACTCGACTTCCTCCTTGGAAATGCGGGGATGTTTAGCCGGCGAATCGTAGCCATACAACATACAGACTATCACCGGCAAGCACCCCATCAAAGTCAGGGCATAGAAACTGGACCGCCAGCCCCAGGCCACCGTAATCCAAGTAATCAGCGGCAAAGCAATGATTTGTCCGACCTCAAGGCCGACAAACCACACGCCATTGGCCTTCGCCCGCTCGTGGACCGGAAACCAAGTCTGCACAAATTTCGATATGCTCGGCCCGAGAACGGCCTCGCCTAACCCCAAAATAGCTCGACACACGAGGAGAACCATAATTACGGAAGTGGCGCCCATAATCGCCATGATGGCAGCCCAGGAAATGAGGCCGGCGCCGAGAACTAATCGGGGCCCGTACCGTTGAACCAGTGGCCCGGCAAAAAAACACGAAGCACCGTAGAAAAGCAGGAAAACCGTCATCATCATACCTTGGGTCGACTTATCTGCGGTGATGCCGAACGTATTCGCGCTCTTCTTTATTATTATTAAATTAACCTATTTTTGATCTATGTATAGCCAGTCCTTATTGCTGCTGGAGAAATCCTCCTTTTCCCGTTCGTTAGTTTGCCTCAGAACGAGTTCACAGTATTCGTCTCCATCAGGTAATACTTTTGTATGCATTAGTTTATAATTCGGATTAAATGCCATGTACTTGGCTGGATCTACCAAACAATAGTAACGCCCTAATTTCCCTTCTCCCAGTTGATTCCATACTTTCCCCATAACACAGCCGTAGGCCCGCATTCTTTTTTCTCCATCTACTTCTACTGTTTCTATACCGTCATGCATGCCGTACAAGGGCAAATCCTCTTTGTAATTATCCGGAGTATTATCTAAGCACCGAGAAGTTGCAGCGTTTTTCACTTCTTCGCCAATTCTTATCCCGTAGTCTTTTATTGATTTTAAGATTAACTCTCTCCCTTTTTCTTCTCCTAATTCGTTAATTAGAGTCTTGGCAAAAGAAAGATGTAAATACGCTAACCTAACGCAGACCCTCCTGACTTGCTCCTTGGCATCTTCCAGAGTAACCATCTCAGCCATTTCTAGTTCCCCTCCATATCAGTGTATTTCCTTAACGGAATCTTAATGGTTATTGTTTTTCCCTCCCGTTGTGACAAGATTCTTTTGCCAATTCAAACCTTGTCGGAGTCAATGGCTAATCTACCTTTCGCCGTTTCATGTAAGGACCCAACATTAATCTTCCTTCTTTCCCACTGGCAATTTAAATGCCTACCAACGGCCACCAAGGCGGTGACAGCCCCAACAGTATTCTCATTTAGCACCAATCACCTTCCTCCATTCCTGCAGTAGAGTCGCAATGAACCAAGGTTCATACACAAGCCATCCCCTTGTTGACTCAGGCTACGTGACAGCAACCTATGTATAGGTTGCCGCCCTAACCTTAGCCAAGATCATACCGTCCGAAAGAGGCATCACGTACGATCCCATTAACATTTATGACTACCATCGTCATATTTGGTTATTATTTTTGACTATTTATCTTGGTATTTTCCCAACAACATTAAGATAAATAGTCAATTATTAACATCACCTATCAATTTAGCCCTTTAAACGTCAATTATTATTAAAAATTTGCCTCATTTTCATACTTATCTGACACAATTTTCATTAAACGAATAAATTCTCTTCTATCCTCATCTTTATCGAATGTATCCACTATATTTTTAGCGAGACTAAGATCAGCTTCCCTATGCTTTTGATGTACTTTTTCACCCAATTCCGTTAACTTGATAATAAAGGAACGGCCATCTTCAGGATTAGAAACTCGTTTAAAAATGCCTCTCCTTTCCAATCGTTTGATAGCACTGCTTAACGTGCTATTATGGATTTGAAGGAAATCCCTGATTTCCTTTAGCTGTACGTTGTCTCTTTCCGCGATATAACGTATAATACGCAAATCAAGCAACGACATTCTTTGTAAAGAATTTGAATAAGTTGCAAACCTATCAAGGCGCACCTTAAAAATGAAACTATGAAACACTTCATCCATTGAAGAAATAAATTTTTTATCCATCCAAGTAGCTTTGCCTTTCTATATTATAACGACATTCGTTATACTTTCAGGGTTATTTTACCTGGCTATTTGATATATGTCAAGATATTTGTGCATTTTTTGGCTCGCCGTCCATTGTTATTTTGATTGCATCATAATGGCGTTAAAATTTGTATATTGTTGGCATGAAAAATGTCGTTTATGCAATGGCATTCTCCAGGCCACATCGGTAGCCACACATTGTCAATCTTCGAATCGGTCGTCGCCGTCAAACTTATGGCTGACAATAGTATTAAATATTTGTCCGACTGACTGTAATCAGTTTATCGCTCTTAGGATCGCCGTTTATCGGTAATAGTTTTGCTGATGACCGATTAAATTATGTCTGATATAAAACAGTTATATTGCAAAAAAAGAAAGCTCATCAGCAATATTAGCTTTCTTCGTTTTAAACCATGTGCTTTAAAATCGCTGGCGGTAGGCAGCCGGGCTCGAACATTTTGAATGACCTGACCTTTTCAGCATATGATATTCAAGCTGTTTAAGGGTTCATGTCCAAGCTAAAGAACCCCTTCGTCTACGCATTGCCTTCATCGTTTACATACCATTTGCCTTGTCGCCTCTCCCACTGTATCCACCGCATAACCCTAGACTCATTTTTCCCACTACTAATAGTCAGTTTAAAAAACAAGGGGACAGGGATGACGTTTTCCGTTAAAACGGCGTCCCTGTCCCCTTGTTCGTTTTGTCCCCTTGTTCGTTTCAATCAATTGTTCTAACTACGCTGCATGATTTATTTTGGTGCTATCTACTCTTTTTGCCATGGCATAGTAGATTGCACTAACTACTGCGCAAACACCCATAACTACTCCGAGGACGTTAAACATAAACCTTAGCGAATCGTTATGAAACATAGATACAATAACAGGCTGAACAAAAGCAGATAGTGTGTAAGCTAAAAAGATTGTACTATTGATCAAAGCTCCACAAATCGTAACTAAATTCTTTGGCGGAAGAATAGTCGCTTCTGTATAAATATATGGGATTGTAACAGAAAACCCCACTGCCCATACAACGAACGCTATTAGGCATGTTGTATAGTCAGTTGACCTAGCAAGTAAAAAGTATCCCAGCCCAATGAATGTAAAGAAGAATACTGTTGTGAACCCTTTCAGCCTTGAATAAATTACTCCAAACAATAGGCTAAACACAACAATGACAATTGTTGTAATTCCGTTCGCTTCTCCAACTGCTATGGCATCTCCCAATTTTTCGGTATCCATAAATATTGCCATAAATAAGTATAACATGTTGCCAATAATTTGTGACACAAATGTCAATCCAACAAGGAACCAAACCGACTTACCTAGACGTGGTTTACGCCCCGCATCTGCAGCCAATGCTGCCTCCATCTCTTTCCGGTCTTGTTCTTCCTCCGCAAGTAGTTCCGCAGATTTGATAGGCTTCCTCTCTAACACAATCGCATCATATACTACAATCAATGCGCATAAAAGGTACCCGGTAAAAGACAGGCGCCAGTCAGTCATAGCTAAGTAACCGCCTAGAAGCGTCAAACCAATAGAGATCGCTCCGCCTATTGCAGTATACAGCCCCATTACATTAGCCCGTTCGTGGCCGCAGTAATAATCAGCTGTAATTGTTGCAACCATTGCAGTAGCAAAACCAAGGCCAATTCCCTCGACAGCCCTGGTAAATAATATCCAATAAATGTTAGGATATAATCCCCCAGCGGCACCACCTATGGTAAACAATGTGAATCCAATCAATAATGCGCTTTTTTTATTAAGTTTATTGTCGCTTACAATTTTACCCGCAATCAAGCTGCTTGGTATAACAAATAGCGATGATATCGTCAAAATAAAACTAATCAACGCTCCGCTTACATCCGGTAAGGCCTTGGCAATATCCGCCATAGCCGGTATCAAAATAAAGGTATCCGCCATTGGAGCAACGCATATCAATATTATCGCAATCAAAATTGGCAATCTATTATTTTTCAATCTAGACACCTCACACATCTTTACTTGTCATCCATTTATATTTCATCTTTCCCAAGAAAGAATCCATGAGAGGATCGTCCCAGCAAATGCCCTTGCGGGACATGCTATTAATGCTTTGCCATATTATAAAATCCCCTCTCTGATTTTCAGTATGCCATGCGTTTTAACTGTCAATCAAAGAGGGAAGGGCTGGAGGTGGGGAGAGTCTATTTATCCTCACGCAGACTCAAGCTGTAAGAAAATATTTAATCATCTCGTACTTTATATTCCTTTATATAGTTGATTGCGCGCTCCAATTCTTTTGGGGTAATATCCGCCTTAACAGCTTGATCTAAGACAATGAAATAGTCGAGATACCTTTCATCCCCCAAAAAGGCTTCTAACTTATCCCTGTTTGTTAGCTGCTCCAGGGTTTCCACATCTTCACGAAGAAAGAATTCAACAGGAATACGTAGTTTATTAGCCATTAAAATAATTTTGTCACGTCCAAATTGCCGCCGGTTGTTTTCCACATGTGATATGTAGGACTGTGTTACATTTAGAATCTTTGCTAATTGCTCGGCAGTTAATGAAAATTTCTCGCGCACATATCGTACTTTGTCACCAAAATTCATATACAATCCCTCCCAGTCCTCCGTAATCGTTCAACCTTCATTGGCAAAATCCTGAGAATCCAGAGAGGGATAGTTTACAAGTGTTTTCTTTTTTCAGATGCCTATAAACACTTTTACTATACTTCAAGCAGATTATCGCGATAAGCCTGAAGGTAGTTCATGCAGTATTCATCTTTTCCACGCAAAGCTTCAGCAGCTATAATGCTCGCCATGAACTCTTTATCAAGAGGGTTCATAATCATACCATCCAGGCCTCGATCTATGGCCATTATTCCAAATGTTCTATTTAAAAATTTGCGTAGAGGCAAGCCAAAAGAAATGTTAGATAAGCCACACATGGTATGAACTCCAGGATAGTTATTCATGATCATTTCTATGGCTTTCAGAAACTCAATACCATAGATGTCGTTCGTAGACAGTGGTTGCACTAGTGGATCTACGTAAATCTGGTCTAAAGACAAACCTTTTTTAACCAGACGGTTAATTAGCTCATCGGCAATTTTAACCCGTGCTTCTGCAGTTTCTGGCATGCCTTCATCACTCATACACAAAGCGACAACTTTATGAGCTGTTCCACTCACAAGGGGTATAAATGCATCATATCTTTCTTTCTCTAATGAAATTGAATTTAGCATTGCCGGCCCTTTATGAATCTTTAAGGCAACCTCTATAGCTTTAGGGTCAGGACTGTCGATACAACAGGGTCCATCAACAACTTCCTGGACTAATTTAACTATCCATTTTAGATAATCGGCTTCTTTACCAACAAAAACTCCGGCGTTTACATCAATATAACTGGCACCGGCCGAGTACTCATCTTTAGCTACTTGTTGAATATAGTTAGCATCCGCATTCTTGATAGCTTCTGAGATTGGCTTGCGACTAGCATTAATCAATTCTCCGACAATAATCATGATATCCACTCCCTAATGATTTTTATCTAAAACAAATTCATATCATAGCAATAACAAAGCCAGATAGTGTCTTGCTTTGTAAAACAACCTCTTTTACCCCCCCTTTTTTTAACACAATTCTAGCAAAGTATTACATTTGTAGGCGTCACCTCCGCTTCACGTGATGACTAAACATACGGATCTATAAATTAGATCCATAATTTTGATTCACATATGTTCCAGAGTATTTCTCTAGTTTCCATTTTGGGATTTTACAAGTGGGACAAGAATGGAAAAACAATTTATTACGCAGACAACGAGCAGCTCTACTATGTTTCGAATTTTGTATATAGAACTTTTCATTACAATGTGTAATAAGTTCCGCTGCGCTCCCGATAATCTTCATGCTCTTGATGCCGTGCAAAATCCCGCTTCTTGAAGGCCAAAGTTTAAGCTTGGCAACTAGTTTAAAGAAATCGACATTTTTTCGATAGTATCGTTTCTGTTTTATTGAGTTAATGACCATACGCATTCACTCCAATCGTCCGTAATTGAAAAAATCTTCATATAACCTCAAAACACATCGTAGCTACCCCAATTTGCAACGGGTCATGGAGTATTCTGCCTCGATGTTCTTCTGGTACGCCTAAAGGAATGCCTGGAGCAGCGATTATTGTATGCTCGGTAATATACTCAGGACGGATAATGTTTCCCGCCGGGGAGGCGTCCACTATGACTCTATGCTTACTCAAAGCATAATCCAAATCAGTTTCAACCTTTGCAGGATACCCCTGTCTTCTAAGTTCGTCAACTAATACCTGACTAGCAGTTATACTTATATCATATATGGAAACCAGACCTCCCAGCTTAGCAATTAAACCTGATGCTCCTCTACCTACCGCCCCAGCGCCAATAATCAACACATGTTTTTCACCTAAACCATTACACATACGGTCTAAGGCAGTAACGTATCCTTTCCCTGTGGCCTTACTGTTGTCGGCTATCGCGCCAGTTTTTAAGTTAATCGCAACAAACTTATTATCATCGGCCGCAAACAAAACTTCAGCTCCACCCTGGACAGCTTCAGTAATCCCGGCAATATCATAGTTTTTAGTAATAAAAGTACTGAAACCTAGATACTCTAAAATACCAGCTACAGTCTCAGAAAAACCTCCAATAATTCCTTGTCCGCTTGTGATAGGAATAACAGCGATTTTAGGTTGGGCAACCAGAGTAGTATTCAAGTCCCTATCTGCAGCACGAGTCGCAATAGATCTTAAACTATACCCTGTCTTACTAATTAGCTCGGCATCGTACTGCGCTAATCTGGTAACAACCTTTTGAATATCCTTTTCTTTAAGTCGTGTCATAGAAACATCTCCCTACACACTTCTAATGGAATTGACATCGTCTTCGATTATGGAAAATAATCACAATAGTTTTGAATCTGGCATTTCCTTTTGATTTCAGAAATAATACGCTCTCGTTTTTTCCACGCCTCTAGCATGTTTGCTCCGATAATAATCAGAGTGGCAACCCATTCTTTTTTACCTTGTGAGTAAGTTGTTAATGCTTCATCAGCTCCAAAAAAATTTGTGCATAGGCGAAGTGGCCCTGCGCTGGATAGAATGTGTTCACCTAAAACTTCAAGGTTTTCTCCATTGACATGAATGTGTTCGTAAATCACGCCTCTGTCCTCAGTGATGACAAAGTCTCCCCATGGCCTTCCCTGCGCAAAAGTCTTACCAATAATTTCCAACATATTTTTCCCAGTAGCATGATAGACCGCCGTTGGGGTTTGACTTGGAATCCTAGCATCGATTTCTAAGACTTTTAGCTGATCCTTATGTAAAATGATCTCCACATCCATAACTCCATTCAGATTCAAAAAGCTAGCTAAGCGCAAAGCAATCTGTTCGAAGCTAGTCTTTTGTTCTTTGGAAAGAGTTGTAGAACCAAGCACTCGCTTACAGTCATACTGAGCATCAAGATGGAGCTCAGTAATGTGCAGCGCTTTATACACTCCTTGATACCCAATAACCTCAATCGAATAGGAGGGTCCCTCAAGGTATTCCTCGATTACCATATCAGAAACAATTTTTTCTGCTTTCAAACATTCGAACATCTGTGCATTATCAACCTTGATTACCCCTTCACTCCCACTTGCCCCGGATGGTTTTATAATTATTGGAAAACTACACTGTGGCCATGGTGCAGGTGCAGGGATTGAAAGTCGTTTAAATATCTCATTTGAAATAATTTTTGAGGAAGAGATAGAATACGACTTGGCATCAAAGACCAGGGGAACTTGAGAGCAATTTGAGCATCTTACCAAGCTTTCTAACGCTTTTTGGTTTTCTAACGCAGGGATAACCAGATCGAATCTTTCTGAAAATGCTAGCCATTCAACGCTATTGGTTACATCCATTATCTGGAAGTAATCACAAATTATTGAAGCCGGAACCTCAGTTGTTTTATCGACAACACTAACTTCCCATCCAGCTTTCTTTGCTAGGTATGCGGCCTCAACTCCTTGGAGTTTTCCGCCGACGATTACAACTCGCATTACTATCTCCCTTCTAGAGCTTTAGTGATGTAGTACAACCCAGTCTGTATACTCTTTTTTAGCCTCCTGGATTTGCCTATAGGATGGCATAACCTTTGTCAGACGTGCTAAGATCCACTCCATATACTCTGTTGTGCTAGCCCTTATCAGTCCAAGCCCTTCTAAAATAGGAAGTATTCTCTCCACCGTTCGATTAGCATCGTCAATATCCAATTCTTGATTTGACACTCCAGCCAAACCGGAGTTTGGCGGAATGATTGATGTAACGACATTAGCTCCGGCGTCAAGGCGATCCGCTAATCCATTAATACCATCCACATCCAGAGAAGCTGGAATTAACCGATCAGGAAAGACTAATCGCATTATTGCAAGGATTAATCGCTCTCTTGTCCTGGGTATTGACGGAACATTTTGCATAGGCGTACCCTTCTGGGGAACAAAACTCATAACTCGCACCTGATCCGCTTCCAGCCTTCTCATAGCCTGCAGCGAATCAACCACATCTCCGTCTTTTTCCCCAACTCCGGTAAGTAAGCCCTCCTCAATAAGGAAGCCCATATCCTTAGCTTCTTTTTTTCGTTTCATTCTCTCATAAAAACTTTGACCTACTCTAAGCCTCGAATATAAGTGAGGATTGTGAGTTTCTTGATAGCACGCATACCATTCAGCACCAGCTTTTTTTAACTCTCTTAATACATCTTTAGGCACGACACCCGCCGAAATCATGATAGGCATCTCGCTGCCTTCTTTTATAGCCTGTACCGTTCTTATCAAAGAATCGAATCCTGATTTGTTGTCATAGTATCGTGGGTCTTCTCCCATAGTTAAATCTAGTAAATGTATTCCAGATTTCACTAACCTATATGCTATTTCCATAATCTCCCCATGGTTTTTATGATAACGGTGTAGCGAGTGGTTAGATTTCCGATATAAGCAGAAATTACACTCATTACGACAATAGGTTGAAAAATAAATAAAACCATAGAGGAAAATTTTGTTCTCAAAATAGCGAGTCCTGAGTAATCTAGCCATTTCAAATACTCTAGAAAGTTCATTTTTCTCGGAAATTTTCAACAGATGTAAAAGCTCATCTCGCCCTAGTAATTCCTCCTTAAAAGCTTTCTCTAAAATCCTATCAAGTGTAGAAGGTTGTTGCACTATCATTGTAAAATCACCTACTTATCAAGTACATTTTATTTTTTAATAATTAGCCTTTAGATATTTAATCTTACTCCGTCTAAATAACTAAGACTTCGTCCCATACTCTGAACATTTTGAGCACCTTCCTTTACCATTAGCAAACGTTCGAGACCAAAGCCTATCCCGACCCACGGCTCAGTGATCCCCCACTTTTTATCAAGAACATGCGGTCCCATAGCGCTTGAGCCTAATTCAATACCTTTAATCACGTCTAAGGTATCTCCGTATACGACTGAATTTGTCACCTCCATCTCATAATCATCGATACCAACAGCGTCCATAACTAAGGATGCTATTTCTTCTAGACGTTGTTGCCTTTCATTGAGGGGTAAACCCAATTCAGTTATATTGAGCATTGTAAACTCATTTAGATGTAATCCCCCCTGAGATTCCTTACGATAACAGGTGCCGATTTCAAAGATGCGAATCGGCGGCTTCCATAGGCGAAGCAAGTCTTTCCATAATGTGTAGAGATTCGGGGCTAGCATCGGACGAAGACACCGCTTGGAGTCGAGCCAGAAAACTTGGGAAAAGAGTGGATGGTTATCGTCGACAGACATCTTAGCCAAAGAACCTTTAGATATAATTGTTGGAGTCATTACTTGAATGAATCCTTGAAGCGTAAGAGCTTCAATAAGTCGCTGTTCAAGTACGCTTAGCAGTGGCCGCTTAGTAAGTTTCTGAAATTGCTCCAAATGTCGCCTACCCCTGGTTACCAACTGGCTCGCCAGGTCTCGAAATTCAGAATCGCGTTCGTTTGATGATTCAAAATGTCGCTCTTGCCATATTGAGCTGGCATTAAGTTCTTTTAAACGTTGCTTTTGTATTGGTGTCCAGGTAATATTCACCTAGTTACCCCCTTGAAGTTGTTGGCGGGGAGTACGGGAGTTTCACCCGCCTACGCGAATTTAGAGTCCACGCGATCAATCCGATCCACCCCCCGTGAGCTCAGCTAACTTTCTTACATATCAGTTATGCAAAATCAGTGCCAATACTTGAATCAAAATAAAGGAGCAGTCTGATTATGACTGCTCCTTTGTTATTCTCATAGTAAAATATAAGCTAATTCCTTAAAAATTTTTTAAATAAATAATCTAAGATATCGAATACTGGTTTCAACCATTTTCATGATTTTATCTTTTATGTTGGTACAAACCCTGCTAAAAGTGAAAAAAAAGATTACAGGGTGAAAAAAACTTTTACATATTTTCTCAGTTAAGACTCATTAAATGCTAGACCCCTTCTTTTAAGATTTCTATTTTATTTATTGCTTAGACAAGTATTAACCGCGCAGCAGCTAATTGGCCATAACAGTACCTAGTTTATAAATAATCCGATATTTTTTAGATTGGTACTATTCTTGCATTAGTTTGCACTAGGACACCAAATCTCAAATTCACACATTTAAATTCACTTTTCCCGTCCGGGGTGGTAAGAATGTGTGAATTTATCTTTGGCTACCCAGTATTAATTCCCGGATTATATTGCCGTCAATTAGGAGGTGATAATTAATAAACTATTTTGGTTATGGCATACAAAATGAAGAGAGGAAGTGGAGATTATGGCAAATTTTGAGAATTTAGCCCAAAGTGTTATCTCAGGACGGGAAGGTCAAGTAAAAGAACAGGTACAGGCATTGGTTGATTCTGGTGCCAGTCCGCTAGCAATTATTAGCGAAGGATTGATTGCCGGAATGAATATAGTAGGTGCCAGTTTTAAAAAAGGTGATATGTTTGTACCAGAAGTCCTGCGTTCAGCGAAAGCTATGTCTGCTGGTATTGAGATGGTTAAGCCACTCATAGCCGACAAAGATATGCCCTCCCTTGGAACAGTTGTAATCGGCGCTGTTCAAGGCGACCTCCATGATATCGGTAAAAATCTCGTCACCATGATGCTAGAAGGTGGCGGTTTTAAAGTTATTGACTTGGGTATAGACATTTCATCTGAAAAATTTATTGTTGCTGTTAAAGAACACAATGCAAAAATTGTGGCCATGGCGGCGTTGCTCACCACTACTATGCCGGCGATGAAAGAAACCATAGATCTGCTGGCTAAAGAAGGACTGCGAGACAAAGTTAAAGTAATCATCGGCGGAGCTCCGATAACGGAAGACTTTGCAAACCAAATTGGTGCTGATGGATATGCTCCGGATGCAGCCGTTGCAGTTGATTTATGTAAGGAATGGGTCGCCTAAACGCTAAACGAATAGTCATCAAAAAGGAGTGCTATATCATGAAAAGGAATCGGCCGTCAGGTCATTGCAATTGGGTCGGTTGCGGCATTCAGTTGTTTTCTGATTTCGATGTTGAAGCCATCCATTACAATACTTTAGAAGTATGTGACTCAATACAGGTAAATTTTAAAATGAATATGTTGGGGAGGCATTGGAAATGAAGCGTAACACAAGTGCTGGATATTCCTCCTTTAAAGGAGCTAGCTTAAAGATTTTTTCCGACTCAGACTTACATTCCATTCATTTAGCCACTCTTGAAGTCCTCGAAAGAACAGGACTAAACATTACCGACGAAGAAGCTCTTGAGTATTTTGATCGTAATGGTGCTCGGGTAGATTACGAGAAAAAGGTTGTGAAGATTCCAGCTTGGATGGTTGAAGATGCTCTCAAGAGTGCACCCGCCAGCGTCTTTCTTGCCGGAAAAGATGCAAAATATGACATTATCCTTGAGGACGGAAGAGTGTATGTTTGCCCATTTGGCTTAGGCATCTTAATTGAAGACCCATATACTGGAGAACTACGTGAAACCACCAAACAAGACATTGCTGATTGTGCCAGGTTAGTCGATTACCTCGATGAATACGACTTCGTATTTGATACCATGGTTGCTAGGGATGTAGACCCCAAAGTAGCCTGTATACATGGCTTTGAAGCTCCCTTAATTAACACCAACAAACATGTATTGGCTAGTCCTGAAAATAAAACTACTGCGAAAATACTCCTTGAAATGGGTGCTGTTGCCGCTGGCGGAATGGATAAACTAAGCGACCGTCCTATAATGATGTTAGGTGGTTGTACTATAAGCCCTCTAACAATGCCCGAAAGTACCGTAGCTGCTGTTATGGAAGCCGCTAGGGCCCGCGTTCCATCGATGATTTTATCAATGGCTATGTCTGGCGGAATGGCTCCCGTAACGCTAGCCGGAGCATTAGTAGTTATGAATGCCGAAATTTTGGGGGCTCTTACTCTGTCCCAATTAGTTAATAAAGGGACGCCATTTATCTACGGAAGTTCTACAGGTACGCTTGACATGCGTCATAAGGCTGCGGCTATGCTCGGTTGCCCTGAAACAGGGCTGATCAACGCTGGAGTTGCAAGTATTGCTAGAATGTACAATATACCAACGCTTGTTGCCGGTGGATAGACTGATAGCAAATTACCTGATCTGCAAGCCGGACACGAAAAAACCCTTACAGCCCTCCTACCCATGCTAGCAGGTGCTAACATGATCTACGGACCGGGCATGTGGGAAAGCGGCATCACCATGAGTCTCGGCCAAGTAGTCTCTGATGCTGATTTCGTGCGTATGATCAAGACTGTTTTGGTTGGCGTACCAGTCAATGAAGAGACTTTAGCCATCGATGTAATCCATAGTGTCGGCATTAAAGGTCAATACTTGGGAGAAGATCATACATTCGAACACTTTAGGCAAGTTCAATCTTCTCCTCTAGTTATGGACCGTAATAATCGGCAAGACTGGCTTGCAGAAGGCGGTAAAGATATGGCGGAAAAATCCGCTATATTAGCAAGAAAAATTCTCGAAACTCATAAGCCGTCTGTCTTATCTAATGAAGCAATCGAAAAAATTCATCAGATTGTCTTAGATGCCGAAAAACAATTGTTAAAATAGTACAGTATTAACACTAGTCTTTCCATACATCGCCATTAGACGCGAGCAGGGCCTCATACTCCATGGCGAAAAAATGGATTTGACTAACTAAACTTACGGGCGTGTCGCAAAACGTTTATTGAAAAAACGTGAAGGGATACGCCCTTTTTTAAAAGAGAAGAAAAAAGCAGTTGTGAGAAAAAAACTAAGTCACAGCCGTTCCGTCAGTCGCTCGCTGCGTTAATAGAAAACTTTTTTTGGACTGCTCAAACAGGAGTAGTTTTATCTGTACGCGTTAGAGCAGTTTATGGAAGAATTACATGATTATATTGATCACTATAACAATTATCGTATTAAGCAAAGATTAAAAGGAATGAGCCCTGTAAATTACAGAACTCATTCCCTAAAATCTGCTTAGTTCAATTTTGTCTAACTTTTTGGATCAATTCAAAACGAGGTCATTTTTTTATTTCATATGTTTTTATTTTATAATGTAAATCTTGTCTAGAAATGTTCAGTTCTTTTGCTGTCCTAGATATATTTCCAGCATTTCTTAGTAAAGCATCCTTAATTAATCTTTTCTCAATCTCTCGTAAAGTTCCTGAAAAAGTATTACCCGAAGATGGCAATTCTGAGTAACTTGATGTAGACTTACAATTTATTCTTTTTCTAAAATGGAGAGGTAAGTGTTTAAATTGCAATACATTCTCTTCATTCCCGACAAAATGCATTGCGCTTTCAATAACATTCTCTAACTCCCGTACATTACCTGGCCAATGATAGCTTTCAAACAAACTAAGCAATTCGTCCGATACATCAATTGTTACTAAACCGAATTTACTACTTGCCCTTTTAACAAAATGCCTGGTTAGAAATGTAACATCACCTTGCCGCTCTCTCAGGGGGGGAATAAATACAGTTACCTTAGCTAATCGATACAGCAAATCAGAACGAAGTATTTCATCATTATCTATAGAAAAAGGATCTACGTTAGTAGCACTTATAATTCGGCAGTTCACCGGTGTTTCTTTTTTACTTCCTATTCTTCTAACAATTCTGTCCTGCAGCACTCGTAGTAATTTAGCCTGGAGAAAAAGTGGCATCGAGTTTATTTCGTCTAAGAATATTGTCCCATCCTCTGCTTGTTCAAATAGGCCAGGCATGTCGCTAGCACCAGTAAAGGCACCTTTAACCGCTCCAAACAAAACGCTCTCTAATAACGTTTCAGGAATAGCCGCACAATTTATTGCTACAAAAGGTCCTTCTGCGAAAGTACTTGAATTATGAATTCCTTGAGCGAACAGTTCTTTGCCTGTTCCCGTTTCTCCTATAAGCATCACCGGAGAATTATATCTAGCAAATCTTTGTGCTGTCCAGATAGCTTCTTTAATAGCATTACTATCTCCAATGATATCACTAAGGCAAAATTTTGCTCCGGTAGTTTTGGGATTTTCCTGGTTAGTTATCCACTTATGGACCTCTAGGGTTTTAGCTATGTATTCACCCATTGTCTCCATATTACGGCCAATCACGTACATTCCGGCAACCTTATCCTTATAAAAAAAAGGATACGCATCAAACGCTATATAGGTCTTTCTCCCATCACTTAGCGTGTACTGGTATTGTTGATCATGCAATGGAATACCTGCTTTTATCACTTTTTGGCATACATCTCCGGCAAAATAATATTCTTCGAAAGATGCATACGCTTCAGCCTGAGTTTTACCTAGAACATCATTCCTTTTTAATCCTTCTGTCTTTTCAGCCCCAGAGTTATATAAGAGTATTTCATCTTTCTCGTTTACAGCAAATACCCCTTCGTTTATCGTATCAATGATACTCCTCAACAATTGATTCTCGCGTTCTAACTCTTCTATTCTAGCAATGGCTGTTATTGTCATGGACAGCCCCCCCGAATCATTCACAGTTTGCCTATCGGCTACTACCAGCTAAAATAAGGGTTTAGACTATGCTTTAGGAAATAATTTCGGATTGTTCCTATTCTAATAGTTTATTTTTCTATATTTACAATAATTTTCCTGCAATAGTATAAGCCTTTTTATGAAATATAATTATGTTTAAAATCGGGCTAAACGTAGCATCAAAGCATTTGTTATCGGCCAAAAAGTCCTTTTTCCCTAATACGAGAAAAGTGACCT
Source organism: Sporomusa acidovorans (assembly GCF_900101845.1). Lineage (GTDB taxonomy): Bacteria > Bacillota > Negativicutes > Sporomusales > Sporomusaceae > Sporomusa > Sporomusa acidovorans. The sequence goes on along the minus strand of NZ_FNAM01000012.1, from coordinate 49,281 downwards.
TAATAGATTTGATGGACATAGAGAATACCCCGTATAAATTCCAAGTTCTCTAAGCAGCGGCAAACGACTACTCTAGCTTTGTATTTTAACTGCCGGGACACGGAACCTGTCTCCATTCTATTCTATAAATTAACAAGATCCTGCAAAATATTGGTAAAATATAGCAAATATCTTTGCTTTGGATTGCTCCCCTCCACCCCCAAAACAGCAAAAAAACCGCGAAATTCACGGGTTTTAACTATTTCCGAATTTTGGTTGATACCTTTCTCTATCTTATTTTTTTTGTATTCCCGCATACTAGATCAACCACCACCGAAACATTAATATGTTTTTTAGCTCTTTATTACGGTATTTTTCCCTATTGCCTGTGACGACATTGCCCACATAGCAAGTGATTTTTGGTTTCAGGTGTCTACGAGCACCTGAAACATGCTAAAGCACAATAAAAGGCTCAGATATCAGCTCAATATCTGAACCTTTGTCACTTTCAGGAGTTTGGTGTAATATGAGCCGCAGCCTGCTGTTTTAACGCTATCGCCAGTTGCGCCGGACAAGACGTATTTTTTGACCCGCACTTTATTCCTTCGAGTTTGTTAATAACATCTTCCACTTTCATTCCCTCAACCAAATTGCTAATACCTTTTAGATTGCCATTACAACCACCTAAAAAAAACACATCCTTAACTATACCATCCTGAATCGCAAATTGAATTTTTCTTGAACATACACCTTTAGTTTCGTATTCGACCATTATATCCTCTACCTTATACCAAATCTGCGAGCTTGTTCTGTTATCCTATTTTGCTAATTGAAACTTCAGCTTCAAGCTTCTTCAAATATACCTTAATCTCATAATGAATGTAAATATTAATAAGTTTATTAGTTACTATGAAAAATCATAGTAACTAATATAACATCGGCAAGAAGTATCTCTATCCAGACCATTTTACCGGCACAAAGGACCTATCGCTACCGGCGCTTTATCTAATATTTTTTTTCTTAATCGGTCTCCTTTACATTAATTTTTTATGAGCAAAACAGGTCAGAGTTCAGCTTTGAAAACAGTGATCTTATCTTCGCTGGTCCAAAGAACACTCTGGGCAAAGTCCAGATGCTCCTTTGTCCAAAGCCCTGGAGTACCGCCAGTGTTAATAAAGATCGCTCCTTCTTCTGCAGGAATAACTCCACTTCTCACCATGTCCACAAACCCATGGAACCCCTTGCCCGTGTAGCAGGGGTCAAGGAAGATCGCCTCCGTTCTGGCCAATAGTTGAATGTATTCCCATGTAGAAGAGTCAGGAACATTGTATTCCACGCCAAAATAACGATTATCTACTGGACCGGGAACAATTTCGACATCATCCGGAGATGCTCTAAAGCTCATTTCGTAAGTTTGGCTGATTTCATTGATGAAATTGGCAGTGTCTTCTCTGGAGGGGTAGTTAGTCAGAACTGGAATACCAATAACCTTAAATGGAACTTTGTAGTGCATAGCGCCTGCCCAAAGACCCGCAAAAGTACCTGTTGAGCCATAGCTTACGACTAAGAATTTAGCGTCGATGTCTTGTGCTTTCATCTGACGCATAATTTCGGGCACAGCTTGTATATATCCGGCAGCACCGATCACGCCTTGACCACCTATTGGTATATTGAGTACTTTTTCTCCCTTGGCTTCCTTTTCATCGATGCTTTCCTTACCTGCTGTGCAGTGCAGTTAGCGCCGTTAACATTTTTGTGTGATTGTATTTACTGACTTTGGCATGTCATTAACTATACCGGCAGTGTTTTGAATAATGTCTGCCTGCTGAGTGGAATCGCCATTGGTCATTTTATGGGCATTATCTGTCAGTCTAATAATCGAAGCGGTAATATTGCAAAAGACTCCCATAATAATTTAAAGCTACCAGACCAATCCCCAAATAGAACCCCTATGCAAACTAACAACTTTTACGAAAACAACCTTCTCTTAATTTGTTTTTATTTATTGGCTCAATATTAATTTCAAAATCTGTGTTCTTAAAATATTTTAACGCCTTGCTCTCAATAATCTGTTTTAATTCATAAAAGGTAATCCCTGTACCCAGACTTTCAAAAGCTTTTGCCGCCGTCTTCACGCACTCATACTCTACACGAGCGGTAAGTGGATTATCGTGGTCGTCTTTGACCAACTTGACATCCACATTATCTTCCCAAATCTTATTACCTGTTACGTCTCGCAGAGACACTTTCATCGTTTCTATGGAATATTTAAAAGAAATATGGTCGACATTAAATTGCCTGATACCCAAGGTCCCTAACTCAGCCGCGAGATAGCCGCTGATTGCATCTACATTTGCCTTAGGTGTATCAATTAGCAAAATATACTCTGGTCTCCCCTTTTTAGTCATCGCGCTCACCACATGGACGTTGCCGGCTCCCTTTGCCATTAATTGCTCAATTAAGTACGGAACGTGTTCAGCGTTTACATTGTCAACTGTAGTCATCAAAAGCATATCAGCATTCCTCTCTTCAATATATAAGTTGTACGCTTCGCTAATTCACTCGCCTCAGTACTCAATGGGGTAATCAAAGATCTATAATGCTGTAACTTTATCGATCCAACCGAATTGATCAGCCACATTACCATTTTGAAGATCAGTAATGTAATTGAATAACTTCTGAGTAAACTCACCGACCTTATTTTCATTAATAACGATTTTTCTGCCCTTCCAGACAAGTTGGCCCACAGGCGAAATTACTGCCGCAGTACCCGAACCGAAAACCTCTTCTAACTCGCCTCTTTCACTGGCGTAATATACTTCGTCAATTGAAATCACCCGTTCACTTACCCCAATTCCCCATGTCTTAGCCAATTCTATGACTGAGCGGCGAGTTATTCCATCAAGTATACTACCATTAAGTTTAGGCGTAACAAGTTCCCCTTTTATTTTGAAAAAGATGTTCATTGTGCCTACTTCTTCTACGTACTTTCGTTCCACAGCATCCAACCAGAGCACCTGATCAAACCCCGCCTTTTTGGCTTCTTCCTGAGCTCTGAGACTAGCGGCGTAATTGGCCGGTGTTTTGGCTTCGCCCAAGCCACCATGCACGGTGCGGACGTAGTTATCTTCCACCTTTATGCTGACAGGATTATACTCCTGACGGCGACAGGATAATAAATAACCGATATGTGTCAGACACCTTAACTCCAACACACGGGTCGGCAGCAATAATGAACGGTCGGATATACAGTGATGTTCCCATTTTTCCTGGAACCCAATGCTTTTCCATTGCAATTAGGGCGTGCAAAAATTCGTACACAGCTTCAGTATCAATAGCGGGAATACTCATGATATGGGCTGATCGGTTAAGCCGGGTTAAGTGATCTCTAGTTCGAAAAATGACTATCTCATTTTGCTTATTGCGAAAGGCTTTCATTCCCTCAAAAATTGCTTGACCATAATGCAACGCCATCGTTGACGGAAATAAGGCAACCTCCCCATAAGGAACTATGCGGGGATTATGCCAGTCCTTCCCTGCTTGATAGTCCATAACAAACATGTGATCAGAAAAATAACGGCCAAACCCTAATGAATCTTCACACGGAATTACTTTTGGCTTTACCACTTTCGTAATCGCTAAGTTAACCATATTGTTTCCTCCTCACTTTGAGGTTCTATATAACTTCGGCATACATCTACCCTGTGTACGCTCTACATCTTGCAGCAATTTTGTCAATTCATTGATATTTATAAATAGAAGTAACCGTACTTTTCACATACCGTTACTTCTATTTAAGAAAATAGTATCCTATTGAGATATTATTCTTCAATAATCTGCAACGCAAGTTTTGCAACTCGTGTTGCAGCAGCCTTTCCTCCGGGGATACCAGCAGTAACATATGCCGCCTTTTCAGCAATCGTTGCCGCATCAACGGGAGTATACAATTTCATTGCCGCGACTACGGCAGCAGGTACAACAATATTCATAATACAAACTCCCGACAAGGCAAATTCATCAGTTACCACACCGCCCAGTGAAGCGGCCCATTCAATATCAGGACATTCCCCTTTGCATATTTTCGGTATAATGTCATGGACAAATCCATGCATCACAGCGGTCTTATCTCCAAGAGTAACACTGATATCAACCAACGGATCAAAAGCCCAGTACTTTTTCGCGAGGTTAGAGGTTCTTCTTGCTCCCGGTGCTATTTTTAGTATTTTAATTTTGACATCAGCACCTGCCATGCCGCTGAGAATAATATTGGCGTGTTTCTCAACACATGCAATACGCTCATCATCCAATGTACGGACCACTTCTTCAAGAGTTTTACCTGACGATAGTTGATCGAAAGCAAACTCCGCACGAGAATGTAGGGCTTTAGCTCTTGCTGGCTCGGTAGCATTGATTAACATACGCGTGACAGTACCATTGTGAAGTTCATTAGCTTTTCTTGCTATTGTGTTTATGCTGAACATCGCCACTTCCGGATTAAATGTGGTTGCAACGCGTTCTTCAGCAATCATTTTTGCAACTTTCTCGACATCTCCGTTATTGTCAAACAATGCTTTCATCCCGATAATAGCATAAGCCCCGACATGTCCGAGTGGTGCATTGACAGGAGTTCCAGAGAATCCCGAAAGCATTTCGGCAAAGGCAGAAAAGATTTCATCAAAGGCCATCATTCCGATTACAGAGGGTCCACCGATATCCTTAATAATTAAACCGACATCACCAATAACTTTTGCGGTGTCATATTCTTCCCCGGTGACTTTTAAGTGTATCTTTTCCGGAAGCCCCGCAGTTTTGACAGCCGACTTACCAACCAAATAAGCCGAACTTGTCCGACCGTATTGCCCGCTTTCTTCCGGCACTTCAGCATCCGGATGGATGATTTCAAGAATTGCTGCGGCTCCTAGAACAGCGGCGGTAAAAGGACGTGGTTGCATAGCAGCACCGGCCATTGCATCAAGCATCGCTTGTGTGCCGATACGCGCACCATTTTGCGCCATTTCTGGCCAGATAAAATCTTCCCCTAGCGCGCTATGCCCGTATACCGGGCCGCCAGCCACAAACATGGGTATCCTTCTGCCATCAAAGGTCGTCAACTTTCCCTCCATCATGGCCTGGTTAATTGCCATAACAGCAGGAAACCCAGAGATTTTATTATTCATTTTAGACGTAGGAACTGCGGCCACACCGCTTCGATCCACATGGGCCAACATCCGGGCGGTAGCTCCTAGTTTCCTGTTTCCGGCAGGTATGCCAACCTGGGCCTTAGAGCCTGCCAAATACATAATGCATGCTACGATTAATGCGGCGTTTGCTCCATCAGCTCCGGAGTATTTTGCTGTTTTGATCGCTTTCTCCATGATATCATCGATCGGCAGCCTGCGAGCATCGGCAAATTCAATGGACAGACTGCTGCCTTTGAGCACTTCTTCTGTAATAATGTTTGCAACAGTATGAATCGCCATATTAACCATACCATGGCCACCCGCCAACGCTTCTATCCGATCGTTGGTCAAATTAGAAATGTTAGATACAGCTGCCATTTCTGCTGCTGAAATTACTCGACTTTTTACGTCTGGGTTCACGATAAACATACAATGTCCCTCCATTTAAATTATTTGTGATACTGAAATAGACAGTTGCCTGATTATTTCTTTATTGGTCTCATTCAGTGATAATTGCAACTCCTTGTCCCGAAGGACTTCTCGCAGTGCAAGGCAGCTAGAATGCTCGGAGCGCATGCGGTCCAACCAGCTGTTTTGCAGATTAAAATTAAATAATAATACTCTTCTGAAGATATTGTACATATTAATAAAAACAGTTGCAATAATGCACTTTTTTGTTATATAATAACTTTTTGGTAAGTTACGCGACAAATTGCTGCTTTTCCCATTCGAGACAGGAAGGGAAACAAAATGGCCCGGAGCCACGACACTGTCGGCTCCGGGCTGCTGATATCATTTCTGACGTATTGATTTAAATGGGAGCAACGGAAAAAGTCGCCGCTAATTATCATAGAGATCCAAACGCTGGAGTGTACTCCCTGTTTGGAATATTGCAAATGTTATGTCGAAAGCGCCTGAACGGTGTTTTTCCGAGACGGGACAGGAGTCTAACTACTCATCGTAGTATAAACGATATGCCCCACATTCCTCGCATTTTGACATGTCGACGTCTTTTAAACCATATCCCCATTTTCGTAATTCCATCATCGCCTTCAAAATACCAAGACCGCATTCAGTAAGGGAATATTCCACTCTTGGAGGAATTTCCTGAAATATTTCACGGCGTAATAACCCATCAGCCTCCATTTCACGGAGCTGTTGAGTTAAAACTTTTGCACTAACATGGGGGATATTATCGCTGATTTGATTATATCTGACAGGCTTTCCCGACGCCAATTCTCTAAAAATCATTATCTTCCACTTCCCAGATACCATTGCAAGTATCACTTCTACTGGACATTTCCATTCTTTCGCATTCTTTGATTCCATTGATTATCCTCCTTTTGTAAGGTTCACCAGTAACATTGGACGGTATAGGGAAGATCCAAAAAGATGTTATTTATTAAGGAAGTAGCGCAATATTACAAAAGGGTTTTTGAAAAATAATTATATACATCAGCGTTGCAACAACATTTTACAGTTTTGTCAAGAAAAAAGTATCCAAAAGCCACCATATCAAGTGTTCACCGAGCCGAGCCCGTTTATCTCCCGCGCGTTTTGCCGCGCGCAGATCACTAGGTATATTGTCGATTAAAGCAAAAATAACAACACTATTCTGAATATATTTTACAATATACACAAGGATATTTTCAACATGGTTTATTACTTCCAATTAATTTTTTGCTAAATCTTGTTTAACGGATAGTTCTTTTGCTTCATTTTTTGTATAGAATTTATAGGCTATATAGACGATGAACACCCATACACCCGACACTACCAGGGACATTCGCATATCCGGCAAGATAGCTATGCATATCAGTACCACAGCCATAAAGAACAGGGCGAAATAATTGCTGTACGGATAGAAAGGCATCTTGTAGGTAAGTTTATCTACTTCACCATTTTGAATTCTAACTTTTCTAAATTTCAAATGACTCACCACAATTGAAGCCCATGCACAAATTAAGCCATATACAGTTACTGAAGAAAACAATTCAAAAGCATCTTCCGGCATGAGGTAGTTCATTATAACCCCACCAAACATTACCGTGAAAACCAGCATGACCGCATTAGCTGGCACATTTCTACTGTTAACCTTCCCCAAAAATGTCGGAGCGTTCTTTTGCAAAGATAAGTTGTAAAACGTACGGCTATTAGAAAAAACGGTAGAATTTATCTCGGATAATACAGCGGTAACAACAACTACGTTCATGATTGCAGCGGCTGCCGGAATACCCATTCTGGTAAATACCTCTACGAAAGGACTCCCTTTTGAAGTTAACGAAGTCCATGGAAAGACAGTAACCAAAACAGTTATCGCTCCGATATAGAAAATCAATATCCTCCAGAACGTAGCGTTAACAGCCTTTGGCATAGTAGTCTTTACATCTTTTGCTTCCCCGGCTGCCAGTCCAAGGTTTTCAACCCCGCCAAATGCGAACGCCACCATGACAATCGACAATATAGTTGCGCTTAATCCTTTCGGGAAAAAACCGCCATTGTCTACAAGGTTGTGAAACCCGATCGCTTGGCCCCCGTTGCCAATTCCAAAAAATATCATTGCACAGCCAAAGATTATCATCGCAACAATCGCCGCAACCTTAATGAAGGAAAACCAGAATTCAGCTTCTCCGTAAAACTTTACACCAATAACATTAACTATAAACAAAATCGTTACCGCGGCTAAGGCAGTAATCCATATAGGTAGATCAGGGAACCAAAACTGTGCATATTTTCCTAAAGCATTAAGATAAGCCGAACTTCCAGCTAGCAGAAAGACAAATGCATTCCACCCATTCAAAAATCCAACAAAGCGGTGAATATAACGATTTGAATAAGAAACATACGATCCGGATACAGGTTCTTCCACAGCCATTTCGCCTAAAGCCCTCATAATGAAGTAAATCGCTACGGCGACAATCATATACATCATGATTATTGCGGGCCCCGCTTGTTTAATAGACCAGGAAGAACCATAAAAGAGACCCGTGCCGATGCACCCCCCGATGGCTATCATTTGAATATGACGGCTTTTTAGATCTCTTTTTAAATCTTCTTTCTCGTAAGCCTGATGTTGGATTTTCTCACTCATTTTTCTTCCTCCTCCTCTTTGTATTAGCCTCAAATAAGTTTTTTTGCACTTAAATCGTAAATCTCGGCTTCTTTTCCTCCATTCTCCACAGCATTCTTTTTAAACATTTCCTGACTAAAATACATGCTTTCTTATAAAGAAGAGAGTGTTGCTATGGCTTCAATTTCAATCAGAGCATCTTTAGGCAACCTAGCTACTTCTACACAGGATCTAGCCGGGGGATTTACAGGAAAATATTTTGAATAAACCTCATTGACATAGACAAAATCATTCATATCTTTAATAAAAACGGTTGTTTTTATCACTGAATTCATGGAAGAACCGGCCGCTTCCAGTACTGCTTTAAGATTGTCCAACGCCTGGGTAGCCTGAGCCTTAATACCTTCTGCTAATTCTCCCGTTTTAGGATCAACTGGAAGCTGACCTGAAGTCATAACCATACTATCCGTTTTAATGGCTTGAGAATATGGACCAATCGCGGCTGGCGCACTCTCTGTAAACACAACAAAATTCATTATTCACATCTCCTATATTATTGTATTTTTTGAAAAATTCGCCTTGCAAACAGCTATTGATCCCCCCTTCCCAATATCCCCGTTTACTGTTTGTCCTGAAAACGACGGTAGTTTTCCTTTTTACCACCTCTATTCCCGGTTTTAAGTAGCTGCTATTTTTTCTCGGTATTAACACCATTTATTGTTTTTATAATTTTCAGTTCTTTTTTAATACTATCAACGGCCTGTTTCACAAAATTAGGATGGGTTGCCACGTTCATACGGATAAAACCACGCCATTTTTCACCAAACCATTCACCATAATCACAAGCTAAACGACATTCGTCCTGTATGAATTCCTTAATCTGATCTGGTTTTATATAAGCTCGTAAGTCCATAAATAACAGATACGTTCCTTCTAATGGGCAAACATGAATTCCCGGATATTCGGTCATTTGCTCTTTGACGTAACTATAATTGCTGTAAATTACTTTTAATAAATCCTGTCGCCAAGTTTCGCCATACGTATAGGCGGCTTCTGCAGCAGTAATCCCAAATAAATTCGTTTCAGCCTGATAATAACGTTTGATAAATGCATCATAGATTGCTCGTATCACTGGAGATTGTATAATAATGTTAGCATGTAAGCAGCTGGCAAGATTAAAGGTTTTTGAAGGAGCATTTGCAGTAATGATGTTGGATGCATACTTTCCGCGTGCTACAATCGCACTTGGAATATGCCTAAAGCCGGGAGCAATTATATCCTGATGGATTTCATCAGAAATCACCAGCACTTTATGTTTCTGACAAATATCAAGCATTCTTTCCAATTCTTCTTCTGTCCAAACCCGTCCCGCAGGATTGTGCGGAGAACAAAGAATAAACAGCTTTACATCATTATCAGTGATTAATTTTTCAAAGCGTTCATAATCAACTGTAAATATTCCATCCTTATAATCCAGGTCGCAAGTAATCAACTTCCGGCCATTGTCTTTCACGGCATTGAGAAACGGATAGTAAACTGGAGTCATAACAATAACTGACTCTTGTTCTTCTGTAAACATGTTGACGAACCAATATAATGCCGGAATAATTCCAGGTGAGAATCTCACCCACTCTTTTTCTATCCTATACCCATAATGCTCTTGTTCCCATTTATTCAAAGCATCGTAATAAGAATTGGGAACATCCGAGTAGCCGTAAACTCCATGTTCTACTCTTTTTGCTAGAGCATCAATAACTGGTTGTGGCGTCTTAAACTCCATATCGGCAACCCACATAGAAAGCAAGTTTGAATCGCCAAACTTCCTCAATAACGCATCCCATTTCTGGGAATGAGTTCCTTTTCGATCTACGTAATACTGAGCGCAAAATTCTTGTACAGTCATAGTACCCCTTTCCCTTATAATATTCATTTTAGTTAAGTTGCTTAATCATTTCGAGTACATATTACCACCAAATCGTTTAATTAGTCAATATATTTCAGAAAATTATTTATTAACTTAACTTTTTTTTAAGTTTGATTTGCCGGACATTTTTGGGCTATCGTTGATAATTTACATTATTTGTGATACACTTTTACCATATAGACATAAGGAGTAATTATGAGAAACGAAGAAGATGCATTCATAAATGCTACATATCGTCACTTAAACAATCGTCATAATAACATCTATCAGTTTGTCATAAAATATAGTGATTATATTAATGCTGCACACGATTACGGAACGGGACATATTCTTTCCATGACGGAAGTGCATACTTTGACCTACATTGAAGATAATCCCGGAACTACAGTTACAGAGTTGGCACAACACTGGAGTAAGACCAAAAGCGCCTTATCTCAAACTGTAAGCAAGTTGGTTGATAAAGGGTTAGTCTACCGTCATAAGACAGAAACAAATGCAAAAACTGTGCTGTTATATGTAACAGAAGAAGGATTAAAACTAAGCAAAGCGCATAAACTATATGATACAATTACAATTTCTAAAACACTTGAAGATCTATCCAAGTATTGTACTGCTGAAGAAATTGATGCATTCTATAAAGTCATTGGAATCTTCGCTAAGCTCTTATAACTGATTGATATCACATAAAATAAAAGGCTACTGCGAACCAAATTTGGTTTCACAGTAGCCCTATTAATTTTTAGCCTAAAGCTTACATGATGGCAAACATATTATACATTTTCATTATGCGGATATCCTCTTTCGATACACGCAATTGCTCGATTAGATCCTTATCTTCTTTCAATTGTTTCTTGGAAAAGAGCATCTTCACAGCTATTGGCATAACCGGCCGAGATGAGATTCCAAACATTAATCCCCATTTAGTCGGTGAGTCAAGGAATGAGGCAAGTACACTAATCGTGATCTGTTCAACCGGAGATGCCTGATTTTTCAAGATAATGTTGGTCAGAACATCATAATGTTCGATATACCCCCAATATGTGTTTTCACAGTTTTGATAATTTTCGTAACTGTCAATATTCATATAGAGCATCACTTTGTAACTGGATTCATCTGTTTTAGATAAAACATCGAACACACAACGAATTAATTTATTCGTTCTCCCATCATAGATATAAGAGTAAAACTGGGAAGAATTACGAAAAAATGCTGGTTTAATACCGTCAGATTGAATTTGAGCTTGGCTTGGAGGACAATAAAGTAACTGTTCCACATGAACACCTAATGCCGTTGCTATATCGTACAAAGTAACGATATCGATAACAATTTCACCTTTTTCGTATTTAGAAACAGTAGCTTTGCTCTTACATATCTTATCTGAAAGTTCTTGAATGGTAATGTCTTTGCCTTTTCGAAAATTACGGATTCTATTCCCAATTTCTACAGCAACTTCATTCATTTCACCACCCCTTTCTAGTTTCATATGAATATATTATTTGAGTAAATTAATCGTCAAATCATGCTATCTTTATATATTCTAACGCAAATTTACCCAAAATTCTACTTTAAAGAAACACTTTGATCAAATTAGTCTATTTTAACGAAACTCAATCCGTTTTGATTAATTTCATCATTTATATTTTAATAACTTATAAAGTAAAGCTACAAAATAACAAAGGGGATTAAAACTATGACTTATAATTTTGATGAAATTATTGATCGAAAGAACTCGAATGCCATGAATACTGAAGGCTTCCGTGAATATATCTTTCATGCGGATTCAACCATGAGATTCCCTTATGCGGATGATGAGTTTATAAGAATGTGGGTTGCAGATATGGAATTTGCAACACCGCAAGTCATTATTGACGCTATAAAGACCAGACTGGACCGCCGTATTTTTGGATATACCAGAGTATTTGATCCTGAATATTACAACACGTTTGTTCGTTGGACAGAAAAACGTTATCAATGGCATTTTGAAAAAGAACACTTAGTAACATCTAACGGAGTCATTCCGGCGCTTTACGAAATGGTTGGATATATCTGTAAACCGGATGAAAAAGTATTGTTTGTCACCCCGTCCTATGCATATTTTAAATATGCTGCTGACTTTAATAATCGCGAATCTATTTGTTCAAACTTAATTAATAATGATGGGTATTATACTATAGATTTTGACGATTTTGAAGCCAAAGCAAGTGACGAGAAAACTGCCTTGTGTATTTTTTGTAATCCTCATAACCCAAGTGGCCGCGTCTGGACTCCAGAAGAATTAAAACGTGTCGGTGATATTTGCATTCGTCACAATCTTTGGATTATTTCAGATGAAATCCACTGCGACCTTCTAAGAGTAGGCATGGTGCATACACCTTTAGCCAAATTGTTTCCTAATTACGACAAGCTCATTACTTGTATGGCACCAAGTAAAACATTTAACATGGCCGGATTCATGATGTCCAATATTATCATTCCAAATAGTGATTTAAGAAGTATCTGGAAGGAACGTCATTATAACTTCGATAATCCACTCAGTATCGCAGCTACTCAAGCCGCCTATGCTTATGGCGCTGATTGGCTGGATCAAATGCGCGCTTATCTAGACGAAAATTTCAAAATCACCGGTGAATATCTAGCTGAGCATCTACCAAAAGCTAAATACCGCATCTCAGAAGCTACCTATTTAGCCTGGGTTAATGTTGGGAACTATCTGCCTGATGAAAAAAGTCTCCCGCTATTTTTCGCTAACAAGGCCGGTGTTCTGCTTGAAGGTGGGAACATGTTTGTTGCCAATTCAGATGGTTATATTCGCCTCAATCTTGCCTGCCCGCGTTCAATTGTAAAAGAAGGACTCCGCCGTATCTGCGAAGCCATCAATAATCGTCGATAGTTCGCTATCTATGGAGGTAGTCCCAAAAGTTTTTTTTAACTTTGGGACTACCTCTTTCATACTCGGTAATTACTAGTCGCACTATATCCAAGCCATATTAAAACCTCCAAGTTGCCGTCTCCATTTTACGCCAACTTGGAGGTTTACACAGATTTTTTCCACAAATTTTACTTGGCCAAAAGAATAATGCAGTACGTAGTCTTTAGATTACTTTCTTTCCTATTTTATAGCAACCTGTTTAAATTCAATTTTACAGGTTGAAAAAAGCTGTCTTAACGCACAACTATTAATAGCGTCATCAATCACTCGACGCTCTATGTCTGTAAAGTTTTCCGGAATGGAATAATCATATTCAAAAATTAATTTTCCCTCTTCTTGCCAATTCATTCGGACAAATGTTTTAATATCATGTAATTCTATATTCACTTGTCCAGCATTTCGTCTTGCTGTGATGTTCATACAGGCGGCTAAAGCCGTTTCCACCAACTCAAATGGTTTCATGCCTTCCCCTGTCCCACCACTTTCCTCGGTAGTATCAATTATGATTGGCGGTTCATTTTCCAAATAACATTGAAAATTTTTTTCCATATTCTTTACCGTCTTCAAAATAAACACTTCCTTCATTTAATAATTCACAATTTATAAAAACATAATGCAAAATTCGTGCCAAATAAAATTCTATTTTAAATATCGTGGCACCTTACGCTATAATGCCTTTTTTAGCCTCTAATACCTAATTTCAAAAAATCTTATTTTAAGACATATTTTCATTATTTGTATCAATTCTGGAAATTTGTAATTCAACTCACTAGCATAATTCCCGGCTCTGGAGCAAAGAGCTCCCGCCCTGTAAGACGTGTTACCAGCTGTTATAGTGCCATTACTATGAAAATTATTAGTTACTTATAAAATTATTAATATATTTATTCTTCCGAGTTGCTTTGTTATACTTTGATTGTGGTTAAACCATAAACATAGTATATGGAGGGAATAATATGAGTGTAAAGGCATACTTGTTAATTACGATGGTAATTAACAACGCCAATCGTCCGGCAGCAGCAAAGGTCTACACAGACTATCGTCAACCCTTTTTATCACAAATCAAAGGAGCAGTTACTAAAGAGCTTCTTATCCGTGCCGAAGATGTCCAGGTTCTTCATGGTTTTGACAGCGTTGAAAATGCAAAGGCTTATCTTGATAGCGAAATGTTCAAGAATGATGTATTTGTCGGCCTAAAACCGCTATGGAGTGCCGATCCTGATGTAAAAATCTACAGCGTCGCTTAAACGATTCAGCGTCACAACAAAAAACGATTGTTGTGACGCTGAATCTCTGTACTTCATATTGTCGATAGAAGTCGTAGAAATATTAGAGCCCACGGTTTCAAAGCGGTACGGCTCGAAGAAAGCGTGCAAGAATGGTATTCCTATAACTTTGGTCATTATATTACCACCTTCTATTACAAATTGTATAAAGTAGACTAACCTTCAGGTGGGGTTTTAACCCCATCTGAAGGTTAGTCGCCCTTATCCAGGGACTTATCCGCTCTTAACTTCCAATTACAGAAGCACGGAGTCTCAGAGCGGGTTAATCTCAGGATAAATGCCAGCAATTATTTTTCCATCGTCACAGACCATCATTAATTCTACTTAACTAAAAAAGGGATGTCCGCGCACACATGTATGCGCCGTTCGGCATCCCTTTTTCCTACAAACTCTGCAATAAATACAATATATAACTATACCCTGAGAGAATGACCAGGAACACAAACATGACAGGTACAGTCCGCTTAACCAAATCAATAAACGATGTCTCAAATCTTTCGGTTACTATTGCCAGACAAATATGGGTGGGCGAAACCTGCATGGCTATATAGGTCATACACATTAAGAGTACCATCAAGGCTACTCCGCCCTCAGGTATGGCCGCAAATGCCAAAGGTATGCCTAAAGCTATGATTGCTTGCGTACCGGCAACAATAGTGCCAAGTAAAAAAACAAGCGCAAAAATGACAACAGATGGAATCGGCAGTACGGCAAAGACTTCCGGCAGTCTGTCTATGACTCCGGTATAGGTCAGAATGTCCTTAAACATCATGATGGCAATCGTGCTAGTGATTAATTTGTATTCAAACGCACTAATAAACATTGGCTTAATTTCTTCCCAGGTAAATCTGTCAATTATGAAGTTAAGGATAATAATCATGCTAACCGCAATATGAACCTGGAGTTTGAAGGTAAGGATGATGATAATTGTTGCTATAATTGTCCAGATACTGCGCAGCAAGCTTTTCACATGCGTAAGTTTCTTATTGGAGTTTGGTTGTCCGGTTTCTTTCGGAATTTTTCGCACATAATAAAAATAACCCAATAAAAACAAGACAACTGCCATTGGCAGCATACTCACTACGAAAGCCGTCATATCAACGCCAGATAACTGCAAAGCCAATATAATTGAAGCATAGGTAGGCAAGAAAGCTTCTGAGATATGCCGGAAGTAACTGGCTATAAAGGTTTTATCCTCTTTACTTATATCATTGCCGCCAGCATTATCCACGATCGGGCAGGCGATAAGAACAGCTCCCGGTGACGGCAGAAGACCGATGATAACTGGTGCCATCATGGCATTTATTCTGCGGCTGTTGAATATCCCATTCAATGACTGTTCGGCGAGAGTTAATTGCTCTCGCTTTTCAAGCATTCGCTGCAAAAAGGTAATGGAATAGAAAGATAAAACCAGCATAATGGTGTCCGGGCTAATACTGGCAGCGCCCATAATTTGTAAAGCTTGCAGGGCATTAATATCATAGAGTATGCTTGCTCCAACAGTTCCGGCTAAAATTGCAACATGCAGCGGTTTTTTAAACTTGATAGCCGCTACAATCAAAAAGAATACTACTGCGAGCTTTATTATGTCCATAGGCAAATCTCCTTGTACTGTCTTAGCAAAATCCATATCCTAATATAACAAAAGAACTTGGAAGAGTAAATATACTAGGAAATTTATTAGTAACTAATCAATTCATAGCTCACAGCTATCACATTTCCCCCAAATACAGCTGTGTCACATTAGGTATAGCAAGCTCCCAATTACCGCCTATAATGGTTTACAGCCCATTCAATCCTCATAAGTGCTTCTTTCAGTGTTTTCCGGTTACAACCAATGTTCATTCGCGTAAAATACTCTCCGCCAGGACCGAATAGATAACCATCATCAAGCGCAACTTTAGCATTTTGCAGCATAAAGGCTTTAAGTTCTTCCCCTTTCATATTAAGTTCTCTGCAATCCAGCCAAACAAGATATGTCCCTTCCGGCTTAATTACTTTAATTTTGTTTATATTACTGTCAATATAGCTGGTGAGGTATTCCAGATTACCTTGCAAATAATCCTTTAACTGTTCCAGCCATTCTGCGCCGTAATTATATGCAACTTCAGTGGCCATTTGACCAAAGATATTTGGCTTAAGTAAATGGAGTTTTTTCATATAGTTATTGTATTTGAGCCCTAGTTCTTTATTAGGTATAATTATGTTTGCCGTTTGCAATCCAGCCAGATTAAAGGTCTTGCTTGCAGCTGTGCAAACAATTGCATTTTGGGCAAACTCCTCAGAGATACTAGCAAAAGCGGTGTTCCTAACTCCCTTCAAAGTTAAATCTGCGTGAATTTCATCAGAAACAACAAGAACCCCGTGCTTGAAGCAGATCTCGCCTAATTTTGTCAGTTCCTCTTTTGACCATACCCTGCCAACCGGATTATGGGGACTACATAAAATTAAAAGTTTAACCTTATTGGTGGAAAGCTTTTGTTCTAAATCTTCATAGTCCATGGTATATCTGCCATCCTCAAATTTGAGACAATTTAAGACTACCCGCCGATTGTTATTAACAATACTGTTTGTAAAAGGATAGTAAACCGGAGATTGAATCGCAATACAGTCTCCTTCTTCGGTAAACACTTGCACAAGATAATTCAAGGCAGGAATAATGCCAGGAGCATAATGTATGTTTTCTTGTTTTATCGTCCAATTAAAACGTCGCTTCATCCATCCAATAACTGCATCGTAATAGGATTGAGTGCACATCGGGTAACCAAAAATACCATGCTCAACTCTCTTTTTTAACTCATCAATAACCTCTTGTGGTGATCTAAAATCCATATCCGCTACCCACATTGGCAGAGCGCCTTTAGCTTGTTCTCCTAAAAAGACATACGCACCGTCCCATTTGAGGGATGCTGTGTTTAAGCGGTTAACCGGTTGATCAAAATCATATTTCAATATCATTTCCCCCTTATGTAAAGTATCGATTTAGAGCGAATTATGCCGCTATTAGCAATATAGTTTGGTACTAAGTGGCACCATTTTTGTGCAGGATGGGGTCTACTTCGCTACTAGCACAAACACCCTTCGATTATCTGCTGCGCCACAGAAGAATGCCCGATTGCGAACAAAGATTTTATTCAAGCGGCGCAGTTTTGCCGCAAGGTGAACACAATACTAAAAACTTTCGTCTTTTCCAATTTCTTTCAGATTCATCCGATTGCCAACTATATTTACGTATGCAATTGAAAAAGCAACGGCCACGCTTAAACCCATCTGTAAATTGGTCGGCAGCCCTTTGAATAAGTAGAAAATCTGCCCAACCGTCGCTATCAGTGATACCAAAATTACAGGATACAATAAGCTCGGCTTTAGATGGAAAAGTGCCTTAGCATATTGCTCGGGATACTTTTTCGGCAATGAGAAGCATCCTACTATCGGAATTAGATTTACCAACAGTAAAAAACCAAAACCGATTCTTGCCAAGTCTCCCAAAGAAATTCCGCTCAGGACAGTGACCACTCCTATGAAATAAAGAAAAGAAAGCGCATAATGCGGAGTACCGAACCTCTCGTTTACCTCTCCCAGTTTCTTGGGTAGCCACCCGTCTCGGCTCGACACGATCAACCCCTTTGTTACCCATTGGAAAACACCATTGAGTAGCGTACCCATGGATACGACCACCCCCGCCATCATGAAATAGTAATAAGCCGTTGGCGGCAAAACGCTCTTGCCCACGAGGCTTAAAGGCTTGTTAGCGACTTGGTCGAGCGGCAGTGTCCCTGACGCTACAAAAGCAATTATCATGTAAATTAGCGTGGCTCCGATGGTACCGGCAATAATCCCCAGAGGAATGTCCCTGGAGGGGTTTTTCATTTCACCACCTAATTCAACCACATAGAGAGCTCCATAACTAGCAAAAGCCACGACGCCGATCGCCTGCAGCATCCCGTCCATTCCTTTAGGCAGCAACGCTTCCATCGACGCAAAGGAAGAAACATCCACCGAGCTAATCCCCCACAACGCAAATACCAATAACCCGGAAACCTTCAAGACAACCAACCACTTCTGCGTAGTAGCCGCCGATTTTATCCCAACCATGTTAAGCACATAGAAAAAGGTCATCATCAGAATCGCCGAAATTTTTATTGGCGCGTTTGGATACATGCTTTGCAGGTACTGAGCAAAAGATAGAGAATACAAACCGACTGTGACTTTGGAAAAAATAACGCCGATCTGCCACAAAAATGCCCATTTAGGCCCCACCAGCAATTTGGAATACGTATATCCGGCTCCGGTCACTGGAAGAGCGGAAGCTAACTGAGCCAATGGCATAATTGCAATGATATTAACAAGACCAGATATCAAAAATGCGAGTACAACGCCTTTCCCTGTTAAACCAATGCCCACACCGGTAAGAATAAGAACCCCCGCTCCGACAATACTTCCCAATACAAATCCAAGAACATCAGATAATCCTAATACTTTTTTTAATTTGGCAGTTTGCATTTCAGCCATGCCTTACCCTCCTATTTCTTTATTGGGAAATCGTTTTATATTGTGTAAACCTAAATCCAAAGTATCCCCTCCTACATTCCATCCTTGTTCGCTCGTTTAGAAAACATTGCAAATATCATGCCAATTCTCTCAATTTCAAATTTTCCTTTTTCGTTACAGAAGGCTAACAAACTGAAAAAAGCCGTAGCTGCTAATGTTGTGTCTTTTTTGCAAGAAAAGTAAGCACGTGGCATTATTTGCTTAATCTACTATCGTAGTGTATTTATTCGATATGAGCTGCATTCCGCATTATATCAAAAGGGTTAATTCGGTGTTTTGTTTCACCCAATTAACCCTTTACAGTACTACACATCAAACTCCATTTAGTTTTTTTTTCAAATACGGGATTAACTTAAGACCTTGCTCTGTCAATCTGGTTCCGCCACGCCCTTTTAGGATATCTATTATGCCACATTCTTCTAGAACGATAAGAATTGTTCTGATTTCCTGCTCCGATAAAAATACCCCTTGTTTGCATGCAGCCTGAGCAATACTTCTTCGCCCTGTTCTATTTCTATTAAGATAACATCTTTCCAGTTCTGTAAGAACAAAGAAATAGCCAGACTTATTCTTTTCTGCTGCTCTTTCAAGCTCTTCATTAAGTTCTCGATTATCGATACCAATTGTACTAGATACGCTATTACTTGATTGCAAAATAGCCAATACATCATCGGCGCCTATTATGTCCTTGTTCAGTTGCCCTAAATATTCAACATAGTTATGAAGTTCGCGGATATTGCCTTCCCAATCATGGTTTTGAAAAACCTCCATTGCTTCAGGCGTTAAAGTAAAGTTAAAATTTAAATTTCTGGATATATGCCTAAACAATAAAGGTATGTCATCGATTCTTTCTCTGAGCGAAGGAGTACTCAACGGAAGAACATTCAAACGATAATACAGATCTTTTCTAAATTCTCCATCTCGAACTTTTCTTTTTAAATCACAGTTGGTTGCCGAAATGATCCTCACATCAACTTTAATAACGACGTCGCCTGCTATACGAACAATCTCTTTTTCCTGAATAGTCCGTAATAGCCTTACTTGTAGTTGGGGCGCCATGTCTCCAATTTCATCCAAAAAAAGAGTTCCCAAATGAGCCATTTCAAAATAACCCATTTTGCCACCTTTTTTGGCGCCAGTAAAAGCCCCTTCTTCATACCCAAAAAGTTCACTCTCCAACAAATTCTCAGGAAGTGCAGCGCAGTTTACAGCAATAAACGGATATTTACTGCGAGGAGACGCATTGTGTATTGCCTGCGCTAATAACTCTTTACCTGTTCCACTTTCGCCTGTAATTAGAACCGACGAAGAGGATTGAGCCATTCTCTGAGCCAGTTCTTTCAAATTCTTAGTTACTTTGCTTTCACCGACGATATGCTCGAAGGAATACTTAGCCACATGTCCTTTGCCCACTGCTTGAATTCTGATCCGATGCTGCTGTTTTTCTGTATCGGCATATTTTTTTAACATCACTATAACGCCAAGTCGCTCTTCAACATTCGAGTACGGAAGAGCCGAAACAACAATATCAACACCATTTATCTTAACAAGCCGGTTCTTTATCGGCTGCCAATTTTCAATTACTTCCTGGAATAAAGCCTGCTGAGTTAACTCGTAAAGGTAACTTCCAACCACCTGATTTCGCTTATAGCCAAGGATTTTTTCCGCAGCCTCATTACATAAATACACAATCCCATCGGGATATACACCGATGAGACCGTCATCTACAATTTGCTGTAGCATGTCCAACTGATCAGTCAGGCGACTGGTCGCCCCTAAGAGATTTTTGATACCATAACTCACCGGGACAATTTGATTGAAATACTCTTGAATGGTATCTTTGAGCAACAGATGACCCATGTCCATTTTCACCGCAATATCAACAACAGTATTCATATCTAGCACGCGATTACCTATGTTAATTACTTCTTTGACGTTTCTCGGAACAAACCGTTCCTCATCAGGTGTGATTGCTATATCAAGTACGGGCGGATCTTTTATTCCCGGATAAACCGGAGTTAATTCGATGTGGTCAATCCCCGCTTGATACAATAAAGCTATCGTTTCTCTGGCCCGATCAGCGCTGATATTTACAAGCATAACCTTGGAGCCTCTGGGTATCTTTTTTATTCTCTCAAGAGCCTCCTTCAATATCGTTATGCTAATCATCACAATATCACTATTATTTTTGATATATTTTTTACATTCCAGATACATATCATAGTGTGATACCAAAATAAGATCAGCCTCTATTTCCCGCAGGCTATCATTAGCGAAAGAATAGGTGTCAATCTGCAGCATATTGTCAAATAGAAAATTGAGTTGTTGGCGATAAAATTCACCCACAATTGAAGAATAATAAGTTACAATCGCAACTCTTTTTTTCATCATTTAACACCACCGTAAATTATCCGTTCATTTTTAAATGCATGAAACACTGAAATAAATGCCCCTCTTCCTATCCGCGCTTCATCCAATTGCTGACTAAGCCAAGTTGCTGCAGTTTCGGAAAATAGCGAGGCTGCTACTGAAGAACTAACGGCAGAAGCCTAATAAAATGCTGCCATCAGTGCTAAACTTGGTTGGATGCAGTAAATTCATCCTTGAATACTACAGCTAAATATATAAACTTCTCCTCACTTCTAGTAATAGCAAACCACATTAGATTGAAAAAAATGGGTAGCCTAAATAAAAGTCTCTCCTTTTTTACTAGCATCAAAAAGGTAAAAACGCTGAACCTGCCACATACAACAGCGAGCGTCCCGCAAATGCACCAACTAACACAAGGGCAAAAATCACAGCACGAAAACTAAACTTTCCTGTTGTTGCATTTTCACTGTGCCAATACGTAAAAGCCAGCCCCATTGGCAACAGGCAAGCAAACATAACATGTATAAAAATACAGAGCATATATTCGCTAGTTACCGTCTGTGAAACGTGGTGAAGCTGCGCATCAATAAACTGATCTCCAGTACTCTGTCCCATAATAAACAGCTCTTTTTTCCACCAAAGATAACCATATAAAAAAGCCGATCCGGCAAACACTGAGCCCATCAGATTCTCTCGGCTAAGCCACGAACTACCAATATTTGAAAGGGCATACATGCCATTCATTGGCGCATTTTACACTTTCTTTATTTCTCCAAGATACAGGCGTGTCACATTAGGTATATCAATCTCCCAAGTACCGGCCCCATAACCAATTTTACGGCTAATAAATCCTTCGGGCATTGAACCAAAACCACTCCCCAATATTGCCAGAATCGCAGCTCCGGTAGGAGTTACCAATTCTTTGGCAATCGCCCCTTGGTAGTAAGGAATGCCATTTAAAAGCTCAGCAGTAGCCGGCGCAGGGACTGGAATAAGACCATGACAACATTTTATAAAACCACTGCCAACATGCAGACGTGATGTATATATCCTCTCTACACCTAAATAATCAAACGCGCATGCAACACCGACGATGTCAACAATTGAATCTATAGCACCCACTTCATGGAAATGAATCTCATCTACCGGTACACCATGCACTTTGGCCTCTGCATAAGCCAAACGGGTAAATATTTGTTTACTATTTTCTTTAACAGCAGATCCAAGCCCAGATTGATCAATGATCGTTGTTATATCAGTAAGATTACGGTGATGGTGCCCATGCTCATCGACCCTAACATCTACGTACAATGCACAAATGTCACCCCTATTTACCCGTGTTACCTTAATTTCATATCCACTTATCGGTAATTTCGCTAACTCCGAACGAAGCAGTTCCTCCGGCATTCCTACGTCAATTAAAGCTCCAAGCAGCATATTACCGCTGATGCCTGCAAAACAATCAAGATATATCACGTTACATTTCTCAGTCATACGGCTAATCACCTCATTTTATTAATAATACTAGCCATTCGACCTGCACCAAAGCCGTTATCAATATTGACAACAGCCACTCCAGCAGCACAGCTATTAAGCATACTTAACAATGCAGCAAGGCCACCAAAGTTTGCACCATAACCGATGCTTGTAGGCACGGCAATCACAGGTTTCGCTGCCATTCCGCCAACTACACTTGCCAGCGCCCCTTCCATACCGGCCACTACGATTAGAACGTTAGCCTGCTCAATTAACTGCCTCTGAGCAAGCAGACGGTGAATACCGGCGACACCGACATCATACACTCGTTTGACTTTATTACCCATAATTTCAGCCGTAATAGCAGCCTCTTCGGCTACCGGAATATCACTCGTGCTGGCGCTCATGACCAGAATGAACCGCTCATTATCCACCGGAGGCTTTTGCCGCTCAATAGTGATTAATCTTGCCATTTCATGATACTGAGCGTCAGGCAAACTTTCTTTTACGGCATTATACATCTCTCTGGTAGCCCTTGTTGCTAAAATGCTGCTGTTATAATCAGCTAATTTATTAATAATAGCATGTACTTGTTCTATCGTTTTCCCTTGACAAAAAACTACTTCGGCATACCCTTGCCTAATCAACCGGTGATGGTCAAGCTTAGCAAAATCCATATCCTCATAAGGCAATATTTTAAGTTTCTCAAGTACCTCTTCTATCGTTAGTCTGCCTGCCTTAAATTCTCCGAGCAGATTACTTACATAATCTATGTCCACTTTTACACCTCATTCATCATCTCATTCATACTTCCGGTACGGTATCCACTCAAATCAATCGTTACATATGTAAATCCCAATTCCTTTATACCTGCCACTAAGTCTGTCAGAACCTCTATCCTGGTTAAAAGAGGTATTACTTCTGGCTGTACCTCAATTCTAGCCAACGCACCATGATGGCGAACCCGTATCTTACCGGAACAATAACTGCGCACTAGCTTCTCGGCTTGCTCAATTTGCAGCAAGCGCTGCGCAGTAATCGGCAAGCCATAGGTCAAACGTGACACCAGGCAGGCAGTACTTGGCTTGTCCCACGTAGGCAGCCCCCATTGTCGTGATACCAATCTAATTTCTTCTTTAGTAAAACCAGCTTCCAAAAGAGGACTTCTTACTACTGGTAATTCAGCTATGGCTTTCATACCTGGACGAAAATCCTCTAAATCATCGTTGTTACTTCCCTCAGCCACAAAGCCGTACCCATGCTCCTTAGCCCAAACAGCCAGTGCGGAAAAACGTTCCTTTTTGCAGTAATAACACCGCTGATAGGTATTAGAAACAAAGTCAGCATTATTCATCTCTCCGCCTGGTAGAAAGATATGTTTTATCCCAATCGCTTTGGCGATAGCCTGCGCGTCATTTTTTTCCCATGCAGCAAATGACTCTGAGTAGGCGGTTACTGCAACAGCTTTATTGCTAAGTAGTTTATGGGCGGCCGCCGCTAAAAATGTGCTGTCTACGCCTCCAGAAAATGAAATTACGACACTCCCCATCGACAAAAGAAGTTCATTCAGTTTGTTTATTTTTTCTTGTACTATAGGCATTGCATCAACCTCTACCTTTAGACTTTGCTACGAAATCTTCTTCTTTAACCACGCTTGACGTTGATCAATCGGTCAAATACTAATTAAACAAAACCATAGTCTTACTTAGCCGACAGTTGCTCATCCTGGATATATTTCATCAGCAATTCAGCAGTAGTTCCGGTAATTTTAAGACAAGTATCTCGCTGTTCTTGACTACCAAATTCATGAGGGTTTAACACTCGGCAGCAAGCAGCTCCAAACTTGTCATTGAAAACGCTGTGGAAGTTCTTGGCACTGTCATAAATGGGGCCGCGGCTTGTTCCGGCCTTGTAACATACCCAGAACCATAGTGGCTCCTGAGAGCGTACCACACATGCAACCAGCATGCCCTAGACCACCACCAAAACCGGAAGACATTTTTAGTGCTTCATCAGATACATTAAGCTGATAAAAATCGCGGAAAGCCCGCACAACCCGACGCCCGCCCTCATGGAAAGACCCTAAACGCTGTTTCTGTTTTGTAGCTATAATCTCACCATTTTCCCCCATAACATTGATATTACAGCCAATAGCCTCATAAAGAAGGTCAACCACTTTCTGGGCCACGTCCGATGGAATCTGTTTTTCCCTTTCCATGTACCATCCTCCAATGCAAAAAAAGAGAACTGTCCAACGGCAGTTCTCTTTCATTTATCAAAAATTACTTATGACTTTATGCCGTCTTTATCATCTTTATTTAAACTAAAATTACAAATTCGCTTCCAATAATTTAGATGACCGGCCCGCGCATATAAATATCCATGTTCTTTTTCCCCATTCTCGGGTTTATATTGGTGGGCTCGTTTTCCAAAACACCCCCAGTCGTTCTTCCGATATATGGGCCTCAATTTGCCCTCGCCATAAGGAATGCTAATTACTGTCATGTTTTTCTCCCCTATCACCGGCATTGCCAGTACACGATATTATCCAATCTGGTTGTCCTACCTTCTCTTGTTCTTAGGCTATTAATTAAAATCATTCATTAATCGTAACGAAATCCTCGATATTTCCTTGGCTGCTTCTGCAAGACCAGGAATGCCTGCCGTGAGCGTTGCAGCTCCTTTCTCTGCTCGTTTCCCAGCCTCTTCCCAGCTTGCAACACCGAGAACGGTCGCCATAGCTGCCGGTACAATGGCATTGAGCGTACAGACAGAAGCACAGGTCAGCTCACCTACTACTGGTGTGACAATCGATACCGGCAATGCTAATTCAGCCTTCTTATTTAAAACAACATCAGGCACTACCTTATGGACAAAGCCTTCCAGTACTACCTTTTCTCCGTCAATGGTTACTTCTGCATCAATATTAGGATCAAAGCTCCAATACCGCCGGCAGAAGGGATGATTTCTCCGCGCACAAGGTTCCATCTTCGTAATATGAACGGCAATGTCTTTGCCAAACCGTTGTGACAAAACTTCACCGGCTCTTTTTTCAACTCCAGCTTTTCTTTCACGATCCAACTCAAGACATATGTCTTCCAGCTTCCTGCCTGCTTTCAATTCGTTGTAGGCTCTTTTGGCCCTGACATATACCGCATTACTAAAGATCCCTTCAGTAGCTACGATCATGGCCTGGGTAACTAAGCCCCGCCTTACCTGCTCACCTTTATGGGCAATTAGGTTGATACAAATAGTGGCAACCTCAGGATCAAGCCAGCCCCTGGACTTAACTTTTTTTAGCACATCAGCGGCGGCATATATATCACCGTTATTCTCCACCAAAGCATTCATTGTGATTACCGTATCACTTGACAGATGACCAATGGGCGAATTATGAGGTCCTGCGCCAGATCCGGCTCCAAGTTGAGGTCCCTCGACGAAGGATGCCAGAATATCATTGAGGCAAATCATGCCGACTACTGTCGGCGATCCAACATCTTTCAGAATCATGCCGATGTCGCCAATAACAACAGCCGTATCATACTCTTTGCCGGTGCCACGCAGATGCAGCTTTTCCGGAAGACCGGCAGCTTTTGCAGCTCCCTTGCCTACTAAATAGCCAACTCCTGTCCTGTTATAATCGCCATATTTCTCATCAATGGCTCCATCGGGATTGACAATTTCCAGCACAGCCGCTGCAGCCAATAAGGCACACATTACCGGACTAGGAGCGACACCTACGCCGCGATACGCTTTCTTCATGCCTTCTACGGCAATCTTTGTGCCATTAAACGCCAAGTCTACATAGGTATAATCCTCCCCTAACGCACCGTGGCCATATGTTGTGCTGCCAGAGACGAATGGGGGAATATCTGCCCCGTCTACTTGTACCAATTCACCTTTTTCCATGGCTTCATATAACGCTTTGACAGCTGCAAAGCCGGAAACCTTGCAGTTGCGTTTCCCTGTGGGAATAGTCGACACTCCTGAACGGTCTGCCCCAGCTACGATGCGAGCCATAGCACCCAGCTTGCGGTTTCCTGCCGGTACACCGGCACGTGATTTCGTCCCGACAAGGTTTAATAATACGGCTGTAATCAATGCAGCGTTAACAGCGTCAGCACCTGCCTCCTTGGCAGCCGCCACACCGACTTTCAACACATTGTCCAAAGGCATATAGGCAAAGTTTGGGTTGTCGATCTTTATGCTAGCTCCGTTAAGTATCTCCCGGACAAGAGCATTAGCGACAGCGGCAACTGTAACATTTAGCATTCCATGGCCTTTAGTTAATGCCTCCAACCGATCATTGGTTACGTAAAATCTGTTTGCTTTAATGGCGCTCATAACTGATAATATTTCTTTTTCCACAAACTACCACCTCTTCTTATTAACAAATACCATTCATGCGGAAGCAACTAACTAACATCTAAACTTTGCATAGTTGCCTCTAGGCAAACAATGGTTATTTTATTTATTCAATATTCTTGTTTATCTGACTTAGGTAACGGTTCTACCTTGATTTCAAAACCTGTTTTCTTGAAGCATTTCAGAGCATTACTTTCAACCCTCTCTCTTAACTCATGAAAGGTTATTCCCGAACCTGCTTTTTCAATAGATTCTGCCGCTGCTTTCAAACACTCATATTCCACACGGGCAGCAAGAGGAATACCAGAACCGTCTTTAGTCAGTTTGATATCTATATTGTCTTCCCATATTACTGTGCCTTTCTCGTCTGTTAGAGATGCTTTCATTGTTTCTATAGATGACCTAAAGGAAATATGGTCGGCATTAATTCGTCTAATACCTAAAGTTCCTAATTCAACGGCGAGATAACTACTAATTATGTATTCATTTGCTTCAGGTGTATCAATTAATAAAATATACTCTTGCCTGCCCTTCTTGGTCATCGCATTTATTACATGGACATTACCTGCCCCCTTCTTCATCAATTGGTCGATTAGATATGGAACATGGTCGGTATTTATATTATCAATATGAGTCATGAGAAGCATATAAAGTCATCACCTTTTATTACAAATTGACATAAATACTAGCAAATACTTTAAACTGGTATTCTATGTGATTCAAAGCTTCCTTAACCTCTAAAATTCAAAATCATTTTAGCACAAGCCAGTCAGGATGCATCGTCATACTCACGATTGCCATAAACGACAATACATACTACAGGTGTATTATGAGCTTTAATTGTATTAAGCCATTTAGTTACAAGAGCAGGTATTCTGCCAACATAAACTGGAACAGCAACTACAAGTAATTGATTAGCCAATATGTGTAGTTGTTGTTTTCTTATATTTGGCTTAGTAATGTCCATCAATTCTACAGAGCTTTGATTAATTCCGCGTGCAATACCCTGAATAATTGTTTTTGTTGTCCCCGTAGGGGAAAAATAAATTAGATTCATTGATTTTACTTTCATAAGATTTCCTCCACTCATTAGGTAAAATTGTCGTATTCAGGTCTTTCCACAGAATCGCTGCTGCAATCGCTTCACTAATCAGCTCTTGGCCAATGCCGGGAAGATCCGATTAAGGAATGAGTTTCAATGATGCCTATCCAAATTCAAATCCGTCGGCTTCCGGTATGGCAACTCAGTTAACTGCGATCTTTCGGTTGATTATATCGCAGGAAAATCTTATTCATTCACTTTTTTGGGGAGAGGACATGATAAGAAATTTAGCTGTTTCCTATCATGTCCTGTTTCAAATTGTTGCCTGATTGCTCTAAATACCTTATTTCACAGTCACTTTTTCACTGTTGGCAAAGGCATATTCAGAGATTTCATTGCCAAGACCCGGCAGTTCAGGAATACTGTACTCACCATTGACCGGTTGATAGTCATGAACAGCAAGTCTCTTGTTCCAAGAACTCAAGTTGAATACGTGATGTTCATGGATAACAAAGTTTGGAATCACTGCTTCTAGATGAAGAGCTGCCGCAGTGGAAAGGGGACTGGCGCAAACATGGGCCTGCACGCCAATATCATAGACATGAGCCATATCGCAGATTTTCTTTCCTTCTGTTATGCCGCCGCAGTTTCCAAGATCCGGTTGAATCAGTTGGATGGATTGATCTTCAAAGTAAGGTGCATACTGCCATCTGGAGTAGATGCGTTCACCGCTGGCGATAGGCATTTGCAGCGACTCGCGGATATACTTGGCAGTTTTAGGATTCGGGGTATTCGGTTCTTCATAATAGAAGATATTGTATTTCTGTACGACACGTCCCAACTGTATTGCGCTCTGGGCATCTAGGAACGAATGGTTTTCCATGATAATGTCCACGTTCTCTCCCGCAGCCTCTCTGACTGCGGCAACGCGCGACTCGACAAGTTTTACATAATAAGGTTTTAGCAGGCCGGTTCTATCCTCTTCATCAAACTGCTTGCCATCCTCTCTAAACGTAAAGAAGTCTACCTTGACGCAGTCATATCCTTCAGCCATGGCTTTCTTAGTGTTATTGTAATAATCTTCTGGCGTTATAGCTGGTGTAATACCTTCGCCCCATCCAAACTGGAGCTGACTGGCATAGGTTCTCAGTTTGTCTCTCTTCTTACCGCCCAGAAGCTTGTATACTGGTACATCGAAGTATTTGCCCTTTATATCCCAAAGGGCGATGTCTATGGCACTCATTCCAGCAAATATGATGGGGCCGCCGTTCTGTCCCCAAAAAGTCCTCTTATACATAATTTCCCAAATTTTTTCATTATCCAAAGGATCCAGACCAATAAGCATAGCAGCCAGATCTTTGACCATCCCGAAAGCAGCTGGAGCTCCTGAAATATACGCAACCGCTGCTTCGCCGTCTCCATAGATTCCTTCATCGGTATAAATGCGGCAGAGGACTGGTCTCCAAGGAATTAAAGATGTTGGCTCCTTATGTACTTGCATAACGTCAATTTTGGTAATTATCATTTTCTTTTCACCTTTTCTTATATTTAAAATATTTCATTGACCCATTTCCTATTTTCTTTGCCTAGCAGGACTTGCACTAACACTAACTCCGAAAAGCTTAGCAGAACTCTACTGATTCAATCATCGCCCCGATCTAGTCGCTAAATTTCTCTATCTTACTCTTGCCCTTACTAGGAATGCGCATTGTTACGACCAGGACGGTAGATACCAGGCATAAGAATACTGAAAAAAAGAGAGTTCCATTTAATCCAAACTCCTTAGCTATATAGCCGTTGGCAATATTTCCAATAAAGCCTCCTAGGCTGGAACTGGAGTTGATTACTGCTACGCCAACCGCTATAGCCGCCGGCGGCAGTGTCATGCTTGGCAAAGCCCAGAATGGTCCGTAATAGCTGAATGCTCCTACGCCAAACAGCGCCAGTCCGATTAACTTCACTACTAGATTATTGGCCAGTGCCATTATTACGAAAGCGAAGGCAAACACCAAACAGGCAATTCCAGTATGATACTTTCGCTCCTGTTGCTTGTCCGAGTGAGCTCCCCATATCGGCATTACGATCGAAGCGCAAATAAAGGGCATTGCCATGATAACACCTACCTGAGCATCAGAAAAATTGCTGGAAAAGGTCTTCACGATTGTCGGCATCCAGGACGTACCTGCCTGTTGCGCAGCTTGCACAAAGCCATAAATTCCAGCCAAGCGCCATAAGGTTCCGTTCGTTATAATCTGTTTTACGCCTAAACGATCAACCGCCCCTTTGCCCTTCTTGTCGGCTTCGATTTCGTTGATTAGCCAATCTTGTTCCGCTGGGGTAAGCCATTTCGCTTCTTTTGGCGAATTGGTCATTGCGAAAACTGCAACGATTCCTAACAATAATGTAGGTATGCCCTCAACGGCAAACAGCCACCGCCAACCTTCATATCCCATCCAGTTAGCATTCTGTACAATCCAGCCGGAAATTGGCGATGCAACAGCTGAAGATACCGACGCCGCCACCATAAAAACTGCTGTGACTTTTCCTAGTTCCCTTGATGGAAACCAGCAGGAAAAATAATAGATCATTCCCGGAAAAAAGCCGGATTCGAACACGCCCAGCAATAATCGGCAAATTGTCAGTTGCGTAACATCTTTGACAAAAAATGTTGCTACCGTTACTGCGCCCCACGCGATTAAGATGAATCCTATCCACCGGTTGGCCCGGGAACGCTCAAGGATCATGTTTGCCGGTACTTGAAAAAGCAAATAAGTTATAAAAAACATGGACGCCACAGTGCCGAAATCGACCGGGGAAATATTTAGTGACTTGTTCATTTGTAATGCGGCATAGCCAATATTCAGTCGATCTACGACATTAAAAAAATACAACAAAAACGCCAATGATAGAATTCTCCACTTCACCTTGCCCAATATCCGTGAAGCTGTTTGAGAATCAATTGCTAATCCAACAGTTTCGTTGGAAGTTACAGGATTCATCGTCTTCTCCCCCAAATTTTAGATTGATTAACATCAACTGTTCGAAGGTCCTGTTGTATGTAAATTTTTTCTTATCCCCCTCCTTTATTTGCCAATCCTTTAACCTAGGTTAAACAAATACATTACCCCTGCTAGTTGGAAAATAGTTATAACTACATCTTTAAAATACAGTCCGGCATGCCGATAATAAACCGAAACCGTTGGACCGTTGTTAGTTGTCGGTTGTCGGTTGTTATACAAGTTAAATATAGCAGTCATTTTTACTCTTGTCAATATCTCATTATTCTCTAAAAATCAAATTTTTTAAAAATTATGCCACTATTGACTGTCCCAAAGTACGTTCATCATATTAATATATACACATTTCGCTTCCTCGAACTTTCTTGCTTTGATAGCGTTAACGATTTCCTTATGGTAATCGAAAATATCTTTTACTGTTTTTATGCCATTTAGACTAGCGGCTATATTAGTTCGCAAATAGTTTTGGATTAACCCGGCCGCTTGTTCAAAAAACATAATAAATAGGGTATTTTTTCCCATCTTGCAAATTTCAAGATGAAATTCATAGTCGTAACGGGCCAGTTCATCGATGTTTTCCGCCCGAAGAAATTTTTTTGTTTTTTCCTCGAGTATTATAATTTCTTCGTCAGTTGCCTTGTTAATAGCGAGTTGTAGCATAGGCAATTCAAAATACATTCGAAATTCATTGAGATCAAAAACCATATCCTGATCGATAACAAACTCAGATACCTCACTAAGATAACTTTTGAAATCAAATTTTTTTACAAACGTTCCTTCTCCCACTCTGGTTTCGGTTAATCCTAGGGTATTCAATTTCTGCAGTACCATGCGTACCGACATTCTACTTACGCCAAATTGTTCGGCCAGTTCATTCTCAGACGGCAATTTATGCCCTGGCTCCCACTCTTTTGAAGTAATATAGTCTTTCAAAACTTCATAAATCTGATCCGTAACACTTTCTTTTGCTAGCTTTTGTATAACTTTCCGCTTTAGTACTGACATTTTCCCACTCCTCATTGTCTAGGAACCCAAGATGACGGTTGTCACTCAACATGCTAACAGTTGCTTCTAGGTTTGTCAAATACTAAATTGCTCCGTCTCCTACACCCAATGTCCACTTTCTTATACGGCCACATTTTTAGAGACTAGTCATAAGGCTAGAAAAACATAAACTGGATACATTGATAAACAAAGCAGCTTTGGTTTTCCAAGTCAGCGGACACTCTTAAGGTTTGACATAGAAAAACGGCGAATCTCTAAATCCGCCGCCTCCCAAATCTCCCGCGCCGCTCAAGTCGCACCTCTGCGTTGCCTCATCCTGCGCAGGGGCAAAGCAGTACTAGTATGCGCATTCAATTGTCATATTATTCCATTCACACAAATTGTGATACAATCCCCAAATTCCAGAGTCACTTTCAATATACCTAGATTAAATTCCATCTCCATTTTCTGATAATACCTCCTGTTATTTTCCTGATATATGCGTAAGCATCTGGTACTAATTTAGTTACCGTCAATCAGCACTGCTACACATCCAAGCGTGTACGAATTCGCCGTTGCATTGGCATTTATAATGCGCTCATCTCACGCAAATGTTCCTGCATTAGAGTACCGGCCATATCGCTATTTTGCTCTCTAATCGCTTGAAAAATCTGTTTATGAGAAGTTTATGCAGTATCTTGCCTACTGACTTCTTGAAGGGCCTCTCCTGCCGAATATCTCAGCAGCTCCATCAAAAAGTCGTTTACCTTAATAAGCACTTATTGCCAGCATATTGTCGTCTGTAAGCTTACCTTCATCCCATTTTCCATCTTTCTAGATAAATAAAATCTTCTTCATTACACCATCACATGATCAGCCTCAATCCTAAAATAGGAAGAAGAGCGATTAAATAGTAAGCCCATCTTCTTCGTGAAATCCACGGGCCTCTACCATTTACCGTTCTTCTTCCTAAAATCAAACGACCTCTCAAAAAATATGTGCTGAACCCTTTATACGCCCATTTTACCAAAATCATGAAATTAGGAAAGTCGGGAAACGATAAAAAAGAAGCTATGATACCGTATTGACTAAACTCAAAGATGTCAAAGTGACGTGTTTACTAATAAATTCTTGACTTCAATATACTTTACTTTTATAATAAATACAAATATTAATAAATTTATTAGTACTATCAAAAATCATAGTAATGGAGTTTAACATATGTATCAACATAAATTAGAAAAAGAAATTCTCTGCCCACTTGAGTATGGCCTTGACATATTTGGCGGCAAATGGAAGTCAAGAATCATCTGCATATTAGCATCAAATGGTACTATGCGCTATAGCGCTATCCGTAATGAGTTATCCAATATCACAGATGCCGTTCTGGCCGCCATGCTTAAAGAGATGATTTCCGACGAAATGATCACTCGAAAACAATATAATGAAATGCCTCCGAAAACAGAATACTCATTAACCGATAAGGGACGCTCAGTCTTGCCAATACTTCAAACCATTTGCGAATGGTCAAGAAGATTCAAGAAAACCGAAATAAAAAAAACCTTAGCCCCTTGTAAAACCTGCGACCAGATATAGTTGTTGATCTTAAAGGGCTTTCACACTAAGAAATTAGTGTGATGGCCTTCTTTCTTTATCAAGGGTAGCTTAGGCAAATTTCTTTGCTACGAATAAGCTCCTACGCCGTTACCGCAAGCAAAGCTTGCCCCGGCTGTGGAAATTGCCGCTTGGAAGCAACTTAATAAGCAGCAAAGAAAGGGATAGAGAGTACGGACCGCGCTAACGTTTTTCTTATTGCATCAAAAAACAATCCCCGGGCTTCGAAAAGCCCGAGGTAAGGGGAAATCTTGGATCTGCAGATAATTTTGTGTAAATCGGATTCCCTTATGACAAGAAATAGTGACTTTGTTAAAAGTAAATTTATTCATTGCTCCTTGATAACGCTCTTCCCTGGTCGGGACGGAAGTATGCACGCGTTAGCGTGAATGCTTCTGTCTTGCCCAGGGAATTGTACTTTAAAGAGGCAATTATCCTGCGTAACGATCCTATTTCACTGTTACCATAATAGACTCTTTGATCGCTTCTTCCGTTAGCTCTTGCCCGATTCCGGGAAGATCAGGCACCTCATACGACCCGTTCTTCGGTAAATATTGATATTTACATTTATTGATATTTGATTCTATGGCAAAGAATCTGTGTTCCTCATGAATCTCGAAGTTAGGGATGGCGGCCTCGACGTGCAGTGCGGCAGCGTTGGAAATCGGTCCACCGCAAACATGAACTTGCACAGTCACGTCGTAGATATGCGCCATATCGCAGATTTTCTTGGCCTCAGTTAATCCGCCGCACGTGCAAATATCAGGCTGAATGACGGCAATCGATCCGTCCTCAAGGAACGGCCGGTAGCCCCATCTGGTGTAAATCCGTTCCCCGGCGGCAATAGGGATCTTTACGTTATCGGCTACTTTTTTCATTTGCTTGGGATTAAGCGGCATAACCGGCTCTTCATAATAATGTATTTTTAATTCTTCAATCATTCTGCCGTACTGAATAGCGGCAGTAGTATCAGTTAGCGCATGGTTTTCGACAATTATATCCACATCGGGTCCTACAGCTTTCCTGATCGCCTTGAGGCGATTATAGCCCACTCGCACTACCTGATCGCTAAGAACACCATTCAGCTTATGCTTATTCCAATTCCCTTGCATATCCATAGCAATCGCATCAACCTTTATCGCATCGTAGCCCTCGGCAA
This sequence comes from Sporomusa acidovorans, assembly GCF_900101845.1. Taxonomy (GTDB): domain Bacteria; phylum Bacillota; class Negativicutes; order Sporomusales; family Sporomusaceae; genus Sporomusa; species Sporomusa acidovorans. Next base: position 14,335 of record NZ_FNAM01000012.1, on the reverse strand, counting down.
CGGCAGCCATTGCGGCTTCGGCATATTGCGACGGTTCCGTAAGCATTTGCTTATCCTTACCTAGCCCCCAGCCAAATTGTAACTGACTGGCATACGCTCTTATCTTATCCCGCGTTTTTCCGCCCAAAAGCTGATAGACCGGCATGTTGTACGCTTTACCTTTTATGTCCCACAGGGCAATATCGATACCGCTCATCCCGGCGGAAACAACCGTGCCGCCTCCCTGGCCCCAGAAGGTTTTCTTCTGCATCGTATTCCAGATGAGCTCGTTCTTCATCGGGTCCATGCCAATCAAAAGTTTTGCCAGATCCTTAGCCATGCCAAACCCTGCCGACCCTCCGAGTCCGTAAGCCATCCCAACTTCGCCGAACCCTGAGATTCCTTCGTCCGTGTTTATGCGAACAACTATCGGACTAAATTTATTAATTGCGGTCGCAAACTCCGTTGGCACTTCAAAAACGTCAATACTGGTAATTTTCATCTCTACTACCTCCTGATTTTTGTAATTTTTATTTATGGAACTTTAATACTTTTGATATACCAAAACAGCTGCTGACACCGAGCCAATCAGCCCCACTGCTACCAGCGCATATAACCCGGCCGAGTAATTGCCTAAACTAATAACGAAGCCGAGAAACATTGGTGATAAAGCTGCCGTTCCTGTAGAAATTCCATTCATTACTCCGCCTGCAGTCCCCAGTGTTTTGGCAGGCACCAATCCTTGCAACAGCGTCCAGGCCGCCGGTATTGCCATTACATTGGAAGCTGTTGCGCAGGTTAAAAACAATGCCGCCGGATATTTCCCGGAAACAGAGGCGGCAAAGTACATAGATACCGCTGCCACGAACATGCAGCCGGCAAGAAGCGGCGCATTTTTGCCGGTACGATCAGTAATCCAACCGGCAAAGACTTTTAATATAACGCCAAGTACAAAAGGCAATGAAGCCAGCCAACCCATTTCCGTCCACGTAAAGCCGCGTGCCGACTTTAGATACGTAGGCAACCAGGATAGCATTGCCCAGGCGATAATATTCATCATCATGTACCAACAGACAAGCAGCCAATAGCGATAATTGCCGGCGAAGGTCATAAAGCGCTGCTTAAAAGTATCTTTAGTAGCTTCCTGGCCTTGCTGTTCTGTGGCTAACCCTTCCTCAATATGCTTAAGTTCCAGGGCATTAACCTTTTTATGTGTACGAGGGGTATCTGTTGTCCGAAACCAAAACAGATATAACGGAATCAAAGTAATTACCAGTGCAACCCAGAAACCGTCCCGCCAGCCCCAAGTGCCAACAACGTAAGCAAAAAAAGGCATAGCCACAGCCGGTGCGAGCGATTGACCAATAGACCATGCCGCGTTAGACCGGCCGCGTTCCTGTGGCGGAATCCAGTTTTTAACGAATACGCTCTGCAGCGGATAATAAAGACCTTCCCCCATCCCCAGTATGACCCGGGCAACAAGCATGGTCGTGAAGGTAGTGGCAATGCCGCCGACAAATAGGGATAATGCCCAGATAGCCACACAGAGAGACATGGCTTTGCGCGGTCCCAGATAATCGCCTATCGGAGCTAACACAAAATTAGAGATTCCGTAAACTGCCAAAAACACTGACATTAGCATGCCGATTTTAACAGGTTGACCTTTGATCCCCATATCAACTAAAAACGCTTCATTTGCGACTAACACAGAAATATTAACCCGATCCAAAAAGCATACGAATAAACCAATGCATAATATGGCTACTAAAAAAAGTCTTTGCTTTGTCGGCTTTTCTGGCATTATCTCAGCTTTAATTGACTCTATTGGACTTGACATAACTTATCCGCCTCCACTTGTAATTTATTGAGCACTTGGATAACCCATTCGGTGATCCTCTCACGGAACACTGTGTCAACTTGTCCTCCCTATCCTGGCTCCTCTCTGTAATTAATTTAGTTGATTAATTACTACAGGTCCCTACCCCGTGGTACGCTTTCTTCTTACCCTCTACGGCAATCTTTGTGCCATTAAGTGCTAGGTCAACATAGGTAAAATCCTCCCCTAACGCACCGTGACCATATGTTGTGCTGCCAGAGACGAATGAGGGAATATCTGCCCCGTCTACTTGTACCAATTCACCTTTTTCCATGGCTTCATATAACGCTTTGACAGCTGCAAAGCCGGAAACCTTGCAGTTGCGTTTCCCTGTAGGAATAGTCGACACTCCTGCGCGGTCTGCCCCAGCTACGATACGAGCCATAGCACCCAGCTTGCGGTTTCCTGCCGGTACACCGGCACGAGATTTCGTCCCGACAAGGTTTAGGAGTACCGCTACGATCAAGGCGGCATTGGCAGCGTCGGCACCTGCCTCCTTTGCAGCCCCCACACCGACTTTTAGTACATTGTCCAAAGGCATATAGGCAAAGTTTGGGTTGTCAATCTTTATACTAGCTCCGTTAAGACCCTACTCAACGACCCTACACTTATTGCAATGTCCTATTGTGCAGAACCACTAAACCAGCATAAAATTATTGAAAATTGTTATTTTTCCGATTCCTTTATTAACGTGCTTATTGGCTTTTATATTAATTTCAAAACCTGTTTTCTTAAAATATTTTAAAGCATTGCTTTCAATCATTTCTTTTAACTCATGAAATGTAATCCCTGATCCTTCTTTTTCAATAGCCTTTGCCGCATTTTTTAAGCACTCGTACTCAACTCGTACAGCAATGGGGATACCTAAATTATCTTTGATCACCTTGACATCCACATTACTTTCCCACAATACTCTATGCTCCGTATTTATTAGCGAGACTTTCATTGTTTCTAACGATGACTTAAAAGAAATATGATCGGTATTAATTCGCCTAATACCTCGTTCCGCCAGCGCCCTTCTTCATCAATTGTTCAATCAAATATGGCACATGGTCGGCATTTATATTATCAACATGAGTCATAAGAAGCATATTAAACATCGCCTTTCTACTATAAATTCACTCAAATGCCAGCTTCTACGTTATATATTGTTATCTTTGCGCTTTCCATGTCCACCATACCTTATTAAAACACCTTCATATGTTTTCTACGTTGCAATATCTTTTTCACGACAACAATCGCCATAAATAAGATAGCCATCATTTTTTTCTGACCCGCATTGTTTTTGCTGTTTCGTAAACGATATTCTGGCGTAACCAATTTCACTTAACATTGATAAACCGTGCCTCCTTTCCTCAGATTATCAGTGCTATACCCTCTCACCGCCTTTCGAGTTAGTGCAATTGACCATTTATACTAATTAATTTATCGGTATAATCTTATATTATTTATTGTGATATCTTATATGATTATTATAATTATCTTATATTATTTTTTGATGTATTTCAACATATTTTTTTAATATTTCTTTTTTTCTTATAAAACTGCAAAAAAAGACTTATGCGTTTCGAATCTTTTTATTCGTTCAAACAACAAAAAAGCCGAGGACTTATGTCCTCGGCACTTGGATAGTGTTATTTATTCTATACTTTTATTTAGTTGTTTTGCTTTGCTTAATAGCCTTAAGCATTCTCAGACTATGCAGACGAGCAAATTCTTCAATTTTTTCTGGTGGAGCCGACTCTCTAAATAACCGAATTAGCTCCTTATGTTCTTGGACCGATTCTTTGGCACGGCGTGGAACGAACGTAAAAATCGCTTTGCGAATTTGCGCCATGCGCTGACGCACTTGTTCTAAGCGTTCAATGAGATATGTATTGTTGGATTTTTCGTAAATTTTTTCATGAAATTGACTATTTAACTCACCAAACTTCTCGAAATCAAAATCATCCAATGCGTTCTGCATGTCTTGATTTATTCTTTCAAGTTCATCAATATCTTGCCATGTCATTTTTCCGGCTGCCAAGAAGGTTGCTCCGCCATCCAGGAATGACTGCACCCAATGAGTATCTTCGTGGTCAGATGCATTCAGCATTTGTACGATAGCTCCACTGTATGGAATAATTTGAACCAGACCATCCGCTTCTAATCGACGAATGGCCTCCCTAACGGGTATTATACTAAAATTTAATTCAGCCGCAACACGATCCATGACGATTTTATCGCCTGGTCCATAAGTACCATCAATAATCCGTGAGCGAATAAACTCATAAGCTTGCCGTGTTTTCATCATTCGCGGGCTTTCAGTTTCTGTATTGTTATTACTATTGCATTTAATCATAATGTTATATTATAAATTAAATCATATATAATTTCAACTAGATGCTACCTGTTATGATAATTCATAGAATAGCATTACCGCTTTTACCCTATTCAGGCTGTCTTAGCTCATCATGCTCCTTAACTGATTCTTTTGCCCGGCAGCACGAACATAAAAATAGATTTGCGAATTTGCCTCAAACGCTGGCGAACCAAGAAAATCAGCTTCTAAATTGAATTTCTTCCCTAATCGGCCTAAGACTAGGTAATGTTAAACTTACTAATAAATTTATTATTATTGATATATTGGGACTCGTTTGCTATTATATGATATAAAATAATGAAGAAAGTAGTGTATTATGAAGATGGCTTACCAACTTATTGTACAGGCTGGTAAGCGTTTTGTTATTATGCCATCTGTAAATTGGCGGTCGAATAGCATTTTGGCCTTCCTCTTTTTAGAGAAAGGTTTTCGTCGGATGAGCGATGTGATTTTTATGAATTACGTTGTGACATATACCCCCCCTGGTAAGAGGGGATAAAGGCAATGATAATATATAGACAGTATCAAAAACTCTGGAGGAAAATAAATGCTTACAATATCAATTTGTTTTGGAAGTAAATGCCAGTTACGTGGTGCCTCAGATGTTTTAAATGCATTTATGGTATTGATAGAACGTTATAAGATTAAGAGCGAGATAGATATCGATGGAGACTTCTGCCAAGGGAAATGTACCGAAGGGGTAGTTATCAAATTAAATGATGAAGTTATAACTAACGTCACTAAAGATAAAGTTCATAGGATTCTTGTGGAAAAAGTCTTAAAGGATATTATCATGTCTCCATTAAATAAATCGTAGCTAACCAGGCCCCAGCTTCACCAATATCCATCTTCCTGGAAACCTGCCTGAAATTTAAAGGCAACATCTTTAAAAATTAATTAAATCTCCAATGAAGCATAAAAGAGGCCGCCTCAATTTTTTATTGCGATAGCCTCTTTAGTACAACCTGGGTCTAAAGACTTATAAAGACAGGTTCTTCACAGTTTACGCCCCCCTAGTATGATTTTTTGTGTTTGCGAGACACACATAAATCATACCAGGGTTTGTTTATTTCTCAAAGTTCATTTCACATATTACAGGAATGCTTTTGTAAGGATTGTCCGTACATTGGACAATCCTTACAACCTCCCTAAAAGATGTTATATATTAAGGAAGTTGTTATAAAATGATCGAACGGATGTCAATTTTCTTAAGTAGAGTTACACCATAAGTGGGCTTTATGCCTTCTTGGCATCGCTCATAGCATTATACCTTTTTTCTGTACTAACAGTCACAAGCCCATTATCTAACGTTAAGAGAAATAAACCTGCTATGGCAATAGAAACAGCCATACCGATATATGCCCCCTGAAATGAGCCTGTCATATCTTTAATATAACCGGTAAAGTACGGTCCAGCCCAGCCACTGGTGCAGCCGATTGAGTTAATTAAACTTGTCGCTGCAGCGGCAGCTGAACCGGATAAAAACGTCGTAGGATAGGACCACCAGACCCCTAGTCCAATATATAAGCCTAATGCACTCACGGTGACAAGTGCAAGACTAAACCAGGGATCAGTAACGAACGGCCCAGCGGCCATCGCAATTGCCCCCATGAATAACGGCAAGGCCATGTGCCACCGTTTTTCCCCCGATTTGGAAGATGACATCCCCCACAGAATGAAACCAATAAAGGCTATTGTCATCGGTATTGCAATAAGCCAACCCATTTGTGAGTTGGACCAGCCGGATACCGATTTAAGGACGGTAGGCATCCAAAAATTGAACCCCCAAAAACCGGTCATCCATAAAAAGAAGATTCCACATAGTTTCAGAACTTTTTTATCTTTACAAGATTCCCAAACCGTAAATTTCCGGACTGCATTTTTCGCGGTGATTTCCTGTTCATATTCTGTGGTCAGCAGTTGCTTCTCTTCCGGAGATAGCCAATTTGCATCCTTCGGCCAGTCCGGCAGACAATATAAATAACCAATACCTAATGCAATAGCAGGAAAAGCTTCGAGCAAAAATAAAGATTGCCATCCCTTGAGTCCCAAAACTGAAACATCTAGCAGCCAACCGGCAAGGGGTGCGCCAATGACCCCTGATAGGAGCATTGACGACAAAAAAAGTGACATAGCTGCCGGTCTTTCCTTGGTATTAAACCAGCGAGGCATAATAATAGCATAAACCACAGGGAAGAAACTGGCTTCACATGCCCCCAACAAGAAGCGCAGGATATAAAACTGCATGGCATTCTGCATAAACGCCATGAAAGCTAATACCGCTCCCCAAACGACCAATATTATAGCCAGCCATACGCGGGGGCTTTTGCGCTCTGCAATGAGTGCCCCTGGAACTCCAAAAAGCATATAACCAAAAAAGAGAATACCGGCTCCCATTCCAAATTGTTCGGCGGAAAATCCCATATCTTTGTTCATTGTCAACGCTGCAAAGGCAACATTGACTCGATCAAGGTAGGCCATGATCGATCCAATAAACAACGGGAAAATAATATAGAAGTACTTTCTTGCCTGTAAGTTTTTTAACATTTATGAACCTCCTTACTATATATTAGGATCTATCGAAACTATCAGTTGCGAACGAGCGAGTGTTACCCCGGTTTTATACGAATTTTCAGGAATATGAAACAACAAAATCAGTTCTTCAGCATAAGAGGCCAGGAAATTACGAGCTGTATACAGACATTACCCCTTTGGGCGCAAGTCGTTTTACAATGCATTTTACAACTTATCCTTTAAACTAACAAAGCACAGAGATCATCCGCGGTCACGCCGTAGATATATTGTTCGATGGATACCTGTCCTAAAATCTCCATAATAGCCGCTTTTTCATGAAGGCAGCCGCGTAGAGTATCAGCTAGTTTTGCGATGTCCTCAAGGCCAAAGAAATCTCCAAAAATTTTAATTTGATCAATTTTGCCTTCGCTGATTTCCATACGGACATCCACAAAACCATGGGCAAACTTTTTGCAGTTTTTCCATGAATATTGAGGCGAAACACCGTATTGCCACTTCCAGGAAGCATATTTATTACGAGCTAATTCACGGACAGCCTCCGCTTGCTGCATACTCAGCGTATACGGCCTTAAGTCTGGTACAACCTGCAAAAAATACTCTTGCAGGGCCGTGCAGAATTCTTCTACGCTTATCCTTTCCTCTAAATGCTGTAAAATAGTAGTAACACGGTTGCGAACTGATTTCACTCCCTTACCTTCTATTTTTGCGGGATTGGGGCGTAGCACATCAGCAAGCACAGCTAAATCGGATGAAAATAGGATGCATCCGTGATGCAGAAGCCTTCCATTCACTACAGCTTGTGCATTTCCGCAGATCTTCCGTTCTTCTATACATAAATCATTTCTGCCAGAAAGAGTTGCCGTGATTCCCAGTGTTTTAAGAAATGCAATAATCGGCTGTGTAAATTTTCTGTAATCACCAAATTCATCTTGGACATAAGGTATGATTAAGGTGTAATTTACATTTCCAAGATCGTGATAGACTGCTCCGCCACCTGTTAAGCGGCGAGCCACCATCACATTTTCGCGCTGTATATAATCTAAATTGATTTCTTCTACGGTATTCTGGTTTTTGCCAACAACGACTGTCGGCTTATCTCGCCAAAGGCACAGAATATCTTCTTGAAAATTCGTTAACAAATATTCTTCCAACGCCAGATTATAGTAAGGATCAAGTGAGTTGTTGTGTACCAGCAACAAAAACAACACCCCTCCCGTAACAAGTGTTAGGAAACATCTCCTATTTCAGATAATCGTTCTTGTGCAAATGAATTGACGCATTCGTCAAGCCCGACGCACATTCAAAAATGGTTTCGCTAGTGGTGGGATGAGGGAAGATAACACTTGCAATATCCTTATCTGTCAAGCCAAAGCGGATTGCAAAAGATAATATGTTGATAGCAGTATCTGCATCTGGACCTACAATGCTTGCACCAATAATTTTTTTGCTGGTACTATCCTGCACCAATTTTACAAAGCCTTTTGTCTCATTCATGATCAGCGCTTTGCCATTCGCATAGTAAGGAAATTTTGCAACACGGAACGCGATCCGCTGTCTTTCGCATTCGGCTTCCGTCATGCCAACGGCGGCCGCTTCCGGGTTGGTGAAAACTACATTCGGCACGACGGAATAGTCCATTTTTTCCGCTTGTCCTAAAATATTGTTGATGGCACAAAAGCCTTGATGTGAGGCAACATGAGCAAGCTGGATCACATTCGTAACATCACCTATCGCGTAGATATGCGGAACATTGGTCTGCATGAATTCATTCACTTCAATGCCGCGTTTTTTTTCACACAGCTTTACACCCGCTTTTTCTAGCTGCAAATTGTCTAGATTCGGCTCTCGTCCAATGGAAATCAGCACTCTTTCACTAACCAGCCTAAAGACCTCTTCCCCCTGCTGATAGGTTACGATGGCCTGCCCGTCGACACTCTGCTCGATGCTCATCACTTTGGAAGAGGTATGTATCTGTACCCCTCTACTTTGTAAAAGCTCTTGTATCTCCCCTGAGACATCTTTATCCAACATTGCGAGGACACGATCCAAGAATTCGACGACATGCACTTTTACACCCAGGCTGACCAGAATAGAAGCGAACTCCATGCCGATGACCCCGCCGCCAACAATTGTGATGGAAGACGGAAGCTTCTCCAAATCGAGTACTGATTGGCTGTTCAATACAACGGGAAGATCTGCTCCTGAAATTTGCAGTTGGGAAATCTTAGAGCCTGTGGCAATAATAATGTTTTTAGCGGTTACGTGATATATTGCACCGGGTGCTGCGACATCAACCTGTTTTTCAGAACAGAAAGAACCCACACCATTCAGAATTTTGACACCATGTTCACGCAATAGCGAATCAACGCCGCGCCTCAATTGATCCCGCACCTCATTTTTGCGGCGGATAACCTTTGCAAAATTTACATCGGCTTCCTGTACATGAATACCGTATCGTTCGCTTTCCGAAATCTCGTGAAATAGCTGGGCAGTTTTGACAAATGCTTTGGTAGGAATGCAGCCTTCGTTAAGGCATGTGCCTCCGACCTCACCTTTTTCAACAACTATGGTTTCGATGCCGCATTGAGCTGCGCGAATCGCTGCGACATACCCGCCAGGACCCGCACCGATTATCAATAGTTCGCAGTTCATATCTGTTTCTTTTATAATGTCGGCACTAGTTTCATTTGCTGCCTCGGTAAAGACATCATTTACCTCAAACAGGATATCGTCTGCGTTTACCTTGTCACCTTGCGTAACAAGAACCTTTTGAACCGTTCCGTCCTTCGATGCGATAACGGGAATAACACCTTTCTGTGCTTCATACTCCATTAGCTTGTCCCCGGATTTTACACGGTCGCCTGGTTTTACAAAAACCATACCCACTGTGACAGGAGATGGTCCCATAATAAACCCAATTTTAATTTCCATAATATAATTAATACTCCCGTAAAAAATAATGTTCTAACATCCCCCCCCTGCCGGCAGTACTCCGGCAGGGGTTCATAGTGCAAAAATTGCTAGGTGATTATTAAAGCATCGTCAATTCGAGACCGTCCATAGTTGTACCGTCACGAAGAGTGGAACCGACTGGACATTTCATTTCTGCATGCTCAATCAGTTGGCGGATGCGTTGCTCCGATACGGGACTCTTGACAAAGAAGTGGTAGCGAATATTTTGATAACCCGTCGTCATTGCCGCATTGGGAACCATCATGCCATCGGTATTAATGTCGCCTTCAACGTCCACCCGGATATCATCAATCTGAATGCCTTGCATCGAAGCATAAATAAAGGTTGTAATTGCTAAGCATGAACCAAGGCTTGCCAAAAGCATTTCAATGGGAGTAAGGCCAAGGTTGGTTCCACCGGATTCTAACGGTTCGTCGATATAGGTTTTGATGCCGCGGGCCTCAACTTCCATACAAACTGCTTTATTTTGCCGTATAGATACTTTACGGGTTTTCATTGGCACAATAATCAGCTCCTTATAAAATTAACATTCGTTTTTTCTCATGGTCCCAAGGTTTGGCAAAAAGCATAGCTTTCAAAATGTAGGCAACCATCAATATTACTACCAAACTGCCGGCAGGCAATCAGCAGAAAGCATATTTCTTTTGCTCGGGGCTGGCCGTAAGAGGATTTATATCTCCTTCTTTGGGAACGATGCAGATAATAACGAGCTGCTCTTTATCGGAAGTGTTCCAGAAAGTGTGATGGATATTACTGGGAACATGCATCCAGTAACCACTGGCAATGTCATACTCAGTGTCCCCGACGATAAATTTTCCTTTGCCACCGATACACAAAGCCTGGTGCTCCCAAGGATGATGGTTGTCCGGCGCCACAGCCCCTGGATTTAATTTGAAGCAGCGCATAACATGGCTATCCCAGAAGTGGCCTGGTCCGAAAATGATGCGCTTCTCAGCCCCCTTAATAAATTCTGAGCAGTCGATTAGGGGCAAATCATCGATCTTACCAACATACTTGATATTTTCCATACAAAAGACCTCCATTTTTTAGACAAATGCAAAACAGGCCCTCCCCAAAGCAAATTTATAGAAATTCTTTTGATCCGACCACAATAGTCCTGCATTTGACTTTTATTACGAATTAAATATATAATGTAGCTAAATCTTTAACAAGTACGCACTTTTTTGTGACTAGATACGCACTTTTTTGTAACTAGATTATTTTCATCAGTTGGGAGGATCAACATGAATTCTGAAAGTTGTCCCATCAAAACCACCCTGTCTATGATCAGCGGCAAATGGAAGCTTACCATCATTAAGGAACTCCTAACTTACGAGAGTGTACGTTTCGGAGAACTCATGCGATCCATTCCCCACATATCCCAAAAAGTCTTGACAGATCAGCTGCGTGAGCTTGAGGACGACGGACTTATCGTGCGAACAGACTATCATGAAAATCCCCCTAGAGTGGAATACTCACTAACCAAACTGGGTGTCAGTATGGTTAGCATTATGAAAGAGATCCGTCGTTGGGGAATGTTTCACCTTTTGAATAACGAGAAAAGGCACGTCCGCTGCTTGAAATGCAAGCAGTGTCAGACAAATCCCCATGGATGCTGATATTTGCTCGCAACGTGTTCGAACAAATCAAAATAGAAGACGTATGGCCTACCTATACAAAAAGCAAAACAGACGATTCTACTTTCCCGAATCGTCTGTTTTGCTTTTTAATTAAAACTACAGGTGCACCGCCATCAGCAAAAACCACATTTCTTTTGAGCGGGACTGGCGGTAAGTGGATTTACATCTCCCTCTTTGGGAACAATGCAGATAATAACTAGCTGCTCTTTATCCGAAGTGTTCCAGAAGGTGTGTTCACAGTTACTGGGAACATGCATCCAATAACCGCTGGCAATGTCATACTCTGTGTCCCCGACCATAAATTTCCCTTCTCCACCGATGCAGAGAGCTTGGTGCTCCCAAGGATGCTGATTGGGCGGTGCCACGGAATAGGGCTCTAACTTAAAGCACCGCATTACATAGGTATCCCAAAATTGGCCCGGGCCGAAAATGATGCGCTTCTCAGCTCCTAAAATGAAGTCGGAGCAGTCGATTAGCGGTAAATCATCAATCTTGCCAACATACTTGACATTTTGCATTCATAAGCCTCCTAAAATTTTATTGGTAACTACATAAGGTAGCGGCTCCGTTCCTGCTAACATAAGTCTGACCTGCAAAACGCTCTTGCCTGTAACAGCCCATTATAATTTAATATATGATTTTAATTCCTAATTTACAAGTAGGTACTTTTTAGTTACTGGATTCTTTGTTAGCCAACGTTGGTCCTTTGGTAGATCAGCAGCAAGATACCAAATTGGTAAAAAACTGCTAAACAAGTATCCATATTACACTTTTTAGCCAATTCAAACATTAAAAGCTTATTTAGTTTTGATTTAGCCGTACTTAGTGTTTCACCAAGCAGATCTTGTATCTTGCTAATTTGTCGCTGATACGTTTCAATCCATTATCCGGAGTGTTGTGTCTGATTTTATTTGCATAAATACCTGTGCAGCTACGACTGCAAAAAAATAATATCTTCCTTCTTTTTGCTGCCTGCGTACTTCTTTATCCGGCTTCTCGAATTCTACACCATAAATGACAAATTACTTTCATAAAACAAAACCTCCACCTGAGATATAATATATTTCCATTACATCTCAGGTGGAGGGAAGATTCATTTGGTGGAGGCGATCCGTAACCAGACAAATCCCATATCCTATTCCACAATCTGGAATTCGGCTAATTCAGTTCCTTGCCCTTAGTCCAAAGTTCGTTCTCGCTCAAGTCAACATCATCATTCCAGCTAATTCCGAATCCTCCGCCGTCAACCTGCACGGCTTTGAAAAAGCCTCTATCGCGTAAAATGCCAAAGCGCTCGTTGTTCAATCTAGGCTTGGATCATACAACTTCGTTACTCCATTGTCAAACGTAACCCGCAGAACGTAATCATTGCAAGCCTGAACCTGTCTGACACGCGGCACCCTAGACATATTTCCTGCATTCCTCTCGCCTTTCAAAATCTGTCAACCGATTTCATTTTCTGCATGTTTACGTAAGATTGCAAGCAAATCCCTGGCTTGTGTCAAAAGATCTTCAGCCATTTGCTCATTCATTTCCAAGAAAGCTTCGTAATCAGCCTTTTGTCTCCATTCAAACAGCCGATTGTACACCATACCCGCCTCTACAGGTAATGCACCCGTTTTTACAAAATCTCTATGCAAACTAGCCCTAACAGCGGAATGCTTTCCGTAACTTAACTGACGCAACGCAAGCAGCGCACTCATAGCGTAAAACGAGGCGTAGTACAACCTACTGACACAAGCCGACCATTGCCGATGCTCGAACAGAAGCGTCGCGCTTTCTTCTGCCTCGTGCGACTTGCCCAGCCAGTAACGCGCTAACTCTTTCACATTCCCTTCTGCGGTCATACGGCAATTCCCTCTCTGGCAATTGCCTGATGAAGTGGCAGCAACGACCAAACGGGAGATTCCCATTTTTCCTTTGGAACAACCACTACGCTAATGTTGGTATCATACTCCATGTTAACAAAGAAAGCTATATCAAATATAGAAGTTTCCTCTGAATAGGAAAGTGACTCTTCTGTAAGGATTAGTACATCCAGATCAGACTCCTCGGTTGCCTCGCCACGAGCTACCGATCCAAAAACAACGACCTGTTCAACTGCCGTTTTCTCTTTTACACGTTTTTTTAGTTCAGCCAGTGCAACATGCTCATTGTCCTTAGCCTTCAGTAAATCCATAGTCACTCCACACACCCCCTGCGCCAACGCAATTGAATGGTTAACACTCTTTCATTTATATCTATTATAACAAAACTCACTACTTTATCATACATTTTAGTCAACTATCATAAGCTGATTTCTTCCAACAGCGCCAATACCGTTTTTGAAATCATCCCATGCTCAACCACATCATCATTGTCGCCAAGCAGGCGATAGTAGATCGTCTCGCCTTGCACTGCGTACTGCAGCAAATAGTCTGCTCCATCTTCCATTTCAGCATCAATCCATTCATCATCAGGAACACTGTCTACATCACCAAAATAGGTACGCGAATCCGTCCCGACAATCTCGCAATCCTGCTTGCTGACGTAGTGTGCTGACGGGTCGCCTACATTCACACGGTAGGCATCCTTTCTTTCACTCAACACGGCAAATTCCTGACCTACCTTGCTCGCATTGGTACTATGTCAAGAAAAAGTACAAATTAAAACGAGTGGTTAACCCCAGATTATTACATAAAATTGACTATTTTATGCACCTACTTTTGATTTTATAATGTACTCTTTTTCATATTGATTAGGTGATTTATATTCACAATGACTGTGAATACGTACAGTGTTGTAAAAAGTTTCTATATATTCAAATACAAGTTTATATGCTTGCTCATAATTCCTAATTCTAAAACGATTTAGCCATTCGCGTTTAATCAAGGAATGAAAGGATTCTATGCAGGCATTATCCCAGGGATAAGCCTTTTTTGAATAGCTTTTCCGCATTTTTTCGGTTGCTTCACGGTATTTGTCTGATAC
>NZ_FNAM01000031.1 GCF_900101845.1 Sporomusa acidovorans | reverse complement strand
AGAAAGTCCTGTTCATAGATGACCTCTAGTATGTCTGCCGCTGCACGTTGGACAACTTTGTCCGCCATTGCCGGTAGTCCTAACGGGCGCAATTTTCCTTCCCCTTTCGGGATATACACCCGTTTTACCAGCTTCGCATGGTATCGCTTGTTTTTCAGATCATCTACAGTTGCTTGGATATTGCTTGCTAAATCCTTGGCATAGTCATCAGAGGTTGTTCAACTACAGGGCCTCCCAAGTTCCTGGTGTTTCTTTCGATGCGTGCCATGTTCTCCGACCCCGACAGGCCTCCAGAATCTCACCAATTTGATTCTTTCGTGTTGGCTTCCATGTTTGATATGCCACAAGAAATGCTGGAACGTCAGAAGGAAAAAGCAATAAAGCAAGCTATAAGGCTTCTGATTTCCAATGGTTTAATTAAAGCTTCTGACATTTCTGCGATATTTCCCTTCTGCGTAGAGTTTGTGTGAGAACTTATTCATAACACAGAATGGGGTCATTTGTCTCTATTTTTTTGTATTTGTTATTTATTGGAATGAGTTTTTCTCATTCATAGTTTAATATTTAGTGTGAAATCTGTTTCACCCACCGGATTGAACGTAGCTTCACCCCTACTAAAATCATCAGGCAACGGGAACAGGTGTATATTTCTTTATCATTGTTGATCGTTCATCACCCTCGCAGCCTTTTAAGGCGCTTATATATTCTTTTATTTCTTCACTTTTATTTATTAGTGGACGCTTGGCGGCTAACTGTATAGACGTTTGGCGACTAACTGAGAGGTAGCGTACTGTTTGGATATGCAGTCAATATCTATTCCATTGCCTGCAACGATTCAACGAATTTGATTGCCTGCTCCTGCTTTTCTAGAGTTAATCCTTGAAAATCCTGTAATAACTTTTCAATTGGAGTTAACGATCGCGGTTTCTTGACTTTTGAAACCGATAAAGGTAAGTCAAGATTAACGTAAACAATATCAATGTCTCTTCCTATATGTCGTTTAACCAAATCCCTTAGAAGTTCAGTATAGCGTTCTTCCATCCATTCTTTTATAAATTGCTTTGGTGTCCCAATAATAAATTCTTGTTTGTTTACTTCAATAGGAACCAAATTAGCTATCCAAGTATCAAATAAAGGCTTCATTATTTCCCTTCTTAAATCCAAAAGTATTTGATTCCATAGTATAGCAAGCTCAGATTGAATCATATTCGAAAAACCTCCTAAAAATTATTTTTAATTTAAATCCTCTCAAATTTAACTTTCAAAGAAAATAAAAGAACCGGCTGTTACACCGGCTATGTACTTATATATTTATTGCCTTTCTAAGCCTATCTAACTCCCTGTCATGTTTACGGATTAATAAATCTTGTGTATCAACCTTCATTGATATAGCATTGAGTTTCTCCAATATCATGTCATTAACGTCTTGCTGTGCTTCCCTTGCGTCTACTAAAGCCCCTAACATATTACCGTGTTTCTCTTCTATTCGTGTTGTAGTGGCCTTTAATTCTTGCTGTCCTACCTTTAACTCCTTGATATCTGACTCCATACTGTCCAGCTTTGCCAATACTTGCTTGAGTAATTCTTCCACGCTAACCACTCCTTATTATTGATTATAACATACACAGCCCCTAACGGCTTTTATTTTTTTACATTTAAACCTGGTCACAAGGCTAAGGCTTTGTTATTATACGGTTTCCTCAATTAAAAATATATTGCAACTTATGGCTATTTCAATTTTTTCTAACATTCTAATTTACCACGTTAATTGCAACATATTGAATACTAAATTATACCAGAAAAATCGAATATATGGAATAATCTTTTTAATTGATAATAATTATTGATTATGTTATGCTTTAGTCAAGCAATACCATATAACAAAATTTGGAGGGATACATTATGAAATTACTTTCCTGGATTGTAAAGGAAATGGAAAAGCGCGATAAGCTGATCAAAAAAGAAACTCTCTTTAGAAACGCAAAATAATGTCGGATAACTCATTAGCTGCCTCATAACCCCCTGGTCTAAGAATTTAGGCTTGGGGGTTAATTTTATGCTGGTTTACTAGCCTTATAAATTCGTATATGAGCATATTGGTGTCGCTTTTTTGTGACTATTCTTAATGTCCGCTTGAACTAAATTTACATAGACTCGCGTCATGTCTAGCTTTACGTGGCCCATAATTTTCTGAAGCACAAACAAGTTACCGCCGTTTCGAACAAACCAAAGCGCAAAAGTATGGCGTAGGTGATAAGGTGTCACAGTAACGCCCAATTTTTCGCTGTAAATTTTAAATCTTTTTTGAAAATCATGTGACGATAAGCGATGCCCGCCCATTGTAAAAAAAACAGGAACATCATTTCCCCAATTTTCATGCCGTGCATAAATAAGTTTTTTTATTCATGCAATAACATTTGGCGATAAAGGCAAGATTCTCAATGTATTAGTTTTTGAAACCGCTTCACGAACTATTATTTGAGAATTAGAAAAATCAATATCGTCAATGGTTATCTGCAATAACTCGTTTGGCCTAATGCCATTATCCAACATAACCAACATAGCAGTATAGTCACGCAGCCCAACAAATAGGCTTTTATCTGGTATTGATAGTAAATCCTCTATGGTTTCCTGTGAGTGTTCCACCATCCGAACAGAGTGTCTTTTATATTTCAAACCATTACAAGGATTTTCTTGTATTACTCCCTCACCAATACAATACTCAAAAAACTGTCGTAAGGCTTGGAGTTGCTTATTATAATATTCATTTGATTTGCCGCCTAAAAACATTAATACGGCTCTTTGTAGCTTCTTGGCATCTTGAATGTTGCCTTTATATTCTGCAAAAAAGTGGTTTAGCGTGTGCTTGAAACTAGTTATTGTCATTGAAGTAACTTGTTGAGCTTCTTTATAATATGTAAACTCTAACGCCAAAGAAAACGGATTTATGTCACTTTGAATATTTTTAACAACAGTCCCTTTTTTCACAACAAAAAAACACTCCTTAGACATTAATTTATCCAAGAAGCGTACTAGTCTTGTTATTATGCAAATACGTCACAGGGTACAATTGCGGCTTGGAAAGGCCTTTCACCTTTTTCTACCAGGCTTGCACTCCCCCCGGTTCGCTGCATATAAGGCTACTTATTTCCCGCATTGCCGTAATTATAAGTCAAAATATAGCAAGGCAAAAAACACCCGTATCTATGTATTTTTTGTCTTACAGGTCTTCCTGCTTGCCAATAGTATATCACAACAAATATAAATAACACAAGCCTTTCCAAATCATTTGCAGGTCTGTATTGATATTATCCGCACAAAAATATGCCTTCAAGTAACAAACTACCAATAACCGACATAACATAAAATTAAAAGAATATGAGGAGGGTTATTGATGGGATTATTTATTAAAGTCGAGCCAGGCGTTAAAGTTTACGTAGAAGATCTTAACCCAGGGGGCTGCAAAACGATTGTATTTCTCCACGGCTGGCCTGCAAGCCATAGAATGTTTGAATATCAGTTTGATCAACTGCCTAAACGAGGATACCGCTGCATAGGAATTGACCAAAGAGGATTTGGAAACTCTGATAAACCCTGGACAGGGTATGCCTACGATACATTAGCAGACGATGTTCGCGGTGTGGTCGAAGCACTCGATTTACATGGATTTGTGCTTGCCGGCCACTCCACAGGGGGTGCCATTGCCATTCGCTATATGGCTCGTCACAAAGGGTACGGAGTTTCCAAACTTGCCCTTTGTGCCGCAGCTGCGCCTAGTCTTATTCAACGACCGTATTTTCCTCATGGACAGACAAGAGAAGCTGTCCTCAAAATCATTCAGGACACCTATAGCAACCGCCCAGAAATGCTGCGGGGATTTGGAGATATGTTCTTCTATCAGCATACAACACAAGCTTTTGCCGATTGGTTCTTTCAAATGGGACTGCAGGCGGCAGGCTGGTCCACTATAGCGGTGGCAACTTCCTGGTTAGACGAAGAAAGACTATTTGAAGATCTCGGAAAAATACACGTTCCTACATTAATTCTTCATGGTATTCACGACAAAGTTTGTTTCTTTCCATTAGCAATTGCACAAAATGAAGGAATTGAAAATTCCCTGCTCATTCCTTTCAAATATAGTGGACATGGACTATTTTATGACGAACGCGACAAATTCAACAAGGAACTAATTCAATTTACTGAAGAAGGTTAATAAATTATCACAATTTGCTTTGAGAAGATTCATCCATATCCTCCGGAGATGCCTGCTCCGGCTCTTCGCGCACTACCTCAATGGTGCAGCGTTTAAATACGGCCACCAGCACTCCTAGAGCAGCTAATTGCGGTAAAACTACCGCACCAATGGCACCAAGAGCCACCGGTATTTCAGCCAAAACCCGTCCCTCATGCTTAATGCGTATTTTATTTACGTTTCCTTCGCGAATAAGTTCCTTGACTTTGTCAATAACTTCCGTGGAGCGCACGGAAAACTCTTCTGTCCAGTTAGAGCCTGTCTTGGTTTTATCTTCAAGCTCAATAAGAGTATCGATTACATTGCCTTCATTTCGTTCCAAAGCTTCTTTGGCTTCACGGTACGAAACACCTGTACGCTCGCGAATTAGGTCAATTTTTTCCAAAGTAATATCCATGTACATACCCTCCAATAGTTTTGCGTAGTTTTCCCCGATTGAAGAGTCCTTATTCTTTCTTATTTTATCTTATTGATGAAATCCAAAGATTTAAGAGGACGGTCTAACTGGTAGCGAACAAAGCCATAAAGCAGACTCTCAGTAGCCGTTATTAGCCTTGTGTGAACTGTAAATTCACCAGGCTGCTTCAAATCAATTGCTAACAATTTAGCCAAAAAATCCTTAGTTAACCGATCAAAAACAGGAGCGTCCGGCAAACTGCATGCTAGGCAGGTGCCCCCACCCTCTGCGAAACTAAAAGCAGCCGGCCACTCCAGTTTTCGGCCACAGTGAGTACAGTATTCAAATTCCGGTTGAAAGCCCGCCAGAACCATAAGCTGCCAGGCACCAATCAATGCGGCGATACGCGGATTGCGGACTGCTAACAATGCAAGAATAGCTAAAAGCATATCATACGCCGTCGGTTCAGCCTGGCGCTCCGGCCAAAGGCCGATGGCCAGTTCAGCGATAAAATTGGCATAGGCTAATCGGGTTAAGTCTTCACGAATCTCTTTGAAGGACGTTTGAATTTCACATTGTTTAATAATGTCCATGCCTTTACCGCTGGTCATTAGCAAATTAAAATGGGTAAACGGTTGCAGACCGCCACCCAGCTTATTTTTAGGTTTGCGGACATCATAGGCCATAGCGGTAATAATCCCGTGTTCCCGGGAAAACAAAGTAACCATTCTGTCGGTGGCACCCCAGTCGCGTGCCGCCAACAGAATGGCTTCCATTAGATATTCTATTGCCATCTAACCTCACGTGATACATGATCTAAAAAATATTCTGGTACAGCTGTTTTTTCTGTGGCTTCATCCGCTGACTGCTGCTGGCTGGTAACATGACAATCTAAACAGGCACGATAGGCAAGGTAAGCATCGATATTACCGGTACTTAAAAAAATCTCCCACATTGTTTCCCGTAATAACATTCGACATCATCCCTTCAACTAAAATTGATATACAGGACTAGCCACAAACTATTAAATTATCTGTGAAGCCTCTTCCGCCGCTACTTTCTGCGGAAAAAGCGGCACCGCCTTAACCCTTACAATTCTAAAACCGTTAACACTAAGGACTTCAAATGAATAGTCGCCAATATTCACCTTATCGGCGACTTCCGGGCGACGCCCCAGCATGCCAAATATAAATCCCCCCAATGTATCTTCCTCGTGTTCTTCCAAGTGAATATTTAAAAGTTCTGTCACATCATCCAGAAGAACTCCACCGTCGAATTCAAAACTTCCATCCGGGAAACGCTGAATCTCAACGCTTTCTATCGCATCATGTTCATCGTGAATATCGCCCACGATCTCTTCAATTACATCTGCGAGCGCTACCAATCCTGCCGTACCGCCATATTCATCAGCAACAATCGCCAAATGCGTACGCTTGCGTCGCATAACCTGTAATAGATGAGCAACCGACATTCCTTCAGGAACTACCAATATCTCCCGCACAATAGAAGTCAAATCTTGCTTTCCATTTGAGCACACATTAAAATCCATTAAATCACGAATATGAACCATGCCGATAATATGGTCTTTATCTTCCATACATAGTGGATAACGAGTATGAACAGTCTCCCGTACCACCCGCATATTTTCCTCGAACGGATCATCGGCAAATAAGCATACCATATCTTGCCGCGGTACCATAATTTCCCGGGCTAAGCGGTCAGCAAAATCAAAAACATTATCGATAAGCTCGCTTTCCATCTGATTAAGCACGCCACCGCGATGACTGGCACTAACAATCATCCTCAATTCTTCTTCCGAATGAGCCAAATCACCTTCGTTAACTGCCTTCATTCCCATAAGACTCAAAATCAACTTGGCCGTACGGTTAAATAGCAAAATAATTGGATAGCCAATTTTATGGAAAATATACAGTAGCCAAACACAGGCCAGTGCCATAGTTTCCGAGCGTTGAACCGCCATTGACTTGGGGACAAGCTCACCTAAAACAATGTGCAAGAATGTAATGATTATAAATCCTAATGCAATACTGATAGAAGTAACTAGCCATTCGGCTTCAGGGAAATAATAAACTAACGTCGGTTCAATTAAAGAGGAAATGGCCGGTTCCCCCAACCACCCGAGTGCCAGCGAAGCCAACGTAATCCCCAGTTGAGTAGCTCCCAAATAAGTGTCAAACGTAGACACAACTCTTAACGCTAGCTTAGCCCGGTTATTGCCCTGCTGAACCAGTTCTTCCAGGCGGGTTTTGCGAATTTTGACCAATGAAAACTCAGCCAACACAAAAAAGCCATTTATTAAAACCAGTAACAGAGCGGCCGCCAGTTTTACTAAGCTCAATAAAGGCGAATCTATAAAGCATCTCTCCCTAATTAGTGGAATCATTACCGCGTGGCATAACAGCACCCGCCGTAATAACATATTGCAATGCGCTTTCGCTTGTTACGTCTAAAGGTATTATGTCCCGTATGGGCAAAATAATATTAAAACCGGATGTCAGATTAAGGCTCATGGGAACAAAGACGCATACATGCTTTTCAGTAAATTTATCGGCTAACGGAGCCGATAGTTCCGGCATAACAAAGCCTAGCGCCTTGACTCCCGGATGCGGATAAGGAACCAATACGGCATTATTAAGTAATTTCTGGGATTCAAAAACGGCCGTTGATAGTTGCTTAACACTATTATAAATAAACTTTATCACCGGTATGGAACCTACCAAACGTTCCCCATAACCAATTATCTTTTTTAAAAGCCAGTACGAAGATAACCAGCCGACAAGAACAATGAAAAATAGGACAACAATCAGAGCCAAACCCGGAAAATGAATAGGCAAATACTGTCCCAGCAGCCGTTCAGTAACTGCAAAAATATTAATAATAACAAAAGCTGTGATTGCAATTGGTACAATGACAATCAAACCATTAACAAAATACTTAGAAACCCACTTCATTCATTCACCTCTCTTACAAATGATACCATTAAGCGACGATTTGGTCAATAAATAGAAAAACCACCGCAGAGCGGTGGCACCGTATTTCTTTACTTAATTTACTCAAAACCAAAGTTTTTTAGCACATTGGCCCGATTTCGCCAGTCTTTTTTAACTTTAACCCACAAGTCGAGATATACCTTTGATCCCAGAAGATTCTCAATATCGCTTCGGGCTAACCGGCCAATATCCTTCAACAACCGGCCTCCAGCACCAATAACAATCCCCTTTTGCGAATCGCGTTCAACATAAATCACCGCCCTAACATACAAATCGTCATTGGGCCTAGTCACAATTTCTTCAATATCAACAAGAATAGCATGAGGAATTTCTTCTTTAGTCAAATGGAGCACTTTTTCCCTGATAAGTTCGGCAATAACCAAACGTTCGGGCTGATCAGTAATCATATCTTCCGGATAATATTGTGGACCCGGTTCTAGATATGACTTTATCTCCTTAACCAATTCTTCTAAATTAGTATGATCAAGTGCCGAAATCGGTACAACCGCAGCAAAATTAAATTGCGAAGTATACTTTTCAATAATCGGCAGCAGCTTTTGTTTCTCGATTTGGTCAATTTTATTTACCGTAAGAATGACCGGCGTACGGACATTAGTCAGATTGTCCAGAATATAGCGTTCCCCTGGCCCCATTTCGGCAGTCACATCAACAACAAATAAAATAACGTCCACTTCACGCAATGTGCTTTCCGCTTCCCGGACCATATACTCGCCCAATTTATGTTTCGGTTTATGGATACCTGGTGTGTCAATAAATAGAATCTGGGCATCTTCCTGCGTCAGCACGCCCATAATTTTATTTCGGGTTGTTTGCGGCTTGTCGGACATGATAGCCACTTTTTGACCAATTAAATGATTCATTAATGTAGATTTTCCAACATTTGGCCGTCCGATAACTGCAACAAAACCTGATTTATAGTTTTCTTTATTCATTATTTTTATCACCATCTTTTATAAAATTTCTAGCATCTAAAATCACCTTTCGTAAAACCAAATGGTAGAAGCTCCTCGATTGTAACCTGCCGTTGTTCACCTCTTAGATTTGCTAATAGAATTTTTTCAATACCAAATTCGGCAATAACCTGACGGCAAGCACCACATGGCGATACCGGACCGGGCGTATCAGCTGCTATGGCTATTGCAACAAACTCCTGCTCACCTTCGGATACCGCCTTAAAAATCGCCGTACGCTCAGCGCAGATGGATAATCCATAAGAAGCATTCTCAATATTGCAGCCACCGTAAATCCGGCCGCTTTTTCCCTGTACTGCCGCTCCTACCATAAATTTTGAATAAGGAGCATAGGCTTTTTTTCTGGCATAAATGGCAGTTTCCACTAACTTGTCCATTATCTTCCCACCTATTTTAACAGTTTATCCCCAAATAGTACATAACCAACCCCCAGAGCAGCTATAGCCTGAATAAGAACAGCACCCGCCGCAATATCTTTGGCTAGTTTTGCCAGCGGGTGAAATTCTGGTGAAATTCGGTCAACAACAGCTTCTAGTGCCGTATTAAACAATTCGGCTGTAAGAACACCGGCAATTGTCAAAAACAAAACTCCTAATTCAATGCCATGTAATTCATATTGCCAGGCTAATCCGAATGCTCCGCAGGCAGCAACCAAATGAACTTTCATATGTCGCTCCCTGTGTATGCAATCAATAATACCGGTTGCCGCACAACGAAAAGCAGTTATCATTCGCCATTTATTACTGTTCACGGGTAATCCCGAGCAGCGATAAAATATATTCTTCTTCCTGACGCATTTCTGTTCGATCTTTCTCAGCCTCATGATCATAGCCCAACAGGTGCAGCATCCCATGGACCGTCAAATAAGCCAGCTCGCGTTCCAGACTATGACCAAATTCCTGGGCCTGCCTTGACGCAGTTTCTAAGGATATCACGATATCGCCCAGCAAAATTTCAATATCCTCAGGAGTCTCAGCAATCTCAGGTTCTTGATCACCTGCACACTGATCATTCATAGCAAACGACAGAACATCTGTTGGGGAATCTTTTTGCCGATATTGCCGGTTGAGCTGATGGATATATTCGTCATCTGCCAGCACCACGCTAACCTCAGTCTGAGGTTGTAAGCCATAAACTTCAGCAGCCTTGTTTAGTACTTGCGTCAACATTTGCTCCATTTCCGGAGTTACTGCCATCTTTTCCTGCAAGTTGTTTACAACAATTTCCATTTTTATTTTTTCTCCTCTCAAGCTCCTTTAAAGCTTCAGGGTATTCAATACGACTATGAAACATACTGGACAACAATCTGATAAATACATCACCGATCACCCTAAGGTCACGCAATGTTAAGTTACAGTCATCAAGCTGTCCTTCTTGCAGTCTTTCTCGAATAATCTTTCGTACCGTAGCTTCAATACGGTTAACATTAGGCTTACTAATGGATCTTACCGCTGCTTCACAGGCATCGGCCAACATAATAAGAGCGGCCTCCTTCGTCTGCGGCGTTGGCCCTTCATAGCGGAAATCAGCCTCAATAACACATTCTCCATGTTCATTTTCAGTAGCCCGCTTATAAAAAAAAGATACTAACGTTGTACCATGATGCTGCTGGATGATGTCCACAATAACCTGTGGCAATTTATAATCTTTGCACAAATCAAGGCCATCTTTTATATGTGATGTAACAATAAGGGTACTGAGCGAAGGCGCAATTTTATCGTGGGGATTTTCACAGCCTGATTGGTTTTCAATAAAAAAATAGGGTCTTTTAATTTTGCCAATATCATGGTAATAGGCGCCTACCCGCACAACCACCGGATCTGCCCCCACTGTAACGGCAGCTGTTTCTGCCAAATTTCCAACCAGCACACTATGGTGATAAGTTCCCGGAGCATCCAGTAACAGGCGCTGTAATAACGGGTGATTGGGTTTAGCTAAATCAAGAAGCTTAATTGGGGTCGTAATGTTAAAAGCATGCTCCAGGTAGGGAAGAAGGCCTGTGGTAATTACTGCAGACATAATACCACTGATAGCGCCCATCAACCCCTGAAGCAATACTTCGGTACCATTGAGTTGCTGAATAAGGCCTGTAGAGCCGATTACCAGAAGGTTAATTGCGGCAATCCACACACCGGCTTTTGTTAAACTATAGCCATGCGCCATCTTAGTGACACTGTAAACTCCCGCCATCCCGCCAATCAGTGCAGAAGCCACCGAACGCAGATCATGATCTACAATTACACCAAAAAACATGGCCATAATCACGCTGATTAAAAGGCCTACCCGGCTGTCAATAAGAATAGCAGTTAACAATGCTCCAGCCGCCATTGGTGCGGCAAAATCCGAATAATAATGGGCAACTTTGCCAATCAGCAAAGTAACTAAAACAATCAGCCCCAACAAAAGCAAAACCATATTATTCTCATATACATGGGGGGCAAATTTATATAAATAAGCTAAGGAAATGCCCATAACTAAAAGTACAAAAATAGTCAAACCCAGGATTCGTACTTCACTGATATTACCGGCATATAAGCCCAATTCTTCCATAACCTGAATCTGTTCATTGGTTACAATATCACCACGTCTTACCAAAATTTGCCCTTTTTTGACGGTTTCCCGCACAGATTCCATATTAGCAAGCGCCGCTTGCTTGCGTTTATCTGTTTCGCGGACATTCAAAATAAAATTGGGTCTAATCAGGGTTTGCGCAATGCCGGCCACAACAGCTTCTGCTTCTTTCCCCAGCCCCAGTTCTTCAGCTTCCAGGACAACCTGTTTTCTGGCAATATCAAGGTCATCGTCCCGTATACCGCGTTGCAAATACTTACGCAATATTGATTTCGTATAATCCTCCGCTTTTACTAACCCGGCCTCATCCAAGTTTGCCAAACCATTTACCACTGAAATGGATAAAATAACCGGCAGTTCATGGGTGAGCTTTTCTTTTTTTTGCTCAATTGTTAACGTTTTGTCTATTTGGACTGCTTGGGCTACATGAAAGATATTTTTAACATCTTCCTCAGCTTTCGTCATAACGGCAATATCCATGTCATAAACATTAGCTACGCTGGCCATTACTTCCAGCTCAAGCTTTTTGGTTTTAGCGCTATCGACATAGGAAACCGTTCTTGGTGCAATCACATCACGATCACTAACCTGACCGACTTCTAGCGAAATTTTTTCCGGAATAAAATCAGCTGATAGACAAAGCATGTACAGAGCAAAGAAAATAAAAAACACTACCATGCGACGAATTAGAGAATGGGCATATAGATTCGCCGGTTGTGCGAATAGATCCCGCAGTTTGCTATTAACCGATATCATCTTGTTTCACTCCATACGATAGTTAGCATGAAATAAATACATGCTAACTATTATCATTAGTTTTGGTCATACTGTGCGTAAGCCTTGATGATTCGGCTGACTATTTCATGTCGTACTACATCGCTTTCGCTTAAATTTAATAACGCAATACCAGGAACGCCCGCCAAAACGGCTTGCGCATGTTTAAGTCCGGATTTAACGCCTGACGGCAAATCAATTTGGGTTATATCGCCGGTTATAACCATTTTGGAACCAAACCCCATTCTTGTTAGAAACATTTTCATTTGTTCACCTGTTGTATTTTGTGCTTCATCCAAAATGATAAAGGAATCTTCCAGTGTCCGTCCCCGCATATAAGCTAAAGGTGCCACTTCAATAATATTTTTGGCCATATATTTTTGTACCGTATCAGTTCCCATAATGTCGTACATGGCATCATATAGCGGCCGTAAATAGGGATCAACCTTTTCTTGTAGGTCACCCGGTAAAAAACCCAGTTTCTCACCGGCTTCCACTGCCGGTCGAGTCAAAATAATTCTTTCTACCTGCTTACTCTTTAAGGAAAATACTGCCATTGCAACCGCAAGATAAGTTTTCCCTGTTCCCGCGGGTCCTATTCCGAAAGTGATAGGATTGCGGCGAATAGCTTCCAAGTATTGACTTTGCCCCAAGGTCCTTGGTTTAATATGACGGCCTCTGGCTGTAACCAACACTGTATCAGCAAACATTTGATGAAGAAAATCTGCCTGTCCCTCGAGAATCATACGAATACTATACCGTACATCATGGCTTGTTATGGGGTTGCCTTCCCGGTATAAATAAATAAGCTCACTTAAGAGACGTGCCAGTTGTTCGACCTCACCGTCCTGACCATCCAAAATCAATTCTGTTCCTCTTGCTGTTATTCTACTGGAAAAATGCTGGCTCATTACACTTAAATATTCATCATTTCTCCCCAAAACCGCGATTGCTTCCTTTGTGTCTACAAATGTCATCCTTTTCTCCAAATAAACAATGCCCCCTACTACAATAATTCACTGTGAAATATTTATAGTCTGCCCAATATCTTCAATTGTTTCCACATTCACTTTTACTCTCACGATGTTGTCTTCCGGAGTTTTTATTACTTCGTAATTGCGGGACAAAATTTGCGCTGCTTCCGGAATAATATCCTGCACTGCCTGAACAGCCTTGGCGTGGGCTTCGTCGCGCGCCTGTTCAAATGGTTTTTCAATAAGATTTGAATTTATTTCATGATATATTTTAATAGTTGATTCGACAGGGAATTCGCTATTCCTCCATAGCGGCAATTGTTTACCGATAATCTCGGTTTCATACTCTTGAAACGGAGGTTCTGGCACATCGTTAAAAGCGATCTCCGTATCACCGATTTTCATCTTCATACACATTTGCATATTACCAGTCCGGGTCATTGTAGTTTGAGTAAGCTCAGTTTCGGCATAGCTTTCATACCACACTCTGGCTTTTATAATGCCTTTAGCCCTGACAAGCTCCCTGGGGGCATTTATGATCGGCGGCTGACTATCTGTTGCGGCAGGCGCCGGCTCCGGAGCCAAGCCCTTAATCAATACATCTCCTTTTTTTACCGTATCGCCATTTTTTACCGCCGCCTGTCCCGCTAAGGCGATAATTTCGGTAATCACTCCATCTTTGGCGGCCACAATGTGTGCCGGTGCTTTATTTTCTTGTTTGGGCATAGTTTTTTCAACAATTTCTATAACCGCCCTTGTTCCAGTAAAATCAATTCCTACCCAGGCCACCTCCGGAACATTTAACATAATCTCCCGTTCAATTGCTTTAAGGTTAATCCTCTCTTTACCAGCACCCGGCTTTAAGCCATACTGCTCAGCGACATCTCTAATTGTTTGTTCTGGCACATTTTTTGAGCCCTTAACCTCAACAAACCAAACATAAGACGTTAGTGTATACAGCAAGGCCAAAAACAAAACACAGCCAAACATCAACACTTTTCTTTTTTTAATACGTTTGGCCATAAACGGTAAGCCCCGGTGAGCTAATACTTTTACTTTCGTACGGCTGGCCAATACTAAAGGCCTAATTTGAAAAAAATCATGCAAACCGATCCAAGCAACTAAATCCTTATCGGTTTTTGTTATTCCCCATAATAAAATTTGCTCGGTAATACACAAGTTAATAAAGCGTTCAGGCATCGTCCCGCTGATCCGAATTTTTACGGCCCCTCGCAAGTAGTTCCTGTTAAATATCATACTTAACCTCCTGCACGACGCCTTCAACCAGGATTTGTTCGGACTGCAAGTTTCCTAATGTCAGTGCTTCACCATAGATCATTAATTCACCCTGGCTAAGTT
The DNA here is from genome assembly GCF_900101845.1 of Sporomusa acidovorans. Classification (GTDB taxonomy): domain Bacteria; phylum Bacillota; class Negativicutes; order Sporomusales; family Sporomusaceae; genus Sporomusa; species Sporomusa acidovorans. Next base: position 54,436 of record NZ_FNAM01000031.1, on the reverse strand, counting down.
TAATACGAACAAGCGAAGGGGTATATTCAATAATTCCTTTGTGATTTTCAACCAACAATTGCTTATTGCCAAGCATTGTAATGCGCGGCAAATCCATTACAATATCTTGCGGAATATCTAATAAGCCTGCCAATGACTGCAAATTTCCTTTACGGCGCAGCATGAAAAATCCCCCCTCATATACAAATGTATGCCTCTTCCTAGGCTAATTAGTACATAAGAAGGGAATTCCCTTACGATATATTTATATTCGCAAATGCACCTGACTGTTGCATTTGCATTAAACTACCCTGCAAGGCGGGACTATTTCCATACGTTCTGGCTAGATATTCATCAAATTTGTGCACTTTGACCGGTGCCGCAAAGCGCATATAGTTTGTGGCTACAATCATTTCACCACAGTCAAGGTTTTTGATTTCATTGCGCTGCTGCAAAATATCCTTACGGCACATTGCCTCAAGTTTGCCTCTATCTGCCTTAGATGCCAATCCTAAAATAAAGAGAGTGTTTAGTTGGGATAATACTTTATCGGCCAGTAAGCGAGGCTGCTGGTCAACAACACATAGGCCGATATTAAATTTTCTGGCTTCACTGACTAGCCTGGCAAAAACATTTTGCGTGCTTTGCTCTTTCTTTCCCAGAAAACGGTGAGCTTCTTCGAGTACAATCAAAACAGGCTTGACTTTAGAACGTTCAAGTTCAGATTTGTTAGCGTAATGCATCAACAGTTTTTTTGACAATAAGGTAGACAGCGCTTGCTCGCCTATGGGAGAAATATTTTTTAATTCAATCAATACTACTTTTCCCTGTTCCAACTCTGTAAGCATTTGCTCAACAGCCGTCAAATCCTTTACGTTTCCTGTCTCTTCTTTTATATTTAACTCTTGTTCAAGATTCCAGCAAATGCTTTTTATTTTGCTAATTGTACGCGATTGAAATTTTTGGCCGGTACAGCCGGCAATCTCCTCAATAATATCGGCAGTATCATATTTTAAAATATAATCCATCCATTGGTCCTGCCAAACAGATGACAATTTATAAATTGCATCAAGCTGCGGTTCAGTAAACGTTGCACAAGCGGTAATATCTTCCGGTTCGACTTCATTATAGTTTAATGCGAGTCTATTCACATTTTTCCTTGAAATTTCCGGATTTGTATTATAAACCACTAACCGCTCATTAACTTTGGGATGGAGTGACAGATCGCGGTAATACTCGTTATGCACGTCAAAAATGAGCAGCCCGTAATTTTTGCTGTCAATAATCGAACTGGAAAGTACTTTTACCAAATTACTCTTTCCCGACCCAGTTGTGCCAAAAATTCCAATGTGCTCGGTAATGGCCTTTGATCCAAATATGCCGACAGGTAGTTTAAGAACTTCACGGCCACTTTTTAAATAACCAATCTCTAAATCCCCTTTCATCTCTTCGAGTAAGGCTGTATCATCGCTCGCCAATCCACGGACTTCACAAAAGAAATCAGGACAAGTTTTAGGATTGAATAACTGTCCTTCGGCATTAACATAACAAAGTTGTTCGGCAATTCCAATTTTCACAGTGTGATTGCCGCCTAAATAGAAGTCAAGTTCTTCCTGATTGGCAACTTGTCCGTTTTCATCCAGTTTGCTCATTAAATAGCTTACACCATTCATGCCAGACCACCGTGATTTAATTTTGAAATCATAAGCCCGGATATAAAACTTGTCATGATTTTTTCCTTCAACAACTAAAATATCACCAAAATCAACATCCTGATTAGGAGCAACGACAAATTCCATATAAGTGCCTTTTGCGTAAGTAAGGCGGCCTTTATAATCCGACATATGTTTTGCCCCCTTGATTGATAATTTACTTGCAAAATTAGTTTGTGCCAAAACAAAAAAATAAAACAGGGGATTTTTGCCCGGCAAAAGCAAAACAAAATTCCATATCGGCATAATTACTGCCGTTCGATGCTCGACTTTCAGTTATCCGTATATTTGTGATATAATGAAGAAAATATTTGCCAGATTATAAAAAAAGTGACAGGCGACTTAAAATTTTATCCTATTCTGTTTTTCTGGTTCCGCTAATCTCCAGACGGCTTTTCTAGACAAGTCAAGGCCTCAACCTTTGTTCGCTACGAAGGTTGAGGCCTTGTTTCATGTTGCCTATTTACGGTGCCGCCAAATTGGACGATACGCGCGAGGCGGTTGAATGATTTCCGAAAAAATCAAACCATTTTGCACCATTTGCCAAGAAAGTTTGCCTTGCCACGGGGAAACTGGTTCTGTCGTTTGCGGTATAGCTACCGGAGCCGGCATCACAACAGCTTGTTTTTGAGCAATATTCCAGTTGTTGGAAGCATCTGCAGAAAAATCCATAATAGGTTCTGCGACCGGCTTCGGTTCATTTTTAGTCGACTGCATTCCCACCGGTTGCGGTATTTTGTCAGGAATATCCGGATATTCATATTTTTTTGGTTCTTTTCGCCGTTTTAATAATTCAGGAACAAGATACAAAAGCAACATTAAAAGCAGTGGAATTAGTGAATCCATAGTCTCACCTGCCTACTTCTTGGGTTCATCTGTTTTCACCGGGACGGAATCTACCGGACCGGCCTTGGCAATGGTTTCACGCATTTGCGTATCGGCCAGCACATTATTCATATTATAATAGTCCATCACGCCAATTCGTCCTTCCTTAAGCGCAACGGCAAGTGCTTTCGGCACATCAGCCTGCGCCTCTACTACTTTCGCCTGCATTTCCTGTGTATAAGCACGCATTTCCTGTTCCTGAGCTACCGCCATCGCCCGCCGTTCTTCAGCTTTGGCCTGCGCAATGCGTTTTTCAGCTTCCGCCTGGTCGGTCATCAGTTCTGCACCGATATTGCGTCCAACATCAACATCAGCAATATCAATAGAGAGAATTTCAAACGCAGTACCGGAATCCAATCCTTTAGTTAATACCGTGCGCGAAATATCATCCGGATTTGCCAATACTTCTTTGTGGTCATCCGTTGAGCCAACTGTTGTAACAATACCCTCACCAACACGGGCTAAAATAGTGGCTTCGCCTGCTCCCCCTACCAGCCGGTCAATATTAGCTCTTACCGTAACCCGTGCTTTGACCTTGAGTTCAATACCATTTTTAGACACAGCTGACACAAATGGAGTTTCTATGACTTTAGGGTTAACACTCATCTGAACAGCTTCAAGCACATTTCGACCAGCTAAATCAATCGCTGCGGAACGCTCAAACGACAAGGGTATTTCAGCCCGATGCGCGGCAATTAGCGCATCAATTACCTTATCAACATCACCGCCGGCCAAATAATGCGCCTCTAACTGATTAACGTTTACACTAAGGCCAGCTTTGTTAGCCTTGATCAAAGGAAGTACAATTTTACTGGGCGGTACTCGTCTGAGGCGCATGCCGACAAGAGTAAAAATACCGACATTAACACCGGCAGCTAAAGCTGAAATCCATAAACCCAAAGGCACAAAATGTAAGAAGATGCTAATCGCAACAATGACAAGAATAATAAAGAAAGCACTACCGATTAAAGTGGACAATATATTTACCTCCCTTATAAATTTAGGAATTGACTTTTCTTACAACAATACGGTTTCCTGCTATACTCACCACCTTTACCAATTGATTAGGCTCCACAAACTGCCCTTCAGAAACTACGTTCAATTGAGTTCCGTCAATAATCATTGTTCCGGCTGGTCTAAGACCTGTCGGGGTAATTCCTGTCTTGTCAAGGTATATGCGATAATCAAGACTGCTTGTAAACCCAGCACTTGTGGTCTCAGTTTCTTTTAGAACCAGCCGTGACCACAATTTGCTTGACGGCAAACGTTTTACTAATACTAAAAACACGATAATTGCTGCAAGCAAGCTAATAGCCAGCAGATTAACAGCAGCAGCATTTGCACCTAACGTGAGAAATAAGCTGGCAAAAATTGCAACAACGCCGCTTATTCCCAATATTCCAAGTCCCGGCGTATACAGTTCCAAAATGATCAAACCAATACCGCCAAAAAACAGAAGAATCTCCAGCCATCCGGCAATACCGGTAATCCATTGACTGCCAAAAAACAATGCCGCGGCTAGCAAACCGATTAAAGCAGCCACTCCTAAACCAGCGGTTTTGATTTCTGCCAATACGGCCAAAAAAATAATTGATATTAAAAATGATTTCACTGTCGGGTCTGTCAGCCAACCTGCTGCTTTTTCCGGCCACCCCAGTGTATAATCCACAACCTGACTGTCGGCTAAACCGAAATGCGAGAGTACGGCCTCACGATCCGGTGCTACAGTATCGGCAAACCCCAGTTTTTCCGCCTGATAATCAGTAAGAGCCAATATCTGGCCTGGTTCGGCATAACCCGGGAAACCTAAAGATTTATCCACCATGGCTTCGGCCACTCTGGGATTACGGCCAGTCTGATTAGCAGTTGCGGCAAATTCGGCTTTTAATGCCGCCACGGTTTTTTCCGTTGTTGGTATGGGTTCGGCCGCACCGATACTGCCTCCCGGCGCTATGGCGATATACTTATGAGATATCGCAATAAGTGCACCTGCTGACCAGGCTCGGTTTTTTATATAACAAATAGTCGGCACAGGTGAACTTGTAATCATGTCCCGAATGCTAACTGCCGAATCAACCAATCCGCCGAAGGTATCAATTTCTACCAAAATGGCTTGGGCCTGTTTGCTCTGGGCATCAGCCATAGCTTTATGGACTAAAGCCGCCTGTCCGCCATTAATCTCTCCCTTAATAGAAATGCTGATGACCGGCCCAGCCCCGGCTTCTGCCGGTCTATCCCCGAAAAATAACAATGAGAAAAATAACAGTAAAAGCAATAATCGTTTTTTATGAATATGGGGGTACCCCATAGCCTCACCTCGAATCTATAAGAATCTGATTAGGAATGTCTTATTAGTTTATTCGCCAATAAGTCATGGCATTCCTGTTTTCTTACGAATATGTCGAAAGTTTGAAAATTCCCACTTCTAGTATTTCTATTGACATGTCGATTAGTGTATGTTATTGTCTTAATATAGTTTGAGTGAAGCTTTTTTGTCATTTACTTTGCAGCAACGGTTTTCTTTACACTCTATAGGTAACAGCTCTATTGGCAATAACTGATTTACTACATTCAAACCAAGATACTACGTATAACCATTCTACTATTTAGTAAAATTACGTACCATATTCTTACTACATTGATAGCAATTGCCTAACAACACATTAAAATTGTTGCTTCACTAACTATAAATAAGACAAGCTCTGCTTGTCTTATTTTTTATACGAAAACTAATAAAGATTCTTTCTGGCAAGTGGTACACTCCCCTTTTTGAGAAACTAAAATCCGGCGCTTTTAACGCCGGATTCAATTAGTTTTACTTATTTAAGTACTCGCGCACAATGGCATTTACCATTTTACCGTCGGCACGGCCTTTCACTTTTGGCATCAATACAGCCATAACCTTGCCCATATCTTTGGCGCTAGCAGCTTGAGACTCTTTAACAGCTTCATCTACAAGCGCACGTACATCTTGCTCACTTAATTGCTGAGGAAGGTATTGCATTAGAATATCGATTTCCTGTTCAAGGTTCTCCACTAGATCAGGACGATTACCTTTTTTAAACTCTTCCATCGAATCCCGGCGCATTTTGACTTCTTTAGCCAGTACATCCAGAACTTCTTCTTCAGAAAGCTCTTTTTTCTTGTCAATCTCTACATACTTGATATTGGCACGAACCATGCGAATGACAGAAAGCCGTAATTTTCCGGCTTCTTTATCCTTCATAGCCTGCTTCATATCTTCTGTCAATCTGTCTTTAAGAGACATTAAATCAACCCTCCGAAACTAGTTAAACTTACGTTTACGCGCTGCTTCGGATTTTTTCTTGCGCTTTACGCTCGGTTTTTCATAATGCTCGCGTTTTCTAACTTCTGCAAGAACCCCGGCTTTTTGGCAAGTACGCTTGAAACGGCGGAGTGCGCTGTCAAGTGTTTCATTTTTGCCTACTTTTACTTCAGACATCTGATCTCCCTCCCTCCACTAGAACCATTACGAGGAAGTGTACTTGAATAACATACACCTAATTATTATACACTAGAACACTGAATATTGTCAATATTAACCTGGTGGCCAAGTCATAAATTTGCCGCCCAATACGTGGAAATGAAGGTGATAAACCGTTTGTCCTCCATTATCTTTTGTATTAATAACAATGCGGAAACCATCCTCCGCTAATCCGGCAATAGCAGCTATCTTAGGTATTGTCGCCATAATATGCCCAAGTAAAGCAGTATCTTCAGGACCGGCTTCCAAAATATTAGCAATATGCTTCTTAGGTATTACCAAAAGATGTACCGGTGCCGCAGGATTTATATCAGGAAAAGCAATTAATTGCTCGTCTTCGTACACGGCATTGACCGGAATGGTTTTGGCTGCAATTTTACAAAATATACAGTCTTGCTGCATGGGCATTCCCTCCGCAGTAGATAGTAATATACACTTGCTCTCTAAAATATTCTGCCTAATTATATAAATTCCTGCCGAAAATATATCAATCAGGAAAAATATTCGGATATTTGACCCCAAAAACCGTCTTGGTAAAGTCTTTCCAGTTTCACAGTAGCGATCTTCCCAACACATTCTTGGTTACCTGGAGCATGAACCCGCAGGTAGTTATTTGTTAAACCAGAAACAGATCCGCTGGCCTCAGCTGTTTCAAAAAGGACATCATGATATTGGCCTAAAAACAACTGATGAAATTCGCTACTTTTTCGTTCGGCCAATTGCTGTAAGCGCAGTACACGCCTCTTTTTATCTGCTTCTGAGACCTGACCCAAAAACTTGGCAGCAGGGGTGCCGGTACGGCGTGAATAAGGAAATATATGGACTTTGGCAAAATTCATCTTATTTACAAAAGCCAGCGTGTTTTCAAACATACCCTCCGTTTCACCGGGAAATCCTACGATAATATCGGTTGTAATGGCAATCCCAGGCACATGGGCCTTTATACCATGGATTAGTTCTTGATACTCAGCCGTTGTATAATGCCGATTCATCGCCTTTAAAATTCGATCATCACCTGCTTGTAATGGCAAATGAAGATGCGGACATAAACGTTTATCTGTTTGCATTAATGCAACTAATTTATCTGAAACCTCAATTGATTCCAGCGAACCCAGTCTAAGGCGCATAAGCCGGCCGCCACCTGCGTTGAGCACTGTCTCAACAGCCTCAACCAGTGTAATTTCCGATCCATCAGAAGATAAATCGTGTCCAAAGGCGCCAAGGTGAATTCCGGTTAATACAATCTCGCTAAAACCTGCAGTTACCAGTTTTTCCGTTTCCGCGGCAATGCTGGCAAGTGAACGCGACCGTAAAGGTCCCCGGGCATAGGGAATAATACAATATGTACAAAAATTGGTGCATCCTTCCTGGATTTTTAAGAACGCCCGTTTTCGTCCGGGCATCGAAAATAACGGAATATCCTCAAATTCTTTGGCATGCATAATATCAGACACCGCATTTACCTGAGCGGCGCGGTTATTAGCGGCGGCAGCCTCTACCAGTTCGACAATTTTCGCCCGGTCCTGTGTGCCAACAATAACGTCAACACCGGGAATTTGTGAAACTTGATCAGGCGAAAGCTGAGAATAACAGCCGGCAACCGCGATAATGGCCTCCGGATTTTGCCTGCTGGCACGTCTAATCAGCTGGCGTGATTTCTTCTCGCCAAGATTCGTTACCGAACAAGTGTTAATTACATAGACATCGGCGTGTTGGTCAAAATTTACTACCTCATAGCCGCGGGCCTTAAACAGGCCTTCCATGACTTCGGTTTCAAACTGATTTACTTTGCAGCCAAGTGTTGTAAGTGCTACTTGCGGCATCATCCTTTAGCCCCCCAAATCACCGCATTCATACATAACTGCCGTTAATGCTGCTAAAGCAGCTGTTTCGGTACGCATAACGCGCGGCCCCATGGTTGCAATGCTTACGTCGTGTTGCCGGCATAATGCTACTTCTGCAGAGCTAAAACCTCCCTCCGGGCCAATAAAAAGGAGATAGGTCTGTTTCCCGCCGCTGCCGGCAAGTACCTCTTTAATTCCTAGGGGAGCTTTCCCCTCATAGAGCATAATTTTAACGGCTTTAGCGAACTCTTCATCGTCAAGCACTTTGGTTAGATCGGTGATCGGGCAAACCTCCGGAATAGCATTTCTACCACATTGTTTCGCAGCTTCACGGGCAATTCTTTGCCAGCGAACTTTTTTTTCCGCCTGCTTGGCAATATCATAACGGACTACTATATGTTCGGTAGCAACCGGAATTATACCCCTTACCCCCAGTTCCACTGCCTTTTGAATAATAAAATCCATCTTTTCGCCTTTAGCAAGCCCTTGAACTAACCAAACATCAACCGGCGGTTCAGTGATGTCTTCAACAATTTCCAGTAATTTAAGTTCAACACGCTCGGGACTTGCCGTTACGATTTCAGCCCTGCCTGATTTTCCGTCCTGACCGGACAACCAGACAGCAGTACCGGCGGCTAAACGAAGTACAGAAACCATGTGCCTGGCATCGGCATGAGTAATGGTCATTTGCTCACTTAGCGGTGCATCAATAAAGAAACGGCGCATTCGCTGCGCCTCCTTAATGGCTGACACAGGTCGCCATTATGGCTACCCATCCGCCTTCTTCAGTCACTTTATCGACCACAAACTCATTTTCAATAAGAGCCTGTGTCACATCGCTTAGCCGTTCTGTAATAATGCCGCTGGCAATAAAAACACCTTTTTCGGTCAGTCTGCGCCGGACATCAGGCAGCATTTTTATAATAATATCAGCGATAATATTGGCTACTATTACATCCGCCTTGCCGGTCACACCTGTTAAAAGATCGCCTTGAGCTACACTTACCGTATCAGCGACCTTATTGAAAGCAACATTTTCGGTGGCTACCCGTACCGCCACCGAATCAAGATCAATGGCATGCACAGCGTTTGCTCCCAACTTGGCAGCCGCTACCGCCAAAATTCCAGAACCTGTGCCCACATCAAAGACAGTATGGCCTGACTTAATTACATCCTCCAAAAAGCGGATACACATGGAAGTGGTTTGATGTGTTCCTGTGCCAAAGGCCATTCCCGGGTCAATTTCAATAATAATATCGCCTTCTGCCGGCAAATATTCTTCCCAGGAAGGTTTAATGACAATATGTTCACTAACCCGCACTGGATGAAAAAACTCTTTCCAAGCGGAAGCCCAATCTTCCTCCTGCACTTCCCGGCAGTTTATACAACCGCGTCCCTTATCAAGATTATGTTCTTGCAGGTGATTAACACGTTCTTCAAATACACGCAGTTTATCATCCAGAAACTCGTCAACAGGTAAATAGGCTTTAACCGTTACAACTTCAGTCTCCAGTTCCTCGGGGATGTCGCAGTAATCCCAACTTCCTGAGCGCCGGTAAGTATTTATTAATTCAGGATCTTCTATCACTACTCCGCTTGCACCCAGATCATGAAATATATTAGCTATTGCTTCTGTGGCTTCATGAGAGGTTTGAATACTTATCTCAGACCATTTCACGCGACATCGCCCCTTACACTTCATTAATTAAATACCGTATTACATTACGCCAAAAACGTCTTTGAATTTTTTAAAAAAACCTTTCTCTTCAGCGGTAGGATCAGCACCGCCCGCTTTTGCAAATTCCTGCAAAAGCTCTTTTTGACGGTCATTCAGTTTTTTCGGAGTAATTAATTTAACACGCACATGCTGATCGCCGCGTCCATGGCCGCGCAAATGAGGAATGCCCTTGTCTTTGATACGAAATACCGTCCCTGTTTGTGTACCTTCAGGAATTTTAAGTTTAACCTTGCCATCAAGAGTAGGAACTTCAATTTCATCGCCCAAAGTAGCTTGCACAAAATTTATCGGCACTTCGCAAACAACGTCATTTCCTTCGCGTGTAAACAGTTTATGCTGTTTTACAAAAAGATAAACATACAAGTCTCCGGGGGGGCCGCCGCGCTGTCCGGCTTCTCCTTCATGCGCGACCCGGAGTCTTGAACCATTATCAACACCTGCGGGAATTTTAATTTTAATTTTGCGGTTAACCCGGACTTTACCGCGCCCCCGACATTCTTTGCAAGGTGTTTTTATGATTTTACCTTCGCCGTGACAGCGGTCACAGGTCCGTACATTAACCATACGCCCAAATGGAGTATTTTGTGTTACCTGAACCTGACCCGTGCCCCGGCAATCCGGACAGGTTTCCGGATGTGTTCCCGGCGCAGACCCCGAACCTTGGCATGCGCTGCAATCTTCTGTACGTGGCACTTGGATTTCTGTTTCCAATCCGAAAGCAGCATCCTCGAATTTTATCTCCATGTCGTAGCGTAAATCGGCTCCGCGTTCAGGACCGGGAGTGCGACTACCGCCAAAGCCGAAACCGGATTGACCACCAAAAAACATATCAAATATATCAGAAAATCCGCCGGCACCGCCAAATCCACCACCGAATCCACCACCGCCGCCGCTAGCAGCATCAAACGCAGCATGACCAAATTGGTCATACTGCGCCCGGCGCTCGGCATTAGATAGAATTTCATAAGCTTCATTGACTTCTTTAAATTTTTCCTCGGCTTCCTTGGGGTTATCGCGGTTAACGTCAGGATGGTACTTGCGGGCCAGTTTACGATATGCCTTTTTTAGTTCATCTTCAGTCGCTGTTTTGGCTACACCCAGCACTTCATAATAGTCTCGCTTACTCACTTCACACCATCCCAGCTATTTTATTTTTTATCTTCGTCCACCACTTTATATTCGGCATCCACTACTTTTTCATCTTTAGGGGCCGCTCCCTCATTAGCTTGCGGGCCGCCGGGCTGCGCGCCTTCGGCTTGGGCATTTGCCTGGTACATCGCGGTGGATAATTCATAAAGCGGTTTGGTAAGAGCTTCCGTATCTGCTTTTATTGCCTCAAGATCGCTGCCCTTTAAAGTCTCTTTTAGTTTTCCGGCGGCTTGCTCAACTTTCTCCACAAGAGCTTTGTCAGCCTTGTCACCAAATTCTTTAATAGTCTTCTCTGCATTATAAATTAAAGAATCAGCGTTGTTGCGTACTTCGACTTCTTCTTTGCGTTTCTTATCATCAGCGGCATGGGACTCTGCTTCTTTAACCATTCTTTCCACTTCGTCCTTATTCAGACCGCCTGATGAAGTAATCGTAATCTTCTGTTCCTTACCTGTTCCCAAGTCTTTCGCAGATACATGGACAATCCCATTGGCATCAATGTCAAAGGTTACTTCAATGCGGGGTACTCCACGGGGAGCAGGGGGGATACCGGAGAGTTCAAACCGTCCCAATGTTTTATTATACGAAGCCATCTCACGTTCGCCCTGCAATACGTGAATATCAACAGAAGGCTGGTTATCGGCAGCCGTTGAGAAAGTTTGGCTCTTGGAAGTCGGTATAGTGGTATTGCGGTCAATGATTTTAGTGAATACGCCACCTAAGGTTTCAATCCCCAAAGATAGCGGCGTAACATCCAAAAGCAGCACGTCTTTTACTTCGCCGACAAGAACACCGGCTTGAATCGCTGCACCAACAGCTACGCATTCATCCGGATTAACCCCTTTGTGCGGCTCCTTGCTCAAAGACTTTTTAATGGCTTCCTGAACAGCCGGAATACGGGTAGACCCGCCGACAAGAATAACTTTATCAATATCTTTAGCCGACAAGCCGGCGTCACTTAAAGCCTGACGGGTTGGTCCCATGGTCGCTTCCACAAGATCGGCAGTCAATTCATCAAATTTGGCACGGGTCAAATTCAGGTCAAGATGCTTCGGACCGGTTTGATCAGCCGTAATAAACGGTAGATTAACATTCGTGGTAAGAACACCTGACAGTTCTATTTTTGCCTTTTCAGCAGCTTCTTTAAGCCGTTGCATAGCCATACGATCACTCGTCAGATCAATGCCCTGCTCTCTCTTAAATTCAGCTACAAGCCATTTTATAACACGCTCGTCAAAGTCATCGCCGCCCAAACGGTTATTGCCACTGGTGGCTTTTACTTCAAACACACCGTCACCTAACTCAAGAATGGACACATCGAAGGTACCGCCGCCTAAGTCAAATACCAAAACAGTGTGATCATCACCTTTATCCATCCCATAGGCCAAAGCTGCCGCGGTAGGCTCATTAATAATGCGCAGCACTTCAAGACCGGCGATTGCCCCGGCATCTTTCGTAGCCTGACGCTGGCTGTCAGTAAAATAAGCAGGTACGGTAATAACCGCCTGAGTTACTTTTTCGCCCAGATACGCTTCGGCGTCAGCCTTAAGTTTTTGCAAAATCATGGCTGATATTTCTTGCGGAGTATATTCCTTGCCTTCAATATTCACTTTATAAGTAGTACCCATATGGCGCTTAATCGAGCTAACGGTACCATCAGGATTAGATACCGCCTGACGCTTAGCAATCTGGCCAATGAGACGTTCACCATTTTTGGAAAAACCTACAACTGAAGGAGTAATCCGGCTGCCTTCCGGATTAGGAACAACAACAGGCTCGCCGCCTTCCATCACTGCCACACAGGAATTAGTAGTACCAAGGTCAATACCAATTACTTTTGCCATTATCTATTTCCTCCTTAATCATAAACTGCTTTATAGTTAATTACCTACTACCTTTACCATACTCGGACGGACTAGCCGCCCTTTCACTTTATAGCCTTTTTGCAACTCTTCAATGATCATGCCGTCAGGCTGATTTGCATCCTCAACCCGCATAACAGCCTCATGCTGTGTCGGGTCAAAAATATTCCCCACAGCATTGATTGGTTCCACACCTAATTCTACTAAAGCATTGTTTAATTGTCTGAAAATCATTTGCACACCCTTGGCCAGAGTATCCACGTCAGTCGCTTCGCTGGTGGTTGCCCGTTCAAAATTGTCTACCACGGGCAATAACTCACAAATAATTTGTTCAGCCACTATTGCTGATAATTCTTCTTTTTCCTGTCTGGTACGCCGCCGGAAATTATCAAAATCTGCTTGCAGGCGTTTATACCTATCAGTCATTTCCTCAAGCAAGCGGTTTTTTTCTTCCAACGCTGCCATAACCTTGCTTACATCTTCAGAAACAAAACATATTTCAGGATTTTCCTCGGTGGCTGCATTAGCCTGGGAATTTTTCTGCTTGGCAGCAAGCTGTGCCTGCTCCGAATTTAGATTTGGCTGTTCTTGTTTTTTACCTTGTTCTTGCTGTTCCTGTTCTTTTTGTTCTGCCACTAACTCCACCTCCGCACGTTAAAAATCAGGCATACTGCTATCATTTGAGCCTGTTTTTTGGGCATTGGCCCCTTCTTCTTTTTTCTTAATAATTGTATCTATACGCAAAATAGCCACAGCTACCTCACCGGCAGCCTTGATGGCGTGAAGCTTGACCGGAACGGGATCTATTACCCCTCGCGCCAGCATATCAGCTGTTTCACCGGTATCACAATCAATACCTAATGAATCCAGGTTCTGCGCTATTTGCGTAGTCATAACTTCTTCAACTTTTTCCAGTGGATTAAAACCGGCGTTTTCTACAATTTGCGACAAAGGTTGTTTCAATGCGTTAGCTACACAATCAAGCCCATAGGCGGCCATGCCTTTAAGATTTTCCCGGTGTTTACCAACCTCACGTGCCATCGCAATTTCGATTGAACCGCCGCCAGGCACATAGCCGCCTTTAACTGCAGCCTGCACACTGGATGCCGCGTCTTTCGCAATACGCTCACGTTCACCTACCACTTCTTCGGTAGCAGCCCCAACCAATATGGTTGCCATAGGTTTCCCTCTTCCACCTATGACACGCACTTGTTCAAGTTTTTCATCCTGATACACCTTTTCGGCAGTACCCAAATATTTTCCGATATCGCCGGGATCTTTTTTAAGACCCGTACGTTTTAGCATACGTGCCCCGGTATGGTCGGCTACTCGCCGTAAATCTTTTGTAGATACACGCTCAATTACCATGATATTAGCGTCTGTAAGTATTTCTTCGGCAGCACTGTGCACTCCCCGGTCCACCATGACAACGCTGACACCAAGCTCAACAATCTTTTGTACATTCTTTTTAAATTCATCCTGCAGATCGATATAGCGTTTAAAACCGGTTTCGGTACTTAATGCCTCATCTTCAATCTCTTCCGGTTCCAGTGCGTCATCAATCAGCAGTAGCTTAGCATCCAGTATTTCTTCCGGCATTTCTTGCGACATACGTTCCCGGTCAACAATAACCCCCATAAATACTTCGTTATTGGCTCCGGCTTCAGCGGTTATAATTTCTGACAACTTAAAATTATATTCATTCAGTTTTTCGACACCAATTAATTTGGCGGCTGCTACAACTAAATCAGCAATATCCTCATGCTCCCGGCCGGCAATCATGGCAATGCTCCGGAGAATGGGGTCATTTACTTCTGTAATTGTACGTGCGCGCTCTCTCACACCTTCTACCACTTTAGAAACGCCATACTTAATTCCTTCAATAACACGTGCCACCGGCACGCCGCGCATAACTTGATTAACCCCTTCCGAAACCAGGCTGCCGGCCATAATTGTGGTAGTCGTAGTACCATCGCCCACTTCGGCCTGTTGCGCTTTGGCCGTATTAATCAGCATTTTAGCTGCCGGATGGTTAACATCCATTTTATCAAGTATGGTAACACCGTCATTGGTAATAATTACTTCGCCAAAACGGTCAACCAACATAGTATCAAGCCCTTTGGGCCCGATAGTACCTTCCACAGCTGCGGTTATTGCCCGTACCGCATTGGCATTGGTCAGTAGTGCCGCCAGGCGCTCATCTACATCTGCCCCACTGCCGGCTTGCTTTACGTTCATGAAGTTCCTCCCATCTATATCGCGTTATACTTTTTCAAAATTTCACCTAAATGGCGTTGCATAAATTTAAGTACTGACATCGTTTTACCATATTCCATTCTGGTCGGACCTAGTACGGCTACAGTTCCGACCACCTGTCCGTCTATCCGGTATGTGGCCTGAACGACACTGCAATCATGAATACCCGTATATTTATTTTCCTGACCAATTGTAACAATTACACCGTCATTATTGGCCATATGAAGAATATCACATAGCAATTGATCTTCTTCCAGCATGGTTAATAGGCCCTTAATTTTATCAACATCCCTGAATTCGGGCTGATTAAGCATTTGCGTCGTACCGCCGAGATAAACCTTTTCATTCTTTTCCACAGTCAGAACCTGTCTTAACAGGGCAACCGCCCGCTCATAAACCTGGGGATCAGGCAGAATATCATTTTGTATATCTTTAAGAACCGGCGCTGTAATCAAATCTACAGCCAAACCGCCCAACCGGGAATTTATGGCATTCGCCATCCGGCTCAAGTCATCATGTTTAAGCCCCTCGGGAATTTCAATGATTTTGTTTTCCAACAGGCCCGTATCTGTGACAATAACAAGAATGGATCGTTTCTCATCCAGCGGTAAAAACTGAATATATTTGAATGTACATTGGGATACCTGCGGCGCCAGTACCATCGAAACATTCCGCGTCATGCGCGATAATATTTTTACGGTTTCCTGAAAGACCTCTTCAATCCGGCGTGCTTTAGTATGGTACCAATTGTCAATAATAGCAATATCCCTATCAGAAATCTGAGGCGGTGCCAATAGGCAATCCACATAAAACCGATAGCCCTTGACAGAAGGGATTCTACCGGCAGATGTATGCGGTTGTTCCAGATAGCCTAGAAGCTCTAAATCTGCCATCTCATTGCGGACGGTAGCCGGACTGATACCCAAATCATATTTACGGGCAATTGTCCGTGAACCAATCGGTTCGGCCGTAGAAATATAATCATCAATAACAGCCTGCAAAATTCGGCGCTTTCTTTCGTCCAGCATCCATTCCGCCTCCCCTTGTTAGCACTCATGCTGGTCGAGTGCTAATATCTACTATGAAAATACCACTCATTGGAGTTAATGTCAAGATAGTAAACGAGTATTTAGTCAGGCAAAAAGGAACAAAAAACAAGATTGCCAAATTTCATGCCACGTTCAGTCAGCCACAGCCGGTTTGCATCTGTTGCCACTAATTTTTGCCGTTTGAGCTTACTTAAAACCTCACCAAATTGACTAAAAAAATCTGTTTTAAAAAGCCGTTTATATTCGGCAAATTCCATTCCTTGCACAGTCCTTAACGCCAAAAAAATGAATTCGGCCATAGATTCACTTTCTGTTAGTATTTCTTTCATCGCAATTGGTGAATCGCCGTTTGCAATCGCTTTGATATATTCCTCAATTCCGGTAATATAACTTTTTCGCTCACCCTTCAAGAAAGAATGCGCCGCACAACCAAGACCCACATAAGGCTCATAATGCCAGTATTTTAAATTATGCCGGCATTCGCTGCCCGGCCGTGCAAAGTTGGAAATCTCATAACGCACTAGGCCTATTGCCGGCAGAAATGCGGTCATCTGATCGTACATAGCCTCTTCTTCCGCCTCGTCAGGCAAACCAAGCAGACCGCGTTCGTAGGCAACTGCCAGCGGAGTACCCTCTTCCAGTTTAAGACCATATACGGAAAGATGATTTGTGCCTAACGCCACGGCCTGTTCAAGTTCCCTGACAAAGCCGTGAACAGTCTGTCCAGGCAGGCCATACATCAAATCAATGCTTACATTAGTAAACCCGGCGGCATAGGCGTGTTCAACAGCCAAATAACTATCTTTTGTGCAATGTATCCGTCCCAAGTTAGAAAGCAATTGATCATCAAATGATTGAACACCAAAACTAAGCCTGTTTATACCTATAGTTTTTAAAGCAACGAGCTTCTCTTTGGTAACGGTGCCGGGATTGGCCTCCATGCTGATTTCTGCCTCAGCCTCAATAGTAAAACTTGCACGCAGGCTTGCAACGATTTGATCCATAAGAGACAAAGGTAAAATGCTTGGTGTGCCGCCGCCAATATAAACCGTATCAACAGTCAGGTTACGTAGCATACCGCCTTGATCAGTAATTTGCTGACACAAGGCGGTAGTATAGGGCACAAATAGATGTTCAGAAGAGGCGTAGGAAGCAAAATCACAATACAGACATTTTTGCCGGCAAAACGGAATATGCACATATAGACCAAGTTTACTCATTTTGATTGCCTTTTAATCCATTTTTAAAATCGCCATAAAAGCTTCTTGGGGAACTTCCACACTACCCACTTGTTTCATACGTTTTTTACCCTCTTTTTGTTTTTCAAGCAATTTTCGCTTACGGGTAATATCGCCGCCATAACATTTGGCAAGTACATCCTTGCGCATCGCCCTTACAGTCTCCCGGGCAATAACCTTGCTGCCGATAGCCGCCTGAATGGGAATCTCAAACATCTGACGGGGAATAATCCCTTTGAGCTTTTCCGCAAGCTGCCGGCCACGCTGAGCGGCACGATCCCGATGAACGATGACACTAAGCGCGTCAACAGGTTCACTGTTAAGCAATATATCCAGTTTAACAAGTTCTGAGGCCTGATAGCCGCAAAGTTCATAATCCAAGGAAGCATAGCCGCGTGTCGATGACTTCAGTTTGTCAAAGTAGTCATAAATAATTTCACTGAGCGGCAAATGATAAGTTAGTGTAACTCGATTAGTGTCCAGATACTTCATGTCCTTAAACTCACCGCGCTTGTCCTGGGAAAGTTCCATAACGGCACCCACAAAATCATTAGGGACAATAACTGTTGCCTTTACATACGGTTCTTCCACATGATCTATTTCCTGCGTTGTTGGTAATTTTGACGGATTTTCGATTTCGAAAACTTCACCGTCAGTCTTGAACACTCGATAAATTACGCTTGGGGCGGTAGTAATGAGTGTTAAATTATACTCACGTTCCAGGCGTTCCTGAATAACATCCATGTGCAGAAGTCCCAAAAAGCCGCAGCGGAAGCCAAATCCAAGGGCAATGGAAGTCTCGGGTTCAAAGACAAGAGATGCATCATTTAGCTGTAATTTTTCCAAAGCGTCCCGTAAGTTCTCATAATCGGAACTTTCTACCGGATAAAGCCCGCAATACACCATCGGTGTTATCTTGCGATAACCAGGCAAAGGCTCAGTTACCGGATTATCCGCACTGGTAATCGTATCGCCTACCCGGATGTCTTTTACATTTTTTACACTGGCAGCAACAAAGCCAACCTGCCCTGGCCCTAACTGCTCAACGTTTGCCAGATAAGGTTTGAAAACGCCAACTTCCGTCACTTCAACCGTCTTATTGGTTGCCATCATTTTTATTTTCATTCCTGGTTTAATGGTGCCGTCCATCACCCGGATATAAGCGATGACACCCTTATAAGAGTCAAAATGAGAATCGAAAATCAGCGCGCTTAAAGGTGCATCATCTTTGCCTTGAGGCGTCGGAACCTTTTTCACAATGGCTTCAAGAATTTCTTCAATTCCAATACCGGTCTTGGCACTTGCCAACACAGCCTCAGAAGCATCTAAGCCAATTACCTCTTCGATTTCGCTTTTGACCCGTTCCGGCTCAGCACTTGGCAGGTCAATTTTATTAATAACCGGAATGATCTCAAGATCGTGCTCAAGTGCTAAATAAACATTAGCAAGTGTCTGCGCCTCAATTCCCTGAGCAGCATCAACGACCAGCAAAGCACCTTCACAAGCGGCCAGACTGCGGGAAACTTCATAGGTAAAGTCAACATGTCCCGGAGTATCAATGAGGTTAAGCATATATTTCCCGCCGTCTTTTGCTGTATATGCCAGTTGGACGGCCTGAGCTTTAATAGTAATGCCACGCTCGCGTTCGAGTTCCATCTGATCCAATACCTGGTCTTCCATCTCACGGGCAGAGAGAGCTCCTGTATACTCTAACAACCGGTCTGCAAGAGTAGACTTGCCATGGTCGATGTGGGCAATTATTGAGAAATTACGAATATGTCCTGTGTCCATCAAACTGGGGCTCCTCCCTGGTATAATAAATGTAGACTTAATTATACCATCAGCCACCCAATAACTGCAAGTTTTACCTATATTCGCGCATATACTCCTCCAGCTGTTGTTTAGCTTGTTGGGTTTTCATTCCCAGAATTCTAAAAGTATCCTCAACAGCGGGTTTAACTTGCCGCCAATATTCGGCGGCTGTTTTCTTGGCCGTAATTGCTTCGGTAACAAACTGCTGTTTCCAAACAGCAAACCAATACCAGACTTTCGCACCGTCTATTTCAATTTTAGTGGGAACAGTAATGGTATGGTCGGCAATCGTTACGATAACGCTGCGTTGTGTCAGCGAAAGCGTGCCAATAGGATACATGCTGCCAAAAGTTAAACCATACCCAAAAGCGTAAGCCGAATAGATATGGTCGTCATTGCGTCCAATATAAAAAAAACGTTCTTGCACAGGCCGTTGAGTCAGTGCTGTTAATTGATGCTCGGCCACGCCCACACCTAATGCAACGATTGTCAGCAATACAAGCACACCACGGATAATCAACTTTAGCTCCTTCGCCGTCACCCGCTGGAACATGCAATCCTCCTTACTGCAACTACTGCCGGCTTTCAGCAAGTATTTCGATTAATATATCCCCCAGCATCTCCATGCTTTTCATTGCTTCTTCTTTACTACTTTCCTGAGATCCTACCTCAAGTAACAGGGCCCGCGGATGGAGGTGTTGATTGTACCTCCATTCTTCAAGATGAATACCACGGCACAGGCCCGGGTATTTTTCATTGAGTTTAGCTTCAATTAATTTAGCAAAAGCATGGTTTTGCTGCCAATGCGGCTGAGGTAAATCCTGCTGTCCTGTAGCTACAACAATGGTTATTTTTGCAGCCTGCACACCATTAATAACAGCCGTCACATTTTCCCGTTTGTCAGCATCCCGGTGAATATCGAAAAGCATTTGCAGCGACGGATTTTCAGTCACCATCTTTTGTGCCGTAACCTCCGAAGGTCCATACGCTTTCATAAAACTTGGATAATCATGAATCGCTACACTGTGAATCGTTTTAACGCCGGCCTTTTCCAAACAGTTGGCCAAGGCCGCCCCTACTTCTACGATATCCCCGAGTTGACCACCCGGACGGTGTGCTACCCCCGAATTAGGAATAAATGACTCTGCGGTATGGGTATGATAAATTCCCACTAACACCTTATCACTACTAGCCGTAGTTTGATGATCGAATTGTGGAAAATTAGGCAATGTCGCGGCACTGACAATCGGTGTACCCGGCTTATTAAAAGCTAGTATATAGGGAATTTCCTGAGAGAATAGAGAACGCAAATTGCTAAAATCAACACCTGCTAATAGTCGCATCAGGCGATGACCAATATTGCCGGCAGATAATTGGGGTGTAATTTTTACCGCATTTTGCGGCCGTGTTACCTCAGACAGTCCTGGAATACCCAAGAACAGTACATCTTTTCCTTTAGGCCACAAAGAGGGAAAGTGATAGCCGTAATAGGCTGATCCACTTACCGGTATGGCGGTTGTTGTTACATTCCAATATGTTCCAAATACCAATCCGCTGGCCACAATAATCATAAAACTGACGAATAGAATTTTGAAATATCTGGAAAACTTATAAAATCTTAAACAATTAAACCAAACTCTTTTTTTTGATGGATTGCTTCGTTTGCGTTCTTTTCTTGTTAACATTGCCGCCTCCGCCAAACTGCCGTGTTATAAATTTGTTTACATACAATCTATATGCCCGGCGGCAAAACGATATTACAATTATTCTCGGACTAGCTATGTTAATGTAAATACATATGAATATTTTCGTAATCAATATTGGGATGCATCGCTTGATTGATACCTCCGGCTACAACGGCAGCGATGTCTTCAATAAGCCTGTCGACCTCCTTAGGAGTTACCATAAGATCTCCAAGCATCTCTGGTAAAACCTGCCGGACAATAGTATGACGGTCCTGGTCCGACAAACTTGACATGCTTTTAAAATACCTGGCAAAGGCGGCATGTTCTTGCAAAGTGTTAATGGTATCCATCGCGATTGTTGAAGCGTGAACAACGGTTGGCACGCCGATTGCGACAACAGGCACTCCCAACGATGCCTGCGTAAGGCCAAAGCGCTTATTTCCCACGCCGGATCCCGGATGAATACCGGTATTAGCCAATTGAACTGTCGTAATAACGCGTTGGCTTGACGCTGCCGCCAAGGCATCAATCGCCAGCACTAGATTGGGACTGATTTTACTTACAATTCCCTGGATAATTTCGCCTGTTTCCATCCCCGTTATTCCCAAAACTCCAGGAGTAATCGCACATACGGAACGTACTCCCCCTTTCAGTTCAGGTGACAGCATTTCCTGCAAGTGGCGGGTTACTACAATTTTTTGTGCTGCCCGTGGCCCTAAGGCATCGGGCGTAACATTCCAGTTGCCAAGCCCGACAACCAAAACAGTCGCATCCCGTGGCAATTTAACCATTTCAACCAATTCGTTGGCTAAAAAATTCATGACTTTTTGCTGCAATGGTGTATTCTTATACCGCAAGCCTGGGGCCTCAATGGTTATGTACTTGCCCTGCATTTTACCCATCATTTTTTCCGCTTCCGGTGTTGTGACATTTACACGGGTTATAATGACATCATCATCTTCACTAGTTTCAACCAAGACACCGGGAATATCTTCATGCACTTGTCTTGTCAACACTTCACGTGCTTCCAAAGCTAAATCGGTCCGTACTGTATGATAGTTATGCTCCATAAAATTCTCTCCTTCTATTGATACCAATCTGACTTAATTTATCTTATCCGAAAAAAAAGCTGCCTATACGATGCAATTATGGTATTTTTGCTTGCTTTTTCCTGCTGCACATGCTAGAATAGTTCAGTAATATATACATAAGGAGGTGAATTACTTGCCAAATATTAAATCATCTGAGCGTAGCGTAAAAACTGACGCTGAACGGCGTGCCCGCAATTATTCGGTAAGATCAGCTATTAAGACTTCTACTCGTAAGGTGGAGGAAGCTGTACATGCCGGTAAAGCAGATGAGGCCAAGAACCTCCTGATTAATGCCGCAAGCATTATTGACAAAGCAGCCGCCAAGGGCGTTATTCATAAAAATGCCGCTGCCCGTAAAAAGTCTCGTTTAGCTCATAAAGCTAATACCGCACAACAAGCTTAAAAATAAGAAGTAACCCTGTTCACTACAGCAGTGAACAGGGTTTTACTTTTATTCGCACAATTCTATAATGATCTTTTCCAATACTACCGCCCCGCTGCGGCTTGCTTTCAAATCCCTGTCGGCAGCAGCTAGGCCCAGCATAGCTGCTTTAAGTTTAGCGTTGCTGAAATTGCGGCTCTGTTTTACCAGTTTTTCACCAATAAAACCCGGCACTTTGAAGTATTCAGCCACTTCCCGGCTTCCATGCCCTTTATTGACAAGTTCTTTAGCCTGCCATAGTTGCCTGACCTGCCGGGCTAAAAGAGCCAATATTCTTATAGGATGTTCCCCTGTTGATAACTGTTCCCGCAGCAACGCAAGTGCCTGGGCAGTTTGCCGCCCGCTTAAAGCTTCCACCATGGCAAATATTGACACCTCTGGAACAGCCGATAATATCTGCAGCAAATCCTGCCGCGTAACAACTTTTTTATCTGCCGCATATAAAAGCACTTTTTCTAACTCGTTGCTTATAAAATCAAGCGAAACCTGTGGCATCATGCTTACGGCCGCCAGCAAATGTTCTTGTGCATCCGGCGCCATTTTTATTTTACGTTCGGTAAGCTGTTCTGCCAGCCAACCCCGCAATTCTTTTCCTCTCAACGGTGCCGCCTCAAGAATCACGCCGTTTTTTTCCAGCACTTTGAATAATTTGCGCCGCTTATCCGGTTTATCCGGTGTAATAAAAACAGCATGGCTATAATTGGGCATCTGGCTAAACACGGCAATCAAACGTTCCGTAACAGCATCGGTTTTATCCTGAACCTCTCCGCCGCTTGCTTTGCGTCCCGAACTGAATAACCCTGTATTATGCACAATAATCAAGTTTTTACCGCCTAAGAACGGCATCGTCTCAATGGTATTAATAAGCTCCTCAATCTTAGGGTCTGACTCAAATACAATAAGATTCATATCCCTGTCTTCCGGTAAAACAATGCTATTGATAAGAGCTTGTTCTACCTGTCGAAGATGATAAGCTTCCTCGCCGTATAAAAGATATAATGAAGCTATTTTATGCTGCTTAATAGCAGCAAGTACTGCTTTGTAATCCATATTTCACCACATTTTATTTATTTTATATAGGTATCAACCGTCATAGTTTTTCCGTCAGAACAAAAAACTATGGCCCCCTGTCTATCTGTGCGATAGATTTCAATTTTCCTAGCGGCAAGCCGTTGGATGGTTTCAGAATGCGGATGGCCGAAGCGGTTGCCATAACCGGCAGAAATAACGGCAAACTCGGGGGTAACCGCCTGCAGAAAGGGTTCGGTAGTCGATGTTCTCGACCCATGGTGCCCTACCTTTAATACGGTGCAGGGCGCGACGTTTTTCGCCAGCAGTGCCGCCTCTCCCTGGGCCTCTAAATCACCGGTAAGTAAAAAACTATGCTCGCCATAACTAACTCTAATGACACTGGAAACTTCATTGCCACGCGGCGCATGACCATTTTCCGTATGTTCGCCTACAGCCTGATCAATACGAATGATTACCCCATCCAGCCGGATTTTCTGACCGGTATAAGTAGGAATAACAGCAACGGCCGGTTTGGTATGAAGCAAAGCCTGTACAGCCTGTGAGTGCTCTTCCTGTGGCAACAATACCGCAGCAACGCGAATACTGCCGGCTATGCCGGCCGCCCCACCGGCGTGATCCTGATGACCATGAGTCAAAATCAGATAATCAAGTCCAGTTACACCATAATGTTTAAGATAAGGAACAACCACCCTTTCCCCGATATCAAAATCCGTATCGCCCATAGTCCCGCCGGTGTCGACCAGCGCTGTCCTGCCGTGCGGAGTAACAATTAAAATGGCATCCCCCTGACCTACATCAATAAAGTGTACTGTCAACGGTTTGGGATAACAGTTGTATACAATTATAACACAAATTAACAACATTACAGTAAAAGCTGTAGCGTATGGCCATTCTTTAATCATTTTGCCGGGTCCAGGCAGATGAAACGGACGCCAGCCGTACATCCAGGCTAGCAGTGAGTAATAAATAGCACTGCCGGCAATGCCGACCGATGGGATATAGACCGAACTGTAGGGAACTGCGGCCAATAACGAGGTCAGCATCATCACAAACCCTATTAACAGACTGCAAAACACAAAAACTATACTGCCAACCACCGGAACTACAGTATAGATTATAACCCCCGCCAAACCAAGAATAATCACCCACTCAGCAACAGGTAAAACAACAATATTGGCAACAAAGGAAATCAGCGAAAAGTTATTAAAATACCAGGCAATCACAGGCATTACACCAAGCTGAGCAGCAAGTGTCACAGCACAGGGTCCTGCCAGCCAGGAAGGCCATTGCGACAGATAACCGGTTGTCCGTTGATATAAAAAAACAAGTCCGGCCGTAGCGCCAAAAGATAATTGGAAGCTGATATCAAACAATAGTAACGGTTGATAAATAAGCATGCCTAAGGCTGTTCCCGCCAAAGCAACCGGAGTATAATTATCCCTTTCAAGCAGTACGGCCAACAGGCTGATTAAACCCATCAGTGCAGAACGGATAACAGGCGGCGTTAGCCCGCTCATGCAAGCGTATAAGATAATGACCAAAGCCGCAAGGCTTAGCGTAAGCACAGGCCCCCAACGCAAGCGTTTGCCAAACCATCTGATCATGCCGGCTACAAGCGCGATATGCGCACCTGATACCGATAATATATGAATTAAGCCTGTCGCGGTAAAATCAGTAATTACGCTTTTATCAATTCCCCGGTAGCCGCCAAACAGCACCGCTGTCAAAATAGCGGCATCATTTGCCGGCATTACTTTCTTAAGACCGGTAATCATTCCATCCCGCCACTTGGCAAGCGCCGCCTGCCATGAATAATTTGGGCTAGTGGCAAGCAAGCGCACAGACTCTTCCTGTCCGTTCATCCGGGCGGTAATACCCTGCCTTTTAGGAGCAGCAGTCAGATCAATCTGCCCCGGATTATTATAGCGGTGCAAATTCAGCACTTTTCCATTGACAGCAACTTTATCGCCCAAAGCTGCCGGATTCGCCTTTGCGCGTTTATATTGAATAGTGACGCGAAGCTTCCCAGAAACCATTACTGTCTGCTCTGCTTTTTCGCTTTTTACCTTTTCGGCTTTAAGAATATAGCGCACAAGCTTTTTTTGTTCATCTAGCTGAATTACCTCCGGAACATTATCAATCGTGCCTTCAACAACAGCCGTCTTGTCTGCGTACTGACTAATATCATCAGACCGGATAGTAACAGCCTGATAATAACAAAGCATTCCGGCCATAAAAAACAAGCCGGTTATTGACCAGAAACTTTGCTCAGAATTACCGGCAATTCGCCGCGCTGCTGTTATCAATAATAAAATAACCAATATAATAAGAAGAGGAAGATGCCAACTGGTTAACTCAGCCAGCCAAATGCCTGCCGCAAAGGCAGCACAGGCAGCTAATACGATATGGTTAAGAGCCATAACTATAGCGATATCTTATCTTTAAACTGATTATATTTGGCTTCACCGATTCCCGGTACCTTTTTTATGTCCGCAACATCGCTAAAGAGACCATTAGCGGTACGATATTGAGCAATCCGTTCAGCTAATGCCGGACCAATGCCTGGCAGCTTATCGAGTTCGGCTGCCGTAGCAGTATTGATATTAATTTTGTCGCTATTATTGCCGACCGCACTACTGCCAGCCGCTCCACCCAGGTTAGGGTTGCCATTTATAGCAGGAGTGGGTGTATTAGGTACATTGATTTGCATTTCATCCTTTATACGTAAAGCCAGGTTTATTTTGGCGGCATCTGCCCCTGGTGCAAAACCGCCCGCTAGTGTAACCGCATCAACCACCCGGCTGCGTTGTGGAAGCTTGTATACACCCGGTTTATTCACTGCGCCGCAGACATAGACAACAAACTCTCCGTCCGGACCATTGTTGGCAGATGGCGAATTTTCCGAAGCAGGCGCTACTGTTGGCAATTCCTGCTCAGTGGAATCGTTTTGCCAGAAGCTATGAAAACTATAGGCCAGTATCCCACATGCCAGCAAAATCATAATAATGAACTTTCTCTGCTGAATTCCCATACACCATACCTCATCCTTAACCTTTTGAATCTATTATTTCAACAGATTATGCTAATATCCTGCTAAAATTGCAATATTTTACAATTGCTTGGCAAGTTGACACTTGACATTTTTTCTCTAATTGCTTTACCATGGTAATGTGTATAAAATCTTTATTGCATGCTATTAAATTAAGAAAGGTTAGAATCACCTGGAAATTTATCGTAAAAACTACATATGAATAACAGGAGCGTCTAAATGAATGATGATGTAACCAGTATAGATGTTGGTCGTGCCGCCCTGCGAATGGCTATCAGCAATACCCGGCAGGATGAACAGGCAACCCGCCAATTGCTGGCCAAACAGAATATGCAGGCAGTAGCCGTAGATTTTGGCGGCGAATTTGTTCCCTCTGTGAAAAAAATTATCGAACGTGCCGTTGTAGCTGCCCAACGTCAAAACTTAGTGCCTGCCAACCATATTGGCGAGGGTGCTGTTGCCGGTGCCGTACGGGCTGCCTTGGAACAAATTTCGGCCAAGGCCGTTGGCCTTAACGTGGGTGGGAAAATTGGCATTGCCCGCTATGGCGAGCATCTTTGTGTAGCGGTTTACTTTGGAGTAGGAGTACTAAATCTTAATGAAGTGGCCGTCGGCCTTGCCCACCGTTCCCTACCTTCTGGTTAAATGCAAAAGAAGCGTGTTTTGTCTTGCAAAATACGCTTCTTTCTCTATATGGTAGCCGCTTAGTGCCGTCTATGGCTGCAGATTCACTATGGAAAGTTAGAAAATACTTTAGTAACGGTGATCCATTACGCGGTTGGTTTTCTTCTCACTACGCGGCAGTTGTCCGATAGCAAGCGCTTGCGTATCGATGGATATCCCCACTTTGGTTTTAAAATATTTTTTCACGTTTCTTTCCAAATGTGCGCCATCAAAACCGGCTTGCTGCTCAAACCGTAACAGCATAGTATCCTTGCCTTCCTCACGGTCTAAGACAATCTGATATTCACTGCTGATACCTTCGATATGCTTTAGCACATCTTCCACCTGACCGGGATAGATATTTACCCCTTTGACCTTTACCATATCGTCCGTTCTCCCTAAAATCAGGTCATGTCGCGGATGCGCCATACCACAAGGACACTCCTCCGGCAGCATCCTTGTTATATCCCTGGTCCTGTATCTAATCAGGGGAGCGCCTTCTTTTGTCAACGTGGTAATTACCAGCTCCCCAAATTCCCCGTCTGCGACAGGCTGTCCGGTTTTGGGGTTAATAATCTCAAATAACAAATAGTCATCCCAATAGTGAAGGCCGTTACCTCTTTTGCAGCTTATGGAAATTCCCGGACCATATATTTCAGTAAGGCCATATATATCATATAATTCAACTCCCAGTTCCTCACGAATCCGGGTACGCATCTTATCTCCCCAACGCTCAGAACCAAGAATTGCTTTTCTTAGTTTAATTCTATCTTTCAAACCGCGCTTACGAATTTCTTCCGCTAATAACAGCGCATACGAGGAAGTTGCGGTAATCACTGTTGATTCCAAATCCATCATCATCTGCAGTTGTTTCTCGGTATTTCCCGGTCCCATCGGGATAGCCATGGCGCCTAATCTTTCCACCCCGGCCTGGAAGCCGATACCGGCCGTCCACAAACCATAACCGGGTGTTATTTGTACCCTGTCTTTTGCCGTTAATTCTGCTACCGCCATGCAGCGCCGCATCATTTCAGCCCAATCGGCAACATCGCGTGCCGTATAGGGAATAATAATCGGCTTCCCGGTTGTACCTGATGATGAATGTATTCTAACAATCTCTTCATCAGGTACGGCTTGAATATTGAGCGGATAAGCCTCACGCAATTCTTCCTTGGTAGTAAACGGAATATGGACAATATCTGCCGGAGTAGTAATCGCCTCTACAGCCAAACCGGCAGCTTTAAATTTATTTTGATAGAATGGACTATGCTGCTCGACGCGCGCTAGCAATGCCTTTAATTTAGTAAACTGTTCTGCTTTCATCTTGTAGTCTCTCCCTATTCCCTATATTGTTGAAAGTTATAACCGATTTCTAATGCCCTGCTGTTTAATTCCATAAATTTTTTCGGCAAGTTATCGTTCATCGTTTTTAGCACCGCATCCCGTGAAAAGGGTAAAAATCCTTGCTTGATGGCAACTCCTAACATAACCACATTTAACACTCTCCCATTGCCGGCTTGAGCGCAAAGTTTCTGCCCGTCTATAAACACGACCTGGCGCCCGGAGCTCTCTAGATATTGGAGAATGTCGTTTACCTGATAGCTCGTTCCCCCCAACGAGGAAGTCACCGGAATAATTGGCTGGGTATTAATCAACAAGCGGCCCCCCGGTTTTAAAAAAGCAAGATTTCTAACAGCTTCAGCCGGTTCAAAACCTATTATTAAATCGGCCTTTCCGGCCGGGATAGCCGGCGAACAGTTTTTATCGCCAAGCCGCACATGGCTGACTACACACCCGCCCCGCTGTGCCATGCCAATGGTCTCCGAAGTTCGGGCAAAACAATGATTGCCAATAGCTGTTTGGGCAATTATCTTTGACGCAAGTACTGTTCCTTGTCCGCCAACACCGGCCAATAAACAATCCATTCTCATTACTCTACCCCTCCTATCGCCTGAACCGGACAAACCTGACTGCAAAGCCTACAGCCATAACAAAAATGCGGATTAATTGCCACTTTGTCCGTTACTATACTCATTGCCGGACAGCCAATCTCTTTGATGCATTTCCTGCAGCCAATACAAGTATCCTTTACTTGCTGGACAGCAGCCGGTTTAATCATTGCAATACAGGGTGATTCAAAAATGACGGCCGATACACCCTGATGATTTACTGCAGCGTTTACTGTTTCAACCGCCTTAAATAGGTTTAATGGATTTGCTTTTGCTACAAATTTTACACCACAACCTTTTAACACATTTTCGATGCTGATTTTTTCCGAAATAGTCCCCATCATCGTTTTGCCGGTGCCGGGATGAGGCTGATGGCCGGTCATGGCTGTTGTACTATTATCCAAAATAATAACTGTAATATCAGTTTCGTTATAAACAGCGTTGATAATGCCGGCAATACCGGTGTGAAAAAAGGTGGAGTCCCCAATAAATGCAATTTGCTTTCTGTCAGGTTCAGCCAGTTGCAGTCCCTGGGCGATTGTAATGCCGGCCCCCATACACAAACAAGTATCTACCATATCAAGCGGCTGAGCATTTCCCAGGGTATAGCAGCCGATATCGCCGGTAAATACCGCCTTGTGCCCAGATTTTTTCATTGCCTGCTTTACACTGTAGAAAGAAGCACGATGTGGACAGCCGGCACAGAGCACAGGTGGCCGTACCGGCAATGGCGGCAATTCAGTTGTCGCCGCTGGCGAGATCTGCTCCTGTCCAACAAAAACGCGAATGGCAGCGGCGACAATTTCATAACTGTATTTACCGGCTACCGGCAAATTCTTGGTCAACTTACCTTTAACACGTAAAGTTATTCCTAAATTACCGCATAATCGCAGCAAATTTTCCTCAACTACCGGATCTAATTCCTCAACCACCAGGACTTCTTCCAGTCCCTGCAAAAACTCAGTCACCAATTCTTCAGGAAAAGGATGGGGAGTTGCCAGTTTAAGTATCTTAACCGGAACAGTGACGCTTAACATGGCTTCCGTCACATAGGTAAAAGAAACTCCACAGCCAATAATGCCTAAATTTCCCTGACCGCTTATCTGATTATAGGGAAAAGCAGAGAAATCCTGGCTGATTCTCGCTTCATTGGCAGCCAGTTTAATATGATTCTGATAGGATAATCTCGGGAATATTACCCATTTCGGATCTTTTATAAAACCATCTATTTTATTAATATAACGCTCATCATCTATCTCAACACTGGCGCATGCATGGCATACCTGAGTAGTCGGTCTAAACAGCACAGGTGTATTGTATTTTTCCGACAATGCAAAGGCCTCACCCATCATGGTATAAGCTTCTTCCGGCGTAGCCGGATCAAAAATCGGCAAATGCGCATATTGGGCGAAATGTCTGGTATCTTGTTCGGTTTGTGAAGATATAGGACCGGGATCATCCGCTACTAAAACCACCATACCGCCCTGCACGCCAATATAGGCCAAACTCATTAACGGGTCACTGGCAACATTAAGGCCTACCTGCTTCATTGTTACTAACGCCCTGGCGCCCGTATAAGCCGCCCCGGCGGCAACCTCCAAGGCAACTTTTTCGTTGACCGACCATTCAACATAAATATCGCCGCCGCGATGCTTGGCCACAGTCTCCAATACTTCGGTTGAAGGTGTCCCCGGATATCCGCAGACAACATTAACACCCGCCCGGATGGCACCAAGTGCGATTGCTTCATTTCCCATAAGCAGTTTAGTCTTCATGTGTTCTCCCCCATCTTTTTTGGCAATAAAAAAACATCTGTCCAATTACAAGGACAGATGTCAACCTGCGGTACCACCTTGGTTATCAAACGATAGTTTGACCTCCTCATAAGAATGCCATCACATTCTTGGCTCGATAACGTGAGCACACGTCCAAAGCTACTTAGCCGCAAGGCTTTTCACCCCACCCTCAAGGGTCCATTTGTTCAGTCCGCATTTCTGCCAGGTTCCCAGCATCCCCGGCTCTCTGTGAGTGCGTAACTGATTTAATTTCCCTATCATCAGTTTACTTATTAAATATGTACAGTATATAGTTATATTTAAGCACAGCCTATGTATATTTGTCAATACACAATGTTTTAAGTCCACGGGCCACGTATTTTTCTACTGCTTACTTAACAATTCCTTGGTAAAGGCAATTAATTTATTGGTTACCGTCACATCCCCCATGGCTAATATATGGAATCCGTTCACATAACGATAAATGTGCCGGATAAACTCAATTCTCTAGTCTACAACATCAAAACCGACGTCTTCCACCGCTTTTGCAAGTGCCTCCCGTTTGGCATTACCAACTACAACGGCTTGCTTTTTATCTAGGTCGACGCTGGCGCTGACAACACCGGCAACAGCCTGGAGAGCCTTCTCAACACTCATCTTGCAATGCCCGCAGGACATACCCTCAATTTTTAATATTGTCTCCGTTGCCTGACTCATACGAACAACTCCTTTTAGTTTTTATTATTTGCTATTAATTTCTTAAAAAACAACAATTTTTCTAATTTTATCCTTCAGCTTATTCACCTCCCCGTTCAATATGGATTAAACCGCTTTAACCTCAGTGCATTTGTAACTACCGATACTGAACTGAAAGCCATAGCTGCACCAGCTAATACGGGTGACAAATAGCCCGCAGCCGCAATAGGTATTCCTACTGAATTATAGATGAGTGCCCAGAATAAATTCTGCTTAATATTACGCATAGTTGCCTTACTCAAACGGATGGCAGCCACGATGCCGGTCAGATCCCCCCGCATTAAAGTAATATCTGCCGCTTCCATCGCAACGTCAGTACCTGTGCCAATCGCAAACCCCACATCCGCGGTAGCGAGTGCCGGGGCATCATTAATGCCATCGCCAACCATTGCGACAATCTTACCCTCACTCTTAAGATATTCTACTTTTTCCGCTTTGTTTTCCGGGAGGACCTCTGCCATCACATTCGTTATCCCGACAGTTCGGGCAATTGCCTGTGCGGTGCGGCTGTTATCACCAGTAATCATCCATACTTCAATTCCCATAGCTTGTAGTTCTGCTACAGCCTGCGCCGAATGTTCCTTTACCGTGTCCGCTACGGCAAATAAGCCTCCTAGTTTGTTTGCTACCGCCAAAAGCATAACGGTCTTTCCCTGAAGTTCCATTTGCTCGATTTGTGCCACAAGACCGGTAAACTCAATATTATTTTCTTGCATAAGCTTGCGAGTGCCGACTAGGACGGTTTTTCCTGCGAAAGCGACTTTCACCCCCTGCCCCGGGATAGCGGTAAAAGACTCCGGATCTTGCGGTTGCACACCTTGTAATTTACCGTAATCAACAATTGCCTGCGCCAAGGGATGTTCGGAGTTCTTTTCGGCACTGACTGCCAAGCGCAGCAATTCCGCTGCCGGCAAATCGCCAAGCGGTATCACATCGGTAACTTCCGGCTGCCCCTTGGTAATTGTGCCTGTTTTATCTAAAACAATGGCTGTCAGTTTATGTGCATTTTCTAAGTGCTCAGCCCCTTTTATCAAAATGCCATGTTCCGCGCCTTTACCTGTGCCCACCATTATGGAAGTAGGCGTTGCCAGTCCGAGCGCACAGGGGCAGGCAATAACCAATACGGCTGTAAAGTTAATCAATGCCCGTGAAAAATTTCCCGTATCCAAAAGGAAATACCACAGGCCAAAGGTTATTACCGAAAGCCCCACAACAGTTGGTACAAAGTAACCCGAAACTACATCGGCAAAACGCTGGATCGGCGCTTTCGATCCCTGCGCTTCTTCGACAATACGCACAATTTGCGCCAATGCCGTGTCTTTGCCAACTTTGGCAGCTTCAAATTTAAATGTACCTAGCTTATTAATTGTGGCGCCAACCACCTGGTCTCCCACTTTTTTGTCAACGGGCAGGCTCTCACCGGTAAGCATAGACTCATCCACGGTTGATGTCCCGTCAACAATTACTCCGTCAACAGGAATTTTTTCACCAGGCCGCACTACTACGACATCTCCCACCAGCACAGATTCAACGGCAATGTCAACTTCCTGGCCGTTACGCAAAACCCTGGCTGTCTTAGCCTGCAGCCCCATAAGCGCTTTTATCGCCTCAGAGGTTCGTCCTTTGGCCGTAGCCTCCAGCAGCTTGCCCAGAATAATTAACGTAATTAGGATTGCAGAGGTCTCAAAATATAAATCCGGCGACCGGCGAATGACATTGGCAATACTGTAAAAATATGCCGAAGACGTGCCGAGTGCGACCAGTACATCCATGTTGGCACTGCCGTTTTTAAGTGTTAAATATGCCCCTCTGTAAAACTGCCAGCCGGCGATAAACTGAACCGGAGTAGCCAATCCTAATTGAACATAAGGGTTCATCAACAGGTCACTAACCGTACCCATAATTCCCAGCATATGCAAAACCATCGCCAGCAACAGCGGCAAAGAAAATGCGGCAGCAATGCCTAACCGCAAGCGTTGTCTGGTTACTTCGGCTTCGCGTGCCTGTTTTTCCTGGTCTACTTCAGCTTTATCTGTTAAATCCAGAACACCAAAACCAATATTCTCAATTCTATTTTTAATGTCCTTCAGTTCTATTGCCCCTGCATAATACTCAACCGAAGCTTTCTCGACAGCCAGGTTGACAACGGCGCTTGCCACCCCCGGCAGTTTGTTTAATACCCGTTCGATACGGCCCGAACACGCGGCACAGGTCATGCCGGTAATTTTTAAATCCACTTTATCCTTAATCACCTGATAACCTAAATTTTCAATTTTGCCGGCTAGCTCGTTAAGGCCAAGCTGAGCACGGTCATACGTGACGGAAGCCTTTTCCGTAGCAAGATTAACGGTTGCCTTGTCCACTCCCGGCAGCTTGGATAGTACCCGTTCTATCCTACTGGCACAGGCGGCACAAGTCATCCCGTTTATTTTTAAAAGAATTGTTTCCTGAAACGTTTTATTGACTTCGCCCATATCCTGCCACTCCTTTACCTTTTTTCTATCGTCCTATTTGCTGAATTTAGATAAAACACCCATTAATTCATCGACAGCCTCTTCCGTACGGTTTTCTTTTATGGCATTAACTACGCAGCTTTTTGTATGGCTTTCAATTATAATTAGTGCAACCTGATTAAGGGCAGCCCGCGCAGCCATGATTTGCTGCAAAATATCAACACAGTACCGGCCTTCCTCAACCATTTTTTCTATGCCGCTGATCTGCCCGCCGGTCCGCCGTAATCTTTTTTTTATATCGATTTTTTCACGTTCATTTAACATGCAATTCCTCCTGTTACTATACCCCCGTATAGTATATATAATAGAACTAAACTAAGCTGCCGTCAATACCTGTTTCGTATTCTCTTAAATAAACAACAACTATATAGTATAACCGGAGCAAAAAAATCTATTTTAACAACCAGCCAGTTCTTGCGATTTGCTGTCATTAGCTTTGAAATGTTGTAGTAAATAAAAAAGGCTTAAAACCAAGATAAAATTTGGTTTAAGCCATCAAACATTTAGTGTAATATTCGTAGATAACTCAAATAGTTGTCTGTACGGTCTTCTCAGTTAACGAATCAGCAGCTAAATACTTTTTAGCAGTTGAGCCAAAACCTGATACTTTGCATCACGGAACACCTGATCATAATCAACAATATACCATTCACCATCTACTTTTTCGAGACCAACCGGTTTGAATACAATACCAAGAGAATTTTGCTCCTGCTGCAAAGTGGCAACAGCTGCGGCATAGTTACCTTGTTGGGCTACCTGTCTGACTGAGAGAAGGTTAGCATTTTTTATCGTAGCAGTACTCTGCCCTGTGACATATTTTAAAACTGTCTTCATATCACCCTTAGATGTTTCCGAAACATAAAGCGCTGCTTCATTCATTCGATTTCCCTTTGCCGCGTCGAAGAAGCTATGTACTACTTCTTCCGGAGACAGACCTGGCTGGCGTTTAAGTTCCGAACCACCACCGCAACCTGCTGCAACGACTAAAGTTACAAGCAGTACCATAATTAAAATTATTTTGTTTTTCATCGTCTGTTCATGTCCACTCCTTCTAATATTATGGTAACAAGATACATTTGTATTATAACATGTCGTACATTTATTTTATAGATTATCTGTCTTGAAATTACTGCCAACGCAGTTGGTTGTTGGCAGCTAGTCAGCATTCCTTCTTATACAAGGCCCACTTACTTAAAGCGGTCATTACATTTGAAATCACAACCGTACCTTAAAAGTACGGTTGCAATTTCATTTTTATTACATAATATATTTACGAATTGGTCATCTACTGTTGAGAATTGTTGTGCCCGATAGGTACTTCGCCATTAATCATATCTACAACGTGTTTTTCCATATTAGATTTTATTTGCTGTGCCTTATCAGCAGAGATCCTTCCTTCTTTTACTCCTTGATCAATACGCTGACTCATCTCATCAATCACGAGTTTCTTAAGAGTTTGTTCTGACACGCCATGTTCTTTTGCTACAGTTACCAGAGATTTGCCTGATTGCAGCTCCGTTCTTAAACTTTCTTTATCCATTTTCAACAATGCCAGCAGCTTTGTGTCATTAAACAAGCCGCGCCCCATCGGCCCATAACCAGGCATTGGTGCAGTACTGTTAATCATGGTTTTAATATGTTTCTCCATATTCGCTTTCATTTGCCCTGCTTGTGATTCCTGAATACGTCCGGCCTTTACACCCTCATCAATGCGGTTAGTGATTTGTTGCGTCAAGAAATTTGCAAGCTCTTGTTCAGATACATTATGCTCTTTAGCAATAGTCAGCAATGACTTGCCGGCTTTCCTTTCAGCCTTGAAACTTTCATCCTCCATTTTTAGTAGATCCAGTAGTTTGGCGTGATCAAACATAGCCGGTCTCATGGGCCCATGACCATACATAAAGCCTTTACCATTAATCATATCATCTACACGTTTCTCAATATTGGCTTTAGCCTGCGCCGCTTTATCCTCTGTCAACCTACCTGCTTTCACCGCGGCATCAATACGGTTTGTCATTTCTTCAGTCAAAAAGCCTTTTAGTGCTTGTTCTGATATTCCTTGTTCATCAGCAATCTGCACTAATGTCTTGCCTGCCTTTACTTTATCAGCAAAAGTTTGCTCATTTATTTTCAGGAAGTCCAGTAAGGCCTTATTTATATGATGGAACCCTTTCACGCCGTCCCGGGGTCCGAATTCGCCCCTGGTCACTGTAACCTGCTGCCGATTTCCATTGGTATTATCTTGTTTATCCGGAGTAGCGGCCATCACTAAGCCGTTTGCTGTCATCATTGTCGCCACACTAATTGCTACTAACCATGCTCTTTTTTTACTCATTGCAGATCATCCTTTTCTTTACATTTAGCTCGAGGCTATGAGTGTATTATGAACTACAACTTTTTGAATAACTTTTGAAAATAATAGAAAAGGAAATTTGTTTTTAAACGTCTCTCCCCCCATTTTGGTCATATCAATCAGCAAATAACAGCCTGTGCAACCAATTTTTTTTAATATCAATAGCCTTCGCCGGACATAATTCATGACAGCAAAAACAACTGATACACTTATCCAGAGCGGGCACAGGTTTTCCGGAACTCATATCGATAATGCCGGCAGGGCAACCGCGCTGACAATCGCCGCAGGAAATACATCTGCCATAATTAAATACCGGCCTCGCCCGCAGGGTATTTGCTAAAACGTCTGCTGCGCATGCCGGCAAAACCCCGGCTAATAAGTTTTCATGCAAAGAAGCAGGCAGTTTAAATGGCGGCATCCGGATATCCTCCAACTGTATACCCTGTATCATCTTGAAATGATATTCTGCCTTTATAAGTCCGGGTATCACACCAAATAAATTCTTAACCGCTCCCGTATAGACCATCATACCATGCGTTTTTAGTTTTGCCGCTGATACAACAAAGTCGACATCCCGGATTATTTTAATGACTTGTATATGTTTTATTTTTTTAGCCTTCTCAAGTACGATATGCTCAGCAGAAATATCATAATTTAACTTCATTACTACGGTAAAACTCCTGCAGAAATTCACGTATGATTGACAGGAGTCTTCCTTTCACCACCACGTCTTATTTATCAAATCGTCCTTACATAAAAAAGGTTTTTACATTTACACAAATTCTTTTCACACTGAGGCCGAGGAAGTTTGCGCCAGACAACAAAAATAACATACTATTATATATAATCTTCTGTTCACGCTATAGTACAACAATAGCCGCCTAAGCTAGGCGGCTATTTTAAATATCTGTCTATAACGTCCCCCAAAAGACATTCATGACTAAATTATCTTTTCTTTGAACTTCTTTTTCAAACTCCTCCAAAAGTTTTGGCAGCTCATCAAGCAGTTTCTGAAATTCTGTATCCGACATCGTAAAGTTAATTTTATTAGCGTTCTTCATGATAACCACCTTCCTTTAAAATAAAATAAGCGAGCTGCATTTATGCATCCTCGCATTTGATAATATTATTATATATTATTCTGATAATTTTGTCTATATGTTTTTTGTTTATTAATATTATTTCTCAATAAACCAGCTACTGGCGTCACACAACAAATAAACTTGCTTCCCGGCAATTTGGCATGTGTAGTGCATACCCTCGAACGTTTAAAACGTTATCAATCGTAAATTTTCGGACATCTTCCCAGTGCCAAAAACAAAGGCCTAATCCTTTCCTTTGTGTCGTGGTAATCTCTAGTCCGTGAAGTTATCGGGGCTTGATAAAAGAAAAACCTGGACAAAGTCCAGGCAATGTTGTAGATAGTTTTGTAGAATTGGTGCCGAGGACCGGAATCGAACCGGTACGGGTATTTCTACCCGCGGGATTTTAAGTCCCGTGCGTCTGCCAGTTCCGCCACCCCGGCATAAATATAAATTAAAACCATTAGTTAAACGGCTTTATTTTTTGTGGAGGCGGCACCCAGATTTGAACTGGGGGATAAAGGTTTTGCAGACCTCTGCCTTACCACTTGGCTATGCCGCCACAACTATGGAGCGGAAAACGAGATTCGAACTCGCGACCCTCGCCTTGGCAAGGCGATGCTCTACCACTGAGCTACTTCCGCATATTCGACTTTCAAGTTTCAACATTAGACGTTCGATTTTCGCTATCGAAGATCGCATGTCAAACGTCCAAGGTCGAGAATGGTGCCTCAGGACAGAATCGAACTGTCGACACGAGGATTTTCAGTCCTCTGCTCTACCGACTGAGCTACCGAGGCATATACAGCTGTCTATAAACGCCCATCTGCGTTGTTGCTCCTGCGATCCGTTGCTCAACGTACTCCCGTGTACGCCTCCGCTACGGTTCTCGTCGCGACCCGTACAAAATGCGTTTGGCCTATCTATGACAAGCTAGAACGTTGTATGACATATTGAACACAGGACGCTGCATCTGGGCATTTCTAGCCACCCGCAGGAGCTAAGGAAATGGCGACCCTGAACGGATTTGAACCGTCGATCTCCGCCGTGACAGGGCGGCATGTTAGACCGCTACACCACAGGGCCACATTTAATTGCATTACTTAGTATATAATAGCCCCCAAATAAAGTCAATAGCACAAAATTACCTTTATTTTGAAACTTTGCAACGAAAATTATTATATCTTACTCTGATGAATGCGTCAAGTATTTTTACCTCAACAGGCAATCAACTTTTTGGAAATTGGCAAGATCACCACCGGCACAAATTAACTCTTCCCTCTTAAGGGAAAATTGCGGTTATCCCGCTAAAACTTTATTTATCGTTTCCTCAACCTGTTCCGGGTCAAACGGCTTAACGATAAAACTGGATGCACCGGCTTTGATTGCATCGGAAATAATACTGCGCTGGCCTATGGCCGTTACCATAATAATCCGAGCTAACGGGTCCTCCTCATGAATGTGTTTAACTGCCTGAATTCCATCCATTACCGGCATGGTAATATCCATAGTGACCAAGTCAGGTGTAAACTGCCGATAAAGTTGAACTGCTTGTTTGCCATCCCCTGCTTCGGCAACAACCTCATGGCCAAGGTCCGTTATCATTTTTTTTAACATCATACGCATAAATGCAGAATCATCACATATTAAAATTCTTGACATCAAAATACCTCCCAGTTGCTACTTACTATTCGCCCAGTTACGATTTCAGTTTTAACCGCAAACCTTCCAGTGTATGAATTAAATGTTCGCCTAGTTTTGTTTCAAGCTCAGTTAGTGTTTTAGAATCAAAATCTGATGTCATAATCGGAATCCGTCTAAGTCGGATTTCGCCAAAAAATTCATCGCGAAAGATATTATAGTTTATTGTCAGATTACTTTCTGTGGCAAAATCACTATAATCTATTATAACATAAGATCCGTTCAAACCTTTAAATGGTTTTTCTGGGCTAACAAAAAGTGTAAAATCACCGACCTTATCTGGCAGCTCTGTGCGGTAGGGCCATTCAAGCACCTTTTTCTGGGTAAATTGCGCACACAAAGAAGCAGGATCAAAATATGCTAATTGCCGCAATGTTTTTTCCATTCGCTCTGTCAAAACCTTTTCAAAAAACGCGAAGTCAGGAGTAATAAAGCTTATATCACAAAATTCTGTCAGGCCAATCACTATACGAACCAAAAAATCCTTAGTTGCCTCATCATACATCACGTTAAAACTTCGTCTAGCCTGTTGATGATTATACGTAAAAATACGGTATTGCGAACCGCAAGTAATAAACTCATTAATTAAGGTAAACCCATGAATTTCTGTCGGAATTTTTTTTAAAAACTCCCATTGTTTTACTTGTTCAATAACTTTTTCCATAAGACGACCCTTTCTGCTATCTTCTTTGATTTATATTCTTGAGCCGCTAAAAAAAACCTGCCTGCAAAGTAACCAAATATTGAGCTTTGAATAATATGAAGTAGCTTCTACGATAAGAGAAAATCCCAAAATAACAAGGAGGGAACATCATGGTAAAGCGTTTCGGAGGGCTGGTGGCAATCCTGCTCCTAGTTACCTTTCTCATTACTGCCTGTGGTCAGGCCCCTGCACCGCAATCCACTTCATCCAAAGGACCGGCTTGGGCTCCCGGTTTGACAACCCTGCCTCAGGAAACAGTCGTTAAAGTCGGCATGAAACAAGTGATTTCCGATGCCGGAGTCTTGATTGGTATGGCTAAAGGGTATTACCAGGATGTCGGCATTAAGGTTGAACCCATTCAGTTTAATTCCGGTCAAGAAATGATTAATCAACTGGCAGCAGGGCAATTAGACGTCGGTGCCACCGTAACAGCCTCCGGGCTGTTAAATGCAATGTCCCGCGACATCCCTATTAAAATGGTTGCCGATAAAGGAATCAATGTACCCGGACAAGGCTATTACCGCCTTGTCATAAGAAAAGACCTTGTCGATAGCATCCGAGATTTTGCCGACTTGCGCGGCAAAAGAATCGCAGTTGTCGGTACAGCCTCACTGGATGAAATATGTCTGGCCAGGGTGTTGGCCAAAGGCGGCTTAACAACCAAGGATATTGACATGCAGGTTATCCGGGCATTTCCTGACATGCTTGTTTCGCTGGGAAATAAAAGCATCGATGCGGCCATGGTTATCGAACCTTTTGTCACCCAGGGGATGGCAAAAGGTATAATCGATCCTTGGAAAGATCCGTCAGAATATGATCCCGACGCCCAAATTGCGTTGTTGGTTTATGGCACCAGCATGACTACCCGGCCAGATGTCGCTAACCGCTTTATGACGGCTTACGTAAAATCTATGCGCGACTACAATGATGCTTTTTTTAAAAATAAAAACAAAGCTGAAGTCATTGAAATATTATGTAAATACTCAGTAGTTAAGGAACCAAGCCTTTATGAAAAAATGTTTCCCACCGGTTTAAATCCTGACGGCTATCTACGGCTAAAAGGTATCGAGGCTGATTTAGCCTGGTACAAAGAAAATAATTTGCTGAAGTCAGATATAAACCTGGAAGATACTGTTGATAACCAATATGTCGATTTTGCCATAAAAACATTAGGAAAATATCAATAAGGCGATTGTGGCCCTAGGAGTTGATGTCTATGAAAACGGTTATTTCTATTCTTTCACCAGTAATTTTGCTCTTACTTTGGGAAGCCGCTGCCCGTTTAGGCATTGTTGATACCCGCCTGCTCTCAAGTCCTTGGCTGATCTTACAATCATTTTTTCCACTGCTCATTCACGGCGATCTTGCTTATAACACCGGGGTAAGCGTTTTACGGGTTATCTGGGGTTTTCTCGCCGGTGCCGTTCCAGGGATTCTTCTAGGGCTGAGCATGGGGCTTTCGCCGTTTATCCGCTCGGCCGTGGAACCTATGATTGCGGCTACATACCCGATTCCCAAATTAGCTATTATGCCACTCATTCTGCTGATCTTCGGGCTGGGGGAAACCTCCAAAATATTTACCATCGCTATTGGCGTATTTTATCTTGTGGTCATCAATACCATGGCGGGGGTGCTAAATATTGACAAAATTTATTTGGAAGTAGCTAAAAATTTTGGTGCCAGTCGTAAAGACTTCTATCTCACGGTAGCTCTTCCAGGTGCCCTGCCCATGATTTTTGCCGGACTTAAACTCGGTATGGGTATGGCATTGATTCTGATTGTCGCCGCCGAAATGTCGGCTGCCAAAGCTGGCGTAGGTTGGATGATTTGGCGAGCCTATGACATGTTTGATATTGAGCAAATGTTTGCCGCACTGATTACCCTATCCGTGCTTGGCTATATCTTCGCCCTTGTGCTTGACTGGCTGGAGCGTCTGGTACTTCCCTGGAAACAAGCCAGTTAGGAACTAACTAAAGGAGGTGTGGCTATGCCTTATGACAACACCAGCATTGTCTTAAAAAATGTTGAAAAAAAATTTATTACCAATCGCGGTCAAATTACCGCTTTAGCTAATATCAATATTTCTATTGGTGATGGTGAATTTTTTTCTATTGTCGGCCCCAGCGGTTGTGGCAAAACTACCCTGCTTCGCATTCTCGCCGGCTTAGATACGGCCTCAGGCGGCAGTGTTGATATTCAAATTACGTCAGACGGACGTCCGGTAAATTCTTTAGTATTCCAGGAACAATCTGTTTTTCCCTGGATGACGGTGATCGATAATGTTGCTTACGGTTTAAAACTTCGAGGAATTTCAAAAAAAGAACGCTATCAAATTGCCGAAAAATACATTCGTATGATTGGCCTTAGTAAATTTGCCAAAGCCTACCCTCACCAGCTTTCCGGTGGTATGAAGCAGCGGGTAAGTGTTGCCCGGGCGTTTGCCAATGATCCCGAAATCCTGCTGATGGATGAGCCTTTCGGTGCCCTTGATGAACAGAACAGAATTCTTTTACAACAAGAATTACTACGTATCTGGGAATTAAGTAAAAAAACCACTGTCTTCATTACACATAGCATTGACGAAGCCCTCTGTCTAAGTGATCGCATTCTGATTATGACCGCCCATCCCGGCACCGTGAAGTCAATCATTGACATTGACCTTCCCCGCCCCCGCGACATTGCCTCAATTAGAACGACTATGCACTATAACGAACTATTTAGAACCATTTGGTTGACTCTGCGGGAGGAAGTATTAAAAGGTAAGAAAATGGAATTAGCCGAGAATTAAATAAAAAATCACTGAGAATAAATTCTCAGTGATTTTTTTATGGCAGGGGCAGAAGGACTTGAACCCTCAACCAATGGTTTTGGAGACCACTACTCTACCAATTGAGCTATACCCCTGTATGGAGCGGAAAATGAGATTCGAACTATTGAACCCCCAGAATTCCAAAGCCTTTAGGTCAATCAGCATACCAATTTCTCGTGTCTTGTAATTATTATACCATAGGCTCAAGGTGATGTCCAAAGGTAAAAATAAGGATCCTATTACAAAAATATAAAGAACAGAAGTAAACCCATTCCCCCTTCGAAAAGTTGTATGATAGATTAACTCTCGAAAAGAAAACTATTTGTTTCTGTTCCTAATACAATTATACAGATTACTCGCTCGCTGTAAAGACAGATTATCCCATAACTTAAAATTTTTCCAAATATCTTTTTCCTTTTCCTTAAACTTGGCAACATAGAAGCAATATCCTTATCATGTCAAAATTTATCAACAAGCTAAAAAAATAGCCCCTAAATTGGGGCGTGGAAAGAGGTTTAATCTAAAAATATACTTTGAAATAGGATTATGGAGCTTTTCTCTAACTCTGCAACACAACGATAGAAAGTACTAGAATTTATTCCAAGCACTTGCATAGCTGCTCTAACCGTTCTAAAATTTCTCAAATCTTTTCTAATTATCTAAATTTCCCATATTATTTTCAACATATTGAATACTAAATTATACCAGAAAAATCGAATATTATGGAATAATCTTTTTAATTGACAATCATTATTAATTAAATTATAGTTATACATATAACAATATTGGGAGGGATACATTATGAAATTACTTTCATGGATTGTAAAGGAAATGGAAAAACGCGATAAGATGATAAAAAAAGAAACTCTCTTTAGAAACGCAAAATAATGCTGGATAACTCAATAAGTACCTCATAACCCCCAGGTCTAAGAATTTAGGCTTGGGGGTCGCTTTTTTCTTAACCGTGATAATTATTCGTATTCATCACAGGTCTTGGCAGGCATATGCAACCCCCAATAAGCTACTCTGTAAATAAAACGTAGAAAACCTCTCAACATGAGAATTCTCTACGTTTTATGGCAGGGGCAGAAGGACTTGAACCCTCAACCAATGGTTTTGGAGACCACTACTCTACCAATTGAGCTATACCCCTATATGGAGCGGAAAACGAGATTCGAACTCGCGACCCTCGCCTTGGCAAGGCGATGCTCTACCACTGAGCTACTTCCGCTTATTCGATTTTCGACCCTGGATATTCGATTTTTCGTTGTCGAATGTCATATGTCGAAAATCCAATGTCGAGAGTGGCGACCCCGAACGGATTTGAACCGTCGATCTCCGCCGTGACAGGGCGGCATGTTAGACCGCTACACCACGGGGCCGTATAACTTTGTATCACCTTGACGAGATATAATATTATCATGCTTTCAACATAATATCAATAGGCTTACGTCATTATTTTTTATATGATTCACTTTTCTCTCAGCAAATACCTCAATTTTAGCTAAATGTAGTTGGTTTCAGCAGAATTAATTTATCATTATTAATTTATCATTATTAATTTATCATTGGGGTTAACAAATCAACCTATAAACAAAAAACATAATATGGCGCAAAACTTGCGCAATTGTGCAAGCTTGCGCCTTCGCTATGTAAAAGCTACAGCTTACGGCTGCCGCGTTTGGTTATGGCTATGCCCTCTTTACAAAGCGGACAATCTTCATTCTGGTAAGTAGGGACTGTCAGATGAAGTAGCGCCTGGGAGGGAATACCGAAATCAGCCTTGCCGCCGCTGCGGTCGACCAACATACCGACGGCGACTGGAATACCGCCATGCTCACGCACAACATCAATAACCTCTTTCACCGAACCGCCGGTCGTTACAATATCTTCCACAACAAGGACACGCTGCCCTTTTTCAATGACAAAACCGCGTCTAAGCGCCATTTTCCCATTTTCACGCTCAGTAAAGATTGCACGCGTACCAAGATGTTTTCCCACTTCATGCGCTAAAATTATCCCGCCGGTAACCGGACCAACAACAAGCTCAATATTCTCGTTCTTGAAACGCTCGGCCATAGCTGCGCAGAGTTTTTCCGTATGTTTAGGGTACTGCAGTACCTGA
Organism: Sporomusa acidovorans; assembly: GCF_900101845.1. Lineage (GTDB taxonomy): Bacteria > Bacillota > Negativicutes > Sporomusales > Sporomusaceae > Sporomusa > Sporomusa acidovorans. The sequence goes on along the minus strand of NZ_FNAM01000031.1, from coordinate 9,679 downwards.
AATTTTTCCACATATAGCGGGCTATGCAATCCGGATGTTAATAAAAAGTGGCCTTCCAAGATTGCTCCTGTCTCAATAAACAGTTGCTTAACTTCTGTTTCATTCATTATGCCTTCTTCATCTCCTCTAAAATTGCCAGCGCAGCCATGCGCGGGTCTGCTGCCGCCGTAATCGGTCTGCCGATGACTAAATAATGGGCTCCCGCCTGCAGCGCCGCCGCCGGTGTCGCAACCCGGCTTTGATCATTTAACGCCGCACCTTGCGGACGGACGCCGGGTGTTACAATTGCAAAATCCGGACCGCAGGCTTCCCGGATACGCTCAGCTTCCTGCGGCGAGGCTACGACGCCATCCAAGCCCGCTTCTTGGGCTAATTTGGCCAGGTGCACAACTTGTTCCGGAATGCTGCTGGCCGAGCGCAAAGAGGCCCATTCCGTTTCATTCATGCTTGTCAACACAGTGACAGCAATAAGCTTAGGACGGGGAATCTTAAGATCAGCAGCAGTCTCTGCCACCTTTTCAGCCGCCGCCCGCATCATGGCCGGACCGCCTGATGCCTGGACGTTGATCATAGCCACCCCCAGCCTGGTCAGAGAAGCCGCGCCTTGCGCCACAGTATTGGGGATATCATGCATTTTTAAGTCAAGAAAAACATCTTTGCCTTGTTCGCGCAAATAGGTCAGGCATTCCATCCCGACACCGTAAAAAAGCTGCATACCTACTTTATAGTAGCTTACGGCGTTTCCCAGTGTCTCCACAAGCTGCCGGACTTCTGCCATAGTCGCAAAATCAAGCGCTACAATTAGACGATCACGTATTTGTTCCATATTATTTATCGATCCTCCATCCACTGCGTTAGCCGCAGTTCACCTTGCCGATAAGCTCACCGACATGCTGCAGGCCACGTTCGGTAAGGTAGTTTTCAATCCCCTCAGCCACTTCCACAGCTACTCGGGGGTTAACAAAGTTAGCGGTGCCAACAGCCACTGTACTCGCTCCCGCTAAAATAAATTCCAGAGCATCCTCTGCCGTCATAATGCCGCCCATACCAATGACAGGCACGTTAACAGCTCTTGCCACTTGCCATACCATCCTGACTGCCACCGGCTTGACAGCCGGTCCGGACAAGCCGCCCACCGTATTGCCCAGAACAGGCCGCCAGGTGTTTATATCAATTGCCATTCCCAGCAAAGTATTAATTAGCGAAATCGCGTCTGCACCGGCAGCTTCCACCGCTTTGGCCATAAGTACAATATCAGTGACATTGGGTGATAATTTAACAATAACCGGCAAGCTTGTTTTTTTCTTGACTTGCCGTACCACTTCACCGGCACTTTCCGGACAGGTGCCAAACGCAATACCGCCTTGTTTTACGTTCGGACAGGAAATATTAAGTTCCAAACCGGCAACACCGGTCTCTTCCAGTCTGGCTGCCAGTTCACCGTATTCTTCCGCTGTGTTGCCGGAGATATTGACGATAACAGGGACTTGATAGGCAGCTAGTTTGGGCATGGTTTTGGCAATAAATTCGTCAACTCCCGGGTTTTCCAGGCCAATGCAGTTCATCATCCCCGCCGGTGTTTCGGCAATACGCCGGCCGCTATTGCCGATTTTAGGCGCCAGCGTTGTTCCCTTGACGACAATAGCGCCAATCTGGTTTAAGTCGACAAAGTCGCTATATTCCAAACCAAAGCCAAAGGTACCTGAAGCTGTCATAACCGGTGTTTTCATTTTTATACCGGCAATATTGACAGTAAGTTTTGATTCAGTTGTATTCACCATACTACCTCCCCGGCCGGGAATACCGGTCCGTCAGTGCAAACCTTGTGGCGTTTGCCGCTGGTACTGGCGCAAGTACAGGACAGACAGGCCCCGACACCACAGGCCATATAGTCTTCCAGCGATACCTGGCAAGGGACGTCATACTCGGCAGTAATCGCGGCGACACCCTTTAGCATGGCATGAGGTCCACAGGCATAGACAATATCGAACTTGTCCCGTTCGAGCAGTTCAGGCAGTAAGTCTACCGTAAAGCCCCGGTGGCCGATGCTGCCGTCATCTGATGTAATATGGAAGTTTTGACATACGCCGGCATATAGTTCAGGCCAGAACAGTTCCCGGTCATTACGCCCCCCCATTAAAACTGTGGCCGGACAGGAGCAAAAAGCTCTGGCTAAAAACAGCAAGGGAGCCAGCCCCATGCCGCCCCCTACTAACAGGGGGCGGCGGGCAGCTAAATCAAAACCATTGCCAAGCGGTCCCATACAACTTAACGTGTCGCCTGGCTTTAATTTTGTCATAAGAGCCGTTCCACGGCCCACAACACGGTAAATAAGAGTAAGCGTCCCTTGCGCCGCGTTACAATCAGCAATACTGAACGGCCGCCTAAGCAGCGGGTCAAGGGTATCGGTCAGTCGAATATGAACAAACTGGCCGGGCCGGGTAGTAGCGGCGATTTCAGGAACAACTACAACCATTTTCCATACATCCCCGGCAATAAGACTATGCTCAATGACGCGGGCAGCCGCACAGGTTTTAGTCATGCCTTGTTTCGCCTCCACTCACATAATCCTGTAATGCCAGCACATAGAGAAACTTACTTTGGTTCATGATACTCAGTACATCAAGAACAGCTTTCGCCGTATCCATGGATGTCAGACACGGTAATGAATGTTCGACAGCAGCTCTTCTGATTTTGAAGCCGTCACTATCAAAATCCCGTCCTTTGGTCAGAGTATTGATAACCATATTGATCTTACCAGCTTTAATCATTTCAATAATATGAGGCTGCTGCTCATGAAGTTTGGGTACCATGCCAACAGTTAAGCCCAGGGAGCGGAGATAATTTGCCGTACCGCTGGTGGCAATGAGTTCATAGCCCATATTGGCAAACTCCTTGGCAATTTCACCCGCTTCTGCTTTGTCCTTATCGGCCACTGTCACAAGTACAGTTCCCGTTTTCGGCACATTCATACCGGCGGCAACAATTCCTTTATATAAAGCTCGGGAATAATGGTAGTCGATCCCCATAACCTCGCCGGTGGATTTCATTTCCGGTCCAAGAGAGATATCGACCTGCTGCATTTTGGCAAAGGAGAATACCGGTACTTTTACGGCAATGTATTCTTTGGCAGGCAGCATTCCTGTGGGATAACCCATACCTTTCAACGTATCGCCAATGGCAATGCGGGTGGCCACATCCACCATCGGTACATTGGTAATTTTGCTAAGGAAAGGAATTGTCCGGCTGGAGCGGGGGTTTACCTCGATTACATAAACCTCTTCATCCACGATTACATATTGAATATTAATGAGACCCTTTACGTTAAGCCCTCTAGCCAACCGTCCGGTGTATTCAACGATAGTATCCTTGACCTTCTGGGAAAGTGTTTGCGGCGGGTATACGGCAATACTGTCGCCGGAATGCACCCCGGCCCGTTCAATATGTTCCATGATTCCGGGAATGAGGAAATCGGTGCCGTCGGCGATAGCATCAACCTCAACCTCAGTGCCTTGCATATAGCGGTCAACCAGGACCGGGTGTTCCGGTGACGCCTTAACGGCCCGTATCATATAGTCCTTGAGTTCAGCTTCGTTGTACACAATCTCCATAGCCCGACCGCCAAGTACATAAGACGGACGAACAACAACCGGGTAGCCAATACGCGCAGCAGCCTGCGGCGCCTGGGCGGCATCCGTAACGGTTTCTCCTTTAGGGCGGGGGATTCCCAGTTGACCCAGTAGTTCATCAAATCGTTCCCGGTCCTCGGCCCGGTCAATATCGTCCACACTGGTGCCGAAAACTTTAACCCCGGCGCGTGACAACGGCCCGGCCAGATTGATGGCTGTCTGGCCGCCAAACTGGACTATAACACCATCCGGTTTTTCCTTATCAATAATATTAAGCACATCTTCCGGCGTAAGCGGTTCAAAGTACAGGCGGTCGGATGTATCAAAGTCGGTGGAAACGGTCTCCGGATTATTATTGACAATGACAGATTCAATGCCCAGTTCTCTGAGCGCCCAGACCGAGTGTACTGAACAATAGTCAAATTCAATACCCTGACCAATCCGGATCGGTCCGGAACCCAGCACCATAATTTTGCGCTTATCGGTTGTAACCACTTCATCTTCCTGTGCATAGGTGGAATAGTAGTAAGGAGTAACCGCTTCAAATTCGGCGGCGCAAGTATCAACCATTTTGTAGCTTGGTACAAGCTTAGCCTGTTTACGCATTTCCCGGATTTGGTACACCGTTTTGCCGGCCAGTTCACCAATGGTCTTATCAGCAAAACCCATCTTTTTGGCTTGAAGCAGCACATCGACTGACAATTCTTTACTGATTTGCCGCTCCATTGCCACAACATTTTCAATCTTATCCAGGAAAAATTTATCAATAGCGGTTATTTTATGAATTTCATCAACGGTAACCCCGCGCCGCAGGGACTCAGCGATGACAAACGCCCGTTCATCATTGGCCAGTTTAAGTTTTTCTTTTATCTCTGCGTCACTTAGTTTGGCAAACTCGGGAATATACAGGCGATTAAGACCAATTTCCAGTGAACGTACCGCTTTTAACAGCGCCCCCTCAAAATTGCGGTCAATGGACATAACCTCGCCGGTAGCTTTCATTTGTGTCCCCAGAATCCGGTCGGCAAAACTAAACTTGTCAAATGGCCAGCGCGGGAATTTAACCACCACATAATCAAGCGCCGGTTCGAAACAGGCTTTTGTTTTGCCAGTCACAGCATTGGTAATCTCGTCTAACGTATAACCAATAGCAATCTTGGTCGCCACTTTGGCAATCGGGTAGCCGGTGGCCTTGGAAGCCAGGGCACTCGAGCGGCTAACCCGGGGGTTTACTTCAATAACAATGTAGTTATTGCTGTTCGGATCAAGGGCATACTGAACATTGCAGCCGCCTTCAATCCCCAGGGCACGGATAATTTTTAAGGATGCGCTTCTCAGCATCTGATATTCGTAGTCTGTCAGGGTTTGCGACGGGGCCACAACAATGCTGTCACCGGTATGGATACCGACAGGATCAAAATTCTCCATGTTGCAAACGGTAATACAATTGTCAGCGGCATCGCGGATAACCTCATATTCGATTTCCTTCCAGCCGGCAACACTGCGCTCAATCAGCGCCTGACCAATCAGGCTGTATTTTAGGCCCCGGTTAACGGTGTCCACAAGCTCTTCATCATTGTGGGCAATGCCGCCGCCCGTCCCCCCCAGCGTATACGCGGGACGCACAATGAGCGGATAGCCGATTTTGCGGGCAAATGCAAGTGCACTCTCAATATCCTCAACAATGGTACTGGCCGGGATAGGCTGACCGAGTTCTTCCATAGTGGCTTTAAACAATTCTCTGTCTTCGGCTTTTTTAATAGCTTCCAACTGAGTACCCAAAAGTTCTACCTGATACTTTTCCAGCACACCGCTTTCAGCCAGTTTGACCGCCAGGTTAAGACCTGCCTGACCGCCTAAGGTAGCTAACAGTCCGTCCGGACGCTCTTTGGCGATAATTTCTTCCAGGTACTCCAGCGTAAGCGGTTCAATATACACCCAATCAGCAATATGCGTATCCGTCATGATCGTCGCCGGATTGCTGTTTACCAGCACAACCTCAAAACCTTCTTCTTTCAGGGCCTGGCATGCCTGCGTACCGGCATAGTCAAATTCAGCGGCCTGGCCGATAACTATCGGGCCTGAGCCAATAACCATAATCTTCTTTAAATGTTGTTTTTTCGGCACCGTTAGTTCCCCCTTGCCTTGCTTAGTAATTTCATAAATTCTTCGAACATATAGGTGCTGTCATCCGGTCCGGGGGCTGCTTCCGGGTGATACTGCACCGAAAATACCGGCAGATGATTGTGACGCAAACCTTCAATCGTGCCATCATTAACGGCCCGGTGAGTGACCGTAACGTCCAGCTTGGCCAGCGACTGTTCTTCAATTGCATAACCATGATTTTGCGAAGTAATATAGACGCGGCCTGTAGCCAGGTCCTTAACCGGATGGTTAGAGCCGCGGTGCCCAAACTTCAGTTTGTACGTATTGCCGCCTAATGCCAAGGCCAACAGTTGATGGCCCAGACAAATGCCGAAAATCGGCCTTTGTCCAATCAGTTGGCGCACGGTGTTCACAGGAGCATCCTTGGGATCGCCGGGTCCATTGGATAGAAAGATACCATCAGGATTGACGGCTAACACTTCTTCTGCCGGTGTATCGGCCGGGAACACGGTTATATTGCAGCCGGCCTTCGCCATGGAGTTTAAAATATTGCGTTTTATGCCAAAATCCAGAACGGCCACGTGTGCACCTTCACCCGGTATCCGGTATACTTCCGGCGTAGTCACCTCTTTAACTACCTCAAGAAATGGTGGCGTGGCCAACAATTCAGTAATCTCGCTTTCGGTGGCAGTCGCCGGTACGATAATCCCTTTCATTGTGCCATGCGAACGTATCCGTCTGGTAATTGCCCTGGTGTCAACACCATATATACACGGAATATTCCTTGCTTGGAGATAGGCAACCAGAGAGTCTTCGGCCTGCCAGTTACTGGGTTTACCGCATAACTCACTGATTACAAAGCCGCGTACGAAGGATTGTCGGGCTTGTTCAAAAAGTTCAGCTACACCGTAGTTACCGATGAGCGGATAAGTCAGTGTTACAATTTGTCCGCAATAGGACGGATCAGTCAATATTTCTTGGTAACCGGTCATCCCGGTGTTGAATACTACTTCCCCAACTGCTTTAGTACCGGAAGCAAGCATCCCTTGGAAAACGCTGCCGTCTTCCAATATCAGTTTGCCAATCATTTAAGCACCTCGCCATTTTGCATAATTATACTGCCATTCACTATAGTAATTAGCGATTTACCCCTTAAATTCCTGCCTTCGAATGGAGAATGTTTGCCACGAGTATAAAATTTTATGCAGTCAACAGTCCATTTATATTCAGTATCAATAATTGTGATATCCGCTGGGGCACCGATCTGTAAACCCCCGCTTGCTAATCCCAGAATTTTGGCGGGTGCATAGGACATCTTTTCAATAACTTCCATCAATGAGAGTTTGCCGCTATGATAAAGACCTGTCAGAACAACACCAAGCGCTGTTTCCAGACCGGCAAACCCACTTGGCGCATAACGAAATTCTACGTCTTTTTCTTCGAACGCATGGGGAGCATGGTCGGTTGCAATCGCATCAATTGTTCCGTCTTTTAAGCCGGCAATCAGTGCCTCCATATGGTCAGACGAGCGTAATGGCGGATTTACTTTAAACGCCGTATTAAAAGTTCTCAATTCTTCGTCCGTCAATGTCAAATGATGAGGCGTTGCTTCCGCCGTTACCTTTACACCACGCTGCTTAGCCTGGCGGATCAGGTCAACCGCTCCCTTGCTGCTGACATGCGCAATATGGAGTGGTGCATTCGCGTATTCGGCCAGCATAATGTCCCTGGCGACCGCAATATCCTCAGCCACTGCCGGCCGTCCTTTGACACCCAGCATCGCCGATACCGCCCCTTCATGCATAAAACCTTCCCCGGCGAGTTCCTCATCTTCTGAGTGAGTAATAACCGGACGGCCAAACATGCCAGTATACTCCAATCCGGTTTTCAGCAAGCGGGTACTGTCCAGATGGCCACCGTCATCGGAAATAGCCACCGCTCCGGCTTCAATCATATCACCAATTTCGGCAAGTTCTTTTCCTTCCAGTCCTTTGCTGAGCGCACCAATAACCTTAACATTGACAGCCCCTTCTGTTTGCCCGCGCTGCAAAATTCCTGAAACTAAAATCGAGCTATCAACAGCAGGCTTGGTGTTCGGCATACAGGCAACCGTCGTAAATCCGCCTGCCGCCGCGGCCCGCGTACCTGACGCAATATCTTCCTTGGCTTCAAGCCCTGGTTCGCGCAAATGAACATGCATATCAACAAGACCGGGAGCAACAACCAAACCTGCCGCATCAATAATTTGTGCTTCCTCAGCGGCAAGATTTGGACCTATAGCAAAAATTTTGCCATTTTCGATTAAAATATCACCTGTAGTGTCCATTTTCTCTGCCGGATTTATGATCCGTCCACCTTTAATTAGCAGCTTCAATCTGAATACCTCCCATCAGTACTAAGAATAACAACGCCATTCTGACTGCCAGCCCGTTCTTAACCTGTTCTTGTATGGCAGATTGCTCACTGTAGGCAATGTCCGGCGCAATTTCAAGGCCACGGTTCATCGGGCCCGGATGCAGCAAAAGCGCATCCGGTTTGGCCAAGGCTAACCGTTTGGCATTGACGCCGAATATGCGGGCATATTCCCTGGCGGACGGAAACAAGCCTTTTTTCTGCCGCTCGCGCTGAATACGGAGTACGTTAATGACATCTGCCTGATCAAGAGCCTCTTCAATGCGGTTGTGTACCTTGACGCCGACTTGTTCAATATCCCGCGGCAATAAAGTCTGTGGTCCGGCAACATGCACTTCGGCCCCCATTTTCATTAATCCCCAGATATTGGAGCGCGCTACCCGGCTATGCAAAATATCTCCGACAATAGCTACTTTAAGGCCATCAATTTTCCTTTTATATTGCTTAATTGTAAACATATCCAGCAATCCCTGCGACGGATGCTCATGTGCACCATCACCGGCATTTATCAGTACCGGCTTCACAACATTAGCGGCATATTGCGCCGAACCTTCGGCCTCATGACGCATAACAATAATATCTACACCCATAGCTTCAACGGTAAGGAGAGTGTCACGCAGACTTTCTCCTTTGGCAACACTGCTTGAGCTTGCCGATATATTAACAACATCAGCCCCAAGATATTTACCAGCCAATTCGAACGAGGTACGTGTCCGGGTACTGTTTTCGAAAAACAAGTTGATAATAGATTTTCCCCGCAGGGTTGGCGCTTTCTTGATATCCCTGTCAATAATGTTTTTCATTTCTTTCGCCGTATCCAAAATTAAGTTGATTTCCGGCGAAGACATCGTTTCCAGACCCAGGATATCTTTTTTTCGTAACGATACTTGAGCTTTACTCATTACACACTCCCCCTTCGAATAAAAAAATAAAACTCCTTGCCAAAGAAGCGCAAGGAGTTTATCTCATGCTAAAAGCATAACCACCGACAACATCCTTGCCAACCTCTCAGGGTTAACTTAAAGGATAGTATTTGCTGTTGTTAGGTATAATAAAAGCCTTCTTGCCGTGAAAGCGCGCAAGAAGGCGTAAATATTCCTTACCGTCCCCTTGCCAGCCTCACAGAACCAGCTTAAAGGCCATATTGTTATCGCAAATTATCATAACATAATTAACCAAGGATTGTCAAGAGTGATATTTCAAAATAGTTGTCATCTTAAAACGTTAATAACGTTCAAAATATTGTTTTATGCCATTGTAAATTCCTAGTGCCACTTTTTTGTCAAAATTACGGTTTGTAAGTAATCTTTCTTCTCTGCTCTCGGTGATGAAAGCGACTTCCGTTAATACCGCCGGCATGTTTGTATTTTTAAGGACATAGAAGTCCTCCTGCTGAACACCCCGGTTATATAGATTTAATTGAGTGACTAGATTAGTCTCCATAGTTTTGCAGTCACTTTTTAATATCTAGAGCTCAGATCATTGATGTTTACTAACGTTCTGAGCATTTTTTTATTTTATTTTTTGTCATA
>NZ_FNAM01000007.1 GCF_900101845.1 Sporomusa acidovorans | reverse complement strand
GGAGCCGACCGTGCTGCCGATTTCGTCTTTGACTTGTTCGTTCAGGGTCGTTTTGGTCGACTGCGTGCCGATCGTAAAACCCAGGCCGCCGCCACTGAAGAGGCCGGATTTTTTTACTTTCTTGTAATGCTCGTCGGCGCCGGTTTCCTGGGTGGAGGTAATGGTTACGTCGTTATCCGCTTGGAGATTGACATCGTTGGTGGCGACAACGTTGCTGCCCTTAACCGTAAGATCTTTGCCGCTGGTAACATGGACTGCTTCACCGGAGATGGTGCTGCCTTTTACTTCGTTGGTTAAGGAATAGTCGAGCTTATCTGTGGTTTTCGATGATAAGAAGCCGCTTTTTTTCTTATGGGATTGCACGAGGGATTCGTGTTTTTCGGTGACGGCGGTAACGGCGACATCGTTGTCGGCCACAAGCGTCACAGTGCCTTTATCGCTGGTAAGGCTGCTGCCGGCAATGGTAATGCTGCCGCTATTGGGATTGGCTGTACTGCTGTTTGCCGGATTTACAGCCGCAACAGTAATATTGTTGCCGGCCTGCAGGCTGCTGCCGATCACGGTTTCATCGTCCGTGCGGGTGCGTTTCCAATTGCTGCCGGAACCTACCTTTTTATCTTCCAGGGTTTCGTCTTTGACGGCGGTAAGGTTAATATTGCCGGCGGTCGATTGGAGCGTAAGATTCTGCCCGGCCGCTACCTGGGCACCACTTAGGTTGAGATCCTGCTGGCTTGTCAACGTTACGTTGTTGCCGGCTGTAATGCTGCTAACAACATTGGCCGTTGTTTCTTTTTGGTAAAAATTTTTCCTCCAGAAGCCGGTCTTTTGGTCTACGCTCTCTTTATCTTGCACTGAGTTCATGTTAATGTTTCCCAGCGAAGAGGTAATGGTAACATCTTTGCCCGCTGCCACTTGAACGCCGCTCAGATTGGCATCCTGTCGGCTTGTCAGGCTTAGATTGTTGCCGGCTTGAATGCTGCTGGCTATGTTGGTAGTTGCGTCATATAGATAGTTTTTCGCCGTAGTTGTATCGGTTGTGACGGTGGCACCGGCGGTTAAGCTGCGGCCGGCGTCGAGAGTTAGATCTGTTCCTGCCGAGATTTTTGCACCGGTGATGGCTATGTCCCGGCCGGCAGTAATGTTTACATTGCCGAGCGAACTGATTGTCGCCATTTGCCCGGCTATTGTCCGGATGTCGTTACCGGCTGCTACGTTTTCGCCGGTTTTGGCGACATAGGTGGTTGTCTCATTTTTGATATCGCGGCCGGCAACAAGATTAACCTGTCCACCGCTGATGGTACTGTTTTGATTGACAATATCCTGATCGGCCGTGATGCTGACGTTATCGCCCGTAATAATTGCGCCGCCCGCAGTGAGACTGCCCGTATGGTTGGGGGCCAGATAGACGACCGGCACAAGCACTTTCTGCCCCTGGACTTCCTGTTCCACCAGCCAGACCATATCGGAAGTAAGCTGGGCCATTTGCTCAGCCGATAGGGCCACGCCGACCTGGAGGTTGAACTTTTGGGCGTAGGTAACGCCACTTTCCAGCAATGCTTTGTATTGATCCTGAGCAGAGGAATAACCGTTCAATACTTGTTTTCCCGTCAACTCGCTAATTTGATCACGAACCAATTTCTGCTGATAAAAGCCATCGCCGATTTGCTTCAGTGTTTTGCTTGGGTCTAGGCCCAGCCGCTGCAACATATAATCGCTGGAAATAAAGCTTTGATAATTGGCAAAACGGGGATCTGTTTCTACTAAATATTTACTGCCCGGTTCGCTGTGAATTGTATAAAGGCCGTTAGTAGGCAGGGTAATATTCATGCTCGGTTGCTTCGCTACCTCTGCTACCGTGGCGGCGTGCCCGGCGTCTCCCACCGTTGCCTGGGTATTTACAGGCGTATTACCTGGCTTCACGCTTACTCCATTTTGTTCCAAGGCCGTACTGCCTGGTAAAGCGGCATTGCCGCCTGTTTCTTTCTCAATAGTAGAAAGCGGGCTATGCTGGCCTGTTTCACCTACTGTTGTCTGGTTACTGACAGGCGCACTGCTTGGCTTCACGCTGACTCCGCTCTGTCCCAGGGCCGTACTGCCCGGTAAACCTGTATTGCCGCCTGTATCCTTCTGAATTTCAGATAGAGTGCCATACTTTCCGGCTTCGCCTACGGTTGCCGGGTTGTTTACGGGCGTATTGCTTGGCCTCACGGAAGTACCGGTACTCTGACCTAAATTGCTGCCACCCTGTAAATTGGCATTGCCTAATACGGTTTGAATCTTGGACACGTTGGACTGCTGGGTAGTTTGTAAAGTGGAAAAATTGCCGCCGGTAACGTTGGTGGGATTCTTCGTGATGTTATTGACGCTTGGCCCGTTAATGATGACCTGTTGGCCACCGCCGAAGATGGAGGAGTAGCCGGATAGCTGTTCGTATACCGAGTCATCATATTGCCGAAGAATTTTATTGTAATATGTCCCATCCGTTATCCAATCCTTGGAACCTTCAAAAGCACCCTTCGGACCTGTACCACTAGTATTGCCAACGCGATTATCCCAATAGGTATCAGCTAAATGACGGGTTGTTATTCTTACTCGTCCCTGTGATAGATTATTGAGGATACCGCTAGCTTCAAGTGTCCCTGCAGCAATGATTGTACTATTGTTATTGTTCACCGTTACGCCTTGCAATAAAATGTTTCGACCTGCTCTTATCTCACCTGCAGGCGAGTCATCTATGAAGTATGTTTCGGTAGTGGTTTCTCCAAGTAACCATGTAGGTGCTCTGTTTCCGTATTGGTCTAATGCTCCAGTATTATTATTACTAATTTTTTTTGCAGCAGTCGAATCTAATAAATCAGTACATAATTCTTCCTTGACATCGTTATTATTGCCCCCCAGGTGGTAGGCAACTAACACCACTTTATCAACAGCTGACGCGTATATTATCTTAGATACAACCTTTTCCCCCACTTCCAAAACTCGCTTCTTATTCGTAATATCATTCGCATAGATTGATATATTCCCGTCAGCTTCAATCGTAGCCGACTGATTAAGTACTGAGTTAGTTCTATCCAGCGGTTGTCCGTTGCTATCGCGTCGCGCACTGCCGGCGATGGTGATATTGCCCATGCTGTAGATATTCGCCCCGTCCTTATTTTCCACAGAACCAGCGGCGTTCAGGTTCATCTCGCCGGTAGTAGCCAGAATGGCCGCATCGCCGGTATTTTTGATGGTGTTAGCTTGTACGGTCAGGTCATTGGCCGTTACCGTACCGGTATTGTTGACATTCTGGGCCTGTACCACTACCGTGTTCCCGTCAAACCGGCCACTGTTATTGACATCGCCTGTTGCGGCAATCGTTAATCCCGTTCCGGCCGACAGGGTAGCGCCCGCATTGTTGGTAACCGCAGCGGCGTTCAGGCTGGCATTGCGTACCGCCGTAATCGTACCTTGATTGGTCAGCGTACCGGTAACGGCTAGATGCACATCCCGGTTGGCCTGCAGTTGGCTGCCGGCTTCCTGGGTAAAATCACTGTTTACCGTAAGATTCACGTCCTGCCCGGCCGTTAGCTTGCGGTTGGACCCGGTCAGATTTTGGGTAGTAAGGTTCATATCCTTGCTGGCGGACAGGGTGCCGTTAGCGGTTTGAATCGTCTTGGCCTCCACGGTAAGGTTCCCGGTAGCCCTAATGTTGCCGTCGGTGTTGTTTAACGTTGAACTACTTTGCTTGAGCTTCAGATCCTGCTGGGCCAATAATTTGCCGCCGGTATTGTCAATTCCCTGACCGGCGTTCACGGTTAAGGTTCCTTGGGCTAAGACCTGACCATTCTGATTGGTTAGGCTAGCAGCGGTTAGGCTGAGATCGCCGTTAGCGCCAATCAGTCCGTTGGTGTTGTCAATGGCCTGGTCAACGCCAATGGTTGCCCCGCTCTGATCCAGGCTTAGGATGCTGCCGTTTTGGTTAGCCAGTGCTCGGGCTGTAAGGTTCAAGCCTTTCGTGGCCTGAATCAGCCCCCGGTTGTTGGTAAGTGTTGCCTGAGAAGCAATGTCGACCGTATCCCCGGCAAGAAAGCCCCGGGTATTGGTGATGGCCGCTGCCTGCAGCGCCAGTTGTCGCTGGGCGATGATCGAGCCTTGGGTATTGTCAAAAAACCCCTGGCTCTTAATATCTGCCCGGCCGTTGCCGGCAATCGTACCATTACTATTATCCAAGCCATTGGCAGCGATGATGGTAAGAAGACCGGTGCCGGCATGTTGGAGCTGACCACTGCTATTCAGCAGCGACTTGCCTTGCAGGGTTACTGCATCGCCGTTGGTAGCTATGGTGCCGCCGGTATTGTCAATGGTGTCGGCGGCAATCAGGTTGGTGGCGCCGGCGCCGGTCTGGGCAATATGGCCGTCATGGTTATCGATGGTATTGGCCGTAATCGACACAGTGCCAGCCACAATCCGGCCTTTATTGCCGGTTGCGTCCGCAGCGTTTTGGACATTGCCGGCGGCCTTCATGGTTAAAGCATTTCCGGTTTCGATGGTGCCGCCGCTATTGTTGATATCACCGGTTGTAGCTGTAATACCGGCGCTGCCGCCGGCGTAGGTTCTACTGCCGGTAAGCTCTAAGGCCTCACCGGTAATGGTCAGATTGCCGCCAGCCAGGGCCTGTCCCCGGCTGGCAACGGCACCGGCAGCCGTAATGGTGAGATCGCCGGCGTCGCCAACGCTGCCATTGCTGTTAATCCCAGCCCCCAGCGCGCCGGTCGAGGCCACTTCGTTGGCCGCGATCGTTGTATTGTGGCCGGCAGCCACTATGCCGCTGTTTGTAAGCATCTGTACAGCCTGAATGCCCACATTTCCCTGCGCGTAGATAGTTCCCTGATTGCTGAGGTCGCCGTGAACCAAAAGGTTTATATCGCCCGTACTGTTCAGTTGACCGCTGTTTGTAAGGCTATTGGTTTCTACTTTTACTACATCGGCATTCACACTGCCGCTGCTGATTACCTGTAACGCGCTTACAGAAACATCTTTGCCGGCTAGCTGACCGCGGTTAGCTACCTTGCCGGCCGTCGAAAGGGTCAACGTACTTCCTGTCGCTAGGGCGGCATTCGTGTCATTGGTAAGAGAACTGCCTACTAGTGTGGCGTTTCTGACCGCTATCATGTTCCCCTGATTGATCAGCGCACCGCCAGCAGTTACGTTCAAGTCGCGGTTGGCCTTAAACTGACCGCCGGCACTGTTGGTCAGACTGCCGGTCACGGTTATGGCTATATCCTCACCGGCCAGTGTCTGACCGTTGCCGTTCAGACTTTGCGCGGTGAGAATGATATCCTGGTTTGCCGCCAGATTACCGGCGGTATTATCGACGGCCGCCGCCTGAATTGCCAAATTTCTGCCGGCAGTGATTGTCCCTGCCGTATTGCTCAGATTAGCCCCAGCCTGTTTAAGACTTAGATCCTGCCCGGAAAGAATGGTGCCGCCGGTATTGTCGGTGTATTGTTCACTGGTGAGTATCAGGTTATTTTTGGCAGTGATCCAGCCGCCCTGGTTGCTCAGGCTTTGGCTTGTAATGTCGACATCGCCGTTGCCGCCCAGCAGACCGGAATCATTTTGCAGACTCTCTGTTACCTGGATTTGGGTGTGACTGGTATCCAGGTTAATGATTTTGCCACCGGTATTGTTGAGTGACCGGGAACTCAGATTCAAGCCTTTGCCTGCCTGCAGAATGCCCTGCCGGTTGTTCACGGCGCCGGCGGCTGTCAGGGTTACTTGATCGGCGCCGGACAAGGTGCCTTGTTCATTGTTGACGGCGCCGGCCGTGATCTTCATTGCTTTTTGAGCGATAACCGTGCCCTGGGTATTGTCTATGGTTTGCCCTTCCAGGCTGGCGCTGCCGTTGCCGGCGATGAGGCCGTTTTTGTTTTCCAGGGCACCGGTTGTTTTGATGACCAAAGCCCCGGTGCCGGCGTGCTGGATTTGTCCCCCGTTATTTTTGATTTCATTGGCTGCCAGTGTCAGGGACGCGCCGTTGGTGGCCAGGGTACCGCCGGTGTTGTCGATGCTGGTTACCTTCAGGCTGGTAGCTTCCGCACCAAGCTGCTTCATGCTGCCGCCTCTATTGCTGATACTCTTGGCGGTAACAGCCACTTTTTCGGCAATGATCTGGCCCTGGCTGCCATTGGCCGCCGCATCATTCTTTATGGCGAAGCCGGCGTTTACGGTTAAGGTACGGCCAACTTTTATGCTGCCGCCGGTATTGTTGATGTCGCCGGCTGTGGCCGTGATGTCGGCTAGGCCGCCGGCGGAGGTTCTGCCGCCGCTCAGATCCAGGCTGCCGCCGCTCAGGGTGAGGTTGCCGCCGGCCAAGGTCTGCCCCTGGCTGGCAACAACGCCGCCAGCGGTAACGGTGAGATTGCCCGCGTCGCCAACGCTGCCGTCACTGGTAATCCCGGCACCCAGCGAGCCGGTCGACGCCACTTCGCTGGCCGCGATAGTTAGGTTGTGGGCAGCGGCCAGCACGCCGCTATTGGTAAGGGTATGTACATCCGTAATATTCGTATTTTCTTGCGCGTACATGACGCCTTGGTTAACGAGGTCCCACTGAACCTGCAGGTTCATAGCGGTGGTACTATTCATTCGGCCACTGTTTTTCAGGCCGTTAACCGCTATTGTTAACGCAGCGGCACTCACGGTGCCAGCGTTAGTTGCCTGTAAGGCACTTACTGAAACATCATGTCCCGCTAACTGGCCGCTGTTATCGATAGTGCCGGCAGCGGCAAGGGTCAGGCTGTCGCCGGACGCCAGGACGGCGTCGGCCTCATTCGTGATAGAACCGCCCATCAGAGCAGCGTTCCTAACGGCCGTGATGCTTCCCCGGTTTGTCACCGCACCGCCGGCATTAATGTTCAGGTCGCGGTTGGCTTGGAACTGGCCGCCGACGCTATTGGTCAGACTGCCGGTTACGGTTATGGCTAAGTCCCCGCCGGCCAGCGTCTGGCCGTTACCGTTCAGGCTTTGGGCTGTGAGGGTGACATCGTTATTGGCCGCGATATTCCCCTTGGTATTATCCACGGCCGCCGCCTGGATTTGCAGAATGCCGCCGGCGCTGATTGTGCCGTCCTGATTGGTCAGGTTAGCCCCACTTTGCCAGAGGGTGATATTCTGACCGGCAGCGATGGTGCCGCCAGTATTATCGGTGGTTTGTTCACTGGTGAGGGTTAGGCTCTTTTGGGCAGTAATCCGGCCGCCCTGGTTGCTCAGGCTTTGGCCCGTAATGTCGACATCACCGTTGCCGCCTATGAGGCCGGAACCATTTTGCAGGCTTTCCGTTACTGTTATTTTCGTATGACCAGTGTCGAGATTAATGACTTTGCCGCCGGTATTAGCGAGTGACCGGGAACTAATAGCCAAGCCTTTGCCTGCCTGCAGAATGCCCTGCCGGTTGTTCACGGCTCCGGCGGCTGTCAGGGTTACTTGATCGGCGCCGGTCAAGGTGCCTTGCTCATTGTTAACGGCGCCGGCCGTGATCTTCATTGCTTTTTGAACGATAACCGTGCCCTGGCTATTATCAATGGTTTGCCCTTCCAGGCTGGCGCTGCCGTTGCCGGCGATGAGACCGTTTTTGTTTTCAATATCACCGCTTGTTTTTATGACCAAAGCCCCGGTGCCGGCGTGCTGGATTTGTCCCCCGTTATTTTTGATTTCCGCCGCTGCCAGTGTCAGGGATTCGCCGTTGGTGGCCAGGGTGCCGCCGGTGTTGTCGATGCTGGTTACCTTCAGGCTGGTTGCTGCCGCACCAAGCTGCTTAATGCTGCCGCCTCTATTGCTGACGTTCTTGGCAGTGACGGCCACTTTTTCGGCAACGATCTGGCCCTGGCTGCCATTGGCCGCCGCATCATTCTTTAGGGCGACGCCGGCGTTTACGGTTAAGGTACGGCCAACTTTTATACTGCCGCCGGTATTGTTGATGTCGCCGGCGATGGCCGTGATGCCGGCTAGGCCGCCGGCGGAGGTTTTGCCGCCGCTCAGATCCAGGCTGCCGCCAGTAAGGGTGAGGTTGCCGCCGGCCAAGGTCTGCCCCTGACTGCTAAGGGTGCCGCTAGCAGTAACGGTGAGGTTACCTACGTCACCAACACTGCCGTCACTGGCAATCCCTGCACCCAGCGAGCCGGTCGACGCCACTTCGCTGGCCGCGATGGTTAGGTTGTGGGCAGCAGCCAGCACACCGCTGTTAGTAAGGGTATGTACATCCGTAATGTTGGTATTTCCCTGCGCATACATGACTCCCTGGTTAACGAGGTCCCCCTGAACCAGCAGGTTCATATTGTTGGTGCTGGTTATCCGCCCGCTGTTTGCCAGGCTGTTGGCCACTGTTTGTAACGTAGCGGCACTCACGCTGCCGGTGTTGGTTACATGTAAGGCACTTACAGCAACCGCCTTGCCGGCTAGCTGACCACTGTTAGCGATAGTGCCGGCAGCGGCAAGGGTCAGGCTGTCGCCGGACGCCAGGACGGCGTCGGCCTCATTGGTGATAGAACCGCTTGCTATGTTGGCGTTTCCGACAGCTGTGATGCTTCCCTGATTCGTCACCATACCGCCGGCATTAATGTTCAGGTCGCGGTTAGCTTTGAGCTGGCCGCCGCTGCTATTTACCAGATCGCCGGTCAGAGCTAGGGTAATATCCTGGCCGGCGACCGTCTGGCCGCTGCCGGTTAGGTTTTGGGCAGTGAGGGTAACATCTTGGTTGGCCGCCAGTTTGCCGCCGGTATTGTCCACGGTCGCCGCCTGGATTTGTAAAGCCCCGCCGGCAGTTATTGTGCCGCCGCCATTGGTCAGGCTGGCCTTACTTTGGTTGAAATGAATAGCTTGCCCGGCAGAGATTGTGCCCCGGGTATTGTCGGTGCTTTGCCCGCTTGTAATCGTAAGGTTGTTGTGGGCGATAATCCGGCCGCCTTGGCTTGCTACGTCGTGCGCTGTAACGTGTACATCGCCGTTGCCGCCGATGAGGCCGGATTGGTTTTGCAAACTGTCCTTCACCGTTATAGTGGTGTCACTTGCGTCAAGGTTGATGATTTGACCGCTCGTGTTATTTAAGGCCTGGGAGCTGACGGATAGGCTTTTACCCGCCTGGATGATGCCTTGTTGATTATGAATAGCGCCGGTGGCTGAGAGGCTCAGGGCATCAGCAGCGGCTAGGGTTCCCTGGGTATTGTCCACAGCAGCGGCGGTGATTGCCAGCTCTTTTTGGGCGGCAACCGTACCCTGGGTATTGTCGAGGTTCTGGCTGCTAACGCTGGTTTGGCCATTGCTCCGGATGGTACCGTTATGGTTGGTCATGTCACCGCCGGTGTTGATCATCAGCTTGTCGGTCCCGGCATGCTGTATTTTCCCCTGGTTATTTGTCACGGTATTGGCTTTAAGGCTAAGGGAGGAACCGTTGGTGGCGACGGTGCCTTCGGTATTGTCGATCGTATTGGCGGCAATAAGGTAGGTGGCACCGGCACCGGTCTGGGCAATACTCCCGCCCTTATTGCTAATGCCAGCGGCCGTTATGGCGATGTTGCCGGCCGTAATTTGACCGGCGGTGCCGTTCACGCTTTTATCGTTGGTGACCGAACCGGCAGCGCTCATGGTTAAGGCCCCGCCGGCCTGTAAGGCCGCACCGGTATGGTTGATATTCCCGCTGGTTGCGGTGACGGCAGCCGCCTGGCCGGCGTAGGTGTTTGCGCCGCGGTGGTCGATTGCCGCCCCGGTTTCGGTGAGGTTGCCGGCGGCGATGTTGTTGCCAGTGGCACTTACTGTGCCGGTGGCAGCAAGATTCAGGTCACCGCTGGTGCCGACGGTGCCGTCGCTACGGAGGCCGGCGGCCAAGGTGCCGGTGGACTGCATGGTTTGCGCTGAGATTTGGGTGTTTTGCCCGGCAGCCAGTACGCCGGTATTGGTTACGGTACTGCCGGTAACGCGGGTGTTGCCCTGGGCGTAGGTTGTCCCCTGGTTCGTGAGGGTGTCGGTTGTATTTATCGTGAGGTTGCCAGTGGTGTTAGTGGGGCCGCTGAGGGTGATTTTGCCTTCGTTGGTGAGGATAAGGTCGCCCGCAGCCGATAGCGTTCCCCGGCTGTTGACGCCCACACCCCGTTCGGTGCCCACGAGTTTGATTTTGTTGGCGTACATGCCGCCTAAGGCGCTGACGTCAAGGGCCACTTGGGGCTGGTCCCCTTCGCCGGCAACCGTTTGGGGCTTTAGGGTGTTATAGGCTACGTTGTTGCTGCCGGTCACAACGTTAAGTTCTTTGGCCCAGATGCCGGCGTTGAAGTTGACGGCCCGGCTGATGAGGTCAACCCGGTCGGCGCCGGTGGCGTCGATGCCGGTGCCTTGAACGCTGATCTGGCCCCTGGTAACACGAAAGGCGTCCAGACTGCCGCTGCCGCCAAAGACGGGCACACCGGTGGTCAGGACGCCTCGGTTAGTATTAATGAAGCCAAAGCCATTGCCGACGATGCCGCTCCGGTTGGCGATGATGACATCGGCCCGCTGGCCGGCGACTTCGAGATAACCGCGCAGGTTACTGATGTGATTGCCGGTGACTTCGTTAAGGATGAGGCGGGCGGCGCCGCCGGCCAGGTTAGGGTTGCCCTGGATGTAGCCGGCGAGCTGGGTTGTGGTTAGTTTGAAGGAGTTATTGAGAATAAGGCCTTTCGCTGTTATATCAAATTGTTGATACAGATTGCGCGAGACGCCGGCCGCGGAAGGCGTGTTGATCTGTATGACAGGCGTTCCGTTCGGCGCACTGTCTACTACCGGCCGGTTATTGGCCGGCGCCTGGGGATCGGCTGCAACCTGCGCGGCCGCACCGACGGGCTGCAGGCTGAATACGGCCAAGGTGAACCAAGCGATGAATTTGTTTAAATTTCTCTTCCCTGATGAAAAACCAATCATATGATCTCCTCCATGAGATATGATTTCCCGCTATTTATAGCTGATATATGAATTGGAAGCCGCAAACATGGTGCGGAACGTCGAGGCCGGACGGCCGTTTAAGGGGAACGCCGAGGAATACATCGTATTGGGCGCCGCCCAGCTGGCCGCGAAGGCCCAGGCTGGAGCCAATCAGGCTTTTACCGGGGGCTTGACCGGCAGAGGTCCCGCTGATCTGTCCGATGTCTAAGGCCAGGTAGACTTCCTGGCCGGTTTGCTTTACGGGCACACTCAGTTCGTTGCGCAGATACCAGCCGTTTTCGGCGGCCAGGGTCTGTTCGCCGTTAAAACCCCTTACGGTGTAGCGGTTGCCGATGCTGAGGAATTCGGCGGCATACAGCCTGTCTTTGGTGTATTGCCCGTGCAAGCTGGCGGTGTAGCTGGCTTGGGTCTGGCCGAGGGTAACGGGGGTGGTCAGACTGGCATCCAGGGTCCAGATGTTGTAACGGGTGGTTGGCTCGCCGGGATCACTGGCATAGGGGTCGTCCTGGGCCCCCAGCCAGGGCACGCCCCGCTTGTAGGCTACTGTGTAGTCGAGCACGGCCTGGCCGTTGTACTGCTTATGGTTGAAGGCGAACTGAGCCGCGGTGGTTCGGCGCCGCTGAATTTCGATTTCGGTATCGTCAATGAAGGAGTTGCTTATGGATTTGATCAGGCTGACGGCCAGTGTGTTTTTCTGGGTCTGGTCGCGGTAGATTAATTTTTCGGCTTTGATTTCAAGGTTGCGGCTACGGCCGGAGGACACGAAGGTCGTTCCCTGGCTCTCAATAGTCTGGTGGTATTTATAGGCGTAACCGGTCACGGAATAGGTCCAGTAGCCCTGGGGAAAGGAATAGCTGAAGCTGTCGCCCCGGGTGCCGTACCGGTCGCCTTTGTTTTCGGCGTCATGGTTCAAGGAAATGTTGAATAGGTCGTTGCTGCCCAAGAGGTTATCCAGAGAAAAGGTTGCTGCGGCTTGCAGCTTGCCGGTGGCTTTGCTGCCGGAATCGTCTAAGGAAAGCGCTATTTTCCACGGCTTTTTCCGTTTGACGGTGATTTGCACAATGGATTCGCCAGGCTTGTCCCCGGGCAAGAGCTGCATTTCCGCGTCTTGCGAGGGAAGGCGCTTCAATTGTTCGAGTCCCTGTTCCAGGTCGCGCAGGTTGAGAATATCGCCCGGTCTTGCCGGAAAGGCGCTTTTCCAATCCACCCGAATCGTGGGATCAGCTAGCTTGAAGTCCTTTATGGTCCCGGGAACTACCTGCAGAGTGAGTACACCAGATGATATATCCTGTTGCGGGATCAGTACCCTTGTTGTAACATAGCCGCGGTCAATGAAGGCGTTGGTCAGGTTTTTGACAATGATGTTGATCCCCTGCCAGCCAATTTTCTGACCCTGATACTTGCCGGTGAGTTCTTTTATCCAGGGAAACTTCCCCGTTTCGTCGCCCGCGATATTAATGGTATGAATCAGGAAGCTGGGCGTTTCCACCGGCAAAACGACGGCGGCTGGGCCTGTTTTTTCTTTTTGCAGGAAAACATCTTTTTTTTGCTGGCGCAGGCTGCGTTCCTGGTCTGCCTGACGCGCCTTGCGGTTTTGATCTTCGATATCGGTTCGAGTAGGCGGTGCCGCCCAGGTGAGGTTTGTGGCGGTAATGAGGATAAGTAGAATCCCCAGGCCTAGCTTGATGCATTGTTTATACCGGGAATCATTCATTTGGCACACCAGATTTCCTAGATGAAATCCAATAAAGATCCCCAGCTGTCAGGGTGTTCGTAACGCTCCACTGCTGGCGCCCTTGACTTGTGCTTTTACTAACACCCTGCCTGTAAACCTTTATTGGCTACTATATGTTTCGAAAAGAAAAAAGTAGTGATTATTGATTGCAATTAATAAATTCCATAAAGCTCACTATATGTATATATTTCCCTATAAGTCCATAAATTCCCTCCGATTTTTTGCTAATTTTATAATAAATTCTTTATATTTCCATGACTACTGCTATTCATACGCGTCTCACGTACCAAGCTAAGCCAAAACAAAATCCGTATTCCACTAATCGGGAAATACGCGGATTGATTATTCACCTTCGGTTACACCCGGCTTGTCCGATAATTGACTCAGCCCTCTCTCCCAGTCGAATTTCCGGGTAAAAACTTGGTAAGCATAAGAAAATCCGCTTGCTAAACACAATAATAACGGCCTATACTATTCTAGCAGACTTATAAGATAATGTTACGATAACGCGAGGTAAAATAGATGAGCAACCATCCCGATTTTCCCTGGGAACAACAACACTTAGCCGAAACCATCCAAGCTATGAAACAAATCATTAACGATCTTGAAAACGACATGGAGGACCGTGTCCATAAAATCAACCAGTCGCTCTCCAAAAAAGATGAGGTGAGCGCCTATGTTCACTCGCTGATGAAAAGCGACCATGCCGTTAAAGCCGCCGATATCGCCAAGGCAATGGACACGCCTTATTTTGGCCGGGTAGATTTCCGGGAGGATGGGGCTGAAGACTTTGATCAATACTACATTGGCCGGACGAAAGTAGCGAAACTGGATATTGAAAGTGTCAAAGATATTTTGGTATTTGACTGGCGTGACCCGGTGTCCACCATTTTTTATGAATGCCAGGACGGACGGGCCAGCTACGAAGTGCTGGACCGCTACACCTACACCGGTGATGTCAGGCTGAAACGACAGTATAAAATTGAAGACGGCTCGCTGCTCTCCATGTCGGAGGACAATCTGTTGAGCAAAATCATGTCCCGCCAACAGGAATCGCTTATCGCCGACCCTTTTCTCTTGGAGCGGCTGTTAACCGGGGCCGGTGACAAGCTTAAGGATATTGTGACTTCCATCCGTGCCGAACAAAACCAGATTATCCGGGAACCGCTCAATCAAGTGACCATCATTCAGGGGGTAGCCGGCTCCGGCAAAAGTACGATCGGGCTGCACCGCTTATCCTACCTGCTCTATAATGAAAAACTCAATCCGGCAAAACTGGTCATTGTCGCGCCAAACAAGATCTTTCTTGACTACATCTCAGAATTGCTGCCGGAAATCGACGCGCAGGACGTCAGACAAACGACTTTTGCCGATCTGGCAGCAACCATTATGCAAATTGAGCCGGTTATCAGCCGCACGGCAACACCAACAGCCACTCAGGCCGCCCTGGCGAAATGGAAAGGCACCCCGGAATTAATTAAAGTCATGGAAGCATTTTTGGACAAAAAGCTGGAAAAGTTTTGTGTACAACTAAAAGAAATCCGGCTGTTTGACGATCAGTTGATTATTACCAGGGAGCAGCAGTTGGCAAAGGTGCTTGAGGGGGCGACCGTACCCTATAACGAACGGCTGGGATCATTGCAAAAATACATCCGGTTCCGGGTTAAAAACTTTATCGAAGTCTACGAAACCAAAACCAGGCGCGGCCAGGCAAGGGCAGATGAAAAAACGGCAGCCCGCTATGCTGCCGAAGGCGAGAAGTTTATTGCGCAACAGTTTGCCAAATGGCCGGTGCTGGACCTATTGACCGGCTATAAGGAACTGTTTCGCGACAAACAGGCGTGGCGCAAGGTTAAGCCCCACGGCGTCCCAGTAGAGGCTCTCTTGTCCCATACACTGGCGTTACTCGCAACCGGGCATATCGAGCGGGACGATTTAGCGCCCCTTTGCTATCTCAAATACCTGCTTGACGGCTTTGCCCATGTCGAAAAGTTCGATCATATTGCCGTAGACGAAGGCCAGGACAGCAATCTGTTGGAATACATCATCCTCTCCCGTCTGTCCCGCAACAGTTCCTTTACCATCATGGGGGACATGTCCCAGGCCATTCACACCGACCGGGGACTTGCCAGCTGGCAGGAATTGCTGAAAGAAGTGTTCGCCACAGCCAAATGCCGCTATTATGAAGTAAATTTCAGCTACCGGTCAGCGAAAGAAATCGTCGATTTATTTAATAAGGTTCTCCCTACCGGCCGGTCAAAAGCTATCCCCGTCTATGAAATTGGCCGGCAGCCGGTCATTGAACAAGCTTCTTCACCGCTTACAGCCCTTAAGCGTCTTCCTGAAGTTATCGAAGAATATCAAAACTTGGGTTGCAAATCCATTGGCCTTTTAACCAAGCTGGAAAGCGACAGTCAGAAGCTCTATGAAAGCCTGCAACAGACCGCTCCCCATCTTACCAGCCTGAATCTGATCACCGGCAACGCTCTCAATTACCAGGGCGGCATCACCGTGGCTCCTATCCTGCTGGCCAAGGGCCTCGAATTTGACGGTGTTATCATCTGGAACGCTTCCGCTAAGAAATTCACTGCCGATTTTCATGATGCCAAACTCCTGTATGTGGCCTTGTCCCGCGCTATGTATTACCTTCATATCCTCTATCAGGGAAACCTTTCCCCGCTGCTTACATAAAAGCAGTTATAACGAGAAGACATGCAAGCGGTTACCCGAACCGTTTACATGTCTTCTTGTTTGTTGAGTCTGCCGGCAATATACGCTTGCATGTTTGCCTTGATCTCGCTACATTCTGCCGTATCAGGCAAGGCTGCCAGTTGTCTGTTCAGCTGTCCCTCTGCCACCAGTTGCCGTAAGGTCCAGTCAAAATTAATATCATAAAACCAGCTCAGACGAATCAGACGTTTGTCAGCCATGGTCTTTACGTCCGTATAGGACAGGCAGCCACCGATCTTTAGCTGTTCCAGCATTTTAGGAGAATAATCATGATTGGCTGCCACCGGCGGTAAAATCCGGAAGATGTCCAATTTATCGGCATCACGGATGATCTTTGCCATTAATTCATTCTCCGGCGTTGTCGACGGAATGAGCATTTTGTTATGAATTCTAATGGCAAAATCGACAGTGGCTTGCTCGGGTTCTGAAAAATCCTTTATTATTCCCGTTTCAGCCAGCAATGCCGCACCGACGTCCCCATGATCAAAGGAATCGGAATCCACAAAGGTACGGTATTCCGTAACCTGCCGGAAGCGGGCCAGATCGTGGAATAGCCCAATAACTTCGGCCACCTTCCTTTGCCTGCCGGTAAGAGCAAGCCAGTCGGCGAGTTGAACGCTATTTTCCGCCACAGCGCGGCTGTGTTTTTCCTTCAGCAGTACGCGCTCCATGATGTATGTGTCGTCTGTGTAGTAACCTTTGATATATTTTCCCAACCATTCATATAAATAGCAAAGATCATTCACGCTAAGCTCTCCTCCAATATTATCCGACCTTAAAGCATATAAACTTCTATTATACTATAGCATACTTGTTGACAAAAAATCCCGCCGGTGCGGGATTTTTACCGTTAAATCACGTTCAGATTGCGCATAACTTCAATAAATTTTGTCGTATCGATCGGTTTGGCGGCGTAGGCTTCACAACCGGTGTTAAACGAGTCGTGCACCATTTCCGTGTCATTCAGTGCTGTCGTCATAATTATTTTTGCCCGCCGGTCCCCGGGAATATTCTGTTGGTCTTCAAGCTGCCTGATTACTTTAAGAGCTTTTATCCCATCAACTTTCGGCATCATGATGTCCAGACAAATTAAATCATAGGGCTGCTGCAAACTGTGAGCCATCATAAAGGCCTCAATTGCCTCCATGCCGTCAACCGTTAAATCGCACTCGCCATATTCTGAAAGAAACTTATACATAAACGTTCTGCTGGCTAAGTCATCTTCAGCTATTAATATTCTCATGGCCATCCCCCCCTTATAGTTTATATGCCGCTTAGTTTTTGCAGAGAATTCACTTCCTGCATCATCTTCTCCGCCAATACTCCCGCTTGTTCCAAATGCCCCCTTCTAAGATCAAGGGCAATCCGGAAAGCCAAATTTTTGATAGCATCCAGGCTGTATTGACTGGCCAGAGCTTTGATTTCCAGAGCATAGGCTTCCACTGCCTGGACATCGCTAAACATAGCCGCAGCCTGCAAGCCGGATATTTTTTTCGTCAGTTCGCTGAGAGCGGCCGGTGCAAGCGGCATGGCATCCGCTTTATGTAGCAGGGCGTTAATTTCATCATCTGCTGCTTCACCGGCTGTGTCAATTCTTTCAATAATCGCAAACAGATCATCAAATTGCACCGGTTTGGCAATATAGTCATCCACGCCCAGCGCGATAAACCGCTCTCTGTCGCCGGGTAAAGCATGGGCAGTAATCGCAATAATATGAATATGCCGGCCTGTTTCCGCTTCCAGGCGGCGAATGGCTGCCGTGGCTTCCAAGCCGTCCATATCCGGCATTTGGATATCCATCAAGATCAAATCGAAGGTCAGCCGCTCATACAATTTTACAGTGGCAGTGCCGGTATTGGCAATGGTAAAGGTATGCCCCATCTCTTTAAGCAGCAAGCCGATGACGGCCTGGTTCAGTTCGTGATCTTCCGCCAGCAAAATTTTGCGCGGCTTTTTCGTCCGGCGCTTTTGCACCGGTTTGTTGACTTGCGGTTTAAAGTCGTTCTTATGGCAGCTTTCAAATTCTATCGTAAAATTAAATATGCTCCCCTGTCCTTTTTGGCTTTCCACCCAAATCTTTCCCCCCATAATGTCTACCAGTTGTTTGGATATGGCTAATCCCAGACCAGTCCCGCCGTATTTTCTGGTATGAGAGCTATCGACCTGACTAAAACTGCGAAATAAGAGTTTCGTCTCTGCCGGCGAAATCCCAATCCCCGTGTCCGCAACACTAAACAAAATCTTAACCTTGTCATTATCCCCAAGGTTGCTAACAGTCATATCAATAGAGCCTTTATTGGTAAACTTAATGGCATTACTAACCAGATTATTGATGATTTGCTGCAAGCGCAGCGGATCCCCGATAACCAGGAAAGGAACATTATAGGCGATTTGGCAGGTAAGTGTAAGCCCTTTGCCCGCAGCCCGCACCTTGTGCGGCTTAAGAGTCTGTTCAATAACTTCCCGCAAATTAAAGCCGACTTTTTTCAGCGCTACTTTGCCTGCTTCGATTTTGGAAAACTCTAATATGTCGCTGATAATATTCAGCAATGAGTCCGCACATGATTTGGAAATCAGCAGGTTCTCACGCTGGCCGGGAGTAAGTTCACTCATCAAAGTTAAATCAATCATGCCGATAATGCCGTTTAGGGGAGTTCTGATCTCGTGGCTCATATTGGCCAAAAACTCGCTTTTGGCCCGATTGGCCGCATAGGCTGCCTCGGCAGCCTCCTTCAGGCTCTGCTCCAATTCTTTATATTTCGTTATATCATCAATAATAATAACCGCCCGTTGTTCGTTGTCAATAAAAGCGGGAACAATGTTAATCCGGAACCACATCGTTTCCTGACCGTGTGTCGCCAGCGTCAGCTTGGCGTCAAAATCACCCGCGGCCCGGCCTGTGGCAAATACTTCTCTCAATGCCCTGCGAATCGGGCAAAATTCGCAATCAGGGCTATAGCCGCAGCCGCGTTCATCCATATAGCTATTACTGCATTTCAGACTTCTGCCAATTTGGCCACCTGATTCAACCCAGTTAAACTGCCGGGCAAAAGCCGGGTTGACTTCCTCAATTTGGGCTTGTTCGTCTACAATCAGCATGCATGACGGCACAGCATCAAAGATGGTTTTGAGCTTTCGCCTTTCCTCTGTCAGTTTTTGTTCCACCTGCTTAAGGCGGGTAATATCCCGGAAGACGACAACGGCCCCCTGCAGTTCGTCCTGGCTGTCTTTGACCGGAGCCGTATTGGCCGATACATACCATTCGCAGCCGTCTTTAGCGACTAAAACAATGTTATTTATCAAGCCTACCGGCCCATCCGCACAAATGGCCCTGGCAAACGGATCGTCAAACTGCTCCCTGGTTTCCCTATTGATTAATTGGAACACTTCTGTCAGTGAACGCCCGACAGCTTCTTTTTCCTGCCAGCCAGTCAGCCTTTCCGCTGCCTTATTAATAAAAGTGATTGTGCTATCCTTACCCGTAACAATTACGCCATCGCCGATACTGGCTAAGGCAGCGGCCAAATCCCGCATAAACCTGCACCTCCTCCGTTACGGCAAGAATGAATAAATAAGTTGGGGAATAGCGGACAATGCGCCTTGCTTCTCCACTGCCCCCAGTTCCCATGCAACCTTCGGCATCCCGTATACTACCGAAGTTTGTTCATCCTGCCCAATAGTCCGGGCACCGCCTTGGCGCATCTTTAAAAGGCCTTTAGCGCCATCCTGCCCCATTCCCGTCAGCAACACCCCAATAGCGTTCTTCCCGGCTTCCCGGGCCACCGATTCAAACAGTACATCCACTGAAGGGCAATGCCCGCTCACCTTGTCACCGGCCGCACACTCCACCCCGAAGCCGCCACTGACTTTGACAAGACGCATATGTTTATCCCCCGGCGCAATTAAAACCCGGCCGCGGCCGAGCCGGTCGCCGCTTTGCGCCTCCTTCACGTCCAGCAGCGTTAAGGCATTCATGCGTTCGGCAAACAACCGGGTAAATACCGGCGGCATATGCTGCACAATCACCATTCCCGGCATATCGGCCGGCAACTTTTTTAAAATACTGAAAATCGCTTCTGTTCCGCCGGTAGAAGCCCCCAGCGCAATGATGCGGTCGGAACTGCCTGCCTGCACCGGTTTGGCGGCCGGTTGAGCCGGCAAAGCAGGCTTCTTGCATTGGGCTACTTTGGCAATCGAGGCCACTTTAATTTTCGTTTTCAGTTCATTAATGACCACAGCCGGAGCCCGGCCGCCCTTGGGGTCAGGCTTTACGACAAAATCCACGGCCCCGGCCGCCATGGCTTCAAAGACCTTATCGCTGATCGCACTGATCATCACCACCGGCAGCGGGTACTGCGGCAGCAACCGCTGCAAAAACTCCACGCCGCTCATGCGTGGCATTTCCACATCCAGTGTCATAACATCCGGCTCAAACTCAATAATTTTATCTCTGGCGTCATACGCGTCAACCGCCGTAGCCACTACCTCAATTCCCGGGTCGGCAGCCAGACTGCGCGCCAAAAACTCCCGAAAAACCAGCGAATCATCGACAATTAAAACTTTTATCTTTTTTCGGATCACAATACCCACCTCCACCAGGCTTGCGGTATATCCCGGGAGCAATATAGTCATATCCGCTTTCCCCACGGTGCAGCGATTCAGAATGACCCACAAACAAATATCCGCCCGGCTCGGTGAAGTTAAAAAACTTACCAATAAGCTCACGTTTGGTTTGGTGATCAAAATAAATCATGACATTCCGGCAAAAGATTACATGAAACTTTTTCTTAAAGGGAAATACCGGCTCCATCAGGTTGAATTTGCGGAAAATAATCTCGCTTTGGATGCTGCGGCGAACTGTTCGTTCGCTTTCATTACGTTTTTCAAAATATTTTTTCTCCCAGGCCGGCGGCAATCCGGTCAGCTCATTGTTCTGGTAAATACCGCTTACGGCTTTTTCCAAAACCCGGCTTGCAATATCTGTCGCGAGAATGACTTTATTCCAGCCCGGAGTGCCGTCAAACGCGTCGGCCAGCAGCATGGCAATCGTATAGGCCTCCTGGCCGCTGGCGCAGCCGGCACTCCAGATCCGTAAATCCTTATCCCTGACAGTGGCTGACAGATAGGGAAGCACTTGGCTGCGCAGGTACTCAAAGTGCTGGTTTTCCCGCAGGAAAAAGGTATGGTTGGTCGTAATCCGGTCAAGCAGTGTCGCCACCTCGCTGCCGCTTTTATCGGCCATGATTTGCTGATAGTACTCGGTAAAACTGCCGATATTCTTTTTCACCAATACCCCTTGCAGCCGCCCCAGCAGCAATTGTTTTTTCTCATTTCCTAAGTTTATCCCATAATTGGCATGAATAAAATCGGCCAATTGGCGGAATTCCTGTTCATCAATTCCTATCATTGTCAGTACTTGCCAAACTCGTTATCACTTAATACAATTTTGACTTTCGATTTGGGCATGTCCGTCTGCCCGCCCGCCTTTTGTTTATCCAGCATATCCTGGATCAATTTCAGGGTTGCCGGGTCTACCGGACCAAGGCCACCGGCCACTGCCGTTCTTTTCACTTTAAACTTACCGACTAAATCTTTAAGAGTATCGGCCTGAGCCGACAATTCCTCGCTGGCGGCGGCACTTTCCTCGGCGGTAGCCGAATTGCTTTGTACAACCTGGGAGACCTGGTTGATAGCCTGGTTAACCTGGGAAATACCGCTGGCCTGCTCATTAGAAGCGGCGGCAATCTGCCCGACAAGCTCGGCAACCTGCTCAATATCATGAACAATTTTGTTTAAAGATGCCGCTGTTTCTTGCGCAATTTGGGTTCCCAGATTGGCCTTTTGGATTGAACCTTCAATCATAACAGTCGTTTCTTTGGCGGCATTGGCACTTCTGGCGGCAAGATTCCGCACTTCCTCGGCAACAACAGCAAATCCTTTGCCGTGTTGACCGGCACGAGCGGCCTCCACGGCGGCATTGAGCGCCAGGATATTGGTCTGAAAGGCTATCTCGTCAATAACCTTAATAATTTTGGAAATACTGGCGGCCGATGAATTAATATCCTCCATCGCGGTAAGCATATGCTGCATTTTACTGTTGCCCTGCTCAGCGTTTTCCTGGGTGGTAATCGCCAGTTCGTTGGCTTGGTTGGCATTGACCGCGTTTTGCGTTGTTTGCGCTGCAATCTGCTCCATAGATGCGGTCACTTCTTCAATGGAACTGGCTTGTTCTGTAGCCCCCTGCGACAAGGCCAGGCTGGAAGCCGACATTTGGCGTGAGCCTGCCGACACCTGCGCGGATGAGAGGTTGATGTTGTTGATCACTTCATTAATATTGGCAGCCATTGTTGTAAAGGAGCCGGCCAACATGCCGATTTCGTCTTTGCTGGTTATATTTACAGCGACATTAAGATCGCCCTCGGCCATCTTCTTCATTTCACCGGCCAAGGCCTGCAAGGGCCGGCTGACAGTAAGCGCAATAGCCACGCCCAGGCCGAGCGCCAGCGCAATGGCCACGGCAATAATGACAGTCAACACAACCATGACTCTGTTGGTTTGATCAATGAGTTCTTTACTGACCTGCCGCCCCAAGTTAACCTTATCCTGATACAGCTTGTCTACCAATTCATCAATGGCATTGACAATACCGGCACCTTCGTTGCGCATGACAATAACCGCCTGGTCTTCTTGATTAGCCAAGGCCAATACCATTACCTTATCTCTGACAAGCCTGAACTTTTCTATATTGTCTCTGAGCTCTTTAAATTCTTCCCTTACCTGATTACCCTTAATGCTTTTTTCAAACTGGGGCAGACGTTCGTCAATTTCTTTGTCCAGTTCTTTTATGGCCGCCACATTCCTGCTCCGGTCAGCCGATCCCTTTGCCAAAAGAATATCCCGCAAATGACTGCGGCTTTGTTCAAGCGCCACTCCCAGCTGTCCGATATTGGCGCCGGCAACGCCATAGTCCTCGTATAACACCACATATTTTTCCTGCACATCTTTGATATTGTAGATACCAATAAAGCCGACAATTCCGGCCAGCAGCGCCACGGCAATAAACGCAGCCACCAGTTTATTCCTAATCTTAAGATTGTAAAACCATTGCATAAACCTAAGGCCTCCCCCGATTTTTCATTATTCAAAATACTCTCGTTACGCTAACGGCAGACTGTCTGTCTCGTCTTGGCTCAGCAACTGATCGCAATCCAGCAGCAGGCGAACCTGTCCGCCGACTTTGCCAATTCCCTTAATATACTTATTCTGACTGCCCTTCGCGCCTGCCGGCGGCAGTACAATATCATCCGCGGGGATTACGGTAACTTCGGCTACCGTATCCACAATCAAACCAACTGTAACCTCTCTTAGGTCAATCACAATGATGCAGGTCCGGTCAGTATACTCTTGGGCCGCTTTTTTAAAACGCAGCCGCACATCCATGACCGGAATAATCTTGCCGCGCAGATTAATAATGCCTTTGACATAGGCCGGTAACTCGGGCACTGTCGTAATTGCCTGGATTCCGCCAATAATTTCAATCACATGTCTAATCTCAATGCCGTAATATTCACCGTCTAATACAAAAGTTAAATACTTATCCTGCTGCGAGTCAGCTATTTCCATTTCCAGGTTATCAGCGTCAGCCATATTCTCCCCCCTGCTTGTGTCCAATTTTTGCCGACAATTAAGCATAAAATAACGCCGGAATATCCAAAATCAAACTGATGCTGCCGTCTCCCAACAACGTACAGCCTGCCAAGCCCTTGGCCTTTTTTATATAACCGGGCAATGCTTTTACAACCACAGGCTGTTGTCCCAGCAATTCATCGGCAAATAGCCCGATACTCCGTCCGTCGTTCTCAACTATAATCATAATTCCTTCATCCAGCAAGGTCTGACCGGTAGCGGTGTTATAGTGCTCATAGAGCTTAATGACCGGCAGGCATTGCCCCCGGATAAACAGCAGTTCCCGTCCATCGGGGTCCTTAATGATATTTCCCGCTTGGGGACGGAAGGATTCCCGGATCGCCGTTGTGGGAATCGTGTAGCGGGATTGGCCGACTTTTACCGTCATCCCGTCAATAATAGCCAGTGTCAACGGAATTTTAAGTGCAATGGACGCTCCTTCACCGGGTGTGCTTTCCACAATAATTGTACCGCCAATCTCTTCCACATTCTTAGTAACGACATCCATCCCCACTCCCCGGCCGGAAAGCTCGGTGACTCCCTCTTTGGTGGAAAACCCGGGCAGAAAGATAAAGGAATAAATTTCCTTATCTGTTAATTCCTTTTCCGGTTTGGTTGTTAGACCGGCGGCATACGCTTTGGCCAAAATCTTTTCCTTGTTTAGGCCACGGCCGTCGTCCTTTACAATGATCCACACATCATTGCCGGAGTTTTTGGCCTCCAACGTGATGGTTCCGTTCTCCGCTTTCCCGGCCTGACGCCGTTCCGCTGCCGACTCAATCCCGTGGTCGACAGCATTGCGGATCAAATGCATGAGGGGATCTGATATTTTTTCGATAATGTTTTTATCAACCTCTGTATCCTCGCCTACCAGCGTAAGTGTTACTTGCTTGTCCAGTTTTTTACCGGCGTCGCGGACAATTCGATTCATCTTTTGAAAAGTCGCCGTCAGCGGCATCATCCGTATAGACATAACCACAGCCTGCAATTCACCGACAATTTTGCGCAACTGCCGGGATGATTTGCGAAAATTGTCGAGTTTGAGGCTATTGATGTCAGGGTTCTGCGTTACCATCGCTTCGGCAATGACCAATTCGCCAACCATATCCATCAGTTTATCAAGCTTGGCAACATGAACACTGATCATAGTCTGCTTCAGGCTGGCACACCCGGGTTCCTGATCAGTGGCTTTGTTTTCCGCCGCCAGTTTTGCCGCATATTTTTCCGGCACCTGAAGTTCATGCTCATCTAAAATAATTTGTTTAGGCCGCCCGGGAAACACAGACTTTTGTTCTGCCGCCGTTTCGCTAATTTCCAGCGTCTTGACAAAAGCTGTCCCGGCAAAAAATTTTTTCATAGCGTCCTGCGGCTGAGTGCTTTTAAACCGGATTGTAAAGCCGCCTTCCCTGATCATCTCGGCGGTAGCATTATTTTCAATAATATCAGGCGGTTCGTAAACAATATCTTCGGCCAATCCTTTTAAATTATGCACAAGGGCAAAGGCGCGAATATTTTCCATTTCACAGCCGTCTTCAAAAAAAACAACCGCGTTATAGGCTCTGCTGTCGCCTGTTGCTTCCGGCTTGCCTGCAGGTATGTAGTATTTCTGCGGTTTAGACTCATTCATTTTTTCGCCGTCGGCCAAATCCGGAATATTCCCGGTATTGGCCTTCAACTCGGCTAAGTATTGGCTGATTTGCGGTGTAATATGACTGGCGTTGCCATCGCTGGCCTGACCCTGATCGACTTTAACCGTCTCGGTCTTGAAGAAATCAATCCCTGCCAGGACAATATCAGTCAGCCGGGAATAATCAAGACAAACCGAACCATTTTCCCGGATAAAGTAAAACAGGTCTTCTAAAGAATGCGCCAACGATGAAACTTCATTGAAAAGCATCATCGCCGCCGAACTCTTAATGGTGTGCATAATCCGGAAAATTTTATTAATCGCATTAGTGTCAAAGCAACCTAATTTTTCACTGTCTAAAACGGCCTGCTCCAATTGTTCGACCTGCTGCAATGTCTCAAAGATATACATATCCAGCATGGGCTCGCGTTCAGACTCTCCCAAAGGTTAACCCCTCCCTGACAAAACTAAACGGCTTGTAAGGTTTGAACAACATGCTCTTCCTTAAACGGTTTGACAATAAATGTTTTTGCACCGGCAATGATGGCATCTGTTACCATGCATTCCTGTCCCATGGCTGAAATCATAACAACTTTCGCAGCCGGATTAAGCTTCATAATCGCCTTAACGGCATTGATGCCGTCCATCTCCGGCATGGTAATATCCATCGTAACAAGGTCAGGGTTCAGCTCAACAAACTTTTTGATTCCATCCAGGCCGTCCTCGGCAACACCCACAACATCAAAACCGTTTTTCTCCAGCATCATCTTTAGGGACAAGCGGATAAAAGCTGCATCATCAACAATAAGTACCTTTTTCAATGTTATTCCCCCTCATTTTCTTTATGGCTTTTTTTGAATTTCAACTGCGGCAAACAACCTTTCCAATAAACTTAGCACTGTGTCTTTTACCGCAAAATTGTAATCATTGATCCGCCACCTGAGTATGGTTATCTGACAGGTGCCCAAAATAATCTCGGCAAATTCTTTGGGCGTATAGCCCGCAGTAAGCTCCCCTTTTTGCTGGCCGACTGCCAAAATTTCGGCTACAGCCTTGAACCTGTCGGCAAAAATGCTTTCTACTTTATCTTTGGTCTCTTGGTTATAATGCCGTAACGGTTCATAAGAAAATAAGAGTGCCGTAAGCGCCCGGAAATTTTCGTAATACTCGACAAAACTCTTAATATAGAAAATGATTCGCTGCTTGGCGGAACCATCCATTTGCTGCGCTGAATGAAGAATCGCCCGGTCAAATTTGGAAAAATACTTCAGTACCTGCATCACAATGTCATCTTTGCTTTTGAAATGCCGGTAAAGCGCAGATTCGCTTATTTTCTGGCGACTTGCCAGTTCTTTTGTTGATAGCGCCTGCAATCCCAGCTCATCAATAATTTCAATGGCACTGAGAACTATGGCGTCCTTTCGTGGTAAAGTAAATCTTTTCATTGCTTTCTCCTAGGTAAGTGAATACACACTAACTTAATAATTTTATTATATTTTAGGAAAATAATAGAGTCAATGTAATATAATGTTGTTTTTTATCTTTTTTTGAAAATTAACAAAAATTTTAAAAAGATCTACCCACAGGTACGCCTAAAAAACTTAGGCTTGCCCAATCTTTTTTTTTATGGTATGCTAATAAAAATTGAATATTGAAGAGTGATGACAGGGATAGTACCGTATTATGCCTTACCTTTTAGAGAGCCGGCTAGGGTGAAAACCGGCGGAAGACAGTATGGGAATGCCACCCTTGAGCTGCAGGCTGAAATAAGTAAGTCTGACCGTGCCTGGCGTTAACAGGATCAAGCGAGCCTTTATGGCTAATTTAGGTGGTACCGCGGGAACTATAATCTCGTCCTTTTTAGGGACGGGATTTTTTATTTTACACAAACAGGGAGGATCATTTGTGAAAGAATCATTAAAAATATTGTTAACACAGTTGGAAAAAGACTGTACCCAGCCGGTTGAGCAACTGGCCGCCTTACTGCAAAAGCCCAAAGAGGAAGTTGCCGCCTTGATTAAACGGCTGGAAGACGAGAAAATTATTGTTAAATATCAGCCCATCATCAACTGGGAAAAGGCCGGCGAGGATAAAGTAACCGCTATTATTGACGTTCGCATCACCCCGCAGCGCGAAGTAGGCTTCGACGCCATTGCCGAGCGCATCTACCGCTTTCCGGAAGTGGTTAATCTGTATCTCATGTCAGGTGCCTATGACTTAAGCGTTATGGTCGAAGGCCATACACTTAAGGAAGTCTCCAGATTTGTAGCTACCAAGCTATCTACCATCGACGGTGTCATCAGCACGACCACCCACTTTATGCTTAAGCCTTATAAATATGCAGGGGTTATCATCAATGACCGTGAAGACGATCACCGGCTGGTGGTGTCGCCATGAGTTGGGCCGAGCGTCTGTCACCTGTTGTCAAATCCGTCCCGCCTTCCGGCATCCGGCGATTTTTTGACATTGCCGCCGAAATGAAAGGCGTCATTTCGCTGGGAGTCGGTGAGCCGGACTTTATCACTCCCTGGCATATCCGGGAAAGTTGTGTACATGGGCTGCATAAAGGTTATACGGCCTATACCTCCAATTATGGGCTTTTAGAACTCAGAGAAGAAATCGCCCGCACGATTTACGACAAGTATCAGGTCACCTACGACCCGCGCACCGAGGCTTTGGTAACGGTTGGTGTCAGTGAAGCCCTTGATCTGGCAATCCGGGCCATCATCAGCCCGGGTGAGGAGGTTCTCATCCCGGAACCCTGTTATGTTTCCTACAAAGCCTGTGTCACTCTGGCCGGCGGTCAACCGGTACCTGTCCCGACAACGATGGAACACGAATTTCGCGTAACTGTGGCCCAACTGGAAAAGCTGGTAAGTCCCCGGACCAAAGCCCTGTTAATCGGCTACCCCAACAATCCGACCGGTGCCATTATGCCCAAGCAGGAATTACTGGCTATTGCCCAGTTTGCCAAAAAACATGATTTAATTATAATTTCGGATGAAATCTACGCCGATTTGACTTACCAGGGTATGCACACTTGTTTTGCCAGTCTGCCGGCAATGCGTGACCGTACCATTTTATTAAACGGCTTTTCCAAGGCTTATGCCATGACCGGCTGGCGAATCGGTTACGCGTTAGCCAATCATGAATTTATTGCCGCCATGAACAAAATCCATCAGTATACCATGCTTTGTGCGCCGATTACCGCCCAGCTCGGAGCCATTGAGGCCCTCCTGCACGGCACGGAAAAAATGGAAAGCATGGTGGCTGAATATAACTGCCGCCGCCAGCTTATGCTGGAAGGATTGCATGAACTGGGACTCAAATGTTTTGAGCCCAAAGGAGCATTCTATATTTTCCCTTCAATTAAGGAAACCGGCTTAACCTCGCTGCAATTTGCCGAAGACCTGTTAAAGACCGAAAAAGTGGCTGTCGTTCCCGGTGACGCATTTGGCGAAAGTGGTGAAGGCTACATTCGCTGCTCCTACGCTTCCTCAATCAGCAATCTGTCCCATGCGCTTGAGCGCATTGGCCGGTTCGTTAAAAAGTTCCAATAACAATAAAATATTTCCTAATAATCCCAGCCAAATTATCTTTTAACCAAAGACACTGCCGCCGCATACAATGGCATCAAACCAGCACCAATAACTAAATTACATCAAAGGGGGTACTTATATGGGCTGTGGGTTTGGCGGCGGCAATAGCAGAATCATTTTAATCATTATCATCATTCTCCTCTTATTATGCTTTGCTGATGAAGATTCCTCAACGTGTTAAAAAATTACTTACCAGCGGCCGCTGCCTCCCTTTGGGGGAGCGGCCGTCGCCCTGTAAGCCTTTTGCTTTACCGGCTACTAAATAGAAACAGGCCCGGCAAGCCAAACGAAAGAAGGCTCCCGTGGGAGCCCTCTTTCGTTTGGCTTGCATTAACAGTATAGGTAATAAAAACCTATAATTTATATTTATTTTTGTTCCAGAACGGAAGCCGTCGCCGCAATTTCCTGGCATTTTGCCGTTACCTGCTGAACGGTCGCAGAGATATTGGTAATTTCATTGTTCACAGTATCAACTTTCTTTTCCAGTTCATCAGCAATATTCATAATTTTGGCAACCTGCTGCCTGATATCTTCTTCACTGTGCTTAGTTGATGTGACGGCTGTTTTCGAACGATCTGCCAACACCCGTACCTCGTTGGCCACCACAGCAAAGCCCTTGCCCAGTTCACCAGCCCGCGCCGCTTCGATGGCGGCATTAAGCGACAAGAGATTCGTCTGACTGGCAATACCGACAATTTCATCAGAAGCCTGTCCAAAATCGGCTAGCTTGGTTTCTACTTCACCAATACTATCTCTAAGTTCAGTGGCTGTTTTAAAAATATAATGCATTTCGCCACCGATATTTTCAATACTTTTGGCATTTTCACCGCTTCCTACCGATACCTCGTTAATCGCATCTGTAATATCCCTGACATGGGCTTTAAGCAATTCGGCAGAACGCGCCCGCTCTTCGCTCAGAGATTTTACTTTAGTCAGCATGGTTTCCACTTCACTATGACTTTCGGCTAACTGTTTTTTCTCATTTTCTACCTCTTTGCGATTATAATCAATACAGTTGTTTACATGGTTATTGCCGCTGGCGACCGCTTTGGCGAAATCCCGGCAATTCCCGAATCCACAAGCATAACAATTTACTTTGCGGGCCTCTTCCGTAGTTTTGTGCAGCACAGTAAAAATAGGTTCAAGGTCGGCATCATCGGCGTTTTTGAGTATTTGTGACTTATCTTCGTACCGCCGCACAAAGTCGGCAAGGGTAAGTTCCTTATCAAACCGGGTAAACAAATCATACGATTTTTTCAGTAATTTCGTTTGTGTGTGTTCCTTGATTTTTTCCTGTTTCAGTTCATTCATGCGATAATCGATATCATCGATAGGCATAACTTTATTGGTGCCTGTCCCCAGATTGCAGCCACAACTACAGTTTAAAATATCGACAAGCAAAGGTACGGGTTTTGCTTCCCGTATCCGCTTAGCGTATTCATCAAGATAATGATAGGTATGACCCGGACCCTCAATCTGCCTGATCCATGCGTCCCTGGTATTAAATTCCACATTTTCCCGCAGGCCGCCCGGACGGCTGAAGGTCAACCCCAGACCGCAGTTCAGTTCTTCAAAATCAACCTCCGGAAAAGCCGCCAGGTTAACACCTTTTTGGAGCAAATATTGTTCGAGCTTCGCATAAGTAACATTATATTGTACTAATTCGGCAGTATCTTTTTCATTGATTTCATCTATTTTACCGATACAGGGAGACAGAAAAACCAGTTTATTTTTAATATTCTTATATTTACGCAGATAAACTGCGGCACACATCATCGGGCTGTGAATCGGTGCCAGATTGTTCATCAGCTCCGGCCGGAATTTTTGCACATAATTAACGATAGCCGGACAAGGCTGGGCAATCACCGATTGTAACTGTTGCTCTTTAATTGCCTTTAAATAAGCCCAGGTGGTAATATCTGCGCCAAAGGATACATCATAAACAGCCTTCACTCCCAGCGACTGCAAATAGCCGAAAAGCCGTTTATAATTAGCAAAATTAAAACGAACGGCAGGTGCAGCGAGCAGCGAGATACTTGTACCTTGTTCAAGGTCGGCAAAAAAGCGTTCTGTATCATCCTTATAGTCTCTTGCCCCGTGATCACATACCTCAAGACATTCACCGCAATGAATACAGCGGTTCTGATCGACCCGCACCTTATTTTGACCATCCACTGAATAGGCAATGTTTGCTTTGGTCGGGCACTTGGCAATACACTTATTGCAGCCGGCACATAACTCTTCATTGGTTAATAAGATATCGCTGTTCATCCTTATCACCTACGAGTTCGTTAAATTTATCACTAATTCATATTATAACTGTCCTTACCCATAAGTCAATCTATTTTTTGTCTTATTTGTTATAATATTACAAAAAAATTAGCTGATTGACTTAAACCAACAAAAAGCTTCCTATTTTATCAAGGATTATGTACAATCGCCGCGAATATAGTTGTTGAGGTGTTTACGGTGGATTTGACAAGCCTATGTGTAACGATGATACAATTATTCGAAAATATTGGGGCGATGGCTGCTGTTATCATTATTGTATTACCTTTGTTTCCGGCTATCGTTTATTCCAAAAAAGAGGACATTAATCTGTCCGGGGTTGCATTTTTTTCACTCATTGCCGCTATTTCGTTTATTCCTACTTACGGAACGCATACTATCCCATTAAATTTAAGCATAATACCCATTTTACTTGTAGCCTTGCATATCGGTTTTTTTGAAGCCGTGATTGTTGCCTTGGTCAGTACTTTACTTTCCTTGACACTGGGCAACGGCATGCTAACAGTTTGGACCATCGGGGCGTCTTTATTCGGCATTATCGGCGCTTTTGCGTTAGAACGTTTTGTCAACTCCCCCGCTTACTTAAGAACTGGTATATTGACTTTCATAAACTGCCTCTATACCATAACATGTTACTATTTGAATATTACTATTGGCGGCGATAATTCCGACTTACCGGTTTTTAGCCAATTATCTACCTTAGGTCAATTGCTTACCCTGCTTGTCCTGCCGAATACGGCAGGCATTCTTCTGTTAAACTGGCTGACCCAGCACCTGCAAAACTATCATCAGCTTAATACTCAGGTTGCACAGGATGAATTAAAATTCCGCAATTTAGTGGAAAATTCGCGCATTGGCATCTATATTATCCAGGAAAACCGACTGGTCTATGCCAATCGTGGCGTTATGGCCATTACCCGCTTGTCATACAGCGAGCTGCTGGAAATTGAGAATATCTTTGATTACATTCAACCAATTGATCACACGTTGTCGGCCGAGAATACTAAAACCAGCAGGACCGGCAAAATCAATAGCAACCATTATGAAGTACGCTTGGTTAACGGTGATTTTTACCGTGATGTGGAAATTAACGGCAGATATGTTACCTTTGAGGGTAAACCTGCGTTCATTGGTACGATGATCGATATCACAGACCGCAAGCAGTTCGAAAGCGAATTACATGAAAAACAGGAGCGAATCCAGGGTATTCTGGCAACGATACCGGATATTGTTGCCGTTATCAACAAAAGTGGAATTGTCTGCGAAATACTTTCCCACCGGCAATTCGCTGCTCCGCTAACAGCCAAACCCGCCCTGGGAAAATCCGTTTATGACATTCTTACTTCTTCTTTCGCGGAAAAAATTGTCAGAAATATTGACACGGTGTTACGTTCCCGGCAGACTGTTTCCTTTGAGCACACTACCGATAACTGGGCCGGAGAAATTCATTTAGCGGCGATTAATGAGGATGAAATCGTATTCATTCTCAAGGATGTCACCAAATATAAACAGGCAGAGGAAAACTACCGCCGCAGTACAGAAAAATATCAGACACTGTTTAACAGCAGCAATGATGCCATTTTTGTCACTTCGCCTCCGGATCCGCCTACCAAGTCTTCCCGATTTCTCGAAGTAAATGACGCCGCCTGTAAAAAGCTCGGGTACAGCCGCGAGGAATTACTAAGCCTGACGGTTTACGATATCAGTGAACTCACCTCGCCTGAGGCTGCCGACCAGGCACTTACAGCACTCATGAC
Source organism: Sporomusa acidovorans (assembly GCF_900101845.1). Taxonomy (GTDB): domain Bacteria; phylum Bacillota; class Negativicutes; order Sporomusales; family Sporomusaceae; genus Sporomusa; species Sporomusa acidovorans. The sequence goes on along the minus strand of NZ_FNAM01000007.1, from coordinate 114,677 downwards.
TGCGGGACATTCTCTCTTGGAAGTCTATCATATTGCCAAAGACGGAACCCGCATCCCGGTGGAAGTAAATTCCCATTTATTTAACCTGTGGGATTCACCCAGGATAATCTCAATTGCCAGAGACATTTCGGAACGCAAGCAAGCTGAGCAGGCCTTACGGGAAAGCGAAGCAAATTTTAAGTATTTGGCCGACCACATTCCGGTGATGGTCTGGTCAACCGATCAATACAACAACTGCATTTTTGTCAATAAGCAATGGCAAAAGTATACCGGCGCCTCCCCTGGCATCGGCATAAAAATTGACTGGGAAACTTATATTCATCCCAAAGATAATGCATTCATCCAAACGGTATTGCCGGACGCCCCGGACAACCAGCCAAATTCCTTCTGCTCCGAACACCGCATGCGGCGCGCGGACGGCGAATACCGCTGGATGCAAACCATTGGCATTCCCCGGTTTAATTCTGACCATACTTTTACCGGCTATATCGGCTGCTGCCTGGACATCCATGATAAGAAACATGCCGAAAACGTACTCACCCACTCTTACCGCCGCCTGGAAAAAAACGTAGAGTCCCAAGCCCGCCAATTAGCCAATACCAATGCTGCCCTGGCCCAGGAAATCTTCGTCAGGCGCGCTATGGAAAAACGTTACCGAAAATTATTCGACAGTGTACAAGATGCCATCTTTGTTTGGAAAATTACCCCGCAAAGTTTGCCTGGCACGATTATCGAGGTGAATGACATTGCCTGCCGCTGGCTGGGTTATTCCCGGGATGAATTGCTGTCCCGCACAATGATGTCCATCATGTCCTCACAATCGCAAACCCTTGCCGCTCCCCGCATGGAAAAACTGTTAACCCTGCGGCAGGCTATTTTTGATTATGATTATCTGGCAAAAGACGGCAGACTTGTTCCTACAGAGGTAAATTCTCATTTATTCGCGCTTAATGGTGAACTTGTGGGGCTGTGTATTGCCAGAGACATTTCCGACCGTAAACAGGCGGAAATGGAGCTCTTAGCGGCCCGGAACAGAATCAGCAAAGCGGAAAAACTGGCTTCTTTAGGCAATATGGCTGCCGGCATTGCCCATGAGATTAACCAGCCTTTAAACTCAATAAAAGTTACGGCAGACAGTATTTTGATGTGGTCCAAAGAAGACAAGTCCTATCATTTGGAGGAGTTCTTGGAGGATGTGCAAACCATTTCCACGCAGGCAACGCGGATTGCCAATATTATTAAATATATTCGCGATCTCATCCGCAGTCATCAGCAAAAAAGCAGCCAGCATTTCGATATGACCCAGGTTATTCAAAATGCGGTTGCGATGCTGACTCCCCAGCTAAATACCGCCGGTGTCGTCCTATCGCTTGATCTTACTGAGGAACCGCTTAAACTTTTAGGCTCACTGGCCTATATGGAACACGTTATCCTTAATCTGATGAACAATGCCTTGGAGGCACTGGAATCTTCCCCTCAGGTTTACAAAGAAATAGAAATTCAATCACGCCTGGAAGACAAAATTATTGTTCAAATCTCGGATAATGGTCCGGGCATTCCCGACGCAATCAAACAAAAGCTCTTCACCCCGTTTTTCACCACCAAGGGTAACGGCATGGGCCTGGGATTGGCAATTGTAAAATCTGTGGTTACTTCTCACGGCGGTCAAATATCGGCCATAACCAACGAAAATGGAGGAGCTACTTTCCGTCTTGTATTTCCGCTAATTGAGGCAGAAAACCTAAGTATTGACAACGCAAAGGAGGATAATGCTAGTTGAATATTTTATTAGTAGACGACGATACTGGCAGCCGCACGTCTGTGAGAAAATTTTTACGTCGTCAGGGCTATGAAGTCACCGAATGCAGTAACGGCGAAGAGGCGCTTGCCGCCTATGCGGAAGAAAATTTTCCGATGATCCTGACCGATATAAAGATGCCAGGCATAACCGGTATTGATTTGTTAAAACGTATTAAGGAATTGCCGAGCGGTTCGTATACCGACATTGTTTTATTTACCGGCCACGGGTCAATGGAATCGGCTATTGAAGCCTTACGTATGGGCGCCTTCGATTATCTCTTAAAACCGATCAACATTCAGGAGTTATCGATTATTGCGGAAAAAGTGGCCGAACACCAGGGCTTGCTGCGTGAGAACAGACGGCTTACCGACCATTTTGACCAGGAAGTGCAGGCCGCTACCCAGGAAACTACCAAAGAAATTTCCCGCTTGCGCCAGCTTGTTGCCCAGTCGGAAGGAATCGGCAAAATCGGGGTCTTTGATCCGGCAATGGAAAACATTTATAAGCAGGCACTCCTTTACCACCAGGATCGTTCGATTCCGGTTTTAATTCAGGGTGAAACCGGTACCGGTAAAGAAATGGTGGCCAAGCTTATTCATTATGCCGACTTCAACGAAACCACGCCATTTGTTGATATAAACTGCGCGGCTCTAACCCCGACACTGTTCGAGAGTGAATTATTCGGCTATGAAGCCGGTTCTTTCACAGGCGGGTTGTCCAAAGGACAAAAAGGAAAGCTGGATCTCGCCGTCGGCGGTACGTTATTTTTGGATGAAGTTGGCGAGATGCCCATAGAAATGCAGGCAAAATTATTGCGGGTTTTACAGGAAAAAGAATATTACCGGGTAGGAGGCTTAAAAAAAATCAAAGCCGATGTCCGTATTATCTGTGCAACCAACATTAACCTGGCTCAGGCCGTGGAGGAAAAAAGTTTTCGCCGGGACCTGTTTTATCGCCTTAATGTGGGACAAATCCTTATCCCGCCGCTGCGTGAACGGCCGGAAGCCATTGTGCCCTTGGCCGAAATGTTCTTGCACCGTTTTTCCACCCAAAAAGGGAAAAAATTCAGCCGCATAAGCGACCAGGCGGCTAAAGCCCTGCTTAGCCATTCCTGGCCGGGTAATATTCGCGAATTGCAAAATGTTATTGAATGGTCGGTTTTTATGTTTGATGATACGGAACTATGCAGCAGACACCTGAATATTGTAGACAGCGGCAACTGCACTCTCCCTGCCGTAGAGGAAGGAACCATCCTTCCTGAAGCACCGGTGATTCTGCCGCCGGAACCCTTCAACCTGGAAGAATATATAAACAATATTATTTACGCCGCCCTAAAAATGCACAAAGGCAACAAATCAGCAGCAGCAGCCTATTTGGGACTATCACGCCGTTCTTTCTCCTATCGGGCTGAAAAGGTGCTTCAGGATACATAAGCGGTATTTCTTGCCAAGCGTCACAAGATACAAGATAAAAGAGAGTCGAAAACATGATTTCGTTTCGACTCTCTTTTATCTTATCTTATACGAGTAATACCGGCGCATGAATTATTCCGGCAAATAACCTTTCGCAACCGCTGTCTGGATCGTCTCAGCAACAAGTTGACCCAATTCCGGGGCTATTGTTCCCGTTCGCTGATTCCGTTCATATACCTTAGCACTAGTTATGCCGTGTTCTTTCCACGATTTGCCCTGTGTATGGCAATGCAGCAGCAGTGGCTGAAGCCTGTCCAGTGCATCGGCTAGGCAAGCCTCCGGACTGCCCCTATGCTCAAACTCCTCCCATAAGGAGCGAAATTCCTGGGCCTGATCGGCGGGCAGCAAACCGAATAGCCGATCGGCAGCCTTCGTTTCCCGCTCATTTTTATCCAGTCCGGCCTGCTGATCAAAACAATAGGTATCGCCGGCATCAATCTCCACAATATCGTGAATAAGAACCATTTTCAGTACTTTGAGTACGTCAATCTGGTGACCGGCAACATGCTCGGCCAAGAGTACGGCCATAACGGCTAAATGCCAGGAATGTTCCGCATCTGTCTCATGGCGCTCACCGCCAATTACATAATTTTGCCGATAAATCTGTTTTATTTTATCCACTTCCACAATAAAATCAATTTGCTGTCTTAGTCGATCTGTAATCATACTATCCCTCTTCCTTCAGTCAATGATTCTGTGAACACTCTAACGGCTTAACTCTGTTTTATTCCCGAAAAGGCATAATTTTCCCTGCCAAACAATACACACTCGACCAATTTATCCAGGCTTCATCCCCACTTCTCAACAACACAAAGCGTATATAACCCCTTATGATCTGACGATACTATTGTAAAAAGCAAGCAGCCAAAGGAGGCTACATAAAATTTGGAAAAGTTCAGAGAGCTGGGGATTAGTGATGTAACAATTCGTGCTCTTAGCGATATGGGTTTTGAAGAGCCGACACCTATTCAGGAACAGGCGATTCCGCTGTTGCTTTCCGGCAAAGATCTAATCGGCCAGGCGCAGACCGGTACCGGCAAAACAGCGGCATTCGGTATCCCTTTGCTGGAAAATATCCAAAGAAACACGGGCACTATTTTCGGAATTGTCCTAACTCCCACCCGTGAATTAGCCATCCAGGTGGCCGAAGAGCTGAATAAGCTTGGACAATTTTCGCAGGTGCGTACGCTGCCCATCTATGGAGGGCAGGATATTTACCGTCAAATTAAAGCCCTGCAACGAAAACCGCAAATCATTGTTGCTACTCCCGGTCGCTTAATGGATCATATGGAACGCCACACGGTTAAGCTGACAGATATAAAAATGGTCGTTTTGGACGAAGCCGACGAAATGCTCAACATGGGATTCATTGAAGATATCGAAAAAATTCTGAGGGCTACGCCTGAGACTCGCCAGACATTACTCTTTTCCGCAACCATGCCCCGCCAGATTCAAAATTTGGCCCAGCGGTTCTTAAAAGACCCGGCTCTTGTCAGCATTAAATCCAAGGAAGTTACGGTTCCGCTGATTGAACAATATTATATGGAACTGCAGGACCGTCAAAAATTTGACGTGTTCTGCCGCCTCCTGGACATTCAGGCGCCGGAACTGTCTATCGTTTTTGTGAGAACCAAACGCCGGGTGGATGAGTTGTCCGAGGCTTTGAAAAAGCGGGGTTATTCGGCTGAAGGCATTCACGGCGACCTCACCCAGGCCAAGCGCGATTCCGTCCTGCGGCAATTCCGGGAAAGCACCATCGATATTCTCGTCGCTACCGATGTAGCCGCCCGCGGCCTGGATATCAGTGGCGTCTCCCATGTCTATAACTTTGATATCCCTCAAGATCCGGAAAGCTATGTCCACCGGGTCGGCCGCACCGGCCGAGCCGGTCAGACCGGCCTGGCCATGACTTTCGTCATTCCCAGGGAATTGGAACATTTACGCTCCATTGAGCGAATCACCAAACGAAAAATTGTCCGGATGCCTGTTCCTACCGTAACAGAAGCCATCGAAGGCCAGCAGCGTTTAGCAGTGGAAAAGCTGCTTAATCAAATCGAAAGCGGCGGACTTGATCAATATCGGAGCCGTGCCGAAGAATTGCTTGCCGAAACCGACTCTGTCTCCCTGCTCGCAGCCGCGCTCAAGCTGTTGACTAAGGAACCAGATACCACACCTATCAAAATTACCGAAGAAGCCCCGTTGCGCATCCGCACTTACGGCGGCAAGCGCAAGCCGCAGGAAAATAGAAAGAATCCCCCGCCAGGTGCCAAGCCCCGCTATAAGGCAGGCGGATTTAAAAAATAAATATTCGGCCCAAAGTAGACATAAAAAACCAGGAAACGCAGAACCTGCGCTTCCTGGTTTTTAGTTCATGACAAAATTATCATTGAAAATAACGAGTAGCTCCTTACGTTGGCACAATATATTGTTTACGTCATTTCCATTCATAGCTAGGCGACCAGCCACAATTGCGTGACGCCTGCTCGGCAGCGGTTTTGACTTTATTGACTAACTCTTCTTTGCGCGCATTCATCCTGCTAGCGGCACCGGATATACTAATAGCAGCCACAACTTTTCCTGTTCTGTCACGAACAGGCGCCGCAAAACAAACAAGCCCCTCCTCAGATTCTTGCTGGTCCTCACCATATCCCTGCTCGCGGATTTCTTTCAGGTGCTCCTTAAGTTGATCACGATCCGCAATGGTGGTGGCTGTATACGGTTGCAAATGCACATTTTGTAAATACTTTTCGACTTCGGCATCTGCTAAGAACGCCAAAAGAATTTTTCCTGTGCCGGTAATATAGGCAGGCATGCGCGAGCCGATAATAGAGGACATGACTGCAGGGTTACGCCGTACCTGATCAACGAAAGTTATCTCACCCCGACTATACAAAGCCAGATGAGTTGCTTCACCTGTCTCACTGCTTAGTGCTTCAAGACACGGGTGACATTCTTTGATTATATTTAGCCTTGACAGCTTGTTAGCCCCAATGTTCACGATTTTCATGCCAAGTTTATACTTTCCCGTTACGGGATTTTGTTCAACAAAAGCACGATTTTCTAAAGTAGAAAGCAGGCGGTGGGCGGTGCTTCTTCCCAGACCAAGCAACTTGCTAACATCAGTCACACCTAGTTCCGCAACATTACCGGAAAACAACTCTAATATTTGAAGCGCATTATCAACTGATTGCAAAAATTTTGCAGGCATATTTACCTCCGACAATGATTATTGAATACTAACTAATAAGATGTACATATCATGCTGTATAATTCTGTATTAAGGTAAATATTCCTTCCTCACCACTATCTGGAATTTCATGAATATTTCGCCTGCCGGGCGGCTGTCAGCTACGCACGGCGCAAATCCTGGACATATTGAATAATTTCGCCTGCCATCTCATTGCTCATTAATCGTACTGTTTTAATTTCGTCAGGTGTTATGTTGTCAAGATGAATCCCGCAGCAAACCACAACATTGGCGGCAACCGCCGTTGCCAAACGCGCCGCTAAGTCACGGGCCATACCATCTTCTTTATGCCCTAATAATGTAATAGTAGATACTGTGGTAGTCAGCTTGCCAGCCTCAATCATACTTTCTCCTACCTGAGCTACTGCGACAGCCCCCAAATGAGAACGGTCGCCCCCGGTTACAGTCAAACAAAAATCTGTTCCCAGCAACGTCAACTGAAATTGTAAATATATGCGTCCATTTTGACGCTTAAGCAGCTTTATCTTGCTCACTCCTTACTGTATTTTCTGTAAACGTACCCAAACAACAGGGTAACCCCGCCTACATAGGGTTACCCTGTTCTCCGAAGTGTAACTTTTAATAGAAAAACTCAAGTCTAGTCATATAGGTTTTGCCAAGATCATTGGAAGACAAACCGGTCAACTCTCTGTTCTTAATTTTGAGATCCTGACCTTCAATGGTCCAAACTACATTCTTGCTTATCGTATTTTGAAAAGCTACAAAGAAACCTTTAATATTGTCCGTACCTTTGAGAACTGTCGAATATGGATCTGTAGCATAGCTGACTGCCTGAGCATCAAATCCGCCTGCCCCGTTCGGAACTACGCCGGCATCAATACTGCGATAGGAAACCGACCAGCCGAAATCACCTTTTTTCTTATAGTCTACCAGATATTTCGCCCCATAAAAGATCGGCGGCTGTTTCGTAGCGCTGGTAAGCTCGACAGCCCAGCCCTTAGGGGATGAGGGAAGATTTTCTACTCCCTTAAGGCTGGTTGAAACATATTCACCGATAAGCAGGCAATCTCCCAGCTTGGCGTCAAAACCCGCATTCCATCCTTGGGATTGCTTAAAAAAACCAATATTCGTATTTAGAGAACCTGTTCCTGTAGAAGTGCTGGTACCGGGAACCTCAGACCAGAAGTAGCCGGCTTTCCAGCCCAAATTACTGCCCGCTCTGCCGGAAAGTTGAGCAGTTGTCACGGTATTGGCGTCACCGCTGTCGCCTAGGCCATTACCTTGGTTAGTATTACTTTTGACGTTATTTACCGATCCGGTAAATACCACATTACCGAAACTTTTATCCACGCGAACACCGTCAACACCCAATGCTTTGCTAAAAAGTCCGTAAGTATAAGAATCATAGGGAAAGCGGCCAATACGAACTTTATCCAGGCCAAAAACATTCTTTGCCGTTACAGCAAGCATATCGAAAGCAGCATTACTTCCGTCAGGATTATTATTGTAATTACCGGCTTTACCGGTTGCGATAATCCGTGCAGTCCATGAAACATCATCATTAATGGTTCCCTGGAATTTGACGCGTTGCCGGAAATCGAAACGGTCTGATCCTCTTAAACTAGTTCCGCCAGCTTTCGGAGAATTTCCCATATAGCGGAACCGCGTCTCACCACTTACCCATGTGTTTGTCTTGGCTTCAACCTTAGCCACCCGTGCCCCCAGGCGGTTAAGCTCGGCGGCAAACTCCGCCGATAATTTATCGATTACCTGTTTATTATCCTCATCGGCTTTTTCAAATTTGTCCATCGCTTTGGCCACAATAAAAGCAAACTCATACCGGCTCATCGTTCTGTCGCCTTGGAAGCTATTGTCGCCATAACCGTCCACAAGTCCGGCTTTGGCCAGCTTTGCCACCGCGGCATACGCCCAGTGACCGGCGGGAACATCGCTAAAGGACTGAACTGTGGCGGCCTGTACATGGCTGGTCACTGGCAAAACACCGCTAAAACTCAACGACAAAGCCACCAATGGCATAGCCAGCAAAACCTTACCCTTTTTACTCATCATCTGAATCACTCCTGCCCATTTTTATCATGCTGAATTAATCTTCTCCCAATAGAGTCGGCGCAAACCGCCGTACATCCACTTCTTTAAATTTTGCCCGCTGAAAACGCTCTTTCAGATCATAGGGCACCGTACAGTCAAAGATCACTTTGCAAGAAATCCCTGTGTCGCGGATCGAAGTGCTGAACTCCGGAACCTGCGACGGGTCCAGAGGGTGACAACGAACACCGGGAATAAAGACCGTACTGACATCCCCCTGATAGCGGGTATTTAAGGCCCATAAAACATCATTGCTGTCAAAGGGGTCCACATCTTCATCCACCAGGAACACATGCTTTAATTCGGAGAAGGCGGCAAATGCCAGTAGCGCCGCCTGCCTTTGCCGCCCCTCGTCACTGGGGACGCTCTTTTTGAATTGCAATACGGCCATATATTTTCCGCCCCCGGCCGAATGCGCGTATACATTGAGCAGCCGGCCCGGCATAGCCCGTTCCACCATCTGCAGAATACTGGCTTCGGTCGGAATGCCGGCCAAATTGACATGTTCTTCACTGGGACCTATCACCGTTTGCATAATGGGCTGCTTGCGGTGAGTCACCGCTTTTACCTTGATAAGCGGTATTGCCGGATTGGCCGGCCCGGTATAGCCGGGAAACTCCGGCATAGCTTTGCCGCTCATAGTCTGCCGGTCTTCCCTGACCCGGACGTTAGGCAGTAATTCTCCCTCAATGACAAACTCCGCATTGGCAATGGCCTTTGCCTGCACAGTCAAACAATCTGCCAGTTCAACCGGGCGTTTGCGCACACCGCCGGCAAGCGCCAGCTCATTATACCCCAGGGGCGTAGTGGGCGGCTCAAAACAGGCACAAATTTCAATCGCCGGGTCTACGCCAATACTAATCGATAGCGGCAAAGGCTGGTTGGCAGCTTCCGCTTTTTTACGAAACACATCCAGGTGGCGTCCTGGTGCAAAATACATGGAAATTTCGTCAGCACTCTGGATGCACAACCGGTGGATGGTAATATCGGCATCACCTGTTTCCGGATCAGAAGCATAGGCCATGCCAATGGTAATATAGGGACCGGCGTCTTCTTCCGTATTAGTTGGTGCCGGTACGATCTTACGCAAGTCAAAACCCGGTTCATCAGCACGATGCACAATCTCCTGGCATATGGCTTTCTCCCGGGGGATTGTCACCGGGGCCAGGGGTTCTTGTAGCGCTTCCATGAGACAAAAAGCCAGTTTTTCCGGCGTAGTATCCAGCAGGGTTGCCACCCGCTTGCGGCTGGCGAGCAGTCCGATCAATACCTGAATATTATTAAAGCCCTTGACATGATTGAAAATCATGGCCGGTCCCAAACGAGTCGGTCGCGCAACCGTACCGCCGGCTCCGATATAACGATAGACACCTGCCAGCTCGGCCTGGGGGTCCACGGGTTCATCGGTATAGAGAAGTTCACCCGGCTGCTGTTTCAATCGTTCTAGGGCCGAACGTAAATCAAAGATTTGTATATTTTCTTGCCTAACCATCTAGTAACTCCTCCAAATATTTTAAAGACTGGTACCCGCCTGCTACTTGCCGGTGGCAGCGGCAATCATGGCTTTCACATTTTCTAATTTGGCATTCGGCGGTACGGTACAGCCGGACGCAAGAATGAAGCCTGACCCCATATCGTTAATCAGCTTAGTACAATAATTGTATACCTCATCAGGCGTACCCAATGTCAGCAGGGCGGCCGGCACATCTCCCTTGATGCACATGTGATCTCCCAAAACTTCTTTGATCTTGTAAATATTGGTGACACTGTCTGATTCGAAAATACATTTTGCTTTCGGCAATGACCGGAAATAGGTAAGATCACGTTCCCAATTGCCGTCAATATGAATATCAACAAAGGCGCCTTCTTCCACAATGGCCTCCACAATGGCCTGCAAATATTTCCACACAAATTTTTCCCATATTTTAGGAGAATAGAATTCACTGGCGCCCCGCGCCGGCGAAATAAAGACGACAAGGGGCTTATTCTCACGCACATACTGCCGATAGTCGGCCACTTGGCCGGCTAAAATCACGTCCAGGACAGCTTCTACTTTATCCGGCATTTTGAATAAATCGCGCATAAATTTTGCCATCGACCGTCCACCGCTAAGATACTCATTAACCGTAAGTCCTTGCTTGCGGGAGTATACCAGATAGCCGGCGTCTTCAAACCTTTTTATCATCTGCGGCATCGCGGCTACCTCTGCCAGCATGGCTGCAACCGGGAGGTTCAGGCGGTTAGCCAGATAATCCTGACTAAACGCTTCCCAGCCTTTGTCCAAAATAGTGTCATAGTCTTCCACCGTCATCATTTCCTGCTCGTCAAGCTGCCAGAGTGTATGGTCCGGCAATTCACGGCCCGGCAGTTTCATTTTCGTGAAAAATTGGAGTGGAAATAGTTTAGCGGCACTAAAAGCGGCATTTGTTCCGTCCACATCACCCAGGCGCTGGATAGATTTGAACATAGTCTCATGCGAAACGTTCACATGCAAGCAAAAGTCGGATAATTTTACCCCCATCTGGTTAGCGTGAAAAGCATCTGCGGTCAGTATAATCGGCGGCCTGTCCGTTTTTTCTAACGCAATTGCTTTTTTCAACCGCTCTGTACGTTCTTGCAATAATTCTGCAGCTGGTTTCATTCTTACCACTCCTCGTAGAAAAATAATACCTTGGGGCAGCCTTAAGCTAACTTACTGAAATCATTCCTGCAACGGCTCCTTGATGGTCAGTGACATCAGCAGGCTGAGTAAGCCGCACGCTCCGAGAAAGATAAAAACAACATCAAATGATTTATACACATCCAACAGGTAGCCGCCGATCATCGGCGAAAAGAAGCCGCTCAGATTGCCGATCGATGTAACAATGGCGATGGCGGTCGGGTAAGTGGCCCCTGTCGTAAATCCCATCGGATAGGCGAAATAGCAAGGCCAGGCTAAATTGATAAAAAAGCCGGTCAAAAACAGGACAATAAACAAGAGCGTAGTGTCATTCGGCACATGAATCAGCGCAGTCAGCATAACAACCAAGCTTATCGGTCCAAACATCATCAGCGGCTTGCGCCGTTTATCGAGTAATTTGTCGGCAATGACTCCACCCAGGAAATTTCCGGCCGCCGCCCCAATCCATGGAGCGGAAGCAATCCAACCCATTTTTACCAGCGAAAATCCCTTAGCACTGACTAGATACAACGGTATCCAGGTCATAAACCCATAAGTCACAAACCCTATGAAAAAATACGTCACCGCCAGCCCCCAAACATTCCAGGACCGGAAAACTTCAGCCGCCGTTACCAGCTGGGTTACTTTTTTCCTGCTGATAATCTTATCCAGCCAGCCCATTGATTTACCTGCGGTTGACCGATTTGCCGCCTGGGTATGTCTAGAGCTGAAGTATTGCGGATATAATCTACCTCGGCCTGATTGCAATAAGGGCTCTCTTCCGGACGACTGTGAACAAAGAGATACCAAATAATTGACAGAATAATCCCCGGAATAGCAAACCAATAAAATACGTGCCGCCAGCCGTAATTCACCATGATCCAAACCGCAATCGGCGGTATCGACATTAAAGCCACTGATGAGGCCCCCATGAACACTCCGGCGGCGGTTCCCTGTTCTTGCGGCGGATACCAGTTTTTAATAGTTGCTGAACCGCCAACCGGACTCGGGCCTTCACACAGACCAAGACCTAGCCGAAACCATTTCATCATGACCGCATTGGCCGATGTACCAATCAGGTAGGTAAAAATAGAAAATCCTAAAATGGAGAACGATACCATCCCCCGGGTTCCATGCTTGCCCATAAACAAGCCGCCCGGTATCTGCGTAATGGCATAACCGAGAAAGAAAAAGCTCATCAACGAACCTGCTTCGAAATTGCTTAGGTTGAATTCTGCTTTAATCATTGGCAGCACAACCCCGAGATTTGTACGATCAGCAAAGTTAATCAAATAAAACAGGAAAATAACCGCCAGCACAACCCACCGATACCTGGTCTTCCGTTCCACAGTTGTATTAATCGTGGTCATCGTAGTACCGTTTGACATTTTTTCTCCCCCTTAATGATTGATCCTATGGCTAAGGGTTTTATCTCCGTATCCCGTACTGTGGTTATGGGTTATTTACTAAAGCCCTGACTCTTGCCAAATTTACAGAGACTGCAGTACGGACAGAACAATGGAATTAAGTTTGTTCTCCGCCGAATCACTTCTGGAAGTTGCAATGATGGGAACTTTGCCCCCTGCTACTACCCCGGCAGTCTGATAACCGGCAAAGTACCGCAATGATTTATCCAGAATATTGCCTGCGCCTAAATCAGGCATCAGCAAAATGTCGGCATAGCCGGCCACCTTGCTTTCAATCCCTTTATGCCGGGCAGCCGCCAGCGAAACCGCATTATCAAAGCCCAACGGCCCGTCGACAATGCAGTTTTTAATTTGTCCCCGCATGTTGGCTAACGTCAGCATAGCGGCGTCACTAGTGGCCTGAATATCCGGATTGACCAATTCCAGCGGGGCGATTACCGCTACCTTGGGCTTGTCAATACCGAGCTTGTGGCATAAACTCACGGCATTTTGCATGATTTTCAGTTTTTTTGAATAATCCGGCGCAACATTAATGGCACAGTCCGTAACAAGCATCAAACGGCTCGCCTGCGGGTAATGGAAAACAGTAATCTGGCTAATAAGCCCATTTTCAGCAATCAGTCCCAGACTTTTATCCAATAGGGCCTTCAGGAATGTACTTGTTTGCAGTAATCCTTTCATCGGCATATCCACTTTTTTTTCCGCAACCAGCACGGCCGTATGGCGGGCAGCCTGAACCTCGTTCTGTTCATCCACAATCTCCCATTGATCCGTTTTCTCACCTAACTGTTCCAAATAACTCCTTATTTTGCCGGCATCGCCAATCAGAACGGCGTCGAGAATTCCTTCCCGCCGGGCGGAAACAACCGAGGTCAGTACGTCGATATCATGAGCAGCCGCCACAGCCGCTTTTTTGATAATATGCTTGTCCTTAAGCCAGGTCAACGCGCAGTGGAAATCAGTAAACAATTTTTATCCTCCTTTCTACAAAGACTTAATCGGTTCATTACCCCGTATAGCTTCCAAGGCACCTAATGCCAGCGCATCCATTTCATTTTCACCAGGATACAACGTTATCGGCGCAATAAAACCAACTCGCTCTTTGATTTTCGCCATGATTTTTTGGGAATGAGCAATGCCACCGGTGATGACAATGGCGTCAACCTTGCCTGCCAGCACGGTAGCCATCGCCCCTATTTCCTTACAGGTCTGATAAATCATTGCTTCCAGGCACAAAGCGTAATAGTCGTCGGTAGCCGCTTTCACTTCTATCGTGCGCACATCATTTTCCTTAAGATAGGCGGTTAACCCCCCCTCGCCATTGATCATTTTTTGGACTTTTTTATAGCTGTAACGGCCGGAAAAACACAAATCGACCAGCGCTCCCACCGGCAGGCCGCCGGTCCGGTTAGTGGAAAATGGCCCCTCGCCGTCAATCCCGTTGGTAGCATCAATCATTTTTCCCTGACGGTGAACAGCAACCGTAATTCCGCCGCCCATATGGGCGATAACCAAATTTAATTCCTCATATTTTCTACCGTTATCCCGCGCATACCTTTTGCCGGTAGCCCGGTGGCTCAGGGCCTGAAATCTGCTTTGACGCGGCAACTCGGGATGACCGGACAGACGGGCAACCGCGGTAAATTCATCCGTCACCGGCGGATCAACCACTACCGCTAACAGTTTATTTTCTGCCGCCATTTGGTAGGCGATTTTCGTACCGATATCAGCGGGGTGCCTGCCATATAGGCCGGAAGCCTGCTGGGCCAGCATCGTTTCATTAATACGGTATACACCGCCTTCCAGCGGCTTGGAATGACCGCCCCGGCAGCTAATAGCGTCTAACTCGCTTACCTGGATTCCTTTATCCTTGAGAAATGCTTCGATGGCCGCACGGCGGTAATGGTCCTGGTCCATCATATCATCAAAGGCCGCTAATTCGTGGACCGGGTGTTCCAGCGTTGTTTTCAGCTTGCATTCTTTGTCTTCATAATAGGCCAGTTTTGTTGAGGTTGAGCCAATGTTGACGACCAGAATTTTGTATAGTTTCAAACAAGTTCACCTCTTGCCAATTTTCTGATTTTTATTGAGAAAGCGCTGCATTCCCCTGGCCTGTTTAAGGTCAAGGAGAATACACGCTTGTAAACTTCTTCCGAATCAGTCAGCAAATTCACCTATTCAACAGTTGCTCATAATCGCCCGTTACCATCGCCTGCAGTTTTTCCACCTGGCTGGCAGCGGCACCACTAAACCGTTTCTGCAATTTCAGGTATTCGGTTACCGGCTTTGGTTTACTAACCGGCACCGTAACCGTATACTCTACCCCGTTAACAATTTCATAAAGCGGCCAGCAGAGGCTTTGTACGGCCATTTTAGCAACCTCAACCGTATGTTCCGGTTTTGATCCCCAGCCGGTTGGGCAGGGAGCATGCACATGAATATAGGCCGGTCCTGTCGCAGTGGCAGCTTTAGCTTTTTCCATTTTTTTCCTCAAGTCATCCACATACCCGACCGAGGCAGTAGCCGCATAAGGAATTTTATGTGCCGCCACAATGCCCACCATATCTTTGCGATAGACGCCCTTGCCGCCCGGAGTCGTCGTCGTCCAGGCCGCTAACGGCGTAGAACCGCTGCCCTGAATGCCGGTATTCATATAAGCCTCGTTATCATAGCAAATGTACAGTATTTTGTCCCGCCGCTCCAGAGCACCGGACAGCGATTGCAGGCCGATATCGACCGTGGCGCCGTCACCGGCAAGGCCAAAGACCTGAACGTCGCCGCGCCCCTGCATTTCAAAGCCGGCTTTAATACCGGCGGCGTAAGCGGCAGTGCTTTCCAGATTACCCTGGAACCCAGGTATTTTGGTTACTGTTTCCCGGCCATAACCGGAAAAGAGGGCTGCGCAGCCGGGCGGGATAACCACAACGCTATTGGCGCCCATTACATCAAAAATAATCCGTGCCGCCAATTCAAGGCCGCAGCCGGCACAAGCGCTCACACCATGGGCGATTAAGCCTCTGGCTTCTGATTTCATCACTAACATCTTACATCACCTCCCGAATCGTCATGGCGTTTTCTCTGGTATCAAGCCAATCGACAGCTTGCGTCATTTTGTTACTCAACAGCTTTTCAAAAGCTGTTGTAAAAGTTGCCGGCGAAATATCGCGTCCCCCCAGTCCGGCAATAAAGCCTTGCACCGGCTTGCCGCCGAGAGCTGCCCGGACTTCGGTAGCTACCGGCGCCACTTGCGCACCATAACCGGGACTGCGGTCCATAACCCCGACTACGGCGGCAGGCGCTACTGCCTGTTTGATCTGTTCAACCGGGAACGGGCGGTATGAGGTAATTTTCAAAACCCCAACTTTCTTTCCCTGGGCCCGCAACTGATCCACAACATATTTAGCGGTACCGGACATGGATCCCAGCGTCACCAGGATGGCTGCGGCATCCGCGCACCGATAAGGCTCAATCAGGGAATATTCGCGGCCAAATACATTCTTAAATTCACTCATAGCCTCCGTTAACACCGCCGGCGCCTGCTGGAAACCTACGGCCTGCTGATATCTCATTTCGCTATAATCAAGCGTAGGCGTCAGATTATTAATAAACATGGGATCATTGGGATCAAGGTGAAAATTATGACAAACATACGGCGGCAAATAAGCATCGACAGTTGCCTGATCCGGCAGCAAAACTACATCGCTCATATGTGAAAGGAAAAAACCATCCAAACAGATCATGGCCGGTAGTTGAACCCGTTCATCTTCTGCCGTCCGGTAAGCGATAAAAATAAAATCCAGTACTTCCTGGGCACTTTCCGCGTAAAGCTGCATCCAGCCATTATCTCGTTCCGCCATGGCATCCTGATGATCGCACCACAAGCTCCAGGGGCTAACCAGGGACCGGTTGACTACCGGCATAACGATCGGCACCCGGCAGCCCGCCGCTACCCCCAATACTTCATGCATAAGCGCCAAACCAACAGAAGAAGTTGCCGTCCCCGCCCGGACGCCGGTAAGCTGGGCGCCGATTGCACAGCACATAGCGCTGTGCTCTGATTCAACCCGGATATACTTAGCAGCTAGTTTGCCTTGAACGGTAAAATCGGCTAATTTTTCGGAAATCGGACTTTGCGGCGTAATCGGATAAGCGGAAATTACTTTTACTTTTGCCAACCTGAGCCCCTCTGAGGCGGCTCCGTTGCCATCAATCAATACTCGGGTATTCATAGCTTGCAAACACCTTCCTCCGGTATCATGGTAATACATTGCTTCGGGCAGACATTGGCACAAATGCCGCACCCTTTACAGTAATCCCAGTCAAAACTAACGCTTCTCTTGGCTTTTTCAACGCTGACAATATCAGCCGGACAATGTTTGCCGCAATTGCCACAGAAAACACAGACATCAAGATTAACATCCGGACGCACCGACCGCCAGACACCTGTCTTCGTGGCCACAAATTCCAGAGCAACCGGCCCCAAAAAATATTTTTTAGTTTTTCCGCAAGCCGGCATAGGCTTTGTTTGCTGCTTCTGCATTGATATCACCAGCCTTTCCAAATATTTTGCGTATCGCCTGTATGGCAGCGTCTAATCCAACCAGACCGGCGCCAGCCATGGCGCCCAGCATCGCCGAATTAGGGATATCTCTTTTCAAGGTGTCAAGCGCAATTTGTTTAGCGCCAACATAGTACACTTGATGCTTGGCAAACGGATATTCCGGCAGCACGCATTCATGATTAATAATAAAAACCGTGTTGGCATTAGTCCCAACCATAACATCAATCCCTTTGTCAATAACCGACAAATCAAAAATAACAACATAATCCGGTTCATAGACAAATGACTTGGTTTTAATAGGTTCATCACTGACAATTAAATCAGAGTATACGGGAGCGCCGCGCCGTTCATGTCCATACGCCGGTATAGACTGGGCGTGTTTTCCTTCGCCAATGGCTACAGCTTCCGCAAATATCTTAGCTGCGGTAACAACCCCCTGACCGCCAAGGCCGAAAAGTTTGATCTGCTTCAAATTCGTTCCCTCCTAATGAATTCATTTTAACTACTCCAGGCATATAGCAAGTAAAAATAGCTATCCATTATCGCCTCCCTAGCTGGTAAAAACATTCTATTTTAGAGAAGTGTGACGTTACCCTGTATCCTTTTTTCAGGTACAAGGCTGACACTCCCTGTGTCAGACAACTTGACTTCCCCAAAAGCGCATACTTTCATTTTTCAAGAGATATTTGGGATTCATAATTACTCATACTAATGAGAGCCAAACAAACATTTGTCCCTTTATACGGGATTCAATTCCTCTAATAGATCATTATTAAATTACAATGAAGTTAGGACTCTTAAGCACATAAATTCTTCCTTTGCTTAATTCTTCTTACCAACTCTGCCAACCGTTAATTAATGCAAAATCCAAGTCACTTCATTTTCCCTCGCAGTTTGCCAAAGTTCCTCTATGCGGTATTGAATTCCTCTGTATGTAAATAATCCATTTGACTATTCATGACCTCCTCCATAAAAATATAGACTTTCTTGCTTTTCTAAGTTTTTGAACTGGAATTATTATTGTTCCTACATGCGGTATATATTTCTTTTATATGGTAACACTTCGGCATAGTTTTCCTAAGTCCTGCATAAAAATTATAATTTTTAATATTTTTTAATATTTTCATTTTTCTATCTTCAAAATTCACTTATGATAAATAACCAACCGTTCAATTAGGCCAAAGCCGGATATCCCTGAATCAATGACCATTCAACCTGTCAGGGCAATATAAATCCACTTTTTTGTGCCATAGCAGCAGAGCAGATATCCTGTAATAAAAAACCAGGAAGCACAGAATTTTTTTCTGTTGCTTCCTGGTTTTTTTATTGCACGGCAAAATTTCCGTTTTTAAATACCAATACATTCTCGCCGGCAGCCGTTGTTCCGGTTATCTCCAAATCAGCCGTTCCCAGCATAAAATCAACATGTACCATGGAATCGTTTACCCCGGCTTGCGCCAGTTGTTCACCGGTCATTGTTGTTCCATTTTCGATGCAAATGGGATAGGCTTTGCCAAGTGCCAAATGGCAGGAGGCATTTTCGTCAAACAAGGTATTGTAAAATAGGATATTGGAGTTTGATATGGGTGAATCAAACGGCACGAGGGCTACCTCGCCCAGATAGTGCGAACCTTCATCTGTTTCTACAAGTTTTTTTAATACCTCTTGTCCCTGCTCAGCCTTAGAATCAACAATACGTCCGTCTTTAAAGGTTAAAGAAAATTTATCGATCAATGTGCCATTATAATTAAGCGGTTTTGAGCTGACGACCACACCATTTACACCTGTTTTTTGGGGAAGGGTAAAAACTTCCTCGGTCGGCATATTGGCGACAAATTCCGTGCCATCGGCCGTATACTCCGGACCGCCAAGCCACAGATGCCCTGCCGGCAGTTCCACTTTCAAATCCGTTCCCAGCGAATTTTTATAATGAAGCAAGCGGAATTTATACGAATTTAAATAATCCAGTCTTGCTTTCAACTGACGGCTATGTTCCTTCCAGGCCGCAACCGGATCAGCCGTATCCACCCGAACAGACTTTAGAATAGCTTCCCACAATTTTTCTACAGCCTCTTCGTCCGCCATCCTTGGAAATACCTTTTGGGCCCAGGCCTGAGTAGGTATTGATACAACACTCCAGGCGTTTTTGTTGCTCATCATGCGCTCGCGATATTCCTTGAGTGCCGTATTGCTGGCCTTTTGCACTCTAACCACCCGTTCAGGATTTACCTCCTTAAGCAACTCAGGGTCGGAGGCGGCAATACTGATAAAGGCAGCTCCTTGGCGCGCATAAAAAAGGTAAAACTCTTTCTGCCATTCCGGAAACTCGTCAAAAATTTCATCAGGGGCCTGTAAAAACTTGATCTTAGCAGATAGTTCATCCTTCCAATTCATGACGACTTCTCTCGCACCGGCTTTATAGGCGGTTTCGGCAATCATTCTGGCAAAAGGGGCGCACTCCAGCGGCGATGAAATGACAAGTGTTTGTTTTTGTTGAATATTTATCCCGGTTTTCACTACAAGCTGAGCATACTTTTCCAGCAGGTTATTATTCATATTGACTCCTTTCTGTCACCTTCAATATCTGTTTCCCTTCCTTATTCTTAACACATAGTATTCACTTTATCATGAGAAATGACTGATGTACAGGTTAAGAAAAAGAGCGATTTCTTATGATTTTTAGAAGACCCGGCTAACGCCGAGCCTTTGGCGAAAGCGCTAGCCGCTGGTTGCACTTATGTCACAGAATTCAATTATAAATTCTGTTTGACCAAAGAAAAAAACATTATTGTACCGCTAAAGATACAATAACGTTTTTCGTTGAGCGTTCTTTACTTAATGGCCGCAGCAGCCGCCGTGACCTTGATGCTGCTGGCCGCCGCAAGCATGTTTAACGCCGTTTTCTAACTTCATTTTTTTCATACTGCCGCATTGCGGGCAAGCAATCTCATAACCATGTTTACCGCCTTCGGTACAAGGAACTTCCTCCCAAACGTGATGACACTCCACACACTCAAAAACCCGGTTTTTCATAATATAGTTTCCCCCTTCAATCATAATGGCCCTGCCTTCCACAAGGGCTGTCGCAATTTTAATTCTGGCAGAATGCAGAATTCTTTGAAATGTTGGTCTTGACAGTCCCATAAGGGACGCGCAGATTGCCTGTTCGTAGTCTTTGATATCTTTCAAGCGAACTGCTTCCAGTTCTTCCAGTTGCACAATCACCGGCTTCCCGCCTGACTCACCCTGCGGAAAAAATTTTCGGCAAATTGGCTCGCCAGCAATTAAGCCACAACAACGTTGCCTGGCCACACGCTCCCTCCTTATTCGGGCATATGCTCATTTATAATTATACCCAATTATCCAAAAAATTCAATAGCAAAAAAAATTTAATCCCACAACCATATACAACGTACCTTACTTTAGCGGTAAACAATTTTCCGCAGTTTAGGCGACAAGAGCAGCGCCACAACGATCCCTACACCGGAAGTCAATAGTGAACCCGGTATATTGCTAAAGGCGATTGCTAAGCTGCCAGTTACCTGCCACCAGGCCACTATGTAACCGCCCAACGTCCAAGCCGCGGCCAGTAGGCAACCAAGCACGGCGCGCCACATCCAGCTATGCCCTGTTTCCCGGATTACCGGTGCAGGCCACAGACCTTTGGCAACAAAACCAATAATCAATCCGGCAACGCCCTTGATCACGAAAGACCAGGCCGTATAGGGGGAAAAACCCATGAGAAGATCATAAAAGGCTGAGCCGATAGCTCCTGCCAAACCGGCATAGACCCCGCCAAAACAAATACCAACCGTATATAAAAAAGCGGTTCCCAGATGAACCATCGCGCCTACACCAAACGGAATCTTCAGCGAAGTAGCCATGGCGCATATGGCGGCCAGCACACCGCTATACACAATATCCCTTGTCGTTAACATCCGTTTATTCGCCATAAAACTTCTCTCCCTTTGACACTCCGCACGGCTGAAGCCGTGGGATTCTTAGGTGATTAAACGCCAGTTCATTTCTGATAGGCGAGTATGGCCCCAAGTTCAGGGCTATGCCATTAGCCCGTCCTAGAGCAGTGCCATTGGCACTCTAGGCTGATAGACTGTTACCATCTATCACAGGTGCAGATATGATATTTAAGGCTCCGACTCTATCCCGGTGGCCTCTGAATCCGCAACCGCATGTATACTTTCTGTCGCTGGCTTTGTTCAAAGCACCACATACTGGACATTTCTGGCTAGTGTACTGGGGATTGACGTATTCTACCTTGATTCCGGCCTGAATTGCCTTGTATTCGATGAAAGTAGCTAAACGATAGAATGACCAGTTATGGAGGTTTTTCTCGTTTTTACGGCTTGTTCTTGCCGTCTGGCGTATACCAGAAAGTTGTTCAAGGCAAATGGTTGAAACATGATTTTCTTTCGCAAAAAATCAACAATTTGGCGACTGATTTTATGGTCCTGGTCTTTCATCCAGCGTTGTTCTTTGTCGTGGCGTTTCTTGATCGCTTTTAGCTTCTTCAATTTGCCTAACTTGCGGCGTGCGGAACGATGTTTGCGCTTAATGAATTTGTTTTGACGGCCATTGCCGAAGAATTTAGTTTTGCCGTCCTGTGTGACGGCAACAGCTGGGATTTTAAGGCCAAGGTCTATGCCCATAGCCTGGTTGCCCGTGGATTCAGATTCTGGTACTTGAATTGCGATTTGTGCTATGTACTTGCCGGATTTCTGGCTGATTCGCAGACTGCCTAGCTTATTTGTTAATAGCCGTTTGGGGTAGTCGGTTAGGATTATGGGCACTTCAATACGTTTGGATTTGTCATCAATGAGAACGGGGAAAGACAGAAGCTGGTCTTTGATGCAATAGTTCTGGTTGTTCCAAATAGCTACTGGTTTTTTGAGGATGGATTGTTTTTTAGTTTTTTGGTACTTATGAAAAACACTTTTAGCGTCTTGAATCGCCTGGTTCTTTACTGCGCTTGGCAGTTCGGCATTGACGTTCTTTGAAGTGTATTTTAGGTCTTTTTCAGCAGTTATATAGTCTGAAACAATCTGGTTGATTAAGCGAATGTACTCTTTTGTTGTGGAGTTGATCAATTGAAATTGTTCTTTAGTTGGTAGTATTTTTGCTTGTACGGTGATTTGCACTTTATCACCCCCTTGTCTTTTGTTCGGCGATGTACCGGGCTATGGTTTCACTGGATACGTTTCCAGCCGTAGAACAGAAGAATGAACGTGTCCAAAGACTTGGCAAGTGCCGCAGGTGTTGAAATTCCTGCCGCAGTTGTCTTGATGTCGCTCCTTTCACTTTTGCCATGATATCCGATGGACTGATTGACGGTGGGGAGTTTAAAAATAGGTGTACGTGTTCCGGCATAACTTCAAGCGCAACAATGATGAAGTCATTTTCCTCGCAAATTCTTTGCAGAATTTCGCGGAAACGTTTTTCGACTTCGCTGATCAGCACTTTACGCCTGTACCGCGGGCAGAAAACAAAATGATAGTTGATTAGAGAAACGGTGGTTTGAGTTCTTCTATATTCTTGTCCCATATTTATATTGTATCAGTTATTACGTTATACT
This sequence comes from Sporomusa acidovorans, assembly GCF_900101845.1. Taxonomy (GTDB): domain Bacteria; phylum Bacillota; class Negativicutes; order Sporomusales; family Sporomusaceae; genus Sporomusa; species Sporomusa acidovorans. The sequence continues at coordinate 91,853 of NZ_FNAM01000007.1, read as the reverse complement.
ACAACAAAGAATTACGCGAAGCTGCTTTCATCCCACGGTTAAAGCGGTGGGCTTTCAGCTACGTTGCTGTAAAATGATCACTTAAAAGCTGTCATTACGCTTTTGCCAGGCTTGACACAACCAAGGCAGGTATTTTTCCAGCATGACACCCTCTCGTCTGGGTGTACCCGCTTCATAAGTGGTTTTAACCGTCATTGCTATAAAATCAGCCGCCAGTTGTATCGCCGCGGGTACAGGACGTTGCGCCAAGAGGGCACCCGCCAAAATACTGGCAAAAATATCGCCTGTCCCTGGATATTTGACGGGAATGTGCTCGCTGACCACCTGCGAAAAAGTGCCAGTACTCCGTTCATAGGCAATATTCATCAATTGCGCGCCCGCAGTGGGAATTCCTGTCACAACTACAATGGAAGGGCCAAAACCGGCCAGCCGGACCAGCCATTCTTGCAGTACAGCGCCATCCACCCCCTGTTCTTCATAGGGTTCGCCCAATAAAAAACAGGCCTCCGTAAAGTTAGGCGTAATGATATCAGCTTTACCGACAAGTCGCTGCATATGCTCGCGCATTTGCAGTGTATAAACCGAATAGAGCTTCCCCTCATCCCCCATTACCGGGTCAACCAGAACCATGGGTTTAGTTGCTGAAAATTTTTCGATAAAATCAGCGACCGTATCAATCTGCTGCTCTGAGGCTAAGAAGCCGCTATAAATGCAGTCAAAGACAATTCCTTCCTTTTGCCAATGATGATAAAAGTAAGGCATACGCTCCGTAAAATCGCAAAAGGAAATTTCGTTAAACCCCCCCAGGTGAGTACTGAGCACCGCTGTCGGTAATGGGCACACTTGCATACCAAGGCAGGATAATATGGGTATAATGACTGTTAAAGAACACCGTCCGAAGCAGGACATGTCGTGAACGGCTGCAATTCGTGGAACTCGTGATGTCATGGTCTCTCCCTTCAAAAAATTCACAGCAGGGCCTAGCGAAGCCCATTTTTACAGCATATAATATAGGTTTACAAGCAGGGCGCCAGTAAAATCGGAGTTCAACTATTACCAGCGAATGTTACTGCCAGCTTGACCAATTATCGTTTTTTCTATAGATTCAGATTTTGTCTTCTTTACTCAAGCAAAATTCGACTATTCCCCGGGAAATTATACCTCTTTTACCGCATCTTCTTCCATATTTTTTTGTCTTGCTTTCTCAAAATTCATAACAACAATTGCCAACAGGGTCAATGCCCCTCCGGCCATCTGAATAGGCAACACATTTTCACCGAGAATAAAATAGCCGCTGATTACGCCAACCACGGGAACTAAGTTAAGATATAACGTGGTAATGGCAACATCCAACTGTTTGAGGACATACATATAAAACAGATAGCCAAGCACCGAACAGCATACCGACAAAAATAAAATATGCCCCCATGCCTGTAAAGAAAATGCGTGCCACTCATTTCGTTCGGTGAGAGCCAGCGGAATGAGAAGCGCTGTGCCAATTATCGTCTGATACGTGGTCATGCACATTCCTGAATATTTTTTCTGCAGCGATCTGCTGGCAAGTGTATAAAAGGTCCAGGAAAGCATCGCTCCCACCACCAGTAAATTTCCCACGAAATTGGCGGATTTTAAGTCCAGTTCACCGTTGGCTGTAACGGAAAAATAGGTACCAACAATCGCAATAGCGATTCCCACCAGTTTGAGTACCGATACCCTGGCGCCAAAAAACAAAATATCCAGGCCAATGGCCAAAATAGGAATGATAGTGACTATAAGTGAGGCATTGGCGGCTGTCGTCAGTTTTACGCCGATGTTCTCAAAATAAAAATAAAGTGTAATGCCCAGGCAACCGGCTAAAGCCATCGGCAACCGGTCGGCTTTAGCCAGTTTTGCCTCAGGTTCAAGCCGTTTTAGCAGTCCCCACAATAAGACTGAGGCAATTATAAACCGAATGGCCGCCATGGTAACAGGCGGCACTTCGGTTACCGTAATTTTGATACTTACATAGGATATTCCCCAAAAGAGAATCGTCACGGCCATTAATAAGTTGGCCAGTATGTATTTCTTATCTCCTAACCCCGTGTTGGTTTGCATTTCTCCCATATTCTCCCGCATAAATAACACCTTCCTGCATTTTTTTCTATCCTATCATCCCGGATTGCAGGTGTATTGTAAAAAATTGATTTCGGGCAGTAGTTCACTGCTCACTCAACTCGCCTTGCCACCAGCTTCTTCCGCTATACCTTCTTTGACCGCTGACTGGATACTTTGCAGTTGCGTCAACAACATGCCTGCCAGCATAAGCGCACAACCGACCAGTTCCCTAAACCCCAGACGTTCGTCAAGCAGCAAAAAGCCGCCCAAAGTGGCAAAAACTGTTTCCATACTGAGAATAATGGCGGCATGCGCCGGCGGCGAATACTTTTGCCCAACGATTTGCAGCGTATAAGCAATTCCCACAGAACCGAAACCGCCATAAAGAATAGGGATCAAGGCTCCGCTTAATCCTTCAAGGGTTACCGTTTCCAATAAAAACGCCGTGCCCAAACTCAAAGAGCCGCAGGTAATACACTGAAACAAAGATAACTGTAATGCATCCACACGTCCGGAAAAATGGTCAATCAGTAAAATATGCGCCGTCCAGAATAAAGCACCCACTAGCTGCAGGAAATCACCATAAGAAATAAAAAAACTTTCCTTGACACACAGCAAATACAAGCCGGCCACCGCTAACAGGGAACTAAACCAGATGCTTTTACCGGCACGTTGCTTGAGAAATATCCCGAAAATCGGCACAAGTACAATATACAGACAAGTGACAAAAGCAGCCTTGCCTGCGGTTGTATACATAAGTCCAATTTGCTGCAGTGAAGCTGCCGTAAATAAAACCAAACCGGCTAAAAAGCCGGGCAATAAAGATCCCCTGGGGACGGTTTGTCCCGATGATTGCGGTTTATTACGAAAGTAGAAAATCAGGGGCAATAAAGAAAAACTGCCTAACAGAAACCGAACGCCGTTAAACGTAAACGGACCGACATGGTCCATGCCTACCCGCTGCGCTACAAACGCAAATCCCCAGATTGCAGCCGCAAGCAACAGCAGCATATTTGATTTTAACGCACTCATAAATTCCAAACTCCTTTAGCAAAAGGGTATTATTTCAATATTACCACCAAATTAAGCATTCGTCCAGTTAGCAACCCCGGCTTACCTTTCTGCCTGTTCCTGCATAACTGTCATTTCCCTGGCTGCTGCCATGAAAAAACACTGGTAAGGTAAAACAGCTTCATGCTATAGTAGAACTATAGTATAGTAAGGGAGGCAAGCGACAAGTTGACTAATAAACCGCTAAAAAGCGATACGATTCTCAGACAGATGAGTGACCAGCAATACGAAAAAAAAGAAATGGACGTTGATGAAGGCCGGATTAGCTTCTTTATTTTTCAGCTTGCTGAATATTTATTCGCTTTCCCCGACAGCCATGCTCGCCAGATAGTTCCTTTCACGCAGCTAACCTGGATTCCCGGGGCAAATGCCTTTATCCCGGGTGTGGTGAATATAGGCGGCGACATAGCTGCTGTACTTGATGTAAAACAAATCCTGGGAATAGCTAAACCAGGGCAGGAAGCAACCGGCGCTTACCTGGTGATGCTACGTTCAGGCGACGAACGAAACAGTATTCTGATTGATAACATTATCGACGTTGTCGAAGTGCCTGCCTCGCAAAACAAGCCGATACTGCCAACGCTTAATGAGCATATCAGACAGTTTGCAAGCAGTCAGTTTGATTATGATAATCAACCGGTCACTGTTTTGGACGCTGTCATGATTATAGAGAAAGTCAATTCATAACGGGGCTGCCACAATGGAACAAAACGAACTTCAATTATTGATTGTCTCACTAGGAGCTAACCGTTATGGAATCGACCTGGACCAGATTGCCCATTTGCAAAATGCTGATGCCGCTCTACCTGCCGTAAGTTTAGCAGAATTACTGGACACAACTTCGCTTGCGTCCTGCAGATATCCAAAAATACTGCTTATCAAGCACAAGTTGCAAACACCAATTCTTATTACCGAACCTGATGAGATTGCAACCTGTAACATCGGCAGTATTTGCAGTCTGCCTGCTATGTTAACCGGTTCTGCAGAAAAAAAAGGCGTATGGGGCTTGTTGCCACAGGAACGCGACCTGATCATACTCATTGATTTTTACAAAAACCAATCGTTTATGCATATGCACTTTACGGGCAGCACTGGCAAACAGGTATAACGTAATTTATTCAACAAGGAGGGTATAACCATGAACTGCAGCCTAAAAGGTAAATTAATCGGACTTACGGCTCTTTTTCTATGCTGTCTGGTCGCAGTACTGTCTTTCGTTTCTGTTACCGGTACCCTTGAACGCGGCGAGATCCGCGTACAGGAATATCGGGAACTGCTTTATAAACAAAAAATCGACAACATGAAAGATCTTGTGGAAGCCATTTCCAGTGCTATTTCTTTCCTGCCGGAAGAAGAGGCAAAACAATTTGTCCGCAATGTCCGCTATGGGGATGACGGTTACTTTTTAGTCATCAATATGAACGGCAGTATGGCTGTGCATATTGACCAAAGCTTGGAAGGCCAACCGCTAGCAGTAATCAAAGATGCCGATAACCATGTTTTTTGGCCGACCCTGCTTGAACAATGCCGTGAAAACGGAGAAGGCACCATTCAGTACACCTGGCTTAATCCCAAAACCGCGAAAGTAGAATCAAAATTGTCCTATGGCAAAGTTATCGGTAAATGGAATTGGCTTGTGGTAACGGGTGAATATCTAAATGACGTAGAGTCCGCTATGAATAAAGAAAAAAATGATATTCAGCAGGAAGTACGGAGCACCATTCAACGGTATTTGCTGATAACGGTTTTTGCCCTGGTACTGATTATCATTTCCGCCATATTCTTCATCAACCGCTACATAACTAAACCGTTAGCCGGCGCCATCACCAAAGTAAATACCTATGCAGCTAAAATAGACGAAACCGTTACCAATCAGGCCAGCTTCTCTATTGAGCTCTCCTCCTCGGTCAGTGAGATATCCGCAACCATGGAGGAATTTTCCTCATCTGCCGTTCTTATTACGAATCACAGCCAGGGTGTTGCCGACAGCGCTGCGCAAACTTTGGAAAAAACCCGTCAGGGAGTTGCGGAAGTGGATGCCCTAATGGCAAAAATGAAAGAAATTTACCATGATAACCAGGTAAATATCAAAGAAATTGTGGCATTAGGTCATAAATCAAATGAAATAAACAAAGTCAGAGAGTTGATTAACGATATCGCCAACCAAACCCGGCTGATTGCCTTTAATGCTGCTTTAGAAGCCGCCAGCGCGGGTGAAGCGGGAAAACGCTTCGGCGTAGTTGCTCTGGAAATCAGGCGTCTGGCAGACAGTGTCATGGCGTCAACCAAAGAAATTGAAATAAAAATTAATGAAATCGTAGCGGCGGTAAGCCGGCAAGTGGTCGCTTCGGAAAAGAATACGAAAGAAATTGAAGAGGGAATGGCTTATTCGGAACGCACGGTTTCTATTATTTATGATATTGAGCATGCGGCGGATCAGACGACAGATGCCGTCCAGCAGATTGTTCTCTCTATTCAGCAGCAGCAGACAGCGGGTGAACAGGTACTAACCGCGTTAAGGCAAATAAAGCAAGGGACAAATGACCATACGGCAGCCATCCAACAAACCAAAAATATTAGTAAGGAACTGACGAATCTGGCCGAAGACTTGGAAGCTGTCGTCGATGGCGGCAAAAAAACTACGGCGGCGAATCAAATCGGCGGGTAGGCGGAAACGTTATGAAAACTCCCAAGAACGTTATTGAAAAACCTAGCATCCAGGCAGCGCATTATCTGCCGTTTATCCGCAAAATCAAACTACTGGTCGGGGTCAAAGTCATTCGCCATATCAGCCGCAGGAAACAGCTAAAATCGCAAACTGCCGCCCCAAAAGATCAAATAAACCGGCATGTCAAAGTAATAGCCATTGCCTCTTCCTTAGGCGGCGCAAGGGTATTGGAAATCATTCTTTCCCAGTTGTCTGCCGATTTTCCGGTTCCCATCATAATCGCCCAGCATATTTCCGAAGGTTTTGCCGAAGCTTTGGCTGACTGGCTTGACCATAAAACCCCACTTACCGTAAAAGTCGCCTCGCAAGCGGAGCCGCTGGCCGCAGGCAAAGTATTCATTGCCCCGCCGGAATACAATGCGCAGGTGACGATAAACGGCACCATTGAGCTTTCGCCTTTTTTCCCTGGACAAATTTATCATCCCTCCTGTGACAGGCTGCTTTCTTCTATCGCCCATAAGTACCGTGAGGCGGCGGTGGGCATCATTCTGACAGGTATGGGGCAGGACGGGGTTAACGGAATGCAGGCCATCAAAGCAGCCGGCGGAATTACCATCGCGCAAAATGAGCAAACTTCACTGATCTACAATATGCCCAGACTGGTAATTGAAAGCGGTTTAGCCGATTATATCGCCGCCGCCAATGATATTTCGTCGATATTAACCAAGGTAATAGGTTATGGTTAGGAAGGCAACTGAATTACGATGTATGAGTTAGAAAAAATCAGTTTGTTCATTAACAAACAATATGGTCTGGAATTTCGTCAGCAACGGTTAAAGCTATTGCAAGAAGCTATCCAAATGCGGATGAAAACCTGCAGAATGACTAGTATTGGCGATTATCTGCAGCTCATTGAACAACAGCCAAAGGAATTATTACTCCTTGTAAATCTTTTAACTGTTCACGAAACTTATTTTTTTCGCGAGCCTTCGCATTTTACTATTTTAAGCCGGGAACTCATTCCCCAGTTAGTAAAAGCTAGGAGTCCCTATCCATTTCTTCGTCTAATGAGCGCCGGTTGTTCAACAGGCGAAGAAGCCTATTCGCTGGCAATAGCTGCTCTGGCTGTGCCTGGGGCGGGAATTGACTGGGACTTTGAGGTCATTGGCATAGACGTTGATGAAAAAGCCATAAAAAAAGCACAAGCCGGCGTTTATGGCTTATATTCTTTCCGTTCCTGTCCCAAAGCTATCCGGGATAAGTACTTTTATCGCGTAAAGAAAGAACAATTTATGATTAAACACGCTGTTAAAGAAAAAATACGGTTTGAGACATTAAACTTATTTGAACAAGCTTATCCTGACTGGATGCCAAGTTTGGATATTATATTTTATCGGAATGTTTCCATTTATTTTTCTAAAGAACAGCGGAAAGCACTCTTTCAGCGTTTGGCCGATTTGCTGAATATTGACGGTTGCTTATTTCTAAGCTGCACGGAAACTTTATACCATAATAATAGAAAAATTCCATTAATCAAAAATGGCGAAACCTTCTACTATCAGAAGCAGGCTGGCAACTCGCTGCCTGGTCAAACTGTCGCCAGAATGCTCCCCACAACAGGCAGACAACCTACAGTTAACAAACAGTTGCGACCAGCTTTCCCATCACTACGAAAAAAACAAATTTCTAAAATTATCCCTCATTGCCGCTGCGCCGGTGTAACAAGGACTAAGACGCTCTCTTCTACGGATAGTAAGGGTACTCGCTGCCGGCAACTGTTTGCCGCAGCGCTGGATTTGCTAAAATCCAAACAATATAAGGAGGCACTTAACCGTCTCGACGAAATCGTTGCCCTCGATTCCTCTTATGTTAAGGCCTATACCTTGAAAGCTACTATTTTGCTTAATCAAGAGCAGCTTGAAGCTGCCGTACAGTTTTGTCGGCAGGCACTGTCCATAGATTCTCTTTGCCTGGAAGCCTATCTGTTGTTGGGCATGGCAACAAAGCTTGCCGGACAACCGGTTGAAGCAATGCAACGGTTTAGAGAAGCGATCTATGTAGCTCCCGAATGCTGGCTGGCTCACTTTTATTTGGCGGAAGTCTATCAACTCCAGGAAGAAGACACTTACGCCCAACGGGAATATGAAATAACTATAAAAATACTTAAGCAGGGCAACTTTGTAAAACATGGTTTAAGTTTTTTTTCAGTTCCTTTTCAACAGGACGACTTTATTCAGCTATGCAAGCATAATCTGGCAAAATTACAAAATTAAGGCTCACAAACCCTTACAGAAAGGAGGAGTATCCGGTTATGGCACTAGATATGAAATTGTTCACAGCAAAATTTGCCGCGGAAGCGGCCAAACATTGCGATCAGCTTGAAAAAGAACTACTTATGCTGGAAAAGGATGGCTTCTCCAGAGAAACCCTTAATTCGGTTTTTCGCAGTGCTCACACAATAAAAGGTGCCGCCAGAATGCTAAAATTAACAACCATAGCGGAAGTGGCCCACCGGATTGAAGATGTTTTGGAACAACTGCGCAATGGGCAAATACACCCGTCCGGCGAAGTCGTGGATCTTTTATTAAAGGGCACCGACGCTACACGCGAATTAATTGTTGCTGCTGCCACGACGGACAGGCCATTACCGGACATTCTGCCGCCAATTTGTTCCGAATTGGAGAAAATGATTAAGAATGAAGCTTCCAGCAACCTGCACTATCCAGAGCAAAGGGTTTCCCTGCCGTTGCCTGAGAGTAATGCGCCGCCTCCCCTGGGCGCTTCGTCCCCGCCCCATGATCATTTCGTGCAGATCCGTGCCGAACGATTAGATGAATTGGTCCAACTCATGGGGGAAATGATTTCTTTTCAATACCGCAAACAACAACAACTGTCACGTTTACAAGATACCACACGTTTATCGGCGGCAAGTCTAACATTAGTAACAGCGCAAACCGAACAAGCGCACCCGGAACTGACAGAACGGCTGACCACACTGCACAGGGAATTAATAAAAATGCAAAACTTCCTAAACAATGACACGGTTGTTGAAACCCGGTTGATCGCGGACCTCCAGGAACAGTCCTTGAAAATGCGGATGCTGCCGCTCTCAACGATCTTTACTAAAATCAACCGTGCGGTTAGAGATCTTACCCGCACGACCGGTAAAGAGATTGAATTTCAGGTTGCCGGCGGCAATACTGAGCTTGACCGAAAAATTATTGAACAGTTGGGCGACTGCTTGCTCCATATGGTCCGCAATGCGGTTGATCACGGAATTGAGCTGCCAAACGACCGGGTTTTGGCAGGCAAAACAGCGCGGGGGGTAATTCGCCTGTCCGCCTATTACAATTCAGGGGGAGTTACCATCAGCCTCGAAGATGACGGTGCCGGAATTGATGTAGCCACCATCAAAACGACCGCCGTTAAGAAGCGCTTGTTAACAGAAACGGCTGTGAATAAATTGACTGATACGGAATTGCTGGATTTGCTCTTTGTACCCGGTTTTAGCACCAGTCCCATTATTACGGACATATCCGGGCGCGGGGTTGGCATGAATATTGTCAGACAGACGATCACGGAAACCCTTAAAGGGTCGGTAAGTATCCGGACAAAACCGGGAAAAGGCACGACTTTTCACCTCAATGTTCCCATTACGCTGGCCTTGTCACGCCTCTTGCTGATTGCCGCCGGCAGTCATACCTTTGCCTTGCCGGCTTACACGGTTCAAGAAATCATCCTGTTATCTGCCGCAGAGGTTATCCAGGTTATCAACAAACGGGCGTTTTATATACGGGAACAAATTGTCCCGTTAGAAGAGCTGGGAGCTATTTTGAATTGCCCGGAAAGTGTGCCGCAGGAACGAACCGAGTACCTGATTGTCTTACTGTCCTCCGGTGCGGAAAAATTGGGACTGATTGTAGATGCCGTCATCAATGAAGCCGACATGGTGATCAAACCCTTACCCTCTTCGTTACAACATCTTGCCCTGCTGTCCGGATTTACAATCGGCAGCAACGATGAGGTAATCAGTGTACTTACTGCTTCTGCACTCATCAAGCAAGCCCGCGAAACAAATTCAGCTGCGAGCACTCTATTAAAACCAGCCCCGCAAAAACACAGCAAAACCGTTTTGGTTGTCGATGATTCTGCCAACACCCGGGAAATTGTCCAAAATATCCTGGAATCCTATGGCTACCAAGTCGATTTGGCGGAAAACGGGCAGGCAGCTATTGAAAAAACTGGCAGAACAGTATATGATGCTGTTGTAACTGATGTCGAAATGCCGGGAATTGACGGTTTTAGCCTTACATCGCAATTGCGCCAGGATGAACGTTATCGCCAGATTCCGGTAATCATTGTAACTTCCCGGGAAACGCCGGCAGACAAACGGCGTGGCATTCAGGTTGGCGCCAGCGCCTATATTGTCAAAGGCGCTTTCGATCAAAATAATCTTATTGAAACACTGCAAAATCTCATCGGTTAGTAGGTTGGAAAGGAATAACCATGACTGAAAATAAAAATTCCGGCAAGACTGCCCTAACAAAAATACTGCTGATTGAAGACGATCCTTTTATGCGGGATATGATTGTCTTGCTGCTGGAAACAGAGAATTATGAAGTTACCGGCGTAGAAAGCGGTGCAGAAGCGCTGAAAATGCTGCAGCAATACAACTATGGAGCAATTATCTCCGATATGTATTTACCGGATACTAACGGAATGAACCTCTATGAAAAGGTTCATTCCCTCTATTCTGATCCTACGTTTCTCATTTTAACGAGTGAAATGAACGAAGTCATTATAAAAAAGGCGACCGAACTCGGCATCACCTACATGATCAAAGATGAAAATTTTGCTGAAACACTCCTAGCTGCTCTTACCAAGGATAATCAAGCCAAGCCTATAGATAGTTCGTCAGCCCAATTGCCGGCAAAATTATTGCATGACCTGAATCAACCGCTTAATTCAATAAAAATGACTGCCGGTGGTATCTTGTTTTTATTAAATCAAGGGAAAAAACTGCCTGACGAAGAAATTATGGAGTGTATGAAAAATATATCCTGCCAGGCGGATCTGCTTGCCGGGATTATAAAAAATCTTAGTTCATTAATCCGGTATGGTAACAATCCGCCAATAAATAAATAAGCTATTGTCTATACTCCCCCGGCAAACTTATCGAAAGATAAGGACGCAAAACTATGGGTCTAAGAATCGTCATGATTGATGACTGCCAGGTTGCCATAACATATTGTTGTTATGCTGCACGCGAGCAGTCTTTTTTCTTATTTTCGCCACAAGTAGCCGTTCCTAGATACAACGTGCACAAGCTACACCACCTGCCTGCGCCTGCAAACTTCTTGAATACGGGATATATAAATAGAGAAACAATCTTTATTAACTAGCAAGGGAGGATAGCGCATGAAGATATTGCTGGTAGATGATGAGCGGCATAGTCTTCAGACTATGCTGTGGTTTTTAAGACACCAAGACCACGAAGTAACCGAATGTGCCAGTGCTACAGAAGCCTTAAAAAATTTTTCTCTTGATGATTACCCGTTGGTGCTGACAGATATTCTGATGCCAGGTATGACCGGCATCGAACTGGCTACAGCCATAAAAAAACTGCCCAACGGCTGGAAAACCGATATTGTCGTTTTTACAGGCTATGCCGACTTAAACTCCGCCGTTACCGCATTGCGCGCCGGCGTGTATGATTACCTGACCAAACCGATAAATCCGGAAGAACTGGCCTCTGTCATTGAACGGGTTGCCGAACATCAGGCCCTGTTGCGGGAGAACAAAACCCTGACAGAGCGGTTTCATGACGAGGTACATGCAGCAACGGAAGAAACCCGGCGCGAACTTGTACATATGAAGCAGATTGTGGCGGAAACCATGCTTGGCACAGTAGGCATTTTTTCAGAATGCATGAAAACCATTTACCAACAAGCCAAACAGCTTCACGCTGACCGTTCTATTCCAGTCTTAATTGAGGGTGAGACCGGTACAGGCAAAGAAGTAATTGCTAAACTCATCCATTATGGAAGCAGTTTTGATCCTTTGAGTGCCGCGCCTTTTGTGGATCTCAATTGCGCGGCACTTACCCCGACCCTTTTCGAAAGTGAACTGTTTGGATATGAAGCGGGCTCCTTTACCGGTAGTACAACCAAAGGCGCAAAGGGCAAGCTTGATTTGGCCCGCGGCGGAACGCTGTTTCTTGATGAAATTGGCGAGCTCCCCCCCGATTTGCAGGGAAAATTACTCCGTGTGCTGCAGGAAAAAGAGTTTTACCGGGTAGGCGGCTTAAAAAAAATCAAAACCAATATCCGGGTTATCTGTGCGACCAATGCACCGCTGGAACAAGGCGTTGAACAGGGAACCTTCCGGAAAGATCTTTATTTTCGTTTAAAGGTCGCCCACATTGTCATTCCGCCGCTGAGAAATCGCAAAGAAGAAATTCTGCCATTGGCTACTATGTTTTTGCAGGAATTTTCAAGGCGCAAGAAAAAACATTTTACCGCCATTGATCCGCAAACTTCCAGACTTATGGAAGAATATGACTGGCCTGGCAATGTTCGCGAATTGCAAAATATTATTGAATATGCCACTTTTGCCTATAACGATAAGGAGCTAAAGCTAAAACATGTTATGGGACAACTACAATGCCACCGCGAAACACCGCCGGCTTCTCCTTGCCGTACCGATGTATTGGAGTTGCCTTTTCCCGTACAGGGTTATCCCTTAAAAAAATACACCAATGATATTATCTTAAAAATTTTAGCGGCACACCACAATAACCATTCGGCTACTGCCAAATATTTAGGAATTTCCCGCCGGGCGCTCTCCTACAGGCTGGAAGAAAAGCGCCATAAAACAAAAGAGTCGGAATAAAACACAAGAAGCATGCTAACCCTGGCATGCTTTTTGCATTATTAAAAAGGTGTGTGGTTAATTACCCGCATATCGCTAAATAAATTTATAAGGAGCACGAATCCATTATGGCCCAAGATTCCCCAAAATTACCTCAGGAAAATTTACATACTATTAAGCGTACATTTTTGTCCAAAAATAGTCACAAAAACTTCCCAGGTGAGAACTTTTTGTACGAACGAATTCCCGTAAATTTTGTCATAATACTACGCAAAAAAAATTATTTTGTTACATAGTGGAGTAAATTAATCCTCATTTGTTATGCAACCAGTAAAAAAATAGGAAGCAGGATAGCAAAATTAAGTTAAATTGGCATATTTCTTGCATTTACTAATTATAGAAATGCTTATTCCATCAACCACTTGCCCATACCTAGCTTTGACGGCAGCACATAATCAGTATAATACCGGAGGGAAGTATTTTGACAAGCCAATTTGACGATATACCTATTTTAGAAAAGTACTATGACATTGTAAGAATAATTGATCCTTTGTCCGATGTTCCCCTGCCTCCCGGTAATTCCCATACTGACAAACACAAGTGGGACTGCTGCCACACAGGAAGCAGTTCCATTGCTTGTAATAATTGTGTTGCCTTACAGGCAGTCCGGCAACAAGAAACCTTTTTCAAAATTGAAATGCGCCATGAACAATTTTTTATGGTTACCGCCATTCCCGTAGAGTCAGCCGGACGCACGCTAGCCCTGGAGCTCATAAAATGTGTCAGCGAAAAAGCAGTAGCCAGTTTTCCGCCTATACCGGAAAAGAATACGGATATTTATCGTTCTATCGCCAAACTCAACGATCTGGCCATCAAAGATGCGTTGACCAATATTTATAACCGGAGATATATTGACAAACAACTGCCGCTGGAAGCTGCTCACTCTCTGCAGCGTAATCTACCCTTTTCCGTTATTATGGCGGATATTGATTATTTCAAACAAATTAATGATCATTACGGTCATCCGGTAGGGGACGAAATTTTAAAGCACTTTGCCGCTCAACTACAAAACAACATTCGCAGCAAAGCCGGAGATTGGGTTGCCCGGTATGGGGGCGAAGAATTCCTGATCGTCCTCGGCAATTGCCCGGAATATCAGGCCTATAAAATTGCCGAAAAACTACGCAAAGTGATTGAAGAAACTTTCTTTACCACTTCGGCCGGCACGCTTCGTATCACCGCCAGTTTTGGCGTACATACTTTTTCCGGACAGGAAAACGATCTAAAACACCTGGTTGACAAAGTTGATATCCAGTTGTACCAAGCCAAACAAACCGGCCGGAATTGCACGGCAGCGACAAATATTTCGTGTACCGGACCTCATGATACTGTCAGCTTCAAGATTATAAAAAACTAACAAAGAACACTATTAGGAGGAAAAAGCAAATGAAACAACGTATACCACTCGGCGCTCAGTTGGGCGTACTTATGGGAACTGCCTTAACACTCATGGTTATCCTTTTAGGAGTAATTCTCTATGAATTTCAGTCCACCAGCAACAATTATCAGCTTTTACTATCCGGCACCGTGGCCCGGACCATAGCTTTACAAAGCGCCCAAGACGACTTTCACGAGGGATTGAGCAATCTACGCGGTTATATGGCGTATAGCGATGAAAAATATGCCGTCGAAACCATTAAACTGCTCAAGCAAAGCCAGGAAGCGGTTAAGACATTTACTGCCACCACGACTGTAGCCGAAAGCAAACAGGCGGGAGAAAAACTGCAGGAAGCCATGCTCTCCTATACGGATGACATTAAGCGGGCCATTGCTCTCAAGCAGTCTCAGGATGCCGGCTATACGGCCATCCTGTCGGAAACCCGCCATAAAACCGAAACCGTTAATCAATTGTTCAATGATCTCATGACAGCCCAGAACAATAGACTTAACCAGCGCGTCAGCCAGTTCAATGAACGGCAGGCTGCGGTGTTTAAGCTGGTGATTGGCTCCAGTTCGCTGGGTATTCTTAGCATCATTGCCTTATTGGTCTGGTATAGCCGCCAACTGGCAAGCCGCATCAATAACTTAAGCAGCGACCTGCTGGCCCTCAGTCAAATGGACTTAGCCGGCGATGACTTTCCCCCCAGCCGCAATGATCAAATCGGCGACATGGCCGCGGCTCTCATTAAGATGAAACATGCGCTGCGGGACAATGTTAAGTTAGTCCGACATAGTGCCGATATGCTGGCAGCCGCCAGTGAGGAGTTGTCATCCTCAGTTCACGAACAACTGCAGGTATCGGAAAGCATTGCCACTACCATTACCGATATCGCTGCCGGCGCTGACCGCAATACCAATCAGATTACCGAAATTTCCGCTGTTATTCAACAGGTGGGCGCAGGTGCCGAACAAATGAGTGCCAGTGCTTCTGAAGTTAATCATGTCACCCAGGACGCAGTTGACGACGCCAATCAGGGAATGCAGCTCATTAGTAAACTTGTTGCTCAGAACAATACCGTCGAACAATCCATGACCAACATTACACAAGTATCCGAATCCCTGGTCAAACGCTCTGACGATATCCAGCAAATTGTCACCACAATCCACAATATTGCCGGCCAGACCAACCTGCTGGCCCTGAATGCCGCCATTGAGGCGGCAAGGGCCGGTGAAGCCGGACGGGGCTTTGCGGTAGTAGCGGAAGAAGTTCGCAAATTGGCGGAGCAAAGTGCGGCCGCGACCAGTCATATTGAAGAAATCATTGCCAAAATGACTGACGATATCCAATTTGCCGTTGATGCAGTAGCCAAGGCCAATGCCGAAGTCGTTGCCGGCAAAACAGCCACAGACGAGACCCAGCAGGGATTCCAGGCAATTATTAGTAAGCTGGATCATGTCAAAACCGGCATAGAGCAGATTAGTCACGCCGTGGAAGAAACGGCCCACGGTATGCAGTCAGTCGTCAACAACATCCAAAATATCAGTTCCGTAGCGGAGGAAACCAGTGCCAGCACCCAGACAGTAGCGGCCTCAGCCGAAGAACAAAGTGCCAGCCTGCATGAAGTCAGCTCCAGTTCCGAATCTATGGCGCAATTGGCGGGGGAACTCAATGCACTGGCGGCAAGATTCAAAATGTAAAACTCTTTGACAAATTTTTCATGCTAGGCAGGAAATATAAAAAGCAATCTAGTATATGACTAGGCAGGGGGTTTGACATGCTGAAAGAATATGCATTTAGTTTTGGGGATAAAAAAATTGCCGTTACTCTGCCTGAAGAACAGATTCTTCAGGTCATTGCAGGCAAAAAAGCCAGAGCTATCACCAATGTGCCTGCGGCAGTACAATCGGCCTTACGCCAGCCGATTGATTCACCGCCCCTGCAAGAAGTGGTCCAAAACGGTGACAAGGTTGCGATCATTGTCAGTGATATTACCCGTAAATGGATTAATTATCCCGAATTTTTACCAACGCTTTTGGATGAACTCAACCATGCCGGCATACCTGACAGCAACATTACCTTGGTTGTCGGCCTCGGCTCCCATAGAGAACATACCGATCAGGAGAACCTCATAACGTATGGCCGCGAGACGGCTGCCCGGGTTCAACTTGTCCAAAGCTATGCCCCCGCTGCCGCTGATTTTGTCTATGTAGGCAAAACTTCGGCCGGGGTAGAGACTTATTTGAATCAGCATATTGTTACCGCTGATAAAGTTATCCTTACCGGCGGCATCATTTACCATTCCATGGCAGGCTTCGGCGGTGGACGCAAAGCTATTATGCCCGGGGTTGCCGGCTATGCCAGCATCCAGCAAAATCATAGTCTCTGCTTAAACGAGGTTATTGGTCAGGGCATTCATCCTTACTGTGCGGCCGGTGAACTGCAGCGCAACCCGATGCATAACGATATGCTGGAAATGGTTTCCATGCTAAAACAAGTTTTTTTACTCAACGCGGTGTTCACACCGGAAGGCGAATTTGCCCGTTTTGTAGCCGGTCACTGGCATACGGCCTGGCTGGAAGGCTGCAGGCTGGTCCGGGAAATCTTCGGCGTTCCGTTAAAGGCCAAAGCCGATTTGGTCATTGCTTCTGCCGGCGGCTTTCCTATGGATATTAATTTTTATCAGGCCACTAAAACGACAGAAAATGCCTTCCTGGCTGTCAAAGACGACGGGGTTATCATTGCACTCTTAGAATGCCGTGATATTACGGAACCGCCTGATTTTAGCGGTTGGTTCAATTATAAGTCCCTCTATAACCGTGAAATGGCCTTGCGTAAAGCCTTTACCGTTCCAGGGTTCACTGCGCTCAAAACCGGTCTGGCCGCCAAAAAAGTGCCTCACATTATTGTCACTCTACCGCAAAATAAAGAGTTTATCGAGCAAGCCGGTTTAATTGCCGCTACGACTCTGGAGGAAGCTATTAAAATTGCCGAAAAAATACTGGATCGCCGAGATTATACCATTACCCTTATGCCGCAAGGTGCTAATACGGTGCCAGTATTACCGGAGCAGTAAAACAATATAGAGAAAAATTATAGAGGCGCGGGTCATTATCAGTAAACACAATAAGCTGGCAGGCGATGAATTGTGGTGAAAGGAATACCCGCCGAAGCAAAGGTTCTGCCAACACCTTTTGCTGGTCTTGTATTGAACAAATACTTGACTGTCACCCGGTTCTTAGACCCGGTTGGAGCGCTATATTGCCTGCAGGAAAACAAGTTGCCTGCAGGTAAACGGTTGTGGAGCGCCCACAACCGTTTTATTTTTCTATATAGTATTCAACAGGTGTTAGCAAAATGTAAGCCAATCACCCGCGGCGAAACGATACTAACACTCCGGCAGATCAACATTTTTATTGGATTTGATATAGCGGAAATTTCATTGGGAAAATACCCAGGATAATTGCCTGGTTTATTATAGACCCTGCTGCTTGCGGGGAGATTACATAACTAGGAGGAAACAACGTGCAAAAAAAGGCAGAAGAAATTCGTGTGCCACATACATTTGCTATTATATTTACCATCATCCTGTTAGTTGCGGCTGCTACTTGGTTTGTGCCTGGCGGTGAATTTGACCGGGCAAAAAACCAAGCCGGAAAAACAATCGTTGTTGCCAACACCTATCATCAGGTAGAAAGCAAGCCTCAAGGGATTAAGGAAGTCTTTATGTCGCCGTTAAAAGGTATGGAAAAGGCGGCAAATATCGCCGGTTTTATTCTCATTGTCGGCGGTGCTTTTGCTGTTATTCAGAAAACGGGCGCAATTGACGCGGGAATCATGAAAATGATCCGTACCTTAAAGGGCAAAGAAATTTTACTCATTCCCATTACCATGACCATGTTTTCCATCGGCGGCGCTGTTTTTGGTATGTCGGAAGAAACCATTCCGTTTGTCGGCATCTTTGTGCCGATGGCCTTATTAATGGGGTATGACCGGATAACCGGCATGTGCATGCCGTTTCTGGCGGCGACAACCGGTTTTTCCGGGGCTATGCTTAATCCTTTTACCGTCGGCATTGCCCAAAGCATTTCGGAACTGCCGGCCTTTTCCGGAATTGAGTATCGCACCGTCGTTTGGGTTATAAGCACAATCATCGCGATACTCTTTGTTATGTGGTATGCTAAACGGGTAAAGGCTAATCCTGAGTTGAGCCCAACCTATGAAGAGGATCAGGTTACCCGGGCAAAATTACAGCATCTGCAGGAAAGCGAAGCAACGCTGACAACAGGACAACAGTGGGTGCTGGCTTTGCTGGTAGGCGGTATGGCCCTCATCGTTTTCGGTGTTTTAAAGTGGGAATGGTATATTGATGAAATTGCCGCGGTCTTTCTGGGTATGGGAATTTTAGCCGGGATAGCCGTCAGAATGGGCACTAATGATATCGCCGAAGCTTTTATCAGTGGCGCTAAGGATTTGGTAAGCACCGCCATTATTGTCGGCCTAGCCCGCGCCATTGTTGTCATAGCGACCGACGGCAAGATTATTGATACCATTTTAAACGCCATGGCCGCGCCCCTTGCCGGTCTGCCGGCATTAGTCTCCGGGTACGCCATGCTTGTCGTCCAGGTAATCATTAACTTTTTTGTCAGTTCCGGTACCGGACAAGCGGCATTAACCATTCCGATCATGTCTTCGCTGGGTGATTTAGTCGGGATAACCAGGCAGACCACAGTGCTTATTTACCAATTTGGCAATGGTTTTACCGACATGATTTTCCCTACTTCCAGCGTGCTGATGGGTTGCCTGGGCATGGCCGGTATTCCCTGGTCGAAATGGGCCAGATGGGTATTGCCGCTGCAGGTGGTTTTCTTTATTATGTGTCTACTGGCAATCACACCTGCCATTTTAATAAAATGGGGTCCGTTCTAGGACAAGCAAGGAGCTGATAATGTGAAAAATCAAATCATGCAAGAACTCGATCATGTGCAAGACGCCTTATTTTCCCTCAGTGACTCAATCGGCCGCAATCCAGAACTCGGAACGCAGGAAGTTCAGTCCGCCGCCAAACTTACCGGATTACTTAGGGAACACGGCTTTACCATTGCCATGAATATTTGCGGCTATCAAACAGCATTTAAGGCTGTTTACGATTCAGGTAAACCGGGCCCGGCAATCGCTTTCCTGGCTGAATATGACGCCTTGCCGGAAATTGGCCACGGTTGCGGCCATAATATGATTGGGGCCATGGCGGTCGGCGCCGGCATTGGTCTTAGCAAGGTACTCGCCGATATTGGCGGCAAAATTATGGTTTTGGGAACACCGGCGGAAGAAACCATGGGTGCTAAAGTAATTATGGCCCGTGATGGCATACTTGCGGATGTAGATGCAGCCCTCATTGTTCACCCCCATAATAAAACTCATGCCAGCGGCGTATCCTTGGCCATGGATGCGCTGCAGTTTGAATTCCGGGGACAAACCAGCCATGCCGCGTCCGCCCCGGAAAAGGGAATTAATGCCCTTGACGCCGTTATTCAAACTTTCAATGCCATAAATGCCTTGCGTCAGCATGTCCCGTCAGACGTGCGGATTCACGGCATTATTACCAAAGGCGGCGTAGCCGCCAATGTTGTGCCAGACTATGCGGTCGCCCAATTTTACGTCCGGGCAAGAAAACGTAAAACACTTGATCAAGTAGCTGAAAAAGTAAAAAACTGTGCCCGGGCGGCAGCGTTGGCCACCGGTGCTACACTAACCGTCAGCAATTATGAACTCTCTTATGACGATATGAACACCAATCAAAAATTATCTGCCGCCTTCAACGCCAATCTGCTGTCAATCGGCGAAGCCGTCATCAATCCACCGCCGGCAACCTTTGGCTCGATTGATATGGGCAATATCAGCTATGTTGTCCCGGCCATTCACCCCTACGTCGGTATCGGTGATGAAACCTTAGTTGCCCATACGGCTAAAATGGCGGCAGCCACCTTTACACCAGCCGCCCATCAGGCCCTGTTGCGTGGTGCTAAGGCCATGGCCTTAACCGGCTACGATATCCTTACCAATAAAAACTTGCGGGCAGAAATGAAACAAGAATTTGAGCAAAGTTTGCAGTAGAGGTTGGGCAAACTTCTGTATGCGGAATTTATAAGGGTTGTGGTGAAAATTGATTCACCACAACCCTTTTTACTGTTCATCAATAACCACAGCCCAGACGCGAAACGGACCATGCACCCCGATCGACAAATCCATTTCAATATCGGAAGTGCGGCTGGGACCTGTAATAAAATCCACGGTGGACGGCAGATCGCCTTGCCCTCGCCGTTCTATAAGGTTTCTCATGACGACAGACATGGTAGGCACAATATCCGACTTCTTCATTACGGCAATATGGGACGGTGGCAGTAAACTCACAGACCGTCCGGAATGGGCGCCGTTGAAAAGTGCCAGTGTGCCTGTATAGCCAATGGCATAATGGGCCCAGGTAATCCCGACATCGGCCTGCTCGGCACTCGCGATCAGTTCGCGCCGGGCTTTTTCCGTATTCCAATATGTGGTTTTTACTTCCAGACGGGAAAATTCAATATAGTCAAGGAGTTGCGGATGATCCCAGACGATTGCGGTTTTCGCATTCAGCAGCTTCAGCCACAGCCGGATTTGATTGGTTGCCTCATTCCTGTCGTGCACAACTGCCACTTTACCGGTCAAAGCCTCCAGATTGGTCTTGAATAGTTCGAGTGGCTGCTCCTTTTCAAATTGTTGCTCCCGCCAAAAAGCCGGAGGGCCTGCCTCCCGCCGCGCCGGCGCTTCTGCAAGCACCTTATCCCGCCCCAGTGCGTTAGCTACTGTTTGTAAAAACAGTGTTTCCTGGGCAATATCTTCATGAATCTCTGTCATATGCTCACCTATTTCTTGCGTTTTTCCCAGCGCTCGCGGAAGGTCGTGTCGGCGGCCGCCCGCATATAGCGTGAGTTGGTCCAGTTCGAAAGCAAAGGTAATTGCGCACTAATATAGCCATTGTTGACAAGCGGCTTTTGTCCTATGGAAGCTGCTTTCATGGCAAATTTATAGGTGCCGGGCAACTTAAAAAACCGCTTCCACATACCGAAAGCAAACTTTTCAAATACATGGGTATGGCCGGCACTCACACGCCGCTGCCGCAGCTTGAACAGTAAATCCTGCAGCGGAATTTTGGCCGGACAGACGCTGGTGCAGGCGGCGCATAAAGTCGAGGCATAAGGTAGTTCACCCCAGAACTCAAAGTCATTTTCTAACAGCGGGGTAATGACCGAACCAATTGGCCCGCCATAGACCGACCCGTAAGCATGGCCGCCAATTTGCCGATATACAGGACATACGTTGAAACAGGCGCCACAGCGGATACAATGAAGAGCCTGCCGGTATTCTTCATCTGCCAGCATCCGGGAACGGCCGTTATCGACAATCACTACATGGAATTTTTCGCAGCCATCAATATCCCCCGGCCGGCGCGGGCCATTGATAACCGAAACATAGCTGGTCAGCTTCTGGCCGGTGGCGTTGCGCGGCAGCATGGACAATACGGTTTCCAGATCTTCAAAAGTCGGTACGATCCGCTCCATCCCCATCACACTGATAACAACATTAGGCAGGGCTGTTGTCAGCCGGGCATTTCCTTCATTCGTAACCAGCGTGATGGAGCCGGTTTCGGCAACAGCAAAGTTGCAGCCGGTAATACCGATATCGGCACTCATAAATTTGCCGCGTAAAACTTTACGGGCAAATGCGGTTAACGCCGGGGTTTCAGGTTCTACCTGCTCGCCGGCTACCTGCGAAAATAACTCGGCAATCTGATAGCGGTTTTTGTGGATGGCCGGCACAATAATGTGGGAAGGCGTTTCACCGGCCAGTTGCAGGATATACTCGGCCAGATCGCTCTCCACCACTTCCATGCCGGCTGCTGTCAGTGCCGGATTCAGATGAATTTCCTCTGTAACCATGGACTTGGATTTTACAATTTGTTTGGCCTGATACTGCTTGCAGAGAGCGGTAATAATCTTGCGCGCTTCCTCGGCGGTTAGGGCAAAATGAACCTGACCGCCTGCCTTTCTAACATTCTCGGTCAGGGTTTTCAGATAATAATCCAGGTGACTGATGGTATGCTGTCTGATAAGCCTGGTCTGTTCCCGCCATTCCTCCCAGTTGGGAAGTTCACGGGCGGCTTTATCCTTATTGCCGCTTAACCGGTCAACTGCTTTACGCACTGCCTGCCGCATCTGATCATCCTTTAAAGCCTTGACTGCTCTGTCCCGCAGGTGAAGTACCGGTCTTTCACTCACGTTCTCATCCCCTCATCTAAGAGTTCGGCAATATGTATTACCCGCACATTGGCCTGTTGTTTTTTCAGCCTGCCGTCAATATTCATCAGGCAGCTTAAATCCACACCAACAAGTACATCGGCTTTGGTTTCCAGAATATTTCTCGCTTTTTCATCCACCATAGCTTCCGATATTTCGGGCAACTTCACCGAAAATGTTCCGCCAAAACCACAGCAAGCCTCTTCGTGCGCCAAAGGTACATAATCAATGTCTTTTACGTTTTTCAGCAGAGTGCGGACATATTGATCCGTGTTTAAGAACCGGCGGGCATGACAACTGGAATGATAGGTCACCCTGTGCGGAAACCTTGCTCCCACATCCTCTTTTTTTAGCACTTTAACCACAAATTCACTAAACTCGTAAATTTTAGCGATTAAATCCTTGGCTTGCCGGTATTGCGCGGCGTTGTGTTCAAATAAAAGCGGATAATATTCTTTAACCGCAGTGATACAGGACCCGGCCGGCGCAACCACGTATTCACTGTTTTGGAAGATAGTAAGCATTTTTTCAGCAATTGGCCGGGCATCTTCCCAATAACCGCTGCTAAGTGCCGGCTGACCACAGCAGGTTTGCGCCGGGGGAAAATCCAATGTTACCCCCAGCTTCTCCAACACCCGCACCATCGCTTCCCCGACATGGGGATACAAACTGTCACAAATGCAAGTAATAAATATGGATGCTTTCATTTCCTGGGACCTCCAACATATAAAGTGAGATCGCTGCAATCATATATAGTTTGCGCAGCTTATCCAGCATTATCCTGAGTTTTTTTTATCCTGATGGTGAATAATAGAAACGGATAATTTGAAGGCTCAGGAGGGTTATATCATGACATGGACGCAGGAATATGTCCCATTAGCCAGTACTTTCTTATCGGCCTTGGCGGCAGCCATTCCGATCATTATCATTTTTTATTTATTGGCTATCCGCCGTTCCCCCGGGCAAGTTGCCGGCATAACCGCACTGATCGCTGCTTTTCTGGTGGCTGTGCTTATCTATAAAATGCCTGTAAGTACCGCTTTCCTATCTGCCTTGATGGGAATCGCCTACGGTATTTTTCCCATCTTTTGGATTGTACTGACTGCCATCTTTATCTATAACATGACGGTGGAAACAGGAAAATTTGACATACTTAAAAACTCGATCGCCACGATCACAGATGACCGTCGCCTACAGGCCCTGCTTATCGCCTTCGCCTTTGGTGCCTTTTTGGAAGGCGCGGCGGGCTTTGGCACACCTGTGGCCATATCTGCCGGCATGCTGGTAGGACTTGGCTTCAATCCGTTATATGCGGCCGGCCTTTGCCTGATTGCCAATACCGCACCGGTTGCCTTTGGCGGTATTGGGATTCCCATTATCGTAGCCGGGCAGGTTACCGGTATTGATACGTTTAAAATAAGTCAGATGGTTGGCCGGCAACTGCCTTTTCTTTCGGCAATTATCCCCATTTGGCTCATTGTACTGATGTCCGGCTGGAAAGCAACCTGGGAAGTAATGCCTGCCTGTCTGCTAGCCGGTCTGTCCTTTGCCAGCGTTCAATACCTGTCGGCCAACTATCTCGGCCCTGAACTCCCGGATATTCTCTCCTCCCTCGCCGCTATTTTGTCATTAACCATTTTTCTGAATGCCTGGAAACCTGCCACTATTTGGCGCTTTCCCGGCGAACAAGCCAGCAAAGCTAAAGCCACCACCCTCCCCGCCTATTCGGCCGGAGAACTGATTACCGCCTGGGCACCCTTTATCATTTTGACGGTTATGGTTATTTTATGGGGACTAAAACCGGTTAAGGCTATCCTTGACGCCCCCACGCTATCTATCTACGTTCCCGGCCTGCATAATGCCGTAACGCAGGTTGCCCCCATTGTCAAAGCACCGACACCCATGTCGGCCGTATATAAAATCAACTGGTTAAGTGCCGCCGGCACAGCGTTATTTATTGCCAGTATTCTGTCGGCGATGGTATTGGGCATCGGCCCCGGACAGTTTTTCAGCATTCTTGGCAAAACCTTTAAGCAATTAACCAAACCCCTTATTACCATCCCGGCCGTTCTTGGCCTTGCCTATATTATGAATTACTCGGGAATGAGCTCAAGCCTGGGACTGTTTTTAGCAGGCACTGGATCATTTTTCCCCTTTTTCTCCGCCTGGCTTGGCTGGCTGGGGGTATTTTTAACAGGATCAGATACGTCGGCCAATGCCCTGTTCGGTAACCTTCAGTCTGTTACCGCTCAGCAAGTAGGCGTTGACCCCACTTTAACGGTTGCCGCCAATTCCTCCGGCGGCGTAACCGGCAAAATGATTTCCCCGCAAAGTATTGTCGTAGCAACTGCTGCTACCGGCCTGGTTGGCAAAGAAGGCGATTTATTCAGCTTTACCGTCATGCATTCCATTATTCTGGCTATTATCGTGGGAATCATGACCTATTTGCAAGCCTACATATTATCCTGGATGATTCCCTGACATAAGGCTTGTGCCAAGTCGTTCCGGACGCCGCTAGAAGCCGCCTGTACCTCTTTAGGGAGTATAGGCGTGCTTACCTATTACCAGGAAATGGCCATATTTTCTGGCAATGCAAAAAATCAGGCCCAGCCTAAAAATAGGCTGGGCCTGATTTTCTCTATCTTAAATTCAGGACAGCATGGGTAATTCTCGCACCATCTGCTCAAAAAAAATCTATAGAAAGAGGTTCGATGATGTTGTTGCCCTGCAAAAAACAATTTGGTCAAAACAAAAACTGGATCCTTGAACACATCAAGAGTCCGGTTTTTGATCCTGCCCAGACATATCGCTGCCTGTTAGCGTTTCCTTTTGGCAAAAGTACTATCAGAATCTCTCAGGAATGACTTCCAGCCAATAGCCGTCCGGATCGGAAATAAAATAGATGCCCATTTCTTTGTTTTCGTAGCAGATACAGCCCATGGCTTTATGATGATTGTATGCTTTCTCAAAGTCGGGAGTCGTAAAAGCTAGATGAAACTCATTCTCGCCCAGGTTATAGGCTTCCTTACGCCCCTTAATCCAGGTCAATTCCAGTTTATGCGGCGTCTGCCCATCACCCAGGTAAACAATTGTAAAATTAGGCTTTTCAATGCGCCTGGTTTCCGTCAGTTGCAAAGCCTCTTTATAAAAAACCATACTTTTTTCCAGGTTTAATACATTGATGTTGTTGTGCGCAAATTTAAAATCCACAGAGCTTCACTCCTTTATATAATATATTAGTTATCCTGGTCGTTTTTGTGATCCGCTTTGCCACATTTTTTTTAGAAAGGCCTGGATATCCTGGCGGACTACCACGCCATGGCCGGTGCAGAAAAATTCCGGCCGATATTCCAGCAATCTGCCCAGCCCCAGCATAAATCTGTCCAATCCCGGCTCACCGGCTGCTGCCTGCCCGGCAACATAATCGCATGAACCTTGTTTGATCAAGTTGCTGTTCGTAACTAATTCGCCTTGAGGTAAGCTTTCGCCAAAATAGCAAAAAAAATCGCCGACAAATAACGCCCCTGACAGCTGATCATAAATAGCGACCGAACCCGGCGAGTGGGTGTTGACCAACACGATTTCTAAGCCGTCAACCCCTTCGGCGGCAAACGTAAATTCCCCGGGGAGCGGCACATAAGTCATAAACTCGGCAGCCAACTGCGCCGGCAACATAGGTTTATCGGCAGGATGAACATACTTTCTGGCCTTGTTGAATAAAGCCGCCCCCTCGGCATGATCATGATGCCCATGGGTTAGCAGTACATCTGTTACCCGGTCGGGAGTGATCCTTATTCTAGCCAGTGCATCGACAATGGCAGATTGATATTCCGGCAAGCCGGCATCAATAAGAATAAGCTGTCCGCTGCGCCGCAAAACATAGCAATTTGTATATGACCGTACATCCCAGGTATGTGTGTCTTCTACAGCAATCACATAGGCCCCTGCCGTCAATTGGGACAGTAAATAATTCATGATCTTCCCAGCCTTTCAAACAGACAATACTTTATCATTCCTGCTATTACTCTTATTATAGCCGGTATTATTTTCCTGGCAAGCCAGTTTTTCAAAAATAGACAATTCCGCCAAAATACCGGTAAAAAAATAACGGTGACAGGCATCGTTAACCTGCAGGAAAATAAACTTGCTAGGAGAATACCCTTAGTAAAATAACCTATCATGATGTTCCATCCTACTATTGAACTGCAACGTTAACCAAGAACATAGCAAACTCCTATCTGCTTATTAGAGGCAGGTAGCACATATACAAAAAAATACAAAATAAGGAGATGGAACAATGCAAGCAGAATCTTTTTTTAAGCGCTATGGCCTGGCGCTCGGATTCCTGGTTTTATTAGGCATTCTAGCCATTCCTACACCGGAAGGGTTGCCGGTCGCAGGTCAAAGAATGCTCGCAATTTTACTATTTTCCGTTATTGTCTGGATGACTGATTCAATTTCCTATCCGGTAAGCGCTGCCGTGATTATGGGATTAATGGCATTGCTGCTGGGAACAGCACCGGATGCTGCCAAACCAACAGCCATTTTAGGAACAAGCAAAGCACTGACTATGGCCTTGGGCGGTTTTAGCAATACCGCATTCGCCCTGGTGGCCGGCGCCTTATTCTTGGCGGCTGCCATGACCCAAACCGGACTTGACAAACGGATCGCCCTAGTTGTATTGTCAAAGATCGGCGCAAAAACCAACCGCGTACTGATTGGCGTCATTCTTGTCGGTTTTACACTCAGCTTCTTCGTTCCCAGTACAACGGCCAGGGTTTCCTGCATGGTGCCTATCGTGATGGGTATTATTGCCGCGTTTGGTGTTAATCTTAAAAGCCGTTTTGCGGCAGTAATGATGATTGCAACCGCTCAGGCCGACAGTCTGTGGAATGTGGGTATTAAAACCGCGGCTGCCCAGAATATGATTGCCGTTGGATTTATCAAATCCCAGCTTGGAATTGACATTTCCTGGATTGATTGGTTTATGGCCGCTGCGCCTTTCTCAGCCATTATGTCCGTAGTTCTTTATTATGTCCTCATGAAACTTATGCCGCCTGAAACCAATGAAATTGCCGGCGGCAGTGAGGCCGTGCGACGCCTGCTTACCGAAATGGGACCCATGAAAACCTCTGAGAAAAAACTGCTGGTTATGTCCTGCATTCTTCTGTTTTTGTGGGCCACTGAACAGGTTCTTCACAAATTTGACACCTCGACAACCACTATTGTGGCAATTGCGCTTATGCTGTTGCCCGGAATTGGTGTTATGACCTGGAAGGAAGCACAACCGAAGATTAATTGGGGGACAATTATTTTGTTCGGAGTGGGAATCAGTCTGGGATCCGCCCTTCTTTCCACCAAGGCGGCTGCCTGGCTGGCAAAAGTAATTGTCAATATGATTGGCCTGCAGGCAATGCCTGCCTTAACCATTCTGGCCGTTCTGGCTGCTTTCCTGATTATTATCCATCTCGGTTTTGCCAGTGCAACTGCTTTGGCCGCAGCAATGATTCCGATCGTTATCTCTATTCTGCAAAGTGTAACAACCCCCGGCATCAACATTGTAGGCATGACCATGATCCTGCAGTATGTCGTCAGCTTCGGGTTCATCCTGCCGGTAAACGCGCCGCAAAATATGATTGCCTATGGGACAGAAACCTTTGAAGTCAAGGACTTTATCAAAACCGGTATTCCATTGACCATTATTGCTTATGTACTGATTCTCTTGCTGGGTGCCACCTATTGGAGATGGCTCGGTTTAGTATAATAGACTTTCTCTAAAAAAATCTGCCTGTATCGATCAATACACAGGCAGATTTTTTTACATTTTCAGAAAGGTTAACCTTTCTGATAAGTAAGAGCGACTAAGGCTTCTGCCGGCGTCCTGAAGGACTGACACAAGCCGCCCCTTTTCTATCCTTTAGGCTTGTAGGGCAGCGCCTGCGGCGGCGGATTTAAAAAAACTTCCCGGTCGGTCATTACCTTGACGGTAATTCCCAGCACTACCGCGACATCAAACCGGCGGGTACAGCGGCGCGGCCGTTTATGCGGCTTACAATGGTGATCATAATCATCCTCACAGCAAGGCTTGCATGGCTGTTTTTTGTAGGGCTTATGCTGGTGATGGCATTCTTCCAGATAGTCACAGCCACCACAGTCATCATAATCATCGTCACAGTCATCATAATCATCGTCACAGTCATCATAATCATCGTCACAGTCATCATAATCATCGTCACAGTCATCATAATCGTAATCGTCGTCACAATCGTCATAATCAGGGCCTTTCTTTTTATGCCAGTGAGCTCGGGTATACT
Organism: Sporomusa acidovorans; assembly: GCF_900101845.1. Classification (GTDB taxonomy): domain Bacteria; phylum Bacillota; class Negativicutes; order Sporomusales; family Sporomusaceae; genus Sporomusa; species Sporomusa acidovorans. The sequence goes on along the minus strand of NZ_FNAM01000007.1, from coordinate 63,065 downwards.
CATCACAATCATAATCGACATACTCTACGATAACACTGGCATCAGCCTCCATGCCCCGCCGCGCACCCCGGATATCGGCATAAGCGGTAAAGCGGACAGGCCACACCTCCACCGCATGCACCGGCTGCCGCGGCCTACAGGCAACATACAGGGCCTTAACTTCAAATTGGCCTCTGACAACAACCTTATTAGGGATGACATCGACATCGGTAATCCGCAGTTTTTTTACAAACACATCGACAATCTGTTCAATGGCGGGTTTGTGGCGCGGCACCACCACATGCACGTCAATCGATTTCTGAACCTGTCTCTCTCCCAGCACCTGCTGAACGACAATGGTTTTCGGACCATACCCTAATGTGCATTTTTCCCAGGGCTCTATATGTGTCATACTATTCCTCCTTTCCGCATCTTATAACATATATATGCGAATGAAAGGGGGAAAGCGCCATAAAAAAGACATTGATTATTTACATTTCGGGTTTGTTTGGCGGAAACTGAGGCGACTTGGTATAGGACTAGAGATTATTGGTATTTTGCTTACTAATATGTGAATGCTAAAGTGTAGATACGGCATTATCTAAATCTCAAAAAATTTGGAGGTATGCCTGGTATGAACAGCAGCCTGCTAAAAGCGTTAATTACGATTGCCCTTGGCGCCGCACTCTGGTTTATCCCGGTACCGCAGGGACTTAAACCGGAAGCCTGGCAGCTTATGGCCATTTTTGTTGCTACTATTTTCGGCTTTATTCTTCAGCCGCTGCCAATTGGTGCCGTGGCCCTAGCAAGCGTAACGTTTACAGCCCTTGCCGGTGTCTTGAAGCCGGCTGAAGCCATCAGCGGATTTTCCAACACCACGATCTGGTTGATTGTCGCCGCCTTTTTGTTCGCCAAAGGCTTTATCAAGACAGGCCTGGGACGCCGTATTGCTTTCCTTTTGATCAAGGCCATCGGCAGCAGTACCCTTAAACTAGGATACACACTGGTACTCAGCGACCTGATTATCAGCCCGGCCACGCCGTCAAACACGGCCCGGGCCGGCGGCATTCTCTTCCCAATCGTCCGCAGTCTTTGCACGGCCTTTGGTTCCGAACCAGGCCAAAGTGCCCGCAAAGTAGGCAGCTTTCTCATGCAGACAGCCTATCAGGGCAATACCATTACCGCTCATCTGGATGGGCGCCCTTGTCGGTCTGGCTGATTATCTTTCCAAACTTGGCTTTATCCCCTGGTTTGCCAAAACCATAGCAGGCAGCATTGCCGGTATCCCCTGGCTGCAAGCCTTCCTTATCCTGACTATCGTTTACCTCTACGCCCACTACGCCTTCGCCAGCCTGACCGCTCATATTACAGCTATGTATCAGGCCTTTATCGCGGTAGCTGCGGCCGCCGGCGCTCCCCCTTACCTGGTTGCCCTGGCACTGGCGTTCATGTCCAACCTCTGCATGTCGCTTACCCACTATGCCGCCGGCCCGTCCCCCATTTACTTTGGCGCCGGCTATGTCGAACAAAGTACCTGGTGGCGGCTTGGATTTATGGTATCCGTTATGAACCTAATTATCTGGGTAGGCTTAGGTTCGATGTGGTGGAAAGTACTCGGCCTCTGGTAACTATCTATAATATTTAATCTAATCCAAAATATATTCTGTTAGATCAAGTTGGTCCTCACCGGGAATGCGGATTCGTTCAAAGCGTCCCGCTGGCGCATCAAGGGGGACGGTAGCATCAATCCCCATCTTATCACAAACACCATCGTCAGTAGATGGATCAAGCTTATTACCTGCCGCCCGCTCAACAATAAATACATCCCGCCCGGCTTGTGAACGTGTTGCAATGGCCCATTCTACATCTTCCATATTAAAAATGTCTACATCCTTATCGACCACCACAACATGTTTTATTTCATGACTGCTGCTCAAGGCCGCGAAAATAGCGTTTTTTGCTTCTCCTTCGCTTTTTTTATCGATTTTTACTACCGCATGATACCGGCATGTTCCCCCTGCGGTCAGATGAACGCCCAGAGTCGTGGGAACCGTATTTCTTATCAATTGCAGCATTCCTCCTTCCCGCGGAATAGCCCCTAACAGACAGTGCTCCATAGTTGCCGGTACGATTGTATGATAAATTGGATTCTTACGGCTTGTCATGGCAGTTAGTTCAATCACCGACTTCAAGGACGCTGGTCCGTAATATTTCGGATATTCCCCGAAAGGCCCTTCCATCTCACGAACATTAGGCAGCAGCCGTCCCTCAAGAACAATCTCTGCCTGAGCAGGAACCTCTAAATCGACCGTCTCGCATTTTACGAGTTCCAGTGGTTTGCCGTACAGTCGTGAAGCAATCGTAAATTCATCAAAACCAAGTGGCGCCAACGCTTGCGATGCCAAAAGCAGGATTGGATCAACGCCGATAGCGAGTGCAATTTCCAGCGGCTTATTCTCCGCTTCCGCTTTTTGGTAAAAATTATGCAAGTGCCGCGGGAGGATTAAGATGCCTAATCGATTAGCACCGGATACCTGTAAACGGTGTATAGAAACATTTCTGGCACCAGTTTCCGGATCTTTGGCAATGAGCAGTGCCGCTGTAATATAGGCGCCACTGTCTTTCTCATGATGAATAGGAATGGGAAGTTTGGCAAGATCCACATCAAAAGTAACAAATTCTTTTACCGGCGCATTTGCTTTGTCGACCAGAACACATTTCATAGGATTTTCCTGGGCCTGCGCGAAATGTTCCGCAACCTGGTGAACCTCCACTCCCATAGCTTTGGCTAATAGTGCGCGACTACCTCCAAATCCGGTAACCACAGGCATACTGCCGCCGGTATTAACAAATTTTAAGGCATACTTGCCGTCAGCTTTTTTCCCAAGGGCGGCAAGTTCGTGTTTTAGATCTACCTGCTTGGTTACAGTTTTTAAAATTTTTTCTTGTTCAAGAAGTGTCAACCAATCTCGCAACGAAGTACAAATCATATGAACGCTCCTCTTTGATAATAAGATCTTTTATTTTTTTATACATATGGTTACTATACCTTAAATTGTGCCACAACCGTTTGCAGTTCTTCCGCGGCCTGCGCCAATCCCTGACTAGCCGCCGAAATTTCTTCCATAGAAATTAATTGGTCCCTCGTTACCGCAGTGACGCTTTTTGCCGCTGCTGCGGTTTCCTCGCTCACCTTATTAATACTGTGCACGGACAAAACAAGTTTCTGGCTTTTTTCCGCCATTTGATCAATAGACTCGGTAATTTCACGAACCTGGAGAGATAAATTCTCAATGGCATCCACGATGACATTGAACATATCACCAGCCGATTTTGCAACATCAACCCCTGTTTTTACGCTATCACTGCTTGCTTTGGTTGCAGCAATCGCCTTTTGCATCCCTATTTCGTTTTGCTGAATAAGGTCGGTGATTTTTTGCGCCGCTTGATTGGAATCTTCCGCTAATTTGCGGACTTCCTCCGCAACTACCGCAAATCCCTTGCCGACCGTTCCCGCCCTCGCCGCTTCAATAGCCGCATTAAGTGCCAATAAATTGGTTTGTCCGGCTATTGACGAAATCAGGGTAACAATCTGGCCGATTTCCAGCGATCCCTGTGCCAGTTCGCCTATTGTCTCCTGGACAATTTCCGTTTCTTCGCGAATGGCTTGCATTTGTTCGATCGTCATATTAGTTGCTTTGCGGCCATCCTGGGAAGATTGATTGGCATTGACGGCAATTTCAGAAATTTCTTTACTTGTTGCCGCTATTTGCTGAATGTTTGCCGACATAACTTCCACGGCCGAAGTCATACCGGCAACTGCCTCCACCTGTTGATCCGATCCCTTTGTTATCGAGGCCATGGAGTCCGCCACATGACTGGATGCCGCAGTTGACTGCTGGGCATTGGCAGTCAGTTGTTCGCTGGAAGCCGCAACAACCTCGGCCTTTACCTGAACTTTCCCAATCAAATTGCGCCACTTATCGGCCATGTCCTCAAATGTTCTGGATAATTGACCGATCTCATCTTGCGAGTGCATATTCAGTTTTCTATTTCTTAAATCACCCTCGGCCAAAGCCAGTGCTTCATCTCTTATTTTGGTGATAGGACCGGCAATTTTTGCACTAATCAGGATAACGGCAGCTACGCCTAACAACAGGCAAACAACAGTTATCCCCCATAATATAAATTCCAGTGTCCTGACCTCATGATTTACTTCTTTTTCAGGGGCCGAAACGATCATGGTCCAAGTCTGGCCTCCCGGAAGTTCAATCGGGGCAAAAAAACCGATATAAGGAATGCTGCTGTCAAAATTATATATTCCATGTACCACTTTTTTGTTATCACTGGCTTCCTTAAAAAGCGCAAGCTGACGGTCGTCCAGTTCGCTAACGCCAAAGTTCCATTCCGGTTTAACCTTTTTTTCCCGTAAGTTTAATTTGCCAACAAGCTCCGGCTGCTTGGCATTTGCAATCACCATGCCGGAATAGTCGGCAATCATGCCATAACCGCTGTCCTTGAATTTAAGGTCCTGAACAATATTACTTAAGTTGGCAAGCGAAACAGTGCCTACCAATACCCCGGTCATGTTTCCGTTATTCAAAACAGGCACCGCAATCACTATGGATAACTGTCCTGAAGCCTTTAAAACCAGAGGATTCGAGATGACAATTGCTTGATTTTTGACAACTTGCTGAAAATAATCACGATCGCCAAGATATACGGATTCACCATTAAACCGTACCGAATTACCATCCATAAAAATGAAATTAAAACCGTTAAATTTGCCAATTCTTTTTTGAGCCTCAGCCATTGCCCCAACAATCCGCTGTCTGTCAGTTCCTTGCCGGATGTATGGATTGCTGGATATTTCCGACATAAACACGACCAATTCATTTATAGAAGCCTGGACCCGTTTTGTATAATCCGTACTTAACGTCGTTGCCGTTTCATTAACGCTGGCAATAAGCATTTGCTTGGAAAAATAATAACTTAACCCAGACATCGTTCCCAAAGACACAAACATGAGCAGCAAAATAAGAATTAATAAGCGCACACGAATACTGGATCTATTAATTCCAAATAAATTTTTTATAACAATCCCCTCCGGATATGCACCGACCAAAAAGGACTAAATCTTAAAATAACAGGCGAAGCCGTACATCTTGATCAACGCCAAAAGTCACTTCGCCTATTATCATAAGTTCAATTACTGCTGCATTAACAAATTATCAAACGATATTTTATTTGCTCGATGCCATATGCTTGATGATCTCATACGAATGATTGACCTGCTCCTGGAATGTTACATAATCAGCGTCAACCAAGTGGGCAAACCGCCTCATGAGCTTAGTAAACTCTTGAATAGGCAATGGATTGTTTACTTCATGCGTCAAAGTAATCACACCATTTTCCGCTTCCCATAGCGGGAAAAAGTTGGTTTCCACAGCGGCTCTGGTTATTTCCACACCGCGCTCGCTCTTGTATTTCCAGCCGGTAGGACAAGGCGTTAAAACATGAATATAAGCCATTCCTTTTTTAACAGCCTCTTTCGCCTTCAAAAGTTTCTTCATGAAATCTTCCGGATAGGCAAGGGTCGCTGTGGCAACATATTCAATATTGTGATAGGCCATGAGCAACGGCACATTCTTCGGCATACCCTGTCTGCCGCGTCCCACTGACCCCACCTGCGTAGTAGTCGTCCAACTCCCGAATGGCGTCGTGCTGCTTCTTTGAATACCGGTATTCATATAAGCTTCATTATCATAGCAAATGTACAAAATTCTCTCGTTTCTCTCCGCCGTAGCCGATAACTGACCAAATCCTAAATCAGCTGTGGCCCCATCGCCAATGATTGCTAAACAAATCGTGTCTTTGCCGATACGCCGGAAATAGCGGGACACGCCTGTAGCACTGGAAGCAACGTTGGTCATCAGCGTCCCGTAATAAGAAGCCTTGATCCTAGAACTCGTCACGTTACAGCTTGGTGCGCCAAACAAAACAACATCATTGCCGATAGTACGCATAATAAACCGGTCAACCCATTCCATGCCGCAGCCTTCGCAGAACGGCAGCCCCGGAGCAAAGGGATCTTCCAACATGTTCGCCAGGATGGGTTCGGCCTTTTTATATTCAAGAATATTATGCGGGCACGCTTCGCTGCACAACGGCTTATCACCGCAAAGATCGCATTTTTGCGATTTATGCTCTTGTTTTTTAGGATAAATGCCGCCATATGGACATACTAAATTACAGATGCCGCAACCGACACAAATAGCTTCGTTGATAACAACCGTTCCTGAATCTGAACGGCTTATCGCACCCGTAGGACACACTTCCAGACATTCCGGCTGACTGCATTCATTACAGGTTAACACGGAATGAAAATTCACTTCGGGAAGATCAATTTTCTCAATAACTGCTTCCTGACCTGCCTGTTTTCTCTTGCTGCAGGCTTCAACACAAAGGCTACACGCTGGCGGACAGTTAGCCCCGCAAACCACGAGGGTATTATTTAACATTATCTTTCCTCCTTTGACAGTTAAATCATGTTATTTTTACGATCTTGCAACATCAGCCAGCAAGCCGCTTCTCTTGGTTTTGCAAGCAATAATTGCTTATATTTTTTTACTGATACCTGTTCTCTGATCAGATAAGTAAACACACCGGGGTGAATAAATTTCATGTTTACGCCTTCAACCCCAACTAAATAATCTTCTTTAAACACTAACTTCAAAAAGCTCTTGTCCGCTGCGGTTTCCGAAACTTCATAGCCGGCTTCAGCCTGCGGATTGGTAATGCCAACACTAAACAGGCTTTCATCAAAACAGCGTAACTGATTTTCTGAAATCCAGCCTTTATACTCTAGCTCTTCCCCGGCCATATTGGCTCCCGCTACTCTTCCTTGGCTAACGGCCTCAGGCAGTATCGGGCAAGTAGCATTTTCGCCGTCAAAAAATGACGGTGCGGCGGCAATATCGCCGGCAACATAAACATTAGGCAGGTTTGTTTGCATATGTTTGTCGGCTTTTATGCCACCTGCCACAACTGAAATTTCGCTACTGGCAAGCATGTTGCCAGCCACCCCGGTAGCTACAATTAACCGGTCAACGGTTAGTTTTTCGCCGCCGCTTAACACCAGTTCAAGCTTATTTTGCACTGTTTGGGCCGACACCAGCGTATTTTGGGTGATTACCTTCCCACCATTCTGCTTGAATGCTTTTTCAATTAACGCCACATTTTGCGGGCTGAAATACTTGCGCAGCAGTGAGCTACGGGCTATAATCGTGACTGCATGACCTGCCATACAAAGTTTTTCCGCTGCCTCCACAGCCACAAGCCCGGCACCATAAATAGCAATATTCTCCTTTGGGCCCAAGCCCCTATGCAACCTTTCAAAGTCTCCATATGTTCTAAAAGTATAAATATTTTCCGGTTCCAATTTATCGATGGGCGGGATCTGCGGACCAGCGCCGGTGGCAATCAGCAGTTTATCATAGGTTTCACACTCACCATTACTGTATTTAACTTTGTTAGCGTCATGTAAAATCTCCACTACTTCTTTGCCGCATACTAATTTTAAATTAGCATTCCTTAATATATCCTTGCCTTTCACAAATAGATCATTTTCGGTTAATTCCTTGCTAAGCAAATAGGGCAAAACTGCTGGTGAATAAGGTAATGTTTCTTCCCTGGTAACTAGTGTTATCATAGCAGTTTGATTGATTGCACGAATCGAGCGGGCGGCAGCCAGAGCGGCCGGGCCTGCGCCGATAATCAAATATTTGGCATTATCCATAGTATCCTCCTTATTCCCACATCAGCCAATTGGTTTCCGCTGTTTCTTTACCTTTTAACGCAGCGTTACTAACGGCAACGGCTTTTTTGATATGATCCGCAGTAATATCGGTACTTGCAAAACCATCAATAAAATCAAGCATCCTGGGCGGTTTGACCATATCCGGCAAAACCGCTTTAGTCTCCATAAATAAATGGCCGCAGTCCCAGCCCAAACAGACACTGCGATCAATTACGGCGACCATTTTTTTGCCATCTAAAACTTCCCGCAATTTTTCGCGGGGGAACGGCCTAAACATCCTCAGTCTGGCTAAACCCACTTTCATCCCTTTTTCACGGGCTTCGTCAATAACAACCCGCACGGTTCCGGCAGAGCTGCCGGCGGTGAGAACCATAATTTCTGCATCTTCCGCTCTGTACGTATCTACCATACCGCCATAGCTGCGGCCGAAAATATTTTCAAACTCTTTTTCAATTTCTATTAGTTTAGCTTTAGCCCGCTCCAAAGCCTTGCTTGTCTTATAACGGAATTCGGCGAATTTCGTACCGGCAATACTTGGACTAAACTGCAAATCTTTATTGGAAACCAGTGTGGGACGCGGACTGTTTTTAACCGGCGCCAAAAATCTGTCAACAGCTTCCTGATCCGGTATTTCCACACGCTCGGATAAATGGGAAATATAAAAACCATCATAGGCAACCACTACCGGCAGCAATATTTCCGGATCTTCTGCCAGACGGTAGGCCATAATAACCGAATCAAGGATTTCCTGGCAGGTTTCCGGTTCAATTTGAATCCAGCCACTGTCTCTGATACTCATAATATCCTGACGGCCGCCGCCAACACCACGCATTGATGGGGTTTCCCTGGTAACGTCAACCATAACTGCGGGGATACGCAACCCTGCACAATACATAAGTGCTTCATTCATATACGCTAATCCCCAGGATGATGTAGCCGTAAATACCCGGGCGCCAGCCACACACGCGCCGGTGATAGCACTCATAGAAGTGTGTTCCCCTTCGACTTCTACCATCTCTGCATCTAACTGGCCTTCAGCATGAAAGTGTGCCAATTCCTCAGCAAGCGGTGTCTGCGGAGTAATGGGATACATGGCAATTACATCCGGGCGTGATAAACGTACGCCATGTGCCGCTGCTTTATTACCGGTAAGTACTTTTATCAATTAAATAACCTCCTCAACTTTCATCTTGAGCGCATGTGCCGGACACTCATTGGCACATATGCCGCAGCCTTTGCAATAATCCAAATCCGGATGGAAATATCCGTCTTTTTCCTGCTTCATACAGCCACCAGGGCAATAAATACTGCACCACCCGCAGATTTTACACGCCGCTTTATCCAACGCGGGCCGTCTGTATCTCCATTCTCCTGTCTGCGCTACAAGCAGATTTTTACTTACATCCGCCCATGCTGATTCCAGGGAAGTGGTAATTGTCGGCGGTTTTACTACCGGATCTTGTTCGTTGAGCAAATCCTTTTGTGCGCCACTTGCCTCTGACGGAGAGAATTGAAGTATTTTTACTTCATTAAAACCTCTTTCCATACTACGAAGGTTGCCGGCTAAAATTTTCTCCTTGAAAAAGAGGGGTAATGCCTTTTTCAAATCCTCAAGCTCTACAAGCCCTGTAGTTTTAGCAAAAGCACCCAGCATGCATGTATTCGTAATGGCTGTCCCGGTTTCTTCCAGGGCAATGCTGACAGCATCAATAAATCCCAGCGTCTTTTGATTTACCTGTAAATCAATAATATGTTGTTCATGCTTCGTATTGGCGATAATAACACCGCCGGCTTTAAACCCTTCATAGCATGTCGGATTATCGGTCAATGACTGATCCAGCATCAATAAAATATCCGGATTATAAACCCGCGTATGTTCCCGGATCGGCGCATCCGCATACCGGGCAAAAGCCATAACCGCCGAACCTCTTCGCTCAATACCAAAAGACGGGAAGACAGAAGCGTACTTGCCGCCAAAAACAAACGCGTTGGCCATCATTTCCGCAGCCATGACTGTTCCTTGTCCACCTCGACCATGCAACCTTATTTCACCCATATGACTACCCTCCATTTATGTTTAAACTTCATTATGCTTTTAAAATAAGTCGTGCATCGACAACGACACAGCCGTCAGGATAACAAAATACCGGATTGAAATCCAATTCTTTAATATCAGGGAAAGCTGACAGCAATCGGCCGGTATTTACAATGACTTCACAGAGTGCGTCAAGATCGCACGCTTTTTCCCCTCTAACTCCCTTCAGCAATTTAAATACATTGGTTTCTTGTATTTGCCGTAATGCTTCTTTTTTGTCTAAAGGCGCCAAACGGAAAGACACATCCTTAAAAACTTCTACATAAATGCCGCCTAACCCGAACATCACAACCGGACCAAACTGGTCGTTTTTCAGGCCGCCGACTACAACTTCCACACCTTTAGAAACTTGCTTTTGTACGACCACACCTTCAATCTCGGCAGTGGGGCATGCTTTTTTTACGTTATCCATCAGTTTGTCGTACGCATTATCAAGTTCAGCTGCGTTTTGTATTCCTGTAATTACTCCCCCCGCATCTGACTTGTGAATAATTTGTTTGGAATGGATTTTTATAACCACAGGATAACCCATATCCCGGGCACTGTTCAGGCAGTGTTCCTTATCGGCTGCCAGCGCAGTTGCGGGGCTGGCAATAGTAAATGCCTTACAAATTGCTTGTGCTTCCAGTTCCGGCACAACGGTTTTCCCTTCAGTAATACACTGTTTGATTATATCTTGGCAGGGCATATTGAGCCTCCTTATACTTGTCCTAATATAGTAATGTATTAACTATTTTGCCGCCGGTAGGCGCTGTATCTAATCATATTTACCATAACCCTAGCGGCATCATCCGGATACTCAAATGTCGGCAAGCCGTTTTCTTCTAAAATGGTCCGGCACTTAGCTACAGCATTACCCGCTAACATCACAGAAAGTAAAGGTTTCTTTTTCGCCTGCGGCACTGAATTATAGCCTTCCAAAATCGCCTCTGCCAATCCTTCATCTTTGATAAATCCCGGAGGAGTTGTCATAAATATAATTCCATCAATGTCGTCATCCTGCATTAGCAACTTAAGTACATCCGCATGCATTTTTTCGGTTACGGAAGCAGTCATGTCAATATACCCATCCGGATGACCGATATTGGCACTAGGCACCAGGTATTTGGCCAATTCTTTTTTCAGCGGCTCGCTAAAATGGGCCAGTGTAGCCTCGCCTGTCAGCACTAGCTCGTCCACGCAAATTGTGCTGGGGCCGCCAACAACAGTAAGAATGCAGATCCTGTTACCCTTTGGCAGCGGCTGCTTGTCAAACGTCCTGGCAGTATGATAAAAATCGGCGACACTTTGTGCTCGGATTACGCCTGCCTGACGAAAAGCACCATTATAAATATCATTATTGCCGGCAATCGAAGCGGTGTGGCTGTGTGCCACATTTGTTCCCATGCTTGTTTTACCCGCCTTAATAACTACAACCGGCTTTTTCCTGGTTACTTTCGCGGCCACATCAATCATACTGCGAGCGTCGTTAATGCCATCCATATACATGGCAATAACTTTGGTTTTTTCATCGTCCGCCATGTAGGTCAGCAGTTCTGTAAAATCTACATCAGCCATATTACCCAAAGATACAAACTTATTAATGCCTACCAGTTTCTGATCCCTAGCCCAGCGCAAAAAGGAAGTCGCAAATGCCCCACTTTGACTTACTATGCTAACTCCGCCTTTGGGCGTATTAGGCGGTACACTAAACGTAGTGTTAACGCCGTTATAGGCATCTACTACCCCCTGGCAGTTCGGACCAATAATCCTGGCCCCACACTCCGTAATCGTTGCCATCATTTCCTGTTGCAGGTTTTCCCCTTCTTCGGTCCCCATTTCCCGAAAACCGGCGGCCACAACCGTAACCGCCCCTGCATCGCCTTTTTCTTCCCGCCGTTTTTTTATATCATAAGCAACACGCACACAATTTCGGGGGCTTACGGAAAGAACAATTAAATCAATCGGTGCGGGAATGGATAAAAGGTCTGGGTAACATGTTAAACCGGAAATTTCATCAAGTTTAGGGTTTACCGGATAAACATTCCCGTGCAAACTCATTTGTTTGGCAAACTCCAAAATCTGGTTATTGGGTTTTCCCGGCGTAGCGGAAGCACCAACTATTGCTATTCCTCTAGGCTGAAAAAATTTATCAATATTGGTTGCTACTACTTCTGCCATCTATATTGCCCCTTTCCTTTTTACACTGTCATTGCTTTTTATTGCAAATTTAATCTCTTGGCCCAATCCTGCAACGTGTTCCAAGTCGCGGTTGGTAATGTAATACCCTCTTTGATGGACTGATTGTATTTATTGGCTTCAATTTCACCTGGTACAAAGACTTCCTGACATCCTTTCGCCAATTTTGATGACTTAATTTCTTTACGGCTTTGTTCCATTTCTTTCATATAATCATCCAGCGAAATAAAGTCTTCAAGATTAATAATCACTGCAAAATGGCCGATATTTTGCATATGTTCCAAATCACCGTATAAAGAAGTAATGTTCTGACCATGATTTGAACCGGTAACAATGCCGGCAAGAATGTCAATAATTAAAGATAAGCCATAGCCTTTAGGCCCGCCAACCGGCAGCAAAATACCTTCCAGTGCTTCTTTGGGATTAACAGTCGGTTCACCCTCTTTATTAAGAGCCATTCCGGCCGGCAAGTCGTAACCTTTTTGCGCTGCCAAAAATACTTTGCCCCTCGCCGTAGCGGTAGTAGCCATATCTAAAACAACCGGATGCTTCGGCCCGGGAAATCCGTAAGAAAAAGGGTTCGTGCCAATGCAGGGAGTAATACCGCCCCACGGAGCCATTAAGGGTGTGCCGTTAGTCATGACCAATGCTGCCATGTCGGCCTCTGCCGCTTTGGCTGTATAATATCCGCAAGCGCCAAAATGATTGGAGTTGCGAATCGCAACTGCACAAATTCCAGCGGTTTTGGCTTTGGCAATCCCCATATCAATACCTTTGCTCATGGCTACTTGTCCCAACCCTCCCTGGGCATCCAACAGTAATAAGCCGGCTTTCTCTTTTATGGTTTTTAATGCGGTTATCGGCTTTACACAGCCAGACTGAATGCGCTTCAAATAAATATCCAACCACCGGACACCATGCGATTCCACGCCTTTAAGATTGGTATCCACCATAACTTCAGCCGCAATTGCTGCGTCTTCAGGCGGAACGTTTACTGCTTCGAGTAGCTTACGTGCCAATTCTTGCAATTCGCTGGAATTGACTATCACATTTTCTCCATTCACTTTAACTGACATCTGACTCCATCTCCTATAATTGTTTTTTTATTTTATATTATTGGTTTTCAATCTGGGGGTTCGACGTCTGCTTCATCTTATTAAATGCATAATCAAGCAGAATTACTACAGTCGGAATAACAATGGCAACATAAATATTGTCGATTCCATAAGGGTTTCCTAGGATCATCCAAGTAATCGTTCCAATAAGACTCAGAACTAAGGCAACAGTGCCGCCTGTTTTGGTCGTCATTAACGGCGCAAAAATCATAAACAGTAGTAAAACCGTGATTGAGGATCGCAAAGCCCGTGCGAAAAAGAAAGTTTTGATCATACCCGGTACGCCTAATGCAAAGGGAATCGGTATTAAGCCAATTATGATAGACATAATTCGTGTAGCCCAAATTTTCTTCTTTTCATTAGGTTTTGCATAAGGGACATAAAAATCTTTAATCATCAACGCCGTTGCCCCCAGTTGACAAGCCAAAATAGATACAAATGTCGAAGCAATAATCGATGCTGTTACAATACCAACCAGCCAGGGGTTCATAATATCAAAGTAAGCCGGCATAGCCATTACGCTTTTTATACCTGGAAAAATAGCCGTAGCCATAACGCCAATATAAGCGGCTAAAAAACCAATCGGGAAAATTGCTAACCCGGCAACAATCGTGGCTTTTCGCGCTTGAGCGGGATTTGGCAACGAACAAATGGATTGAAGAACGTATTGAGTAGAAAATACGGCACCAATATTGCCGACTGTCCAGGCCAGCAATTGAGAACTCTTTACTCCGGCAAATAAAGAATAATGTGTTTCAGGAATTTTAGTCAGTAATTGCGGATTATTATGAGTAACAATCCAGGCAGTAGCACACAAAATTATCAGCCCTAAAAACTTAAAAGCGGTATGGATAATATTGGCATACCCGACGCCCCGAAGGCCGCCAAAGGACACATTCAATGTAGCTGCCACGGCAATCATGTAAACGGCGTTTTCGATAGGAATGTGAAGCAACGCCGCAATAGCCGAAGCACCTCCTGTATACACAGCAACACAAACTGTGGTTAAAGCAATTGCCATGGCGACAGATACAACCATCTTAACGCCGTTTCCATAATGATGAGCTAATGCACCTGAGATGGTATATTCACCCAAGGCATTCATTTTAGGAGCCAACATGTAAGAATATAAGAGATATCCCAAAGCTAATGTAGAACAGTTCCAAGCAACAGCCATACCTTTTTCATAGGCGCCCTGAGCTGTACCAATCGTTGCCCCGGAACCAATGAATTCTGACATCAGCAAAATGCCGATAACCCAAGTACTCATTTGATTTTTCGCCGTCATAAAACTTTCAGTATCTTTCGTCTTTTTGACCGACCACATGCCCACAACTGTAGTAACAATTATATAGACAACTGAAAAACCAAAAATAATCCACAATCTATCCACCGACGGTCCCCCCTCTACTTAATACTATCGCCCGTTAACTTTTAACTTCCTCGCCACTGCTTAGCCAAGCTAATGCACTGTTGTTATTTCACCGCAGCGAATTACGTTACCCGAAAAATTGATCACATATTGGATCTTTTATCTCCTCCTTTCGTGTTTCCAATTTATATCTGCCCCGGCCGGTGGCGAATACACGCTGAATATTTTAAAAATTTACTTGCTTATACTGAAATATTTATTTACTATATTGAAATTTTAATTTTACATACTGCAATTATTCTACAGGTATTCTAATATTCCTCCTTTTTTGATAATTTTTTTATAATTTTCTCGACAGTCAAAACTTTGTTAATATTAAGATACTAGCGAAACAAGGTAGCTTCTGCTGGGATGTATTTATTTGCATTATGGATAAATATGGCTATAAGCAAACAAAAAAAATATGCTCGCGCATACAGTACATAATCGTAGCCCCCAAGACAATGTTTTCTCAAATAATGTCAAAAGAAAGCGGGAATCCTATGACTAGAACATACCTCAATCGCCTTAATGTAGCCTAACCATGGTTACTCTTTCGGCGATTGAATTTCTTTCTTGAATTGGAAGCATGAAGTATCATTGTCTTTCGATTTTCTATCTTTACTATTGACATTTATACAATACGCTATAATAATAGAGATAAAATTCCCAAAATAAAGGAATAACCTATATATTGATAGAAGATTTTAATATTTTAGGCATGAAAAGGATGATATAAAATAAATACGAATAAAGATTCTCTAAATAATAGTCTCGTAAAAGCTATTGCGATCATAAACAGTTTCTCGCCTGACAAACCAAGATTACGCTTAAAGGATATTAGTGATTTAACTGGTATCAGTCAATCTACTGTATATCGATTATTAAATACTTTGAAAGAATTTAATATGATTGAGCAAAGCGAAAAAATTTATTCATTAGGTAAAGTATTTCTAAACTATGAAAGAGTCGTTCTCAATTCGATAGAAATACGCCGAATTTGCTTACCATTTTTGGATGAACTGGCTAGCGCAACTCGTGGCAATGCCAATTTGGCAATACTTGACGGCAATGAAGTTCTCTATATTGCAAGATCGGAAACCTCTTACAATTCTTTTGGCTGTTTTAATGTTGGAATGAGGCGCCCCATATATTGCAATTCTCTGGGCAAAGTGTTAGTCTCTAATAAACTTGATCAAATAAAAGATATATTTAAAAATGGAGTTAGGCGATTCACAATGAATACAATTACTAATGAAGAAGTATTCATTGAGGAAATTGAAAAAGTCCGTCTGCAGGGATATGCCACTGACTTTGAAGAATGGGGAAATGGCATTAATTGTATTGGCGCTCCGCTTTACGATTCCAGTGAACAAATAGTTGCTGCCATTGGTATATCAGGTCCCACAACGGTTTTTGACAAAGATACAATTCTGAAACATGTTCCTGTTTTAATCGAATATGCCAACAGAATTTCTGGACGTCTAGGTGCTACGCGCTAGGGATAAGGAGCAAAGAAATGAAAATAATTGTTGCTATCACAGGAGCAACCGGTACTATTTATGCTATTCGCTTATTAGAGTTATTAAAAAAATTAACTATTGAAACCCATCTTATTATGAGTAAATGGGCGATCGAAACGCTTCACACGGAAACGAATTATTCCGTAGATTACCTTGAAGGTTTAGCAACAGAAGTTTACGACAATGGCAATTTGGCAGCTGCAATTTCCAGCGGTTCGTTTAAGACTGACGGTATGGTCATAGCTCCCTGCAGCATGAAAACACTGGCGGCGATCAGTCACGGGTTTAGCGAAAATTTAATACAGCGGACAGCCGATGTTGCTATTAAAGAAAATCGCAAGCTTATCCTTGTTCCGCGCGAAACCCCATTAAATCCAATACATCTGGAAAATATGTTAAAACTCTCACGAATGGGAATAGTCATAATGCCGCCTATGCCTGGCTTCTACAACCAGCCTCAAAGCCTTGATGACATTGTTAATTTTCACGCCGGGCGCATACTTGATCAGTTAGGAATCGAACATAATTTTATCAAGCGCTGGCATTAATATAGGCATACACATTTATTAATAAACTAAAAGCCGGTCAATATGATAGGATCGCCGGCTTTTGTTGCCGACCTGATAAAAAGACTGAACCTCTGATAATGGACTTTTATAAAGCCCTTCATCAGAGGTTCAGTCTTCATCTGGTTTTATTTTATTCGCTAAATCCGGCTTGCCTGCCAACTATATTAAGAAATATTATACTCCCGCATTTTTCGCCACAATGTGGTACTGCTGATGCCAAGCTTGCGAGCCGCATGACACCGGTTATTATTCGCCTGCTTCAACACTCTTACAATAGCTTGCTTTTCCGCATTTCTCAGGATAGCTGCCAAACTGTCCTCGCCACCGCTTATCATGTTTTTATGTACTGTTAATGAGTTATAAAGCTGAGGGGGAAGATGATAGATCTCCAGTTTCTTTTCTTCAGTACGTACCATATTCATCGCACTTTCTATGCAGTTTTGCAACTCCCGGATATTGCCGGGCCACGAATAGCTCTGGAAAACGTCATATACTTGCCGGGATATCTCCGTTACATTTTTTCCAAATACCTGATTATATCTAGCTGTGAAATAATTGGCCAACAGGGATATATCCTTGCCTCTTTCACAAAGTGAGGGGACACGTAATTCGATAACATTAATACGATAATACAGGTCCTCGCGAAAACGCTTCTTTTGAATTAATTGTTGAAGATTTTTATTGGTCGACGATATAATACGGACACTGACGGGGATTGGCTTAGTACTGCCAATTCGCGTCACTTCCCGCTCTTGAATCACGCGCAATAGCTTTGCCTGCAACTCCCAATCCATTTCACTTATCTCATCAAGAAATACCGTTCCCATATTGGCCGCCTCAAAAATCCCCATATTCCCGTCTTTTTTGGCGCCGGTAAAAGAACCGTCCACGTAGCCAAACAGATTGGCTTCTATTAATGTAGACGGTAAAGCCCCGCAATTAATGGCGATAAAGGGTTTATCCCTGCGGTCACTGGCATTATGTATTGCCTGAGCAAACAGTTCCTTGCCCGTACCGGTCGCACCATAAATCAAAACGGAAGAAAGCCCCTTGGATACATAATTAACGATGTTTTTGCATTTTTGGATAGCTTCGCTTTGGCCGATAATATCGGCTAACGTATAGCGGGCATACTGATATTTCTTAACTTCATTAACTAGTTTTTCTTTTTGTGACACCATCGCTTGGTTGTTAAAACCCAAGCCGAACTTCTCGGTAATGGGAATGCGTACCGCCGTAACACCGTGCAGAGTAATAGACTCGCCGATAACCGGCTTCTGACATTGCATAGATGCCTGCGCCGCTTTACTGATCTTGCCAATAAGCTTGTCACTTTTGCTGCCTGTATAATCAGCCGTTTCTAACCGGCGTCCGGAGTAATCAAAAAGTACGGCATCTCCACCTGCAACCTTGGCGATCATGGGCAAAGCTGCCGACAGTGCTTCCCGCAGTTTGTGATTACGTTCTATGCGCTCTATATTACTACAGCAGAGCACATAATTGCCGATTGGTAATGCCCAGGCTTCGGCTTCCTCAATAAATTGTGAGGTCCCCACTGCCGGTTTTCGCTGTTGACCGGCCTGTCTGGCTATGTCATACACTTCCCCTTGAAATTGAGATATTTCTTGCCCATGGGTATCAACACTTCTAAGTCTACGCCCTGTTTTATCGGTTACAGTGGCGTAGCCGCCTGTAATATGGGCAATAAAAGGCAATGCTGCGTACAGATGATCTAACAGTTCTTTATTATCCATGTTTCACCCGCCCTTGAATAAGCACTTCCGTAAACTCCGCCGAAGTTCATCCTCTAGCTATAAACCGCCCAATAAAGGATTTTATCATTCAAGGCTAACCGTATTGCTTACGCTTGCCGCCACCGCCAAATTTGTTGCTTTTCTTTCTAGTATAGGTGTAAACTACAAATAAGAAAAGTGAATATTTTTAACATTCTGGTTTAAAATAATTCATCTTGCAAAGGAGCGGAGTTGCTTTGAGCTTATATAAATATGAGGTTTTTCATTCCATCACAACGTTGGGAAGTATGTCCAAAGCGGCAGAAACTCTTAATCTAACCCATTCGGCGGTCAGTCATATCATTACTAACCTTGAAGGCGAATTAGGCTTTCCTCTGTTTACCAGAAATCGCGCCGGCCTAACGGTAACCAGCAATGGCGAACGCCTGTTGCCTTATATAAAGCAAATTTTAGAAATCAACGAACATCTAAAAAAAGAAGTGGCCGCTATCAACGGCTTAACCGCCGGTACGGTCCGTATCGGTTCTTTTTCCAGTGTCTCCAATATGTGGCTGCCCGGAATACTTGCCCAGTTTCATCAATACCATCCTTCCATACAGGTTGAATTGGCTGACGACGGCAATTATGATGAAATTGAGCGGTGGATAGACACCGGCCTCATTGACTTTGGCTTTGTCTCTTTGCCGACCGCCAAAACCTTTGACGTGCTGTTTTTAAAGAAGGACCGCCTGCTATGCGTCCTGCCAGCGGCACATCCTTTATCCCACAAAGATACGATTCATTTACAGGATATCGCCCGGGAAACATTCATTATGCCTAAATGGGGCAGTTACAATGATATAGGCAGGATTTTGCAGGAGAAGGGTGCCAAACTAACTGTAAAATATGAAATAACGGAAAGCCAGACTATTATATCGATGGTAAGCAAAGGCCTGGGCATCAGTATTCTGCCGGAAATGGTCCTAGCCAGGAATGCGGAAGATATCCGTACTGTCTACTTGGATCAATCCTATTACCGTAAAATAGGCATCGCCGCCCGCTCATTAAAGAACTGCTCACCGGCAGCAAAAAAATTTATTGCCTGTACAAAAGCATGGTTAAATGATCATAATCTGCTTGATTTTTAATATCATGAACTTAAAGGCCATCCTTACTCCTGCAAGGATGGCCTTTCTCTATTGTCTGCCGGGCCTACATGCCGGTATTTCCATTTCATTATCTTATATTAGAATAAAGACGTAACGCTAAGTTCCAAAAGAAACCGGAACTTAGCGTCAAGCGTCAGGGTGTAAACCGTCACTTTAATCGTAATAACCGTTTCTATAAGCCGTTAAGTAATCTCCGCAATATTCATCCTGGCCTAATAAAGTCCTGCCGGCCTGAATGAATCCCATCATTCCCTTATCTGTAGGATTTAGAATATAACCATCCATGCCTAGGGCCATAGTTTGCACTACAAATAATCGGTTCAGCACTTTCCGGCCCGGCAGTCCAAAAGATACATTGCTCAAGCCGCAGGCAAAGTGGACGTTCGGATAATCCTGCTTTATCCATTTGATGGTCTCCAAAACTTCTACCCCGGCTTGACTAACAACACTGATCGGCTTCACGAGCGGGTCAAAATGAATATTTTCCTCCGCAACGCCTGCCGATGTCAGCTTTTTGTACAGGCTGCTAACCACCCGCATGCGATCTCCTGCCGTATTCGGCATTCCCGTATCGTCCATGCATAAGGCAATCACCTTGGCCTTGTACTTAAGTACCAAAGGTAAAACTGCCTCATACCGCACCTTCTCGTCAGTAATGGAATTAATCAAGGGTTGTCCAGTGCGGGCCAGAGACAGTCCGGCCTCTAAGGCTTGGGGATTGGGACTGTCAATACATAACGGGATGTCAACGGCCGCCTGAATATTTTTTACCAGCCATTCCATGATTTCTACTTCGTTATGCACCTTGTTGCCGCAGTTCACATCAATGTATGTGGCTCCCGCTTGCATTTGCTCAATGGCGACTTTTTTTATATAGGCGGCATCCCGCTTATCCACCGCTTCACTGATGGATTTACGGCTTGTATTAATAAGCTCACCGATAATAACCACTGCTAATTTCTCCTTTGTCTTGTAATAACCCTAGCAGCCGGAAATGCTGGATCAGGCACTCATTTGGGTGGCAATTTCCTTCGTGACAATGGCATCCGCACAGTATGCATCCGCACGGATTTCATCAGCAAATTCCTGGGAAATGGGAGCACCGCCGATTAAAATTTTAACTTGGTCTCTAAGACCGGCAGCCTGTATCGCGTCAACAGTCTCCTTCATGGCCATCATGGTCGTGGTTAGCAATGCGGCCAAACCGACAAATTGCGGTTTATGCTCCTTAATAGCCTCAACAAATTTCTGGGGCGAAACATCAACCCCAAGGTCGATTACATGAAACGAGGCACTCTCTAAAATAAGGATTACCAGGTTTTTTCCTATGTCATGCAAGTCCCCGGCAACCGTGCCGATGACAACGGTTGCCAGCTTCTTCAAACCGCTCCCTTCACCCGCTCCTAACATCGGCTTCAGCAATTCCATCCCGCACCCCAAAGCTTTTGCCGCCCGCAAAACTTCCGGCACAAACATTTCCCCGGCCTTAAACTTGGGGGCCACGATATCCATCCCGCCAATCAAGCCCTGGTTAATGATATCATCCGCCTTTGCGCCGCCATCAAGTAATTCTTGCGTGAGCGCCTTGACGCCCTTTAAATCCCCCTGAAAAACCGCCTGTGCCAACTTGTTAAAATCACTCATGATAATCCTCCTCTAATTTTTATGTTTCTCTTGTTGTCCCGCCTGCTAGTTCTCATAATATTCCGCTTCCGCTTTCGCCAAAGCTCCGTAAAAGTCATCCAGTACTTCTTGGCTGGTTTCTTCGGTCAGATAGCTGACCACGACCATAAGTACGGCCGAGGCCAGCATGCCGAAGACGCCGTACCAGCTGTCGCCCAGCCCATAGTAGTAAGTCAACAATACCCCGATAACACCTGTAACAGAAGCAACGATCGCCGCCGGCGCGGTGGCTCTTCGCCAATAAAGAGCGGCTACCAGCACAGGAAAAATCGGCATAACCAGGGCAATGGCAAACATGATTAATGTCCACATTAAATCCGGCGGATTGAGAGCCAGCCATAATGCCGCAATACCTAAGCCGACAACGGCCAAGCGGGCAATTGTAATATGCACATTAGGGCTAACCTTAAGGTTGAGCAATCTGGTAAGAATATCCTCCGAAACGATCGAGCCGGCCACCAACAGGTGCGAGGTGGCGGCAGACAGCCCTTTAGCCAACGTACCCCAGACGAATACTGCCATGAGTACCATAGCAACAGTTAGCGATTCCGGTGAAATAATTTTGGTAAGCAGCAACGGAATAACCAGTTCGGTATCGCCGCCCTTTAGCCCCGGCAGCATAGCAATAGCGGCGAAGCCAATAAACATCGTACCGGTCCAAACGATAGTCTGCAAAACCGGTTGTAAAAACATCAGGCTGCGCTGGGTTTGCATGTCTTTGCCGAAATACCCGGCCCTGATAAATACGTCCGGCAGCATAATCGTCCAGCCAATAGCACAGGCGATTGGATAGCCGAATCTGGCAGAATAGGGTACCCACTTTTCCGGTCCGGGATAAGAAAACCAGGAGTTGGTGTTTTCCCAGACACTGGCTGCCGCCCCAAAAACATCACCGCCAAAGCCGTAAG
This sequence comes from Sporomusa acidovorans, assembly GCF_900101845.1. GTDB lineage: Bacteria > Bacillota > Negativicutes > Sporomusales > Sporomusaceae > Sporomusa > Sporomusa acidovorans. Next base: position 40,883 of record NZ_FNAM01000007.1, on the reverse strand, counting down.
CAATGGCGCAAATCCCTATGCTCCACAAGGCAACCATGAATATCCAGGCCTGGACTGTCGCCGCCCAGGCCACCGATTTTACGCCGCCAAACGGAATGAAGAGCAAGGCTGTCAACCCAACGAATATCACTGCGCTGCTTTGGGTAATAGCGCCATTGGTGGCAACCGTTGCCGCTTTGCCGCAGGCAATGTAAATAGCAGCGGCATAAGGCATGGAAACACAGAAAAACACGATGGCCAAAATCAGGCGCAGGGTTGGACTGCGAAACCGGTCCACGAATATATCGGCCTGCGTGGTGTAATGCCGTTGGGTATTTAACAACCAGACTTTATTCATCACAAAATAAGTAAGCACCGGGAATAACGGGATATAGCTGAGTTCGGACATATAGTACCCAAAACCGCCGCGATAATAGCCACCCGGTCCGGCAAAAAATACCCAGGTGCTCATGAGTGCGGCGATATAGGTCATACAGAGCACAAACCAGTTAATCGTGTTGCCGGCGGTATAAAAATGCCGCGTCGTGTTATTCTTTTCTTTCCACCATACGAAAATGCCAAAAAGAATCAACGCCCCCATATAAATGACGTATAACGCCCAAGTAGTAAAAGCGGACAACATTTATATCCCTCCCTTGGAAACAGGCTCACGGGGTATGCGATTTATTGCCTGCGGCGATAGGTCCGGTTTCTTTTTCAGTCTTCTTTGTTTATTCAGTATGAACAGCCCGCCATACACAACCACCCACAATGGCAAAACAGTCAACGCCCCATGCCATAAAGCGGCGTTTGCATCTCCATACACCGGGACCCCTGGCAGGTTATACAAAACATAAAACAGTATCGTTAGACCCAACCACCACTTTTCTGTTGTTTTATAAGACTTTTGCACAATTCTCCCCCCCTTTTTCTCCTAGCGCCCTGTGAATATATATAATGCACTAAAGTTTTTACAGGCGAGTGGTGTGTTGGCAAAAGCGTAAGTCAAACGCCAGTAGTGGAGCGTTGTCAATACACCACTCGCCTGCGATTGCTAATTCTTTAATGCAGAATATATAGCAGACATCGCACAAAATATTGGCCTATCAGCCATTCGCCTTATTTGCCCACAAGCTTGGCATCGGCTTGTTTGGTGATTTGGTCCAGATTGCTGAGAACATCGCCTGCCACCGTGATCGGCTGATAATTATCCTTAATATGCCGGTAAACATCTTTAGCCCGGTCAAGCATGTCTTTTTTGCCTGCCTTTAGCCAATTCGGCCTGGAGTCGCGGTTAAAGGTCGGCAGCCGCAAAGAATCCCGGAAATGTTCAAAGGTATGGTCCATGTCGACAAAAGATTCATTGCCGCTTAAGCCCATAATTTCGTTCCAGGCCAGCATATCGTCATTAACCGCTAAACCGCCTAACAGTTTTTTGGTCATGCTAAAAATATCGTCGTCAATAATAAGCTGGAGAGGACTGATGGTCTTCGCTACCTCCAGTTGTCCGGCCCCGCCCAGTACAGATGCGCCGGACAACGCCAGCATATGCGTCAGCGATGTTCTTTCGACCATAGACTGACCGTCAATCAGGAAGCTGTCTGTGCCGGTGCCATAGCTATGCGCCCGAATGTTATAGCCTTCTTCAAATAACTGCATGGCGGCCATTCTGCCCATAGTTGTCTCAATGGGCGATTGCAGGGTATAGGTTGTCAACATATCCATAGCAAATAACAACGGTGTGGCAATAACCGGTAAACCGGGAGCCAACAGCTCAGCCATAATAATTTGCGCCATAACTTCGGTAGAGGCCAACAGGGCTATGCCTTGCGGGGTAACAGGCGCATTGGCCCCGGCTGCCGGTAAGGAACAGGGTTGAATCGGCACTCCGTTCAGGCAGCATTGGTACAGAGCCTCCATATCCATATATTTAAATTGTAAAGGAGGAACCGAGCAAGTAATGAAGCTGATAATCGGCCGTTTCTTTAATTGTTCTTTGCCGCCCGCGCGGGCAGCAGCCAGTTCAATCAGATATTTTACATTCTCCGCCTCATAAGGCTGCACCCAGATATGCTTCTTACTGTGCTCAAGCATAGTTCGTAATGTATGAATGTCAATCGCTTCGCCGGGAACTGATTTCCCGGACGTGGACGGCAATGCGCAAAAGTCGATATTATCTAAGGAATTAATAAGTTTGGTCCATGCCGCTACTTCCTCAATGGTAATATTGTGGTACTCCGCATTTTCGTTTAGATAGTTCATCCCCCCTGTGCAGGTCCGGGTATAAAAGCTGCCTTGCGGATGAGGAAAAACTAAATCATATTGAGGATCAGGAGCGGCCAGCGTAAATTTTTCCGGTATGCTTTTCAGGGCTTTGTCGATTACCGGTTTCGGAAACTTTACCGTACCGGCGGCACTGTCAACTTGTGCGCCGGCAGCCTCTAACATTTCCATAGCTTTGGGATGATCAAGTTTTACGCCTTTGGCTGATAAAAGCGTCTCCAGTTTTTCCTTCATGACCACAATTTCATCAGGTGATAGGATTTTTGCATTGAGTTTTCCTTTCATTTTAAAACCCTCCTAGCATTTTTGTCGTTTTACCGACTTGCTTTTTTATATTTGCAATAATCATGCCTAAGAATTTTTTTGCTAAAACCATTGCCATCAAAGCCTGATAATCCCTTACGCCAGCGCGTTTACATTGTTTCTATTTTTCTTTACGCCCTATTATTTGAATTTTATTGTAAATCTTAATTTTTTCATTATTGAAAACTATTGAAGTAATTATTTACTGAGGATAGTGTTTTTCTTGCCTATTTTCCTGGAATCTGAGGCATAAGGCAAAAACTATTTCAGCAGCGTAATAGTATTTCAATCCTGCATGTGTTCACCAAGCCGGCCTGTGCTAAAATATACAATAAATCCTCAAGTTTTGCTGTTTACAGCCGCAAAATATTGCTGCGAACTTCGTTGCTCTTTCATTATCTGCACAATGAATAAACCTCTGATAACCGGCTTTCATATAAGCCGGTCAGCAGAGGTTTTGCAAATACACCCTGTCATAATAAACGCGCAATTATAGCAAACTCCAACGTTCCCGTATATCAATTCAATTAGTGCCACTTCCGTCGGTTTTTGCACCAGAACCTTTCCGTCTACGCAGGCCATCCAAAACGGCTGCCGGCGTGATCGGCAACGTGAAAAATCGTAGACCGGTTGCATGATATACCGCATTCATTACGGCGGGCGTCATCGGTACGGTTGCTACTTCTGAAATTCCTTTAGCGCCGAAAGGACCTTCCGGTTCAGGGTCTTCCACAAGTATCAATTCGTATTCAGGGGTTTCGTCAATTGTCGGCATCCCCAATTTCCCATAGTATTTTTCCGTGGGCCTGCCTTCTACAACATTAAAATGTTCTGTTAACGCGTAGCCGATTCCCATCGAACAGCTTCCTTCTATCTGGCCTTCGATGATATGGGGATTGATGGCACGACCAACGTCGTGCACGGCCACAACCTTTAATACCTTTATTTTACCGGTTGCCGTATCGACCTCCAGAATCACGCCCTGTGTTGTATAAGCATAGGCAGGATAATTGCGATAATGAATTCCTGCTGCTATTCGGCCCGCCTGATCGTGCAGCGCATAGGTTTTCGGGGCAACATAATCATAGCGCGCAGATCTGGGTTCCCCCGGTCGCCAAGGATCCTTCGCTAATTTTTCCCGCAGCAGCCGTGCCGCCCGCACAACAGCATTCCCACTATTGAGCGTTTGACGTTCACTGACTGCCTGGCCATGCTTGGGCGTCAAATTGGTATCACCATTGATCAGATCAATATTTTCCAGTGACTCGTCCAGAGCTTCCGCCGCAAGCTGACGCATTGCGGTACGAAAACCCTGTCCCATATCAATCCCCGAAACGCGCATCTCAATTTTTCCGTCCGCAGTTTTTGTCAAAATTGCGCCGCCATCATCAGGCACACCTTTGCCAACGCCAACATTTTTATAGCCGCTGGCCATTCCCCATCCCAAAACTTTCGTGCCATGCGGATATTGTTCCTCATAATCCTTCAGTACTTCGTACATTCTATCGCGGCATAACTCAACCGTATCCCGAATTCCCACACTATACTCCACACGCTGTCCGGAAAAAGTAACATCTCCGGCATCCACGGCATTTCGCAAGCGCAGTTCAAAAGGGGTGATTCCCAGCTTTTCCGCGGCAATATCCAGAGCAACTTCAATGGAGATCGCCGCCTGATTGATGCCAAAGCCACGGAATGCGCCGGAAAGTGTATTATTGGTTTTCAAGGCCTTCCCCTGCACGCGTCCATGGGGAATTCGATACGGACCGCAGCAAAAAATCATACTCTGTTCCAACACGCCAGGACTCAAGTTTCGATATGCACCACCGTCAGTTTTGAAATGCGCATCAACAAAATGTATCCGGCCATCTTTGCGCAAACCAATTTCGTAATCAATTTTATACGGGTGCCGTTTAGTGCTAAGATTCAGCGATTCTTCACGGTTCAGGGTAATTTTAACCGGACGCCGCAAGGCATAAGACGCAACCGCCACGGCAGCCTCCATATAGGGGTCGCACTTTTTCCCAAATCCGCCTCCCAACGGCGGCGCAATGATTCTAATCTGATCAACACGCATGTTTAAAACCGCAGACAGCATTTCCCGCAGTTCATAGGGAGACTGCGTCGTGCAATACACCGTCATGCCATGGGGATTCCAGCTGCCGATGGCCGACTCGGTCTCCATGCAGGCGTGCTCCTGTCGGGGAATGTCGAAGTGCAGCTGCAATTTCAGCAAGTCCGGCTCATTTTTGGCGCGGTCTACATCGCCGACAGCATATGAGATTTCTTTGAAAATCGAATTTTGCTTTTCCGCCTGGTCCATTGTAAATATACCCGGCAGCGGCTCATAGCTCACTTTCACCTTTTGGGCCGCAGTGCGCGCTGTATATTCGTCTTCGGCAACGACAACCGCGACAACATCCGCAATAAAGTTAACCTCTTGCTCACAAAAAACAGGCTGATCCGGGGTCAACAAGCCAAAGCCATTGATACCCGGAACATCTTTGGCGGTAATCACCGCCGTGACCCCAGCCATCGCCAGAGCTTCCGCCGCGTCAATACCTATAATGCGCGCATGGGGCTCCCCGCTCCAGACTACGCCGCCGTGCAGCATACCCGGAAATACATAATCATCTGTATATTTCAGAGTACCGCGCGCTTTGGCAATACCGTCCATATCCCAGACAGGTATCCCCATCGCTTTGCCTTGCGGTGCCTCCATTGCTGCGCCTGTCGTACCTGTTACAATAGTGGTTTTCTCCATTGCATTGGTTATGACCGCATTTTCATCTCCGCCCAGCCATCGCGCTGCCAACTCTACGGCTTCAATAATTTTTACATAACCGGTACAGCGGCAATAGTTGTGCTTGAGTGCCTTCAGGATTTCGTCACGTTCCGGGTTGGGATTTCGATCCAGCAGAGCCTTGGTCGCCAGAATCATTCCCGGAGTGCAATAGCCACACTGAATTGCGCCAACATCCAGATACGCTTTTTGAATCGGATGCAGTTTATCACCAGTCGACAATCCTTCAATCGTAAGAATATCCGCACCTTCCAACCGCTGTAGTTTTGTAACACAGGCACGTCTAACCTGACCATTGATGAGGACAGAGCACGCGCCGCAGTGACCGGTGCCGCAACCTTCTTTTGCGCCCCGCAGACAGGTTACGTTTCGCAAATACTGCAGCAGCGTCGTCTCAGGCGCACATTCCGCTATAACCGGGTTTCCATTAATTTTAAGCCGAACTTCTGGCATGGTTTTCTCCCCTTTATGACTTATAACACTCTGTCAAAAAAGAATCTTTATTGGATTGCCTCTAATGGTTCTCTTGCGTTTTATTGGGCAAGTATACCTAGTCGCTAATCGGCAAGCTGTTCTTGCCACGCCTGCAACAGGTCGCCGGAATCTACTACAAGGCCAAGATGCAGCGAGATGATCCGTAAGGCAGGTTCCTCCAGATCTTCAAAACCCCGGCACAAATCCCGTGGGACTATAATCCGGAAATCTCTGTTTGCGCCGTCAAAGGCTGTGTTAAGAACACAACAATCCGTCATTGTGCCTACAAGGACAATTGTTTCTTTGTGAAGGTTTCGCAGCAGGAGTTCCAGGTCGGTTGGATAAAACGCGCTAAGACGTTTTTTCCCGTTTACGATGTAATCTTTTTCCTCTACCCTTATGGCGAATTCGGTCCACTTGGTTCCTTCCAGAGCGTGTTCCCCAGACCCGGCAATATCCCCTACAGTCATGGGAAACACCAGTCTCCAGGCCGAGATATTGCCGTTAACATCATCTGATCCGTCTTTTCGCAAAACTGATCGTACGTGAATAATTGGCATCCCCAACTGCCGACACGCAGCAGTGAACTTATCTATCGGTTTTATGATAGCTCGAGCCCGTGGGGCCGGACATGGGCAGTCCGGTCCCGCGTCCAAGTGGCCCCTATGCATATCAATGGTTATAACTGCCGTCTTAGTGGCATTTATGTAGTAATTACATAGTTCTGTGCCTGCCAATGACTTTTTTACGCCGTTAAAATACGCCTTCAATTCATATCCTCCACCCTTTGTACTTGTTTTTGGGCCAGCAATGGTCTGAGCCACATATTAATAACAATATTCAATGTGATTAGCAAAACTACTCCCACCAGCATCGGCTGAGACATAAAAATTTTGGCGGAAAGAGGGAGCATATCGAGAATTTCGGCCGGCATGAACATCGCCCCCAGCGCAATGATAAATCCCGTCGAAGCTACCGCCATATTAAGTTCATCCCACTCCACAACCGCCAGCATCTGAATACCGCTGTACGCAATTACACCAAAAAGCAGCGCGGATGCGCCGGCCAGAACGGCTCCCGGAATAATCGCGATCAGCACCCCGATTTTGGGCAGGAACCCCAGAAATAGCGCGAGTATTCCCGCCGTAAGCGTCACAAATCTGCTGCCAATGCCGGATACGCGGATTATGCCGATGTTCTCAGGATAGGAAGTGGTTGCTATGCCGCCCAATATCCCCCCGAGAGTACAGCCTAAGACTTCAGTAAATATTCCCCGGTTAACCCGGTCGACAGTGAGCTTTTGTCCATCCCAGCCGGTCAGCAACGTATACATGCCCATTGCCTCACCGGTTGCATGAATAAAGGCTACGCACATTAATAGCACAATCCCGGCATTTACGCCGAATCCCCAGGGAAAGATTTGAGGCAGGCTAAGCAGCGAGGCTTTGGCCACCGGGGAAGTATCAAAATTCCCGAAAGCCGCACAAAACAGCGTCCCGACAATAATGCCCCACAAAATAGCGCCCCGTCGCAAGATACCGTTCCCCCCCAAAGTCATGAAGAGAATAATCGCTACCAGAGTGACGACGGCGGCTGCAAAATTAAATCCGGGATAACCGGCAGTTCCGGCGTGTCCAAAGAAGCCTGGCAATCCATAAGCGGCCAGCTGAGCCCCGATAATTACTAACAGACTGCCAAACACAATGGGAGGACTTATGTATTTGACAAGCCGGCCCATAATGCCTAATTTTTTAAAAGGAAGTGACAAGACCATAAAGATAACGCCCGCTACGCATAAAGATCCATAGGCGACCCCTAGCCCCAACGTTTTTCCGGCTGACATGATTGCTACAAAAAATGCCGCTGTCGGGCCCTGCACAACCGGCAGCTTCAAAAAGCGGCTTGACTGCAGTATCGTAACGATGCCGGTTGTTATGAAACAACACTGAACAATGTAGCCAACCACTTCCGGCATAAGTCCCAAGACCGTGCCAATGATGCCGGGGAATAGCCAAATTCCTGTTAACCCGAGTAAATGCTGAAGGCCGAATGTAATATTCTCGGCCAGCGATAATTTGGTTTCGATGGAAACCTGCAAGGGCGATTTCGTCATTTGATTGCTCACATTCATTTCTCCTTTCTTGATCAACCATTGCTTGACTTCTTCCTTACTGCAGGCTCTGGCCGCGGGTTTCCCTGCCCAGAATAGCTACGACAATGCCGGCGAGGATAAAGGCGCCGGCAACAATCGCAATCGCCCCGGTAACACCCACGAAATTAAGTGCGTAGCCAATAACCAATGGCGCCAGCATGGAACCCACCCGCGAGCAGGTTGCCGCCATGCTTGTTCCCGTTACCCGCACGCCAGTGGGGTACAGTTCAGGTGTATAGGTATAGGTTATCCCCCATACGCCTGACACGAAGAAAGAAGTCACCACTCCCAAAAATACAACCTGACCGATGGCTAGGGCCCCCAGGCCCAATGCCCAGCCGAAAAGCACTGTCGCTATTCCGGCTAACAGCAGATTGGCGGTCAGCAACCGTTTCCGGCCGTACTTGTCCATGCCATAAGCACAGGCAATTTGATTGGGAATGTACGCCAGTTGCATAATCACTACATAAAGGAAAGACTTTACCATGCTGTGGCCGGCTTTAACCAGCAAGGAGGGCAGCCAGGCGAAAAGCCCGTAATAGCCAAACATACCTAGAAACCAAAGCAGCCAAAGCATTAGTGTCGTCCGCCAGTATGCCGGTGAGAATAAAGTGCCCACCGAACTTTTACCGGCGACGTTGACAGCCGCCAGCTTGTCTTCTGTAACCGACGGTATTGCGTGGGGTTTCGCCACTTCGCCCTCAATCTGCTCAACAATGCTCAACGCTTCCTGATCCCGCCCCTGCAGGGCAAGCCACCGGGGAGATTCCGGCAGACGCCGGCGTACGATCCAAATGTAAAATGCCGGTAAAGCGTAATCCCGAACTGAGTAAAATGCCAACTTGTGCCGAACTAAGCTGCCAGGCCTCACTTAGCGCGGTAGCAATAAAAGTTATCAAGCCAACGTCGAACGCGTCAAAGGCCCAGGCACAACCATTAATGGTCAGTAGTTTGTAATGAAATCCGGAAAGTGGCAGCCGGTCAAGTTTTGCCGCCACAGTTACCGGTGTCCCATAAGTACTCATAATAAAAAACCTCTGATTCATTATTTTTTATTAAACTTGCAATTTCTTACTAAACCACTTACCTTGTATCCGCATCGCCTCCATCTTGCTGCACCGTTGCCCGCTTTTTCGGTTGCTGTAACAAATTCTTATACAGCAAAGCATCTATGTAAATACCGATCACAGCTTAGACGTCGTTGGCTATAGCTGCGGCGGCCGGAAGTCAACCCGGCTCTTCCCCACCTTACGGTAAGGTTACCTGTAATTAGGAATCATGGGTTGATCCCGGCACACCATTGGTGAGAACTATCAATCTCTTGAAATTCGCCGATTCCATTTATATCTACTACCGCCTGCGGCATTGGTTTTAACAAAACTCAACTATCTATATAGCAACAACCATGCCAAGCCTTGCCGGCCTACAAAAATCCGCACCAATGTCCACCTTGATCATTGTTTGGCCAGAGCTGTCTTTAGCTGATGAGCAAAGCTGCTATCCGCTTGTTTTTTGGCGCGGCGGCAACACTTTCGGGCTCCGTAAAAAACAAAATGCATTTCAATAATGAAATGCATTTTGTCGCTTTTAAAAAAAATACTATAATTTTAGTCTTATTGTATTTCACAAATGCAATACACATTACAGCAAGGAAATGTTTTTATGAAAAATGTCAGTTGTTCTTGATTTTGATACTTAATTTTTCCCCGTTAGGAAAGCCTTTAAGGATCTTTTACTACCTGCTTTTATCAAAGTTATCTATAATTCAATTCCCAATTCTACCATCTTACGCCATAACGTTGTTGTACTGATCCCCAACAGTTTGGCCGCTTTTCTTTTCGTCCAGCCCGAATACTCCAGCGCCAAGAGAATGGATTGCTTTTCGGCAGCGGCAACTGCTGCCGCCAGCGTATCAATTTTACGCACTTCCTTGCCTTGGGGCCGCCAATTATGCAGATACTGCGGCAAATGCCGCTTCTCGATCGTACTTTCGTTTACGCTGACAATGTTCATGGAATATTCAATACTATTTTTAAGTTCACGAATATTCCCCGGCCATTGATACCCTTCGACAATCTTTATGGCTTCTTGCGAAATACCGGTTACAAACTTGCCCAATAAAATATTGAATTCAGTAATAAAGCCATGGACCAGTGCCAGAATATCACCGTAGCGCTCCCGCAAGGCAGGGATTTTAAGTTCAACAACATTCAAGCGGTAATACAGATCTTTGCGAAAAGTACCGTTACTGATCATCTCAGCGATATTCCGGTTAGTGGATGCAATCACCCGCACATCCAACCGAACCGCTTTCTCACCGCCGAGGCGGGTCACTTCCCGTTCTTGCAATACCCGCAATAACTTACTTTGCAAGTTAACATCCATTTCGCTGATTTCGTCAAGAAAGATGGTCCCGCCGTTGGCCTGTTCAAACGCGCCCGGACTTCCCTTCTTTTTCGCGCCGGTAAAAGCTCCTTCTTCATAGCCAAAAAAGGTGCTTTCAATTAATGATTCGGGCAATGCACCGCAATTAACGGCAATAAAAGGCTGACTTCGCCGGTCACTGGCGTTGTGAATCGACTGGGCAAACAATTCCTTGCCTGTCCCGGTCTCACCGGAAATGATAATGGAGGAAATCCCCTTGGCTACAAAAGCAGCCCGGCTTTTTACTTTATTAATTGCCTCACTTGTCCCAACAATATCGTCAAAATTATAGCGGGCATATTGGAATTTTTTTACTTCTTCCAATAACTTTTGCTGCCTGCGCACATTTTGTTCATTATTAAACCCGAAACCATATTTGGCGGTTATCGGAATACGCACCGCAACTGCCCCCAGAACGGAAATCGATTCACCGATCACCGGCCGCTGACTCTGGATGGCCTGCTGGGCGGCCTGGCTTATCTTGCCAATATAACTGGCATTTGCCTGCCCGTCACTGCCAACATTGGCTATTCTTCTGCCTTCATGATCAAAAAGAACCGCCTCACCGCCGGCGACTCTGGCAATAAACGGCAGCGCCTTTCTCAGAGATTCTTCCAGTTCCTGTTCGCCCTGCAAGCGTTCCAAATTACTTGCCGCCAGCACATAATCGCCCAGCGGCAGCCCCCAGGCTTCCGCCCCTGCAATGATTTGCGACGGCCCCACACTAACTTGTCCGTTTACCCCGGCTGTTTGGGCTAACTTGAAAACTTTACCTTTCAGCGCAGCCACTTCCTTTCCCTGCGAGTTCACAGTCTTAATCCGAACACCGTTTTTATGCGTAACGGTGGCATAACCACCGGTAATGCGGGCTATCGGCATAAGCGACTGCAATATACATTCCAGCAAATCCGACACAGGCGCACCCCATTTCTTACATACTTATTTAATTCATGCTTGGAGTTGCTCTCTATTTCACCAATCAAATCCTGTTCCGTCCGTTCTTTTCCATTGATATTGTGACCCTCTCTGCAAAATTAAGCCGATTCATTTGAGGATGCGATAGCAATCTCCGTTTTAACTTATTGCAAGTTACATGCCAAAACACTTACATGTTGAAGAACATTTTTTAAGGTTCTCTGCGAATTGTAAAGACAGCATCGTATAAAAAAGCCGCAAATTGTAACCGCTAGGCCGGATACGATTGCGGCGCGTGTCGATAAAGAGTAAAAAAATAGCAACAAACAAAAAGATAGACCTGGAAACAATCAGATCTATCTTTGTCGTTACTCATTAAAGCTACAGCCATATTCACAAACATTGCCCTTCCGGTTGTATGCCGGGTTCTTCTTCCAAACCGTATTCCGAAAGTTTTCGCCACAGCGTTACCGTGCTGATTCCTAAGAGTTTTGCGGCAATTGTTTTCTTGTGTTTGGCTCGCTCCAAAGCAGTTTTGATAATCATTTTTTCGGTATTTCGCAAAGCCTCCGTTAATGTAAGCCCGCGCGGACAAAATTCAATAACAGGAGTCTCGGTTGCCGGTTGAGCGGACTGAAACAAATAAGCCGGCAAATGGTTGCAGGCAAGCACCTCGTTCGTCTCCACCATATTCATGGCGTGCTCAATACAGTTTTGCAGTTCCCGGACATTCCCCGGCCAGGAATGGTTCTGTAAAATCTGTAGTGCTTTTTCTTCAATATTTTTGACTTTTTTGCCAAACACCCGGTTAAACTGGTTGATAAAATGCTTGGCTAACAGAACAACATCACTCTGCCGTTCTCTGAGCGGCGGTATTTTTATTTGCACCACATTGAGCCGGTAATACAGGTCTTGCCGGAACTTTCCCGCGGCAATTAATTCATTCAGGTTTTTATTGGTAGAAGCAATAATTCTTACATCCACTTGCTTTACTTTAAAACCACCAATGCGAACCACTTCTTTTTCTTGCAGCACCCTAAGAAGCCGTGTTTGCAAATTCAATTCCATCTCACTGATTTCATCAAGAAAAATAGTTCCGCCATTGGCTTGCTCAAAAGCCCCCGCTCTGCCGCCTTTTTGGGCGCCGGTAAAAGCCCCCTCCTCATAGCCAAACAGGTTGCTTTCAATCAAGCTTGCCGGCATAGCCCCGCAGTTTAAAGCGACAAAAGGCCGGTTGCAGCGCTCACTGGCATGATGGATGGACTGAGCAAACAGTTCTTTGCCAGTACCGGTTTCCCCGCTTAACAGGATGGAGGAAATACCTCCGGCCACAAACCGGGCGATGCTTTTGGTCTTGGCAAGCGACTCACTGTTACCAATGATATCTTCAAACGTATACCGTGTCTGCTGCAAATTTTTCACCTTTTCATAAAGCTTTTGATGCCGGTGAGTAATATTTTCATTATTAAACCCAAAGCCAAATCTCTCAGTAACGGGGACGCGAACCGCCATTGCCCCACCCATAGAGCAGGAATCTCCGACAACAGGCTGCTGCCGATTCATCGCTTCACAAGCTTGAAAACTGACTTTGCCCTTGTACGTAAGCACTTCCCTGCCATCTGCATCAAAACTTAAAAGGCGTTCTCCCCGCTCATTAAAAAGAACGGCCTCGCCACCCGCTACTTTGGCGATCAGCGGTAATGCCATTTTGAAAGTTCTTTGCAATTTATCCTGAAAATCCTCATCCGCTTGTCTTTGAAAAACTAAAACATAATCTTCCAGCGGCAAAATCCACTCTTTGGCCAGACAACCATTTTCCTCAAAATTAACATAAGGACAGCCCGTCTTAGCCGTTTGTTGTGCCAAACTATGGATCTCTCCTCTTTTTTGTGCTTCTTCTATTCCCTTAACATTTACCGCATATAATGTCCGCCCTTCGCTGTCTGTAATGGCGATACTACAACAGGTCATTTGGGCCATTGCCGGCAGCATAGTAATTAAAGTATTTACATTAGAAGAATCCAAAGCCATCCCTCCCCCTATCAAACTAAAAAAGCTCTCGAAAAACCAATGTTTTTCGAGAGCTTCATTGCTCGTGTATATGAATCTATGCTACTATCACGATAATGGAATAAACTTATTGGTATTATGCTACCACTATACGGTCACTTGGTCAAGCCCATAAATAGAGAGAATAAAACCCCAACCACAGCCTCAGTCCAAATTACAGCGGACTGAGGCTATTCACGCTGCGGTCCTTACAGTTTAGTTAATTTCTTCATTCAGGCTAGCTTTTCCTGACCATTTCATAAGTAACTTTCAGGCTATCCAGCCGCATGTTTTCAAACAGACCGCTGCTTGTTCCAAAAATCAAACCGCCATCATGACCGGCTGCTTGCACAATCTGCCTTACGGTTTGCTCCAGCTGGCTTACACTGCGCGGCTCAATAAGTTCTGCCGGATCCAGGTTGCCCCATAGACATAACCGGTCGCCAACCTGTTTCTTAACTTCGCCGATATCCATCCCGGCCAGTGCCTCAATGCACTGCAGTCCGTCAAAGCCAGCGGCGGCAATATCATCAAGCACCAGCGTCAGGTTGCCGTCCGAATGAAAGAATACCGGCAAACCCAACTGTTTGGCATAAGCGGCCTGCGCAGCCAGCGACGGAAACACCATTTCCCGCAAAACGGACGGACGGACCATTAATCCCTGCGTAAAAGCAATATCATCAGCCAGAATAATTCCATTGACCCCGCTGCCGGCCAAGCGATTGATCAGTTCTTTGTTCATGGTTTCGACAGCGGCTGCCAATTCACAAACCGCTTGGCTATGCCGGGTCATTTGCATCATAACCTGTTCAAAACCCAGCAGTTTTGTCCCCCAGCCAACCGGACCATCCAATACGGCAAAGGTAAACAAATCGGTGTTGACCCATTCTGCTGCATCGTAAAATACAACATCCTTAGCGCAAGGTACTGTTGCCGGCGAATATTGACAGCCCGGATGCAGACATGTGGCATCTAACCCCAATGTATTAACAAACTCTAAGCGATGGCTAAAGCCGATCGTTGTCTCCGGAAACATCGTTTGCACAAGTTTGTCGTTAATGATTAATTCCGCACAAGGTACCTGGTCGACAGTCAGCCTCTTGATAGCGCGTTCCACTCTTGTCCTATGTTCCATATTTACCTCCTATTCATTAGTCCCTCTCCTTGCAATTCCAAAAACAAAATTACTATTAAGATTAGCCGTCCAAGCATAAAGAACCTGTTTTTTCCGTAATAGTCAGCAAAATTTTTATACTATATAACAGCCACTCAATAACAACACCAGTAAAAAACTATGAAACAAATCCTATTTATAACAAATAATATGTTGACTAGAGCAACATCCAATGATATAATTATAAATTTATTTGATTTTTTTATGTTGTTGTGGTATACTTAATACTATCGCATTAGGGGGTGACTTCATGTTTCAAGTTGGCGATAAAATCTTTTATCCCATGCATGGTGGAGGCATTATTGAGAAAATCGAAGAGAAGGAAGTATTTGGGGAAAAACAGCTTTATTATGTTGTAAATATACCTCATAGAAACATGCAGGTAATGCTCCCTTATGACAAGACAGAAAAATTAGGGATGCGCCCAATTGTAGATCCAGATGAACTAGATAATATACTCAATACTTTTCATGATGAGGAAACGACCGCTCCGCTACCCATGAACGATACGCAAAGACAGCGGCTTAATATGAATAAAATTAAAAGCGGCGATATCCACGAAGAAGTCGCAGTCATAAGGGATCTACTCAGAATCAAGAATAAACGAAAATTGGGAATGGCAGATAAGAATATGCTTGATAACGCCAGGCAGATTCTGATCAGTGAGGTTGTACTGGTCAAAGACATTCCCCACGAGCAAGCCACTCATTTGTTAGATAAAATATGTGAGCTTGAATAATCTCGAATAATACCGCACTACCGGCAAAATACCCCAGGCCAAAAGGCTTGGGGTATTTTATCTTATATAATTAACTATTTACGAATCTCCCAACTGTCGATAAGGACGCCACTTTGTTTAAATGCTTTTACGGCAAGCGTAGTCTGGTCAACCGCAACAACCAAATAGTTGGGCTCATCCTGCGGATCATAAAAAAACGCATGCCGTTCTTTAGAGAGCACATTCGGATACGTTTTGGTACCGCTCCGGCCGGTGGCTGCATAAATGGTCCCCTTGGCCGGGCTGTCTGTCGGCATACCGGCAAACAGCGAATACGTTCGCGCATACGTATGGTCGTGACCGGTAAACACAACGTCCATATGGTATTTATCAAAAATAGGCGCAAATGCTTTACGGATATTGATCTCGCCTTCACCAGGCTTGTTGTTGTAAAGCGGGCGGTGAATAAAACCAATTTTCCACTTTTTCCGCGTCTGCTGCAGATCTTTTTCCAGCCAGACTTTTTGTCGTTCCAACATATCGGGCACAAAGCCACGTTGTTCTCCTTCCTGGCTGTCCAGCATAACAAAATGGGCATCGCCATAATCGAAAGAATACACCCTGCCCTTAAGCCCCTCAGGTCCATTGAGCGGCAGTTTAAGCTTAGCTGTGAACAATTCCGGCAGGGAAAACTGATGATGCTGTACTGTATAAAACTCATGATTTCCTGTTATTGGCATAGCCGGAATGGTATCAATAACGCCCTGCCCGGCACGAAACCACTTGTCCCAGTGGGAGTAATCCTGGCCAACATCCACAAGATCACCTACATTGGCAAAAAAAGCCGCCTGATGATTAACCCGGAAGGCGTTATGCAAAGTCTTCTCCCATGTCCCGTAATTCATGCTTTGCGAGTCGCCAAATACTAAAAAACTAAAAGCCTTGTCCGTTGCCGGCGCCGTTGTAAAATACTGCGGCTGACTCCAGCCGCTTATCCCGCCGACCTGATAAACATAGCGGGTATTGGGCTTGAGGCCGGTTAAAGTGGCGGAATGAACAGCTACACTTCCCGTGTTGGTATGGAGCGCGGTTACGTCAGCCGCAATTCTTACCGCATGCAATGGCAGCAATTGCTTATTCATTGCCTCGGCATACTGTACCAGTCCGTCAACGGTAGTGGCCGCCGTTTGCCAGGTTATCGTCTGCGTGGTTTTCGGATCTTCAGACCAGGTTAAGGTAATATGCTCCGGAACAGTCTCCCCAGCGGCAATAGCGGCAAAGAGGCCGGACGAAGAACCCAGCAAGACAACCAGCAGCAACAGGATATGTAAAAATAATTTATACTTTCGCACTATCTCACCTGACCTTTCTTGTGAAAAATTTTAAAAATGAAATTTTAAACTGACTTTTCCTTGGGCGTCAGTACCTATTTCGCCGACTTTTGCAAGCAATCCTGCGTGATAATTTCACCTAGCATTTTCACACCATGCAGGATCTCTTCCGAACTAACCACAGCAAAGCTAAGACGGATAAACCGGTCGGGTGCGTGGCGGGGAAAAAAAGCCGTACCTGGAGTAAGCAGCATTCCCCTTTCTTCCGCCTGCTGCACAACCTGCCGGGCTGATACTCCCTCCGGCAAAGCCAGCCAGCAGGTCAGTCCTCCCCGGGGGCGATGGCAGGTTACCGCAGGCGGCAAAAACTGTTCAACAGCCGCCATTGTCGTTTGATAGCGCTCCAGGTATATGCGCCGAATGGCGGCAATGTGCTTTTGCCAAATACCTTTACGCAAGTATAAATCAAAAGCGCGCTGCGTCAGTCCCGAAGTAGAAATATCCGAAGTATGTTTTATCGCCAGTACCTTGGCAACCAACGACGGCGGCATCAGCAAAAAAGCCAGCCTGAGACCGGGCATAAAGATTTTGGAAAAACTTTTCAGGTAAATCACCCGCTGGTCCCTGTCCAGCGCCTTTAACGGCGCGAGCGGCGCATCGGCAACATCCAGTTCACTGATATAGTCATCCTCTAAAATCATGGCATTGTAGCGTCTGGCAAGACCGATTAACCGGTTGCGTTTCGTAAGCGAGTAGGAATAGCCGGTAGGGTTTTGAATATTGGCCATCGCATAAATAAGCTTCGGGCGAAAGGACCTGATTTTCGCCTCTAATTCCTGAATATTAATCCCGTCATCTTCCATATTAATTTCCACAATTTTGGCTCCCCGGGATCGAAAAGCCGCAATCGCACCCGGATAAGTGGGATTTTCCGTAAATACATAATCCCCATAACGTAAAACAGCCTTGGCAACAATATCAATGCCTTGCTGGGCTCCGGATATAATTTGGACATTATCGGCCTGAGCCTTGATTCCCTGCTCCTTCAAATAGGCGGAAATGGCCTGGCGCAAAGGCTTAAAACCCTGACTATCCTGGTAAGTAAAAGCATAGCCCTGATCCCTGTCCAGCACTTCCATCAGCACATATTTGAAATCATCAATTGGCAGTAGATCCGGGGGCGGCATTACGGTGGCAAAATCAAGGCAGTTAGTAGGTATTGACGTTCTCGGCGGAATGGCTTCAAACTCTGACTCAATATCAGGCGGCTGATAGGAAGCCTCCTCAGCGACGGTGATTTCCGCCACATAGCTGCCGCTGCCGCTGCGGGAAAAAATATAACCGTTTTGTTCCAACAGTTTGTAGGCGCTTACCACAGTACCCGGATTAACCTGCAAAAATGCCGCTAATTTACGTACTGGCGGCAGCAAATAGCCATTACTTAATTTACCGTTTAAAATCAGTTCTCTTAAGGCATCATATAACTGCACATATAAGGCTGCCTTACCATTTTTCGTTAATTGTATCGATACAAAATCCAAAAATTCTTGACTCATATTGAATTTTCCCTGCTCTCCTGCTATAATTACCAAAATTCAGTGCCGAACACAAACAATTGTATCGGTACAATTATTTTACCAGATAAAGTTAGATTTCGCCAGCGGCGGCAGGCCGACCTCGCCAGCAGGCGGTAATCAACTTGATCGTCAACATTATTTTTTGTTCAAGAGGAGGAGTTAATCCATGCAAAGTCAATATGAATTAAACAAAAATTTAGCTCAGATGTTAAAAGGCGGCGTCATTATGGATGTCACCAACGTTGAACAGGCCAAAATTGCGGAAACAGCCGGAGCCGTTGCCGTTATGGCTCTGGAAAGAGTTCCTGCCGATATCCGCAAAGACGGCGGCGTAGCCCGGATGTCTGATCCCAAGATGATTCGTGAAATAAAAGCGGCCGTTACGATACCGGTTATGGCCAAAGCCCGGATCGGCCACTTTGTGGAAGCCCAAATTCTGGAAGCGATTGGCATCGACTATGTAGATGAAAGCGAAGTGCTGACACCGGCTGATGATCTATATCATATTAACAAACATGCCTTCAAAATCCCTTTTGTCTGCGGCGCCCGTAATCTGGGCGAAGCCTTACGCCGCATTGGCGAAGGCGCAGCCATGATTCGCACCAAAGGCGAAGCCGGCACAGGCAATGTCGTCGAAGCTGTCCGGCATATGCGCACCATGCTGGCCGATATGCGCCGGGTAAAAGCAGCACCGCCGGAAGAACTCATGAGCATTGCCAAAGAACTGGGCGCCCCCTACGACCTCATTAACTACGTATGGGAACACGGCCAGCTGCCTGTCGTTAATTTTGCCGCCGGCGGTATTGCCACCCCGGCCGACGCCGCTCTCATGATGCAGCTTGGTTGCGATGGTGTTTTTGTCGGTTCAGGCATCTTCAAATCCGGCGATCCTGCCAAGCGCGCCAAGGCGATCGTCCAAGCCACCACTCATTATAACGACCCCGAACTTTTATCCCGCATTTCGGAAGATTTAGGCGAGCCCATGGTCGGTATCGAAATTGATAAAATCGATCCGTCCGAACGTCTGGCCGCCAGAGGGTGGTAACTTTGCTGACAATAGGTGTTTTAGCCCTGCAGGGAGCCGTCCAGGAACATCTTGACTGCCTTAATTTATTGCCGGATATCAAAGGAATCGCCGTAAAAAAAACGGCTGAGCTCAACACAATCGATGCGCTTATCCTGCCGGGAGGCGAGTCGACAACAATGGGCAAACTCTTGCGCGAATTTAATCTCACTCCCAAGCTAACGGAAAAAATCCGGTCAGGCCTGCCGGTGTGGGGAACCTGTGCCGGTATGATCCTCCTAGCCAAAAATATTGTTGATGAACCAAACTGCCATCTGGGATTAATGGATATTACCGTCCGGCGCAATGCATACGGCAGCCAGCTTGACAGCTTTTCCACCACGGCACTGATTCCGGAAGTCTCCCGCACACCGCTGCCGCTGGTTTTTATCCGTGCTCCTTATGTAGAAGCGGCCAGCCCGGATGTCAAAGTATTATCCACGGTAGCTGATAAAATCGTCGCCGTCGAGCAACGCAACATGCTGGCTACCGCCTTTCACCCTGAGCTAACCGGTAATCTGGATTTTCATAAATACTTCGCTGCCAAAGTCCGTAACAAAAATTAACATCTTTTTAACACAAACTGCCTATCAGACCTCCCGACTCTTTGTTATAGTAAAAGAAATACGGCTTGTGCCCAGGATAGAAACGATGTTCTCGGGAGGGAATGACGGATGCGTGAAACCATCACAATTAATAGAATTACTCAATGTTCATTTACCGGCAAAGAAGTTGCCCAGCAGTTTTCCGCCTACGTTCTGACTAAACAGGAACCGAATCCTGACAGTGGACTGCTGACAAAATACTGCAGCGGTGAAAGCACCTGCAAAAGTACCGACTGTCAATTCATTGTCGGGTTACCGGGAAAACACTACTCAAAACCGATTGACAGCATCTTCAAGTACATTAACGAATAACTGCCGGAGCGGCCTTCTATCTCCCATCGGTGATTAGGCCGCCTTCTTTTTATTCATGTACAACAAACTAAAAATTTTTGCAGGCAGGTGGTGTGTTGGCAAAAGCGAATAAAGATTTACGGGCATTGCCGATACCTTGCATGAAAATCAAGCTTTCCACAAACAATAACCAGGAAAAAGTCAGCATGCACACTCATCCCAACGTACAAAGTCTTTTCTTATCCCGGATAAGAAAAGACTTAGCTTGTGCCAAGTCCTTCAGGACGCCGGCAGAAGCCCTAGTCGCTCTTACTTATTATCAAAAAGGTTATACTTTCTGATAATGTAAAAAATCACATTGCAGCTGGAGGTGCAACCAATGACCGCAGGAGATCGCGGAGCAACGCAACAGGATATTTTTAATAAAAATGTTTCAGAACAACCGGTAGTTAAATACAACAATCCGGCAACCAGCGGCAAGATACAAGATAGCTTACGCAATCGCCGCGACCCTCACATTCATTCCTAACCCTCCCGTTTCCGCAGATTTGCAATAAAATACAATACCGTCTCTAAGGCAAGACAAAAGGGCAACCTTTGTCTTGCCTTTCTTTATTCTCCTCCCAATGGCGCGATGGATCATGCCACTCAATAAAAGGGTTTATTATCCTAATATCAAATAAAGGAAATAATTGGCCCATAGTCCGGCCGAGGCAAATATGAAGGAGCAATGTGAGTTGATGAGAAAAGATTATTTACCAAAAAAAAAAGCGTATAAGGAAGATCGTGCCCCCTTATTAATCATTCGCTTAAACCGCGAAAAAAAGCTTACACATATTACCTATATTGACCCAGATATTAACGTGCTTCCCCAAAACATGATTGGCAAAAATCTTGAAGACTTCCAACTAAAGCTGCCTAACTATGAAAAGTTTATATGCCGTTTGGAGCAAGTCTTTGTCAGTGGCAAAAAAGAATTGTTGCAAGTTCATACCCCCAACGGCTGTTATGACATCATGTTGCTGCCTGAGCGAAATAACAATCAGCTTGTATTTTCGGTACTCGCCTTAGTATTTACAACAACAAGCAACTATCAAACAGACAAACAACTGTCATTTTTTAAAAGTTATTTTGATACGATTCAACAGATTGCCAATATAGGCTACTACGAATATGACTGCGTCACCAGCAAATTTTTCTTTGCTGATCAGGTTTATAAAAATATCGGACTGCCGCCGCAAAGCATTCCCCTTTCCCTAAAGTCACTGTTACAATATATTCATCCTGAAGATTGGAAATTAGTTGAAACCAAACTTATGCAAGTCCCTACCGCCGAAAACAGCCTGTCAGATTTTGAGTTTAGAGCTGTCAAACCGGACGGTTCGATTGTCTGGCTACACACCCGGTCTTATCCGATCCTTGACCAGGATGGGCGGTTGTTAAAAAAGATCGGCACCATTCAGGACACCACTAATAAAAAAATCTTAGAATTAGAGTTGAAAGATCTGACCGTACAGTTAAAGCAAATCAATAGCTCACTGAAAGCAAGCCTGCATAATATACGAACAGCGCAAAAAATGGCCAAACTCGGCTATTTTGAGTGGGACATAGTAAACAAAGAGATATTCTGGTCAGAGCAGCAATATAAAAATTTTGGTTTTAATCCCCATGCCTTTATACCCTCGGCAGCACTTCTACGCCGCAGGATCCACCCCAACGATATCAGAGTAGTAAAATCGGTTGTGCACAAACTTGCCAAAGAAGCAAGTTCCGAATTAGAGTTCAGAGTAATAAAGCCGGATGGTTCCACCGGCTGGTTATATGCGAGAGTTAAGGGCGTTACCGATCAGCAAGGGCACTTGGTCCGCCTCCTGGGAATCACTCAGGATATCACGGAAAAAAAAGCTGCGGAAGCACGCATAAAAAAAGCCGAAAAAGAGCTGATTTTACTTAATCAAATTAACACTCGCAGCAATTATCTCAATCGTTTACTTGTTAATGATTACCCGTTAGAATACACCAGCAAAGCACTTGGTGAATTCAGCATTGACAGTCAGTCAGTCTATTGTTGCTTTGTGATTCGGCTGCTGGAAAAAACAACAGCCAATTCTGATATAACATACGAATCTGAGAATATTTCCACCGTAAAGCGGCATGTATTCATTAGGTTATCCGACAAAGGTTATGATAAAATCTGGAGCTTAAACAATAATATTATTATTTTGGCACCTGTTGCCGATGATCATTTGTTCAGCAAGCAAAACCAACATGCTTTTGCCGGCCAGTTGGCCTGTGAAATCAAGGAGCAGTTTCCCGCTTTCCATATCACGATTGGAATATCCGGTCGTTCCGGTCTCCCCCTAAATCTCAAAAATGTTTATGAAAAAGCTGTCCATGCGGCAATCGTCGCCGCTGATCATCCTGGCAGAATCATTCATTTTGACGATATTGGACTTTATGAAATCGCTTTTCAACTCATAAAAGATCAAAATATCATTTTATGTGCCAACAATACGATAGGCCGGCTCATTGAATATGATCAAACTCACGGCGGCAATCTATTTTTAACATTAAAGTGCATTTTAGAATATGATAATCTGAAGGCGGTTGCCCAAAAGCTCTATATCCATCATAATACGGCCATCTGGAGAAAACACCGCATCGAAGAGCTATTGGGAATGTCGTTAGATAAGGTAGAAAACAAAGTAATCCTCCTGTTACATCTAAAAATGTGGGAACTCAAAGGTAAAACGGACGTTAGTTAAAAGTAGGAGTGGCTGTTGTTTTTCCATAACAATAGCCGCTCCTACTTTTTGGTATTTGACCTAATAGAAATTTCACAATACCTGTCTTAAAATAGTAAATATAGTAAATTTTTGTCATATATACTTTATTGGCTACTATCTAATTACGCGGAGGCTACAAATGTTTTCCAAATATGACGTAGTATTAACCAGAGACCTCAAAACCGGCATGATCATTGCACAACCCGTTATTTCTGAAAAAGGACAGATCCTCGTGGAAGAGGGAAGCTTAGTAACAGATGAAACAATTAACAACTTGCTGCATTGGGGAATTGCCGTCGTTAGTGTAGCCTGCTCAGGCAAACCGCATACTGTAAGCCCGGGTTTCCTTCATACCTATAAGGAAACCCTTGATTTAGTGTCGTCGACCTTTAAAAAAGTACGAAAATTTAAAGAGGTCCCGATTTCTGAATGCAAAGAACTAGCGGAAAACTATATCGCCCTGATGATTGACATTGAAGGGGTTCTTGACAGTCTTTACCGGATTAAGATGCATCATGAGTACACCTTCAAACACTCTTTGCATGTAGCCATACTGACCGGACTGCTGGGTAAATGGACAGGCTTTGCCGGCGCACGGCTGAAAGATCTGATTTTATCCGGGTTATTGCATGATGTTGGCAAAGTCTTTATTCCCGAAAAAATACTCGATAAGCCCGGGCCGCTTACGGCCGAAGAAACAGCTATTGTCAAACAGCACCCCTGGCAGGGCTATCAGTTGTTAAATGATTGTGCCGAAATTTCCCCGGAAGTCAAATTAGGCGTACTGCAACACCACGAAAGAGAAGACGGCAGCGGTTACCCCTTAGGACTAACAGGCAAGGATATCAATCTCTGCGCTAAATTTGTAGCCGTTGCCGATATTTATGATGCGATGACTACCGAGCGGGTATACCGCAAAGAAATTCCACCGTTTAAGGCTATTCATATTATGCGCCATCAAATGTCTGACAAACTTGATCCGGTCACCTGCTTAACCTTATCTGCCAAACTGCAGGAAGTATTACTGGGCACGCGGGTCTTGTTAAGCAACGGGACGCAGGGCAAGGTTGTGCAAATGACCGCCATTGACACAGCCAGACCGGTAGTCCAACTGGATAACGGCACTTTACTTGATTTAGAAAATCATGAACGCCTTACCATCATTACCTTACTGGAATAAATCACCGCAATAGACGCGCAAGAACGCATCAAAACATAAAAGGGAGGAAAACTAGCATGCAACCAAATGATTTACGGGTACACCCAAAAGAATTAGAGTTTTTAAAACAGTATTGGGATATCATGCTCCCTTCTTACGAAGACGGCGCTTGTTTTTTTGTTACCGATCTGAACACCGTAACCTTTAAATCAAAGCACAAGTTTGATATTCCCGGTTTAGATGTAGGAACGCAGTACAGTCAAAACGGTGTCGCCGCCCAGGTTATCCAGGCCCGGCGAATACATACGCTGCAAATT
The DNA here is from genome assembly GCF_900101845.1 of Sporomusa acidovorans. GTDB lineage: Bacteria > Bacillota > Negativicutes > Sporomusales > Sporomusaceae > Sporomusa > Sporomusa acidovorans. The sequence continues at coordinate 16,480 of NZ_FNAM01000007.1, read as the reverse complement.
GACCGCAACGTTTACGGTGTGAGGGTATTTGCCATTGGCGGGCCTGTCTGGAATGATAGCGACAGTGAAATTCTGGGCGCCTGGGTTTTGGCCATGCCGCGGCAGCACAAGCTTGTCAATGCCTTTGATTCCTTTGCCCCAGTCCTAGCTGATTTACTACCGGAAGGCGGAGTCTTATACGTAGCCGACAAAGAAAAAATTATCAAAAGACAAGCCTCAAAAAAATTTGATATTCCCGAAATGCAAGTTAACACCCCCTTGCCAAACGAAAGTATCGCTATTCAGTCCCAAAAACAAAAAAAGCTGATCGCCCAAGAGATGGATGCGTCATTTTACGGCCTGCCCACTATGGTCACCGCCTCGCCGCTCATCGTGGAAAGCGGTGAAATCGTCGGCAGTTTTGGCTTAACACTGCCCAGGCATCTTGCCAATGATTTAAAAGGCATTGCCAGTTCTCTCGATCAGGGGCTAAGCGGTGTTTCCGCATCCGTACAGCAAATCACGGCTGCCACTAACGATGTCAGCGGCAGTCAGTCTCACTTGCACGAAGAAATTCAAAGAGTAAAGGAGCATTTAGAAAACATCAACAAAGTAATGGGATTTATCAAAGAAATCGCCGACGAAACCAAAATGCTTGGCTTAAACGCAGCCATCGAAGCTGCCAGAGTGGGAGAAGCCGGTCGTGGTTTTGGCGTTGTCGCCGAAGAAATCAGAAAGTTATCGGAGGAATCCAAGAAGACAGTTTCCCAAATTCGCGATTTAACAGGGCAAATTGATAAATCCGTGACGGAAACCTCCAGCGCCTCCGAATCCACGCTGGCAGTTGTGGAAGAAACCTCTGCCGCCATTCAGGAAGTCAATGCTACCATTGAAGAGCTGACCAGTATAGCCGGTAAACTGACGCAAACGGCTGCAAAACTCTAAAGGAAGTGATCCCGATGGCAGAAGGTCAACTATGAAAAGCATTCAGATGAAATTGACAGCCATCATACTTTGCATCTTTTTTGTGGCGATATGTACTTTAGCTGGCCTGAATTATTGGCAATCACGGCAAATTATTGTAGAGAATATGGCAGAGACTATGCTTACGCTTGTCTATACCTCAGCCGACGATATTGCCGGTTGGTTAAAGGAACGTCAGGCCGTCTTACAGGGAATTGCCTTGACACCGGCTATGAAAAGCGGTAATCCACAAGAGATCGTTGCCTATTTAACTGGCATTGCCAAATTCAATGACCAGTTTGAGAGCTTGGCTTTTGCCACCGCTGACGGCACCTTTGTTGACTCAGCAGGAACGACCGGAACAATTAAAGAGAGAACTTACTTTCAAAAAGCTATGCGAGGCGAGGCCGCCGTCTCCGATCCGCTCATTTCCAAAAGCACGGGGAATTTGGTTACCCTTGTCGCCGTCCCGGTTACAGTAAACGGCAAAATAAGCGGCGTATTGTCCGGCGCGGTCAACATGGAAAAAATCGCCGAAAAAATCTTGGAAATAAAAGTGGGAAAAACAGGTTATGCTTATGTGACACAAAGCGACGGCTTGATCATTATTCACGCGGATCAGGATATTGCCATGAAGACCAACCTTCTCGCCGACAGTAGTAATTTGCCTGCTGCTGTTAAAGAAACTGCCCAGCGCATGATCAGCGGCGAAGCTGGAGTTACCTGGTCTGAGTGGGACGGGAGTGAGAAGATCGTGGCTTTCGCCCCGGTACCAGCGACCAACTGGTCGCTGGCGCTGGCAGTACCGTCAGCGGAAGTAACAGGTGCGGTATCGGTCCTGGCAAAAAATTTGCTGATCGACATGATTGCCGTTTTACTTATTGTGATCATAGTCACCACACTGGTTGCCCGTCGAATCGCCAGGCCCATTCGTGATTTGGACAAGGCGGCCAACCGGATTGCCGCCGGCAAACTTTCACCAACCGGGTTTGCGATTTCTTCCGCTGATGAAATCGGCCGACTTGGTAAAAGTTTTGAACAGCTGACGGAGAAGATGCGCACCTTGATCCAGAAAGTTTTTGGGTTTACCGAACAACTAACTGTTTTTTCCGGAAAACTGATTACCTGTTCCGTTCAGTCAACCCAGGCAACCGACCAAATAGCTGCCGCCATTACTCACATGGCGGCAACAGCCGGCCAGCAGACGGCAGCCGCCCATGAGAATGCCGCAAAAATCAAACAAATAACGGCAACTATATGCCAGGCAGCAGCTAATACCGAGCAGGTAGCCGCCCATTCGCTGCAAGCGGCAGAAAAATCCCGGGACGGTGATCGGGCCGTAGAGAAAGCGGTTGCCCAAATAAATCAAATGGAGGCAACTGTCAATAATTCCGCCCGGATTGTCGCCAGGCTCGGCGAACGCTCTCAAGAAATCTGCCAACTTGTCGGCACCATTTCCTATATCGCCAGCCAGACAAACCTGCTGGCTCTGAACGCAGCCATTGAGGCGGCGCGTGCCGGCGAGCAGGGAAAGGGCTTCGCCGTGGTAGCCAAAGACGTGCGAAAACTGGCCGAACAGTCTCAAGCAGCCGCCGCAAAGATATCCGGGCTCATCGGTAATATCCGGGACGATGCCGCTAAAGCGGTAACAACCATACAAGCCGGTACTCTGGAGATTAAAACAGGGACTGAAGCAGTTCACTTTGCCGGCTCGGCCTTCCGGGACATGGCAAAGCTGATTATCGAAGTATCCGCCCAAAGCAAAGAAGCAGCAACAACCCTGCAGCAAATCATGGCGAGCAACGAACAAATTATCGAATCTGTCCAAAAAACAGATACGCTCGGCAAGCAAGCAATAGACGAAGCGAAAACCATCGCTGCATCTGTCACAGGACAGTCGGCGACCATGAAAGAAATCGCCAATTCCAGCCAGTCGCTGACTGAATTGGCGCAGACTTTACAGACTGTACTTAGCGATTTTCAACTTATCGAAGAAACAACTCAACAGCGTCCTAACCGATTTACTTTCTGGCGCAGATATAAACCCTTAATTGCTTATTTGCGAAAGCCTTAGGTTTACCAATTCGCTACTTGCTGATATTTATCCTCAATTAGTAAGGATAGCAGCAAAGGATCCATATTGCCACCGCTGACAACCACAGCCACCTTTTGCCCCGGCAGCTCGATTTTACCGGCCAACAAGGCGGCAATGCCCGCAATTCCGGCTCCCTCTGTCATCACCTTGCCACGTTCCAGCATAAATAATATGCCGCCAATAAGTTCTTCTTCTGTAACTAAGATGAGTTCATCCACATATTTTTGCGTATAGTGGAAAGTAATATTTCCCGGCTGTTTTACGGCAATTCCGTCGGCTATGGTTTTGACTGACGGGAGACAGGAACACACTCCGCAGGCTAACGATTGTGCCATTGACGGAGCACCAGCCGCCTGTACACCAATTATCCTGATTTTAGGGTTATGTTCTTTAGCGGCTACCGCCAGCCCGGCGATCAGGCCGCCCCCGCCAACAGGCGCTATAATGGCATCAACATCATATAGTTGCGACAGAATTTCCAGGGCAATCGTTCCTTGACCGGCAATAATCTCCTGGTCGTCAAAGGCATGGATAAAAGTGCTGTTTTGTTCCTGCTGCAGCTCACAGGCGTATCGGTAAGCCTCATCATAATTTTGGCCGCACAGCACTACATTAGCTCCGTAAGCCTTGGTAGCCCGTACTTTGGCTGCCGGGGCTTTTTCCGGCATAACAATTGTGGCTGATACCTGACAGGCCTTGGCTGCCCAGGCCACCCCCTGGGCATGATTACCGGCTGAGGCCGATAGAACGCCGCAGGCCATTTTCTCCGGACTTAAAGTAAAAATTTTATTAACAGCTCCCCGGATTTTGAAGGAGCCGGTTTTTTGCATATTTTCCAGCTTTAAGTAAGCCTGACAATTGGCAATTTCACTTAATGTGCGGGAATGCTGCAAGGGTGTCTGATGAACAAAGGGGGTAATTCGTTGCCAGGCCTCTTTTATTTTTACTAAGGTTAACTCATAACGGTCCATTTTTATTACCTCCTATAAAAAATTAAAAACCCCCGTTCCCTTGTTATAAAGGGACGGAGGTTAATCCGCGATACCACCCTAATTATTACAGTCCTTGAAACGACCATAATCTCTCTGTAAAGTACGGAGCCAAGCTCGATACCCCAGTGCAATAACGGGCACTGTTTCTGGGTCCCGGCAAGGCCTACTGTTGTTCAGCCTGCAACTCACAGATGATTTTCGATCATACCAGATTCTTGCTGGCTCACACCAAACCCAGCTCGCTGAAAGCTTCTTATAGTATGTCTACTCTTCTGCTCATCGTTTTTGTTTGCTATCTATATTGTTCCTAAGTATATAGAAAAGACTACCTGTTGTCAAGGCTTATTGACCTTATTGATGACCTTATTGAAAATCTTATTTGCCGGTAACTTTCTTCAGGACATCCTGGGTAATGTCTACCCCGCCGTCAACAATAACGTTTTTTCCCAGAACGACCGATAACCCTTTTTCTGTTCTTACCTCTTTAATAGCGTTGGAAATTTTATCAACAATGGGTTTAAGGAGCTCTTGACGTTTCTGCTCGATTTGCTGCCCAAGCTGTAAATCAAGTTCCCGTTTTTCCTTATCTCCCAAACCGGCGGATTTAGCGTCAAAATCTTTTTTGGCCTGTTCGCGTACAGACTGAAGCTCTTCATTGGCTTTAGGAGTATCCGGGTGATTGTTAACCAAGTACAAGAAATCAACATAGCCGACAGAAGAAGCCGGTTGGGGTGCCGCTTGCACCAGGGCGGTGCCGACCGTAAGGGTAAACAAAAAGGTAATGAACAAGGCAAAATAAACCTTTTTCTTTTGTATAAACATAACTATTTCCTTCTTTCTATCCATATTTGCTTATTTTGATTATATTCCCTTTTTTTGACCATGATCCTGCTATGATCGCCAAATTTTGTCAGACTAATCAACGCAAATAAACTCTGCAGCGTGCGCCGCAGGGTTTATATTGGGTAAGAGCAATAGTAGCAGGTTTCCCTTCGATTCCATGAAATATTCGTATTCTTGTGTCTATCAAGGGTATGCCCCATAAGGGGAGTACCCTATAAAACAAAAAGAACCACCATCAGAAAGTCATTAGCTCTCTGACAGTGGCTCTTTAAAATCATTTAGAGAATGAATAAATAAACAAGGAGCCTAACTAAACAAGTCAGGCTCCTTGAACCTAATAATCAACGCAAGACCTCTTGCGAACCTAACATTACATCTAGTTTCTGTCAATATTTTTACAGTTATTTTAGTGGTTTTAAACGATAAAACCAACTTAAAACAGAGTCTATATTTTCCCAATCTCTTTTTGTTAGAACTGCTACTTTTCCACCAATGTATCTAGGCTTGTCAATACGACTTCTATCAATAACTCGTAGTTGCTCAATTAATACTGTAGAATCTATAACTTCAAGATCAATATGATAGTTTTTCCTATCATTTAACCTCTGATTTGTTAATGGAATTACTTGACATATAGGCGAACTGGGATGCGAACGCACAATCACAACGGGTCTATGTTTATTTTCCTCTATAGGTGGTAATTTTCCCTCCTTACAAATCCATGATAATCGGTAAGATCATCGGTCTACGCCCGGTTTTCGCAAATAAGTACTTCACTAAGGCCTCCCGGATGCCATTTTTCAAGGGGGCCCATTCGGTAATCGGCTGATTTTCAAAGCGCTCCAACACATTCTTTACAATATTGCGCGCCTCATCAATTAAAGCCTCCGAATCCCGCACATAGACAAACCCCCGCGACACAATATCAGGCCCATCCAGAATACAGCCTCGGTTTTTATCCAGGGTAACCACCACGATTAATACACCGTCCTGCGATAATTGCCGCCGATCCCGGATAACAATATTGCCAACATCCCCGACGCCGAGACCATCCACAAAGATTTTGCCGGCAGTCACTTTCCCGGCAAAACGGCCTGTTTCTGCCGTAAATTCAAAAACATGACCATTCTCGCCGATAAAAACATTTTCCTTGGGTACGCCTGTTTGGTTGGCCAGTTTACCATGCTGTCTGAGCATCCGGTGTTCTCCATGCACAGGAATAAAGAACTTAGGATGAACCAGATTCAAAATAAGCTTAAGTTCCTCCTGGCTGGCATGTCCGGAAGCGTGAATGCCGGAAGCCCGCTCATACACGACATGCACCCCTAAACGCATCAAGGAGTCAATGATGCGGCCGACCGAGCGTTCATTACCCGGGATTGGATTGGCGGAAATCAACACAGTGTCCCCGGGAGTCAATTGCAAGCTGCGATGATTTTTCGCAGCCAGGCGGCTGAGCGCAGCCATGGGTTCCCCCTGGCTGCCTGTTGTTAAAATCAACATTTGATTGTCGGGATAGCGGCCGATCTCTTCGGCCCCAATTAACGTTCCTTCCGGTATTTCCATATAGCCAAGTTCTACCGCTTTATTGACCACGGTAACCATGCTTCTTCCCAATAGCGCTACTTTGCGGCCATAAGCGCAGGCCGCTTGAATGGCCTGCTGCAATCGGGATACATTGGAAGCAAAAGTGGTTAGAATAATACGTCCTTTAGCGGAACGAAAATGCTCATCAAGGGCTTCCGTTACAGTGCGCTCCGACTTGGTATAACCCGGCCGCTCAGCATTGGTGCTGTCCGAGAGCAAGACCAACACTCCTTGATTTCCCATTTCGGCAAATTTATGAATATCAATCATCTTACCGTCTACCGGGGTCTGATCAATTTTAAAATCCCCAGTATGGACAACTGTCCCAACCGGCGTCTTGAGATAAATTCCCAGTGCATCGGAAATCGAATGGTTGACCCGGATGAAGCCAACCTTAAACGGTCCCAGCGTAAGCGAATCGCCGGGAGCCACAGGAATTAAGTTAGGAGCCGCAACATCATATTCTTTTAGCCGCCCCTCTACCAATCCCAAAGTAAGTTTCGAACCGTACACCGGCACACTAACCTGACGCAATAAATAAAACAGCGAGCCAATATGGTCCTCATGACCATGAGTTAACACCACAGCCCGGACTTTATCCTTATTTTCGCTAATATAGGACATATCCGGTATCACTAAATCAATTCCCAGCATGTCCTCTTCAGGAAAAGCCAAACCGGCGTCAAGAATAATCATATCATCCCCATAGCGGAAGACGGTCATATTCTTACCGATCTCACCCAGCCCGCCAAGTGGTATTATAGAAAGTTTATTATTTTTGTTCACTAGAACCTCCAAATAACTATATTTACTAATTGTTGTTCTTATCCGCTCAAAACTATTAAACGTAACTCCGACCACGAACTAGTGGTTTAATTATATACAACTGGGCAGTGATTTGCAAATTTACGGCAACCTGTTAGGAAGAACTTTCCCCTAAAATTTAATTGCCTGCATTACGATTGCCTGATATGCCCTTCTTGCCTTCCATGTCAAGAATAGGAAAGTTCCAGCCATATTTAATACAACACAGCCGCAAGCCTGTTGTAATGCAAAAACAAAGATACAAAGGAAAATTACCGGTAAAGTACGGCTGGGTATAATAAAACGCCATGGCCCCCACAATAGTGGTTATGGCATAAACCTCCTGCCGAAACACATAAGGAATTTCTTTGACAAATACATCCCGCATGACACTGCCGCCAATACCCGTAATAACCGCAACGGTAGTAACAATAAGCAATGAGTCCAGATTATGCTGAGTGGCAAGCTTGGCACTGGTAGCCGTAAAAGCGCCTAAGCCAATGGCATCAAAAATTTGAATGGTATTTTTGAACCGGTCCAGCCAGCGGTAAGTAAAAAAAACAATAACAGTAGCCAAAGCACTAATCATAAAAAAAGTAGGGTCCCGAAAAGTTAACGGCGGTGTGTTGCCGATAATCACGTCCCTGAGCACCCCGCCGCCAATGGCTGTTGTTACCGCCAATACCAACACGCCAAATACATCCAATCGCTTTTGAATACCGGTCAGGGCGCCGGAAATGGCAAAAGCAACGATTCCCATTATTTCAAACAAACTCCAGGCTGTCATTACGCTTCCTTTCTTATGCATACTCTATACAATATCCAAATAGAGAGTTATAGGCAGAGCGATAATAGCAGCATAAATCCAGTGCAGCGTTCGAACGTTACTAACCCCCCGGTAGAAAAAACTCTTTATTGGATTATATATAGTGATTTTACCTTGCTAATTTTATCATAAATTCAGAGAAATGTCGGTAATTTCGAAAAAAATTTTTAATACCGTCTAGACTGCCACAACGGTAAGTCTTTAGCGAAACGGGCCGTTCACTGCCCAATTAAATTCTTATTCATAACTTGACACGCCGACAGGATAGGTCAATGGCCTTATACCTGCCACTCTCAGCTATATCCCGGAAGGCGTAATCGCCAACTGCGCCGTCATATTCCAGCGCAGCCGTTCGTCCCAGCGTTCCGGCACGACTGTCACGGTATAGGTAATATCCCCTCGTTTCTTCTCGCCATAAGCTCTGATAGCCTTTACCCGCCCGGGTATCTCCAAGTCGGGTATGCCGTCAAAAGTCAGAGCTGCCGGATCTCCTTTTTTCACCTTGGCAATCGTGAGTTCGGTCAAATCGTCACTGCGGATCTCCCAGGCACTTTCGTCGGCGATTCTTACCAACACCGTACCGGCAGCCGCATGCTCTCCCACTTTTATATCCAGAAAGGCAACCGTGCCGCTGATCGCCGCTTTAAGTTCCGTTTTGTCCAGCAGCCCTTCTGCCTCTACCAACCGCGCTTGTTGTGTTTCCAGTTCGGCCTGCGTCTGGGCTAACGCGGCACGGTTTCGTTCTACCGCAGTTCTCGCCTGATCGCATTGTTGCTTGGAAGTTGCGCCGACCGCTACCAAACGTTGTTGCCGTTCCAATTCGCGTTCGGCGTCAGCCAGATTGACTCTCGCCTGTTCCACCGCGGCGGCTGCGCGGCTGATATCTGCCTTGGTACTGCCGACTCTTGCCTGATAATCCTGACGCACCAGCCGGATAATCGACTGGCCGGCCTGTACGGAATCCCCCTCCTGCACCAGTATTTCACCAATTGTGCCTTCTACGGGCATAACCATCTGGGCATAGTGTACCGGAAAAACAATGCCTTCCGACAACACCCGGTTATCGGCCTTAACCGGTGGAATATCCTTTTTCTCTCCCTGCCGTCCGGTGGTGAACCACCAACCGCCGGCACATAAGAGACCAGCAATAATCAGTGTTAAAAACCAGTGACGTTTAAACCATAGCCCCATTACCCTTAACCAGCCTAATTTCATTATGCTCTCTCCGTTCTCCCTCTTATTCATAGCCAAGCACCTCACGCACACTCAGCTTGGCGGCATTTCTAGCCGGCAGCAAACTGGCGGCTACCGACAGTAAGGCCGACAATACCAGCCAAATCGCTACCCCCAGAAAACTAAACGAAAATGCCAGTGGACTCTCCAAAAACATCATCCCGACCTGATAACTCAGCAGTGCCGCTATTGGCAGTGCCAGCATGACCCCTAACAGCCAACTCAACACGCCGATGCACAAGGCCTCAACAACGAAAATTTTGGCAATTGCCAGACTGGAAGCCCCAATAGCGCGCATAATTCCAATCTCACGGGTACGTTCCAATACATTGATTCCCATCGTCCCCATAAGTCCTAAAGCACCGACAAAAGCCAGCAGGACCGCCATAATCAGTAAAAACACGATCAAAATATCAAACTGTGACCGGATCCGCTGCTTTTGTTCCCAGGTAATATCCACATTCTGCACCCGCAAATTATTTTTCTTTACATGCTCTTCAATTTTCCTGGCCAATTCGGTTTGCTCCCGGGGATCGTCCGACTGGGCGACAATCTGAACAGACCTGGCTCCGCCTGCCTCCTGCACGGCAGCGGTAAACCAGGGATAAGGCGCATAGACAATCGGCCCGGTCAGGGTGCTTTTGGCAATTCCTACAACCGTAAGCTTGAGCCGGCGGTGGCCTATTTTTAAAACTGCCTGATTGCCCACCTTTAGCTGCGGATTATCCTTCAGCGTCTCGGTATTGACCACCAGAGCACTTTCGTCTTCTGAGAGCAGCCAGCGTCCTTTGATGATTTTGGGTTGAATCATCCTGGTAGTTACCGGCGGCGCGAGAATAAACACATTTTTACTGGCTTCATCCTCAGATTCCTTGCGTTCATCTTTCAGCACCCGTCCGGACGTAAAACCCCAAGACTCTGCCGCCTTAACACCGGGGACCCTAAGAATTTCGTGGTCAATCCGGGCAGAGCGGTAGTTTTGCGTAAAACCAACAGCAATATCATAATGGAAATAATCAAGCGCATCATCAAGTGTGGAATATAAAGACGCCCGAACGGAGAATACAGCCATAAACACCGTTCCCGCGACTGTCAGTGTCAGTAAAGTCAACACCAGCCGCCCTTTCCGGCGAAACGTGTTGCGTAACGACAGCAGGACAGGCCGGGACAAAAACTTGATCCTTTCTACAATCCGCTCTATCCATTTATCCAGACGGCTTTTGCCTGTCAAATTGCCAATCCCGTAATCACTGACGGCTTCCCGGACAGTGACCCCGGTCCCGCTCCATATTGGCAAAATGGCGGCAAAGAGCGGCACAACAATAGCCGCCGTTACTTCCAGCAAAAGCACCCTAGGCGATAATTCCACACCGCCGGAATTAAAGTTAAATACCTGGGCGATAAAACCGGTAACGGCACTGGCCGCCAGCGCCCCCAACGGAGCGGCGATCAGCAAGGCCAAAACACCATAGAATCCCACCAGGCATAGATACAGCCGCAGTATCTGGCCGCGCCGGGCACCAATAGCCTTCATAATTCCTATTTGGCGAACTTGCTGGGTAAGAATCGCCGACACCGTGTTGACCAGCAAAAAAGTTCCTAACAATAATGACAACACGCCGAGTACCGTAAGCAGCATGACAAGCGCATCAATAAGGCTCTGCAGCTGATGTTCTCCCGGTTTATTGGCCTGCAGCCAAAAGACGGTGGTGTCGCCCTCTTCCAGCTTACTCCACGCCCGTCGGCCGACTGCCTCAATCGGCGCCGTTTCCTTACCCTTTAACACCCACGGTTCCACGACAAAATTCACCTGGTCAAGCTTGCGTTCCTCATCCACCTTTGCCAGCGTGTCCATATTGATATAACCATAACACCGGCCGCTAAAAAAGCTGGGAATCTGGCTGGGATCATAGACCACGCCGGTAATCTTCAACCGGCGTTTATGTCCGTCGGCGGTTTCGACCTCAATACTCTCCCCTTGCTGCAAACCAAGCTCGGAAATTGAAGATCGTTCCAGCAATACGTCGCCGTCGCCGGGCGGCCAGGCACCACTCTGGCTTTTTATAATATTTACCTTTTGCTTGCTATAGTCCGGAATAGCTGTCAAATACATTTGCCGCCATTCGCCGCTTGCCGTTCGCACCCGCAAATCAACATTGCGCCTGCCCTCGGCTTCCTTCACCCCGCGCAGACTGCGCACACTGTCCACCAGTTCCTGGTCAAACGGATCAGCGTAGAGACTGGCACTGGCCGGCGCCGCTGATCGCCAGCTTATGTCCAAATCCCTGGCAAACATGAGATAGGAGCTATACACCATGCCTACGGCAAACACCCCGACTGCAATGGACATTACCACCAGCAATGTTCTCAGCTTATTTCCCCATAAATCGGCCAAGACCTTGCGCCAGCGCGGCGAAATAAACGGATAATCAAACATGGCGCCCACGCTCCGACCTTTCGGCTGTCAGCACCTGCCCGTCATAGACGGTTACGATCCTGCCGCTCCGGCTGGCTAAATCATTGTCATGAGTTACCATAACAATGGTCTTTCCCTTGGCCGCCAACTCTTTAAAAAATTCTAAGACACTGGCCGCTGTACGGCTGTCAAGATTGCCTGTCGGCTCATCCGCGACCAAAAGCGGCGGATCATTAGCCAAAGAGCGGGCAATCGCCACCCGCTGCTGCTGTCCGCCAGACAAATTGGCCGGCAGCTTATGCGCCTGTTCCCCGACTCCTACCAAATCCAACAGCGTACGCGCCCGTTTGGGTCTTGCCGTTTTGTCATACATATCACAAAAATCCATGGGCAGCATGACATTTTCCAAAACCGTCAGTGTGGGCAATAGCTGAAAAAACTGAAAAACAACACCTACCGTGCGGCCCCGCCAAATCGCAATTTGATTTTCGGTCAGGGTATGAACCGGCGTGCCAGCCACCCATACCTCACCGCCAGTCGGCCGGTCTATGCCTGTAATCATATTAATCAGCGTTGATTTGCCACTGCCCGATTTGCCGACAACGGCAACAAATTCGCCGGCATCCACCTGCAGACGTATGCCTTTTAACGCCTCAAACTGTCCGGCCTCCGTCACATAACTCTTACGAACATCAACCAGTTCAACCGCTGCAGCCGCCTGGCGGGGTTGCGGCAAATCGCTGCTTACGAATGCGGATAACCATTTCCCCAGCATATTTCCTCCCCAATTACCTTACTCTGTTTACAATGTTTTATTGGCTAAAGATTTTTGCAGGCAACAATACACCAGCCGCCTGCGCCTGCCATATTCTTTACTGCGGGATATCCAACAACACATCGATAAATGTGGCTTCAAATTGCCTGGCCAAACTTTCAGGAGTTAAGGTTTGACTTGTGATTAAATACGGCGTAACTCCGTCCAGGGCTGCAAATAAGGCGGTTGCCTGGCTGTGAGCATTGTGGCTGCGAAACTTTCCCGCCCTTATTCCGCCGACCAACAAGCGCTCATAAAAAGAAATCATTTCTTCACTATAATTATTAATCAACGGCCACATAGCCGCACAAACAAGAATTTTCGACAAAGACAACAAGGTAAATATCATTTCGCGCGAATGCCTTGACCAATGCTGTAGATACGCATAAATAAAATAACGCAGTCCCTCCACCGGACAGTTCTTTGCCTCCGCTGTTTGGATCATCTCCAAGATAGGTTCAAAATATCTTCCATTAGCGGCAAGCAGTATCTCATCCTTACTGCCAAAATGATAATACAGCCCGCCTTTCGTCAGGCCGGCCCGCTCGGCAATCGACTGCATCGAAGTCCCTTCATATCCCTTTACTACAAATTCATTTACCGCGGCTTCAATAATTTCTTCCATCCGTTGTTCTTTAGGAGCCTTCTTGGTCACTGAATACATCTCGCTTTCAAAAAACCTACCGACGGTATTTATTTTAGAGGAAAATAGTTACTCTGTCAATTCCTGCTGTTACACCAGTCTGGCTGTTGCGTTGATTGCTAACCATACTACGACTCGCGTTGTCCTTTTGTTCGGTCTTAGAAGCAATTTATCCGTATATTCAAAGCCCCAGCCATCCTTACTTCAATTGTCAACTGTCTTTTACTTTTGATACGTTGAATTCGGAGATTATTATGCCTTGCGATAACCCTATCAAGAATTTTGTAACAACCCGCTACTATGGTTAAATTTTCCGAAAGTTGTTTTATAATAGTATTATAGCCACTCAAGCTAATTGAATTTTAATTATCTTTCGAGGAGGTTTTTAAGCATGGAAAACGATAATCAACAAAACCAATTAGTACCTATTCTGGAAAGCAAGCCTGTCGGAGTTGAAGAAAAAGAGCGTGAGGGCGTTTTTGTAAACGGGTTTATATGTCAAAACTGTGGTCTTCACTTTAATTTGTTTTCTTGGAAAGCTAATCGCCATCGAAGCGAAAATACGTACTGTCCAGAGTGCGGCGTAAAGGGGTCCTTCATACACTACCGGAAAGTTTTAAGTAGTAAGAGAGTTAGAGATGACAATTCCAACGACGAGATATTCAGACAAGTGCCTTTAGAGGGTAGTCAGTTAATGCCTGACAGCATTGTAATTTCAAAATAAAGCAGACTAACCTTCAGGTGGGGTTTTAACCCCATCTGAAGCTAAGTCTCAGGATAAAAAATTAATAGGGGTAGCACCAAGATTATGCGGATTTGATACGGCAAGGTGATAAATGATTTTCTTACTTAACATTTCTTAGCGTACGAAATCCGCGTTTTATTGGCGATACCCCTATATAATAATGTACTTATTCTGTTTTACACTCTCAAAGAGCACTACTTAAAAGTATCTTAAAATTGATTTTTTCCTGATTTATTCTTGATTATTTTTTCATTTTTCAGGTATAATAAATATAGAACTCTAATACAAAGAGGTGCAAATAAAATGAAAGCAATAATTCGTCCAATGACTGATTTGGCTAAAAAAATGGACGAGATTGAGCATTTTTGCTTAGTAGAAAATTTACCTGTTTATATAACAAAAAAGGGTACTGGCAGGCTGGTTGTTCTTGGTCACGAAAACTACGAAGACCTAATGTCTCAAGTAGAAAAACTAAAAGAAGAGAACGAACTATACAAATCTCTGATTCAGTCGGCTGGAGAGAGTCGTCGAGGCGAAAGTCGAGATATCAATGATGTCTTGGACGAATTAGATGCCGAGTTAAGGGAGCGGGAAGATGACGACGAGCAAAACGAACGGAAAGTTTCAGGTTAAAATCGTACCTACGGCACAAAGAGATTTAAGAGACGCTGCTCTATATATTGCCAAAGATAGTCCCGTTAACGCCCGGAAATTCGTTGCAGATATACGGGCTAGGATAAACAATGTTTTAGCCAACAGTCCCAACATATGTTTACCGCCTAGGGCATACCCCTTCCTTGCAGAGCAAGGATACTTACGGTTTTCCGTACACACTAACTATAGCGCATTGTGGATTTGGAACGGACAAGTTATCGAGATACACCGCATTTTACACAACAAACGCAATTGGACGCTCATAATGGGTGGTCCAGAAGAAACGGCTGAAGGCGAGAACGGCAATACCATACTTTATTAACGCTTACCATAGTTGGGTTTACAGGGAAAAACCAATGGCGAACTGGTAGACTCATTAATTACAATGGTGAAGAATTTGAGGGCCAAAGTTGAAATACCGTCTACGCTAAAAGAGTTTGGTGTACCAGAAATTCTATTTAAGGCTCATCTGGATGAAATATCAGAATTTGCGGTCCAGGATCCCTGCACAAGCACAAATCCCAGAGATATTCTGTCGAACAAATGAAACGGCTGTTTGAAACCGTGTATTACGGAAAATAAAAGGGAGCCGCTGCCATGTTACAACCAATGAAATTTGCGGAATTTCTGGAGGAACTGGGTTCAGACTCACCATGAAAATAATAACCATTCCATGGATAAAGTGAAAACAGCCCCTGAAAACTTTTTTAATGTAAATAGAGAAAAGGGTATAACGCGTCAGGGGCCGTGCTGAAATATAAAAGTTTCAGCACGGCCCCTTTAGTATTTTAGGCGCTCTTGTCAGCAAAAGTTCGGACTGAGTCATCCGCCTCATCATATTGCTTAGAAGCCTTGCCAGTACACAAAAAACTAAATTCGATCTTTCAAGGAGGATTATTGCCGATGCCAGTAGCAACCAGTGGAACCATCGACGTCTATGGAGCTCAAGAAAACAACCTGAAAAATGTTTCGCTTCACATTCCTAAAAAGCAGATTACAATTTTTACAGGAGTATCTGGATCTGGCAAATCCTCTTTATGTCTTGATACCATATACTTTTTCCTTCAACCATCCCCTGGGAAGATGCCCTCGCTGCGACGGGTTGGGCGAGGTAACCGACCTTGATGTGCATAAGCTGGTGGACTTTAATAAATCGTTAAATGAAGAAGGAGCAATCAACTACATTGCGTTTAAACCGGGAGGCTGGCGCTGGATTGAATACGCCTGCAGCGGACTATTTGACCTTAACAAAAAAATCAAGGATTACACCCCTGAAGAGCTTAACATGTTTCTTTATTCACCACAGATCCGGCTGAAAAACCCTCCCGCGAATTGGCCCAAAACGGCTAAATATGAAGGACTCATAGTCCGTATGTATCGTAGTGTCATCAAATCGGATGAGGGAAAACGGCATAAAAAATTGCTAGAACCTATGACAACTACCCAAACTTGTCCGCAATGCGGGGGCGCGCGCTTGAGTGATACCGTACTCTCCTGCCGTATTGCCGGAAAAAATATCGCGGAAACCACCGACACGGCGTTTCTCTTTTTTATCTTCTGCTTTATGTTTAACTTCAAGATAAATAGCTTCTGTCATTTTCCCAGAATGTTGATAGCTTTTTTTAGTACATCAAGAGCATCCTTTGCATCACGAAGTTCTCTTCTAAGGCGGGCATTTTCTTTTTCAATATCGCTAGAATAATTGCCTGATCCGCGAGTCGGAACATCGCCGTTATTTTCTCTGGCGATTTTAAGCCATTTTGTTAATGTGCTATATCCTATTCCTAAATTTGATGCACAACCCTTAACGCCAAGATCTGAATGGTCGTAATAATAACGGACGGCATCTTCTTTGAATTGTTGAGTCTGTTGCTTTGCCATTGTAT
>NZ_FNAM01000111.1 GCF_900101845.1 Sporomusa acidovorans | reverse complement strand
AAATTTTCGACACGTCTATTTTGGAGGAAAACTGCAAAAAGACCAAGGCTAAATGCCTTGATCCATATAATATCTCGGGTTTCCGAGAGAGTACGTATATTAAAGGGGAGGGAATTCGTGTGGATATATTGCAGCTTAAATATTTTCAAACGGTCGCTAAACTGGAGCATATGACGAAAGCGGCCCGTGAATTGCAAATTGCGCAGCCTGCCCTCAGTGTGACAATTGCCCGTTTGGAAGAAGATTTGGGAGTTCCTCTGTTTAACCGGATAGGACGAAATATTGTATTGAACGAATATGGAAAAGCTTTTTTGAAAAAAGCCAATAAAGCGCTTACTGAACTGGAGGAAGGACGTCAGGAACTTGCCGATTTGGCGGGAAGCGAGTATGGATTTGTTGCTGTTACCTCGACAGCGTTAAATAAAATTTTCTGCAATATTTTAGGATCTTTTGTGCGGCTTTACCCGAAAATCAATTTTCGTCTCATGCAAATAGCGGATGATGATACGAAGCTGCGCTTGTTAGAAACAGGGGAAGTTGATTTCAGTTTTATTAACAAACCTGTTAAGCAGTTAGGTATAGCCAGGGTTCCCCTTATGGCCGAGGAAATTTTTTTAGCGGTGTCACCCGAACACCGTTTTGCCAATCGTTCTAGTGTCTTTCTTTCGGAATTGGCTGAGGAACGGTTTATTAATTTAAAGACCAATCATAGCCTGCGGGAACTTTATGACAGGCTATGCAAAAAAGCTGATTTTGTGCCTAATATTGTCTGTGAGTGCGATGCGCCGATCGGCATGGTGAATTTGGTGTCTGCCGGATTAGGCGTAGCGTTTATCCTTTCATCGAAGGAGGAACAGCAGGACTTACCTGTAGTCTTATTAAAAGTTGTCGATTTTGATTACCAAAGTGTTCTCCAGCTAATTTGGAAAGAAAAACAATATTTATCCAAGGCAGCCATTCATTTTCGTGAGTATGTGATTCAATACTTTACTGACAGAATAGCAGTTAAGTGTGAACCTATCCCGTAAACACATAAACCGTACAAGGCGTAAGCAGCTTTGCACGGTCATTTATTTGCCTTTTCTAATATATTTTGAAAAAAGTTAAATGCAAGCTAAGTATTTGGCCTTAGACATCTTGCTAGGCCAACACTTTTTTAGAGGAATAAGCCACGTTCATAGGATTGTATGGCCTCAATGATTTCCGGTACGTCCGTGGAAGAGAGTTCTTCTTCTTCAAGCGGGATATTGAAGGTTTCGTTTTTGCAGACTTGGCAAACTACAAACGGACAGGCCAGTCCGTCACTCCAGTACACAAAAAACGGAGTTTTTTTGCAGCATTCATAGCAAAACGCTTTAATCCAATAGTTATGTTGACGTACTTCGTGCCAATTGTTTAGCTTCTTTAAAAATATTTTCATAACCCTATTTCTCCTGGTGGAATTATCTTTATAATATGCTCCGAGAAATCAGAAATTATGTGACAGTATAGTATCCAATAAAGATTTTTATTAATTCGGTGAAAAACTTTGTGAACAGGGTAACAAAAAAGCAGGAGTTTTGTATTCCCATCTATAACTTCTTTTATAAATTGCAGAGTAAGTGTTTGTGCGTCAAGTGTCATGTAAACGGGGAGTTGTCACTGAACGAAAAACTACAAAAAGTAGTTTGCGGTACAAACACTGCATCCCGCTGCTGCATAGAAGGAAATCCTAAAATATGTAGCAATATGTAGCAATTTATGCCTACATTTTTATGGAGGTGTCTTCCATGCATTTTTTTACTAAGCGTCACCCTTCGCAACCTTACCTTACTACCACTACTTTGGTTATCTCAGCAATTTTCATAGCCTTGAATATTATATTTACTCATCTTTTTGCCATCCAAACCCCCTTTATTCGCATCAGCCTGAGTTTCTTACCGATTGCAATGTTTTGCATGCTGTTTGGCCCGCTGCTCGGGGGGATTGTTGCCGCTATTGCCGATGTTCTCGGTTGTCTGTTCTTTTCTCCCGGATTATTTTTTCCGGGGTTTACCCTAAGTTCTTTTGCAGCCGGCATGATTTACGGCTATTTCTTACACAATAAAAAAATAACTTTGCGACGAATCACTTTAGCCAGTATGGTTGTTTTCCTGGCTATCGATCTGGGCCTAAACACTCTGTGGCTGTCTATCTTATATAACAAAGCGGCCCAGGCATTCTTATTAGCGCGATTTGTCAAGGGAGCCGCTTTGCTTCCCCTGCAGATTGCCGCCATCTATACAATCTGTAAACCTTTACTTCGCTATAAAGTAGCGCGCAACATTAGTTTGAACCGTCTTTAAGATTAGCGGCCTTCTTCAAGGCAAGACTGGTTAAGAGTCACGCGGAAGAAGAACAATGTAAGCAAACGGCCGGAGCTACCCAAAAGTCGGCTACAATCTCCCCGGGCCGGCTTTACTGTATGGCTCTGTTGCCGTAATGGCCTTCATGAAGGGCTTTAGACTTCAGACTCAAAGAGTCCATATTTTATAATGGGCTTTTTTTATTGGCTATTACCAGAGGCGAATTACGGGCAGAGAAAAACGAATAATTGATGCAATTTGACGAATAAACAGATTTTAATGATTTTTAATATGCTTTTTACATATTATTGTCAATTTATGTTGCAAGTGTCCTGAGTTTTGCAGCAAAACAAGTAAAAAAAGCTCTACTAGTCCAGTAAATACGCGGGCTAGAGAGCTTTGTTTTTTTGGCAAAATAGTGTTGT
>NZ_FNAM01000004.1 GCF_900101845.1 Sporomusa acidovorans | reverse complement strand
CGGGCCAGGAAAATTCAAAGATTCCTCAGCCAGCCGTTCTTCGTAGCCGAAGCCTTCACCGGCACCCCCGGCAAATACGTACCGCTCAAAGAAACCATCCGCGGCTTCAAAGAAATCCTGAGCGGCAAATACGACGAACTGCCGGAAACGGCTTTCTATATGGTAGGAACAATTGAGGAAGCAGTGGAAAAGGCCCAGCAGATGAAGGGGGAATAAACCATGGCCACTACAATTCGGCTGGATATTGTTACTCCTGACCGGATGGTCTATTCCGCCGACGTCAACATGGTCATAGCCAGAGCGACCGACGGCGACCTGGGCATCCTGCCAGGGCATGCCCCGCTCATCGCCGGACTTGACATCTGGCCCCTCAGGATTCAAACCGACGAGGGTGAGCAGCAGTTTGCCCTGTGCGGCGGCTTTATTGAAGTGCGGCCGCAAAAAATAACCATCCTGGCAAGCTGCGCTGAACTACCGGCAGAAATCGATATTGAACGCGCTGAGTCCGCCAAAGAACGGGCCGAGAATCGCTTGCGGAGTCCTTTGCCCGACACCGATGTCCGGCGGGCGGAAGTAGCTTTGAAACGGGCTATGATGCGCCTTAAGGTTGCTGAAAGAAAATAAGGGTAGCAACTAATTAAAATTGCTGCGGCCTTCGTTCGCAATGATAAGGATTAGAGAAACTAATTTCAGTCATTGCGGCGAGGCGTGGCAGTTTTTTATTTGGAGATTTATTTTTTGGTGACCATAATTTACATGGAATAACGTGCCTAAATACTGGCAAAACTGAAGATAAAGGCTTTATTTTATATTATTATTAGACTTAGGGCTCTTGCTTTAGCTACCACGGTAATGATAAACTAGTCTAGGGAATTTACCATTGTACTTACCGCTGTGGTGGGAGGAAATTTTGTGGAAAAATTAATTGTTCACGGGGGAAACCGGCTCTATGGCACAGTAAAAGTCAGCGGAGCTAAAAACGCCGTGCTGCCGGTTATTGCGGCAACATTATTGGGTACAACCCCCAGCACTTTAGAAGAAATACCAGATCTTGAAGATGTCCGCACAATTGCCGAGGTGTTGTCGCACCTGGGAGCGGCGGTTAAAATTGAACCAGGCACACTTTATGTTGATAGCAGCAAGATTGCGGCTTGTGAAGCGCCTTATGATCTTGTCCGCAAAATGCGAGCATCCTTTTTGGTTATGGGCCCGCTGTTGGCCAGGGAAGGCTGTGCCAAAATATCACTGCCCGGAGGCTGTGCAATTGGTACCAGACCAATTGATTTGCACCTTAAGGGGTTTGAAGCACTTGGTGCTGAAATCGTTATGGGCCACGGCTTTATTGAAGCCAGAGCTCCTCAAGGCTTAAAGGCAGCAAGAATTTATCTGGACTTTCCCAGTGTTGGTGCCACTGAAAATATTATGATGGCGGCAAGCATGGCCAAAGGTCAGACCATTATTGAGAATCCGGCGGAAGAACCGGAGATTGTGGATCTGGCCAATATGCTCAATCATATGGGAGCCAATATCCGTGGTGCCGGCACCAAAATGATTCGGATTGAAGGTGTTAGCGAGTTAAAAGGTGCCTGTCATTGTGTTATTCCCGACAGAATTGAGGCGGGAACCTATATGGTAGCGGCTGCTATGACCGGCGGCGACGTCTATGTAGAGAATGCGTTAACGGAACATTTAAAGCCGGTTATTGCCAAACTTAAAGAAGCAGGTATTTTCATTGAAGAAGATGTGAATGGAGTGAGAGTTCGCAGTGACGGCACGGTTCGCGCTGTTGATATTAAAACCTTGCCTTATCCTGGCTTCCCGACAGATATGCAAGCCCAGTTCATGGCACTGATGACCATGGCGCAAGGAACTAGTATTGTAACCGAAACTGTTTTTGAAAATCGCTTCATGCATGTTGATGAGTTAAAACGGATGGGTGCGTCGATAAAAATAGATGGCCGCAGCGCTGTGGTCGAAGGGGTAGCGAAACTTACCGGTTGTCCGGTGAAGGCCACCGATCTTAGAGCCGGGGCGGCACTTGTGCTGGCAGGCCTGGTTGCCGACGGCCAAACCGAAATCGGCTATATTCATCATATAGACCGGGGGTATGACCACCTAGTAGAAAAATTCCGCAGTATTGGTGCGGATATCAAGCGGGTTCAACAGTAGGGCTTTGTTAGAACTAATAATTATAATAGGATAATAAAGAGCGAGATTGCTTTACGGGGGACCGACAAGCAGTCTCGTTTTATGCTTTTTACCTAAGTTCATTTTCTGCATATTGGATGGCTTGTTTGCATAGTATGAATATAGGAGCCTTATCATGATGCGAGGGCTAAAGAAGGTGAGTAAGTGCGGCATATGGCCATCTATAGTATTCTTTTGGTAATAGGTGCAGTTATTGTTATTCCAGCAATAGTTGTCCTGGGGCTATCAGACCGGAACAGAGAATCGACCATAAATCAGCCTGCCGCTTACCGGGGTGAGGATATTACGATTAAAGTCTATAGGCATGAAATGAATCAGATTGTATCCATGAATTTAGAGGATTACGTAAAGGGCGTTGTCGCTGCAGAAATGCCGGCTGAGTTTGAACTGGAAGCTCTTAAGGCCCAGGCGGTTGCAGCAAGAACCTATGCAGTTAAGCATATGGCGGCTTTTGGTGGTGCCGGATCAGCCGAACATCCTGGCGCCGATGTATCTACCGATCACAAAGACAGTCAGGCCTGGTATGATGAAACCAAACTAAAAGAAAAATGGCAAGGTAATTACGGTAAATACTGGCGCAAAGTCAGCCAAGCCGTCGACCAGACGCGAGGGCTGATCATTACCTATAACGGGGAACCGATCAATGCGGTATTTCATTCCACCAGCGGGGAGCGTACCGCCAGTGCCCAGGAGGTTTGGGGCTTTGACTACCCTTATTTGCAAAGCGTCGCCTGCAGCTGGGATCAGGCTTCCCCCCGTTACCAGGATACTAAGGTACTATCGCTTGCCGAACTGGAAATGAGTTTAGGGCCGGATGCCGGTATTATGGCCGCTGCTCAGAGTAATGGCAGCGGCAATGTAGCCGGCATTATTGATCTTACAGCTTCAGGCCGGGTAAATAAAGTACGCATTGGCTCTAAAGTCCTGTCTGGGCAGGAGGTTCGCCAAAAGCTGGATTTGCGTTCGACAAAGTTTTCTGTCGAAGCAATGGGCGACAAATTTGTATTTCGCACAACCGGTTATGGCCATGGTGTTGGCTTATGCCAATATGGGGCCAACGGACAGGCAAAAGAGAATCGTAATTTTCGACAAATTTTGACATATTATTATACAGGTGTTGCTATTAAGAATATTTTCGGATCCTAAATCTATAGGGTTCGTTAGTGTTTCAACGGCTGGGTAACTGGGCATACTATCCGTGAGGTGATTTTATGCCTGGAAAAATTATTACGAAGGTGACACGTTTCAGCCAATTAGGACCTATCGTGACAGCCGCCATATTACTATCGCTGGCATCACTGCTATTGTTTATTATTTTGAGTACAATGAATCCTTCTATAAATCCGCCGGCAAGTAAAAGCTCGCCGGTAGCGGAAGAAGTTGTGCCGTCGCCTTTAGCGCCGGCGACCGATATACCGCCGGCAGCTTCAGGGGCCACCGCGGAAGTTTCGCCCGCAATCGATGATCAAATACAGCAAAAAGCAAATTCAGACGACAGTGGCTATGACGGCCAAACCATTAATGATCTTAAAGATGGTACCATACTCTATAATTTTGGCTGGCAATTTCAGCCGGTATATCAGGATTGGCGCTATCATAATGGTGTTGACATCGGGGGAGAGGAAGGGCAAATTGTACCGGTGCTGGCCAACGGCGAAGTGCTTAGCATTTATACAGATGCGCAATATGGGCTTACCGTAGTGGTAAAGAGCGGTCAATACGCCATTTACTACAGTTCTCTCGCCAGTGTTGCCATACAGGAAAAGACAGCGGTAAAGGTTGGCAGGCCGATAGGAGCGATGGGAATTAGTTTGGCTGAGCCTGAGCCGCATTTGCATTTGGCTGTTCAGCTTGAGGAAAGCCGGGAATATATTGATCCTCAGGAACTATTCCCCGCTATTCTTAAGGCCGAGTAAAAGCAAATCACAAAGAGGTTGTGGAGCGACTTAGCAATAAGTTTACCACAGCCTCTTTTTTCATGAAACCAACACACCACCCGCCTGCGAAATTCTTTAGCACGTTGTATGTAGCAGGTATTGTAAAAATATTTAAAAATCAGAGATTCTGCTTCACCCCGCTGGCGCATATACATGGTAGCAAAGAGCTAAAAGGACGGGCGCGAGGGGGAAGAGAATGAATGAAAGAATACATTCGCAAGCGGGTTCTGGATATATGCAATCACATCTTGGAAACCAAGCATACAGTACGCCAGACAGCTGCTGTTTTTGGTGTGAGCAAGAGCACGGTTCATAAAGATATGATTGAGCGTCTTCCGGAAATCAATAAGCGGTTAGCGGCCAAAGTTAAAAATATCCTGGAACTTAATAAGGCGGAACGTCATATTCGCGGCGGCGAAGCTACCAGAAAAAAATACAAAGAAGAAAAAGAGGATTAAGTCAAAAGTTAAACGATATATGTTAGAATCATAGCGAAAAATAGAGGACTTTTAAATTATTTGTAGAATTATTTATTCACTTATGATTAACTGATTGCTGCTTCTTTTTTTTTTCAACTGCTAAGAAATGGCAAGTTTGGCAACATGTACTGGCCGCCGAATAGAAAAATTTAAGGCTTTGCTGCTGTCTCCGAGGACTTGGCATAAGCCAAGTTTTTCTTACGTATAAGGTGGACAGGCTTGGAGGCATAAAATTATATTACGCATTAAAAGTGTTGCCGATACAGACGAGGACGCTTTGCAAGAATCTTTAGTGCGTAGTATATAAATTGAAGGGGGATTGGATTTTTACATGTTTGGAACAATGGATATTGGCGTCGATCTAGGAACAGCCAACGTTTTAGTATACATAAAGGGAAAAGGAATTGTATTGAGAGAACCATCGGTAGTTGCCATTGACCGCGACTCTAACCGCATTTTGGCCATAGGTGAAGAAGCACGACGGATGTTAGGGCGGACACCGGGCAATATTATTGCTATTCGTCCGCTGCGCGAGGGAGTTATTGCCGATTATGACACAACGGAAAGCATGCTCAGACATTTTATTCAAAAAGTGGCAGGCAAAAATATCTTTTTTAAGCCCAGAATTATGGTTTGTATTCCCTCAGGCGTGACAACTGTAGAAAAACGGGCTGTACTGGAAGCCGCTATGCAAGCCGGTGCTCGGAAAACTTATCTTATTGAAGAGCCGTTGGCGGCTGCTCTTGGCGCTGGTCTTGAAATTTCTGAACCGTGTGGGGCAATGGTTGTTGATATTGGCGGTGGGACTACTGATGTTGCCGTCCTCAGCCTTGGCGGCATCGTTGTGAGTGAATCCCTCAGAATTGGCGGCGATAAGTTTGATGAGGCGCTAATTCGCCATGTTAAAAAGGAATATAATATTCTTATTGGTGAGCGTACCGCCGAGGAAATAAAAGTTGCTATTGCGACGGCTTACCCGAATGGTCGTAATGAAACAATGGAGATTCGCGGCAGGGATTTAGTATCCGGCTTACCCAAAACCATTCGTATGAGCTCGAGCGAAACGCGCGAGGCCTTGTCAGAACCGGTATTGTTGATTGTGGAATGCGTTAAGTCGGTACTTGAAAAAACACCGCCGGAATTAGCCGCTGATATTGTCGATCGCGGGATTGTCATGACGGGCGGGGGTTCATTGATTCATGGTCTGGACAAGTTAATCAATCAGGAAACCGGTATACCTACCTATTTGGCGGAAGACCCCTTGTCCTGCGTAGCCCTGGGTACCGGTAAGGCACTCGATACGCTTGAAAGTTTGCAGGATACGCTGACAACCCTCAAAAAAGGGAATTTGGCTGGGTAATGGTAAGCCTTTTTATAGATACTATTGAGAATGACCAAATCTTGGTATTAAGAAAATGGACTAAAATTTCGATAATATTTAGAGAGGTGATACCATGATTCGGGGAATTTATACAGCGGCATCCGGTATGCTTGCTGAAACCACACGGGCTGATACGATTGCCAATAATTTGGCAAACGGCAGTACGACCGGTTATAAAAAGGATGTGGCTATATCCAAGGATTTTGCCAATATATTAATTCGGCGCATTAACGATGGTGGCGATGCACCGGTTATTGGCAGCATGGGAGTTGGTACCTTGATTGATGAGGTAGCTACCATACATACTACCGGCAGTGTGCGGACGACAGGCAACCCCCTCGACTTTGCCATTGAGGGCAGGGGCTTTTTTGCTATTCAGACACAAGCCGGCATACGTTATACCCGGAATGGCTCCTTTACCCGGAATTCCCGGGGACAGTTGGTAAACAGTGACGGTCAACTGGTACTTGGTCAAAACGGTGGCCCTATTCAACTGCCTGAAGGCACGGTTACAGTCAACGGCTCAGGTATAGTAACTGTCGATGGCACTAATGTCGGGCAGCTGCAAGTGGTTGAGTTTGACAATGAACGTCAATTAGTAAAAGAAGGCGCCAGCCTGTTCCGGGCAGCCAATAACGGCCGGCCGGCAACCGGAACAGTCGAGCAGGGGTGTCTGGAACAATCCAATGTAAACGTTGTTTCGGAAATGGTTAATTTAATTAGTGGGTACCGGGCCTATGAAGTAAATGCCAAGACCGTGCAAACCCATGACGAACTGCTTGATAAGGCCGTTAATGAAGTAGGCAAGGTTTAAACTGGCGAGATAGTAATTAATTTTTTGCGAAAATAACCGATAATTAGTATGATAGGGCTGGACCGGGACGGAGGCCCTCACACTGCTGATCGACAGAGGCAGGCTGGTAAAATAATATTTGGGGGTAATACTAATGATTCGAGCATTATGGACGGCTGCGACAGGCATGACTGCCCAACAGGCTAATCTTGATGTCATTTCCAACAATCTGGCTAACGTAAACACGACCGGCTTCAAAAAAACTCGCAATAACTTTCAGGATTTGATGTACCAGACTTTGCGCCAGGCCGGTGCTTCCACCGGTGCTGACACCGAAGTGCCGACAGGCATCCAGATTGGACACGGCGTGCGGCAAGTGGCCACTGAAAAAATCTATACTTCGGGTAACCCCCAGAGTACAGGCAAAGACCTAGATGTTGCCATTGAAGGGAATGGCTTTTTCCAAATTACCATGGCGGACGGGACGCTGGCTTATACCCGCGACGGTTCCTTTACAACGGACGGACAGGGAAGGATTGTAACGGCTGACGGTTATTTGCTGGAACCGGCAATGACAGTTCCTGATGGTACGACTCAAATCACTATTTCGGCAGAAGGAATTGTTACAGCTACTCTATCTGACACAACGGAAGAACTGGGGCAAATTACTCTGGCGCGGTTTATTAATCCTGCCGGCTTATCCAGTGTTGGCCATAATTTACTCAAGGAAACGGTTGCTTCCGGCGCACCGGTTGTCGGCAATCCGGGCGAAGACGGCGCCGGTAAACTGCTACAACAATACCTTGAATCGTCCAATGTGCAGGTAGTGGAAGAAATGGTTAACATGATTGTGGCACAGCGGGCTTATGAGATTAATTCCAAAGCGATTACCACCGCTGACGATATGCTCGAAAAAGCTGCTGCCCTTAAACGGTAGGATATAAAGCATGAACTATAACCTATGCCGGCTTACCATGGTCATCCTATGTATTGCCGGTATATTCTTTACCGGCCAGCAAGTAGAGGCGCAGGAACTGGCAGTGAGGCTTGACAGTGAGGTGCAGGTAGCCGGACCATATTTTACTCTGGGGGATATTGCCGGTATTTCCGGCGAAAACAGTAACCGTATCGTTGAAATGGGGCAGATTAAGCTGGGCCGTTCCCCCCAACCGGGTCAGAGTTTTGTACTTTCCCGTGAGATTATCATGGCGCGACTGAATAGGGCCAGGGTCGATTTGGCGGATATTGACTGGAGCATTCCGGCTACTGTCAAAGTAACGGCATTATCACAACCGGTGACTGGCAGTCAGTTTGTTAGTCAGGCTGAACAGTATCTGAAAGCCAATGTGGCCGGGGAGGCAACGATTACCGCAAGTGGTCAGCCACGGGATATTTTGGTGCCGCCGGGCAATATCAGCTTTGCCGTTAAGGCGCCCTATGGGATTCGTTATAATGCGCCAACCAGTGTCGGCGTTACTGTCCAAGTCGACGGTCAGCCGGTTTCAACGGTAACGCTTCGGTTTGACATTAAAAAATACGCTCCGGTTGCTGTTACCAGCCGCGTTCTGCCGGCTGGTGAGATAATAACGCCTGACAGCATCACGTTTGAACAGCGTGATATCGGCCGGCTGCCACCGGGATATTTTTCCGACAGTAGTAAAATACTAGGAAAGTCGGTCAAGCGTCAGCTGACTGCCGGACTGATTATAACGGAAAGCATGTTGGACAAGCCAGTGCTGATCACTACCGGCAAACCCGTCAACATTGTTGCTAAAACCGGCAACATTGAAGTAACAATGCCTGGTATCGCGTTGAAAAACGGTAGCGAGGGCGAGTATATCCAAGTGAAAAATTCTAGTTCTAGAAAAGTAATTACCGGTCAGGTAATGGATGAAACAACTGTCCGGATAATGCTATAAAAAAGTAAGGTGAGAAATTGTGCGCAAGATTGTAGGGTTTTTATTGGTACTTACGCTTGTTATGGGTTCCGTAGTGTATGCGGAAGCTAATTCCCTGTGGGTAGATAACGCACCGGCCGCCAATCTGTTTTTCGACCACCGGGCGCATGGTGTGGGCGATGTGATTACCATTGTGATCAATGAGTCTACCAGCGCCAATCGTACCGGCAACGCGGCCAACTCGAAAAGCGCGAGCGCGAACCTGGGCGCCGGCACAGGCCTGTTTACTTTTATTAACCCTGTAAGCGGCTCTGCTTCCGACAGCTTTAAATCCCAGGGCTCCATCTCCAACACGAATAAAGTGACCGGGCGTGTTACCGTTAAGGTAACAGAAGTCAAGCCAAACGGATTGTTGTTTGTGACTGGTACCCAGACAATCAAACAAAACGCCGATGAGCAGAAGATAACGATCACCGGACTCGTCAGACCGGAAGATGTTACTGTCGATAATACGGTATTATCAAGCAATGTCGCGGATGCGCAGCTTAAGATTGAAGGCAAAGGTCCGCTTGCCAGCAAGCAGCGGCAAGGGATACTGACTCAAATCTTCAATTTCCTGTTCTAAAAATTATAATCGGTATACTGGAGGACATATGCGTAGATTAACAGCAATCCTTCTGGCCGTGGCACTGGCTGTAAGTATGATCATTCCGGCAGTGGCTGCCGCCCAGGTCAGCACGCGGATTAAAGATGTGGCCAAGGTACAGGGTGTGAGGGATAACCAGTTAGTAGGGTATGGCCTGGTGGTAGGCTTAGCCGGTACCGGTGATTCGGATAAAGTTACCTATACCAATCAGTCGCTTGTTAATATGCTAAAATCATTTGGGGTTATGATCAGTGCGTCAAATCTCAAACCCAAAAATGTGGCTGCCGTTATGGTAACGGCGAATTTACCCCCGTTTGCCAAACCGGGAGACGCGATTGATATTACGGTATCCTCAATGGGCGATGCCAAAAATCTGCAGGGAGGTACGTTGCTGCAGACGCCGCTAAGGGCGGCAAATGGTCAGATATACGCTGTCGGCCAGGGGGCAGTGTCAACAGGGGGCTATGTGGCCGGCGGCAGTGGTGCCAGCCAGCGAAAAAATTTCCCGACGGTAGGCAGTGTTCCTAATGGCGCTTTCGTGGAAAAAGAAGTGCCGATGCCAATTACTGACCAGGAAAAGATTACGTTGTCGCTTAGCCAGCCTGATTTCACCACTGCCAGTCGGATCAGCGAAGCAATCGATCAGCGTTTTGGGCAGATAACAGATGCCCGGGATCCGGGAACAATCGATATTGTCATACCCCGGTATTATCGGCAAAATTTAGTTGGTTTTATCGCTGCCATTGAAGAATTGGCCATTATGCCTGACAATGCGGCGAAAGTAGTAATTAATGAGCGAACAGGCACCGTGGTGGTCGGCAGTAATGTTACGATCGATCAGGTCGCCGTCGCCCAAGGCGGTCTTACCGTAAAAATCGGCCAGACAATTGATGTTTCGCAGCCGCCGCCTTTTTCAGAGGGAAGCACGGTTATAACCGCCAATCCGACTGTGAATGCCAAGGAGCAGCAGGCCGGTCTTGTTGAATTGCCTGAATCAGCCAGTGTTGGTGATGTAGTTACAGCCCTGAATGCAGTAGGAGCGACACCGCGTGATATTATCGCTATTTTACAGGCTATCAAAGCAGCGGGAGCATTACATGCGGATCTCCAAATCATGTAGTGAATAACGATATGGAAGTTGCCTTATTGTGTTCAACGTTTATTGTTTCGTAGTGAACCCAGGTACTTTTCTCTAGGTGGTGATTGAGTGCGAATCGATGCAAATTCCTTTATGCCAACAACTACTGTTCCTGCAGGTAATAGTGAGATCATAGCCGGGCAGGGAACTGCTTTTGCCGATAGGCTGGAAAAAGCTATCCAGAATTCCGGACGGGCGAAGACCGCCGACGCGGCAAAAACTTCTGCCGAAGATGCTAAGCTTAGAACTGCTTGTCGGGATATGGAAGCTGTTTTTCTGAATTTAATGTTGACCCAAATGCGGGAAACGGTGCCAAAAGGCAATTTGCTGGGCAACAGCAGAGAAGAGCAGATGCTTACATCCATGCTGGATACCGAGTTGACCAAAAATATGGCACAAGCAGGTGGCATGGGGCTGGCCGATATGCTGTACCGCCAGTTAAGTAAAACTACCATTCAAGGCCAGGCTAAAAAATAGCCTGGCCTTCTTTTCCAATTCATTTTATGCCTCCTAAGGAGTGTTTTGTCATGGTTAAGCAGTTAAAACAGAAAATTTCATTACTTATAGCCGTAACAGCTATTGTTGTTTTTGCTTTGCAGAGCGTGGCCTGGGCCGCGACAGGTACTGTTTTGAATAAAATCCGCTCAAGTCAGACAGCAGATACGGTTCGCATTGTATTTGACGTAACCGCTTTGCCGGAGTACACAGTAACAACGCAGGAAAATCCGTTGCAGCTGGTTATTGATTTACCGGGCGTCGTTAATAAGGCTGCCGCCCAGTATGTTTTTAATGATTCTACCGTGGATAAACTGCGGCTAATGACGGGGGAAGCAGGTAAATTAAGTGCCGTCATTGATCTAAAAAACACGTACCAATACAAAGTATTTACCCTGAAAAATCCTAACCGTGTAGTCGTAGATATTATCAAAACTGACCAGAAGCTTGTCACCAATGTCGCTCCCGGGTTAACCTACACATCATGGCGGAAGACCACAGCCAACGGGCCGATATGGGCCCATATTCTTGATCTGGATTCCCAAGCGGGCTTTGCCTTGAAGCCGGTTCTTTCTAATGGCGCCATACAGGGGCTGGAAACACTTACACCGATGGTTGAACATGCTGCGGCACTCGCCGGTGTGAATGGTTCCTATTTCGGTCTTGATGGTACGATTATCGGTTTGTTGAAAATGGACGGGGAAATTATCAGCACGCCGGAACTTCCCCGGACGGCGCTGGGAATTATGCCTGACGGAAAATTATTTATTGATCAGGTTCAATATGAGGGAAAAGTGGAGCTGCCTGACGGAAGAACGGTGCCGATTAACGCTGTTAACCGGGAACGCGGTGAAAATGAGCTTATTTTATATAATGGAGCCTATGCTCCCTCGACCGGCAGTAATAATTACGGAACAGAATATGTTGCTGTCAACGGCAACATAACGGCCATTCGTGCCAGTAACTCGCCGATACCGTCTGACGGTGTGGTCTTGTCGGCTCACGGCGCGGCGGCTAACTTACTGTCTTGTCTCAAAGTAGGTGATATTGTTAAAATACAACAAACACTGGGGACGGAATGGGATAAGACCGAGCATGTACTCGGGGCCGGCCCGATGCTGGTAAAAGACGGCAGTGTGTTTTTATCAACTAAAGTCGAACAATTTGGCTCCGACGTGGCAGGTGGGCGCGCTCCGCGGACAGCCATTGGCCTGAAAGCGGACGGACACATTTTGATAGTTGTTGTCGATGGACGGCAGGATAACAGCATTGGCATGTCACTTTTGGAATTAGCCCTATTTATGCAGGAACTGGGAGCCCGGGATGCAATGAATCTTGATGGCGGCGGCTCGAGTGAAATGGTGGTAAAAGGTAAAATTGTCAACCATCCTTCCGATGGCCACGAAAGACGGGTTGGTGATGCGCTGGTAATTGTATCTTCCCGTGTTGCTAATTAAGAAAAATACGTTATAATAAAAGTAGGTAAGGCCTTTCAATCAAATTAAGGACAGGTGTTGTGTATGGCACATAAAAAAGGGATTATTGCTATTACCCTATTACTAACCATCGGTTTAATGACCTGGGTTTTAGCTGCCGGGCAAGCGGTTGAGCAGCGTGGCGTATTGAGCGGCAGCGTTTTGGCAAACGGCCTTGTTGCGCCTGGTGCCACAGCCAGGGAAGGCGACATTTTGGTTTATGTTCAAACCATTGCCGGGCCGGCGGCTGCAGTGCGGGCCAACGTGGATGGTGTTGTGCGTGACGTATTGGTTAGACCTGGTGATAAAGTTAAAACAGGTGACGTATTAGTTAAAATTGAACCATTCAAGAAGTAGTTTCGGGAAGGATGAATGTATTGTCTACACTTATAAGGCGCTGCTTGACAGCGCTACTGGCTGTGCTGTTAGTGTTGCCGATTACCTATGTGCAGGCAGCGCCGGAGTTTATGCCTGTTGACCAAATTTCCAAAGGAATGCATGGCATTGCCAAAACGGTTGTTGCAGGCAATAAGATCGAAGATTTCGACGTAGAAGTCCTGGATGTCATGAAACAAAAGGGGCCGTCAGGCGACCTCATTCTGGTTCGCACCTCTGGCGATGTGATCGAGCGGACCGGCGGAATTGCCCAGGGGATGAGTGGCAGTCCGGTTTACATTAACGGTAAACTAGTAGGGGCCATTGCCTACGGCTGGTCGTTAACTGACCACAAAATCGGTATGGTCACACCGATTGCCGATATGCTCAAATTATGGGAGCTTAATGGTGGACAGGCTGAATTGGCAACGCCGGGATTGGAAGCAAACAAGGTTTCAACGCCACTCATGGCGTCCGGTTTTGGGGAACAGGCTTTGCGTATGCTTGCTGATAAACTAAAACCGTATAATCTTATTCCTTATGACGTAGGCGCCAGTACATCTGATGATAATAACGGGATTGCTTACAAGACAGTAGAACCGGGCAGTACGATCGGTGTCCAGTTGGTTCGCGGCGACTTCAGCTTAGGGGCCTTAGGAACCGTTACTTATGTGGAAGGCGATAAAATTTTAGCCTTTGGCCATCCTTTCTTAAAACGCGGGCAGGCAAACTATTTCCTGACAGACGCGGATGTTTATACAACGGTGGCCGGACTGGAAAATTCCTTCAAAGTAGGGACAGCAACAGAAGCTATTGGCATGATTAATCAGGACAGAGGAGCCGGTGTTGCCGGTAAATTTGGCCAATTTCCCAGTATTGTTCCGCTTAGAATCACTGTTACGGACAAATCATTAGGACGTACCAATGATTACTGGGCTCAGGTGATCCAGGACGAAGAATTGGCACCGACTCTCTCAGCCGTCAGTGTTTTTAATTCTATTGAGAAAACGACGGACCGTGCGGGTTCCGGCACGGCGACAGTGAACTTTGAAATCAGTGCGAACGGAATTCCCGGCGGCTTGTTTAAACGTGAAAATATGTTTTATACCCAGGGAAATATTGGTGAACTGGCAATTGCTGAGCTGCATGAAGCCCTGGCGCTTTTGGCCGGCAACCAATTTGTTCCTGTCAATATTATGGATGTGAAAGTAAACGTTGTTATGGATACGGAGCGCCGGACAGCTACGATCGTTGAGGCTAAGGCCAATACCGATGCGGTTAAGTCCGGCGACACAGTGGATATTGCTGTAAAAATTAAGCCTTTCCGCAGTGAACCGGTGATTCGGCACATTGCTTATTCTGTCCCCAAAGACAGGCAGCCGGGGCCACTCAACCTGTCGGTACGCGGCGGCGGAGTGGTATCGGTAGCGCAGCTTATCGGTAAACGGGCAACTGGCGAAGACGATCTCAGCAAATTGTTTATTGCCAAGGCGCGTCCCAAATCGCTGGACGAGTCTGTCAACGAACTGGTTAACCGTGACCGCAATAATGATATTGTGGTAGAAGTTCTGGAAGCAAGCGGTCCGGACGCTGTACAGGCGGGCGAGGGAAAAGCGCCCAAGACAATCGATAAATTTGAAACCGCGCCCAGTCCGGCTTTGCCTAGTGCTGCAGTTCAAAAAGACGGAGATGCCCGGCATATCAGCGCTGCGTCCAATAAACCCGCGGCGGCAGCCAAAAAAGATGACAGTAAACGCAAAGTATGTATTACTACTGACTACATCATCGATGGTGATACGCAGCTTGTTCTTAATGTAAAAAAATAATCTTCTTAGAGCTTTTAAGACGAGAATTTTATCGTACCGAATTTTGGAAAGAACCGTTTTTCCTACATTTTTGTATGGACAAACGGTTCTTTCTCATTTCCCCAACAGGGGAATTTTATGGAATAGGAATTTAGACATTCCCCAGGAGGGAATTGCAAAGATTTATTGAATTATTAAACATAATCTTAACAATATTGTATGAGGGTTACATAGGACTATGCTTATTGAATTTTGTGCCAAAATTGGCAGAGTCGTCATTCATATTTTGGAAAGTATTGGGCAAATGCTGATCCTATTTGGACAAACCGTTTATTATGTCCGCCAGGTGAAGAGCAAGCTTTTGTTACGGCAAATGGCGCATTTAGGAGCAGATTCTCTGCCCATTGTCCTGCTGACTTTGTTATTTACCGGTATGGTGATGACCGTGCAGACAGCCCATGAATTTATAAAATACGGGGCGCAGTCATCTGTCGGCGGGGTGATGGCGATTGCGTTAGGGCGCGAGTTGTCACCGGTATTGACTGGCATTGTTTTTGCCGGGCGCGTCGGGGCGGCCATTACGGCCGAAATTGGTTCTATGAAGGTAACGGAACAGATTGATGCCCTGCGGGTTATGGCTGTTAATCCGGTTGCTTATCTGGTAGTCCCCCGGCTGCTGGCCTGCATGATCATGCTGCCCATCCTGGTCATATTTGCCGATGTGATTGGCACCATTGGCAGCTATCTGATTGCCACAGTTTATGCGGGCATCAGCGAATTTACCTTTTTAAATTCCATCAAAGTTTTCACAGTACCACACGATATTATCGGTGGTCTGGTTAAGTCTGTTGTATTTGGTGCCATTATTGCCATTATCGGCTGTCATAAAGGTCTAACTACCGCCCAAGGTGCTGAAGGTGTGGGGAAAGCAACAACCGGTTCCGTCGTATTGTCCATCATTCTGATTTTCGTCAGCAACTATTTTTTGTCGGTGGCGCTATACCGCTAACACTAAGGTCAACAAGTTATCCGGAAATGTGGGGTTAACCATGATTAAGCTAGTTAACGTGAATATGAATTTTCAGGGAAAACAAATCCTTAAAGACATCAACCTAACAATTGAACAAGGAGAAATCATGGTTATCATTGGCCCCAGCGGTTCGGGAAAAAGTACCTTGCTGAGACTGATCATTGGCTTATTGAGACCAACTTCCGGCGAGATCTGGGTAAATGGGCGGGAAATTACCCGGATGACGGAAGATGAGCTTAATCAAGTCAGATTAGAAATGGGGATGGTTTTTCAGTATTCCGCTTTATTTGATTCCATGTCAGTGGGGGAAAATGTGGCCTTCGGGTTACGGCAGCATACGGCTCTGCCTGAAGAAGAAATATGGCGGACCGTGCGTCGCAAATTGCGCATGGTAGGACTCAGAGGCCAGGAAAATGCAATGCCCAACGAACTGTCAGGCGGCATGAAAAAACGGGTGAGTCTGGCCCGGGCTATTGCCATTAATCCGCATATCGTCCTGTATGATGAGCCCACGGCCGGGCTTGACCCGATTATGTCCAACACGATTGACAGGCTGATTGTCAGTACAAGGCGTATGATTGACGCCACCTCGGTTGTTGTAACGCATGACATGTCAAGCGCTTTTCACATAGCCAGCCGGATTGCCATGATTTTTGAGGGCTGCATTATCGAAACCGGTACGCCGGAGATGATTAAAGAGTCCGACAATCCGATTATGGCCAAGTTTATCCGGGGAGGCTCTGCCTTTCCGGAAGGTAAAGGGAGGTCCAGAGTATGAATACGGAAGCAAAAGTAGGAGCCACAACGTTAGCTGGCCTGGCTTTACTTGCTGGCATGATCATTTATTTGAGCGGCATAAGCTTTGGGGATAAGGGATACCCCGTGCATGCACTTTTTGGTCAGGTAAGCGGCTTAAAACCTGGTAATATTGTGCGCTATGCCGGCGTGGATGTGGGCACTGTCGCCGCTGTACGGGTATTGCCTGACGGTGTAATGGCTGATATTATGTTAAAACCAGGCGTAAAAGTTCCGATAGGTTCCAGTTTTGTTATCGGCTCAGACGGTTTACTGGGGGAGAAATTTGTTAATATTCTGCCACCGCGGAATGTGACAGGCTTTTTAGCCCCGAATGACCAGGTATATGGCGAGAGCCCCCAGGGAATGGATGAACTTATCGCAGCGGCCAACCAGGTCCTGGCGGAAGTTAAACTGTTGGTGCAGTCGCTGAATGATGTGATCGGCGATGAAAAGGTCCGGGCAGCACTTAAGCAAATCACGTTTAATACCCGCGATATTACCGATAATCTCAATCGACTTGCCGCCACATTAGCGTTGATGGCTGATGAAAACCACAGTGATATTAATGCTATGGTCAGTAATTTGAAAGATATGTCGGTCAGTCTTAAGAGTACGGCCGTCCGGGTTGACAGTATGCTTGCCGCTGTGGATAATAATGGTCAGACAGCCCGGGAATTGCGGGAAACCATTACTGCGCTGCGGCAAACCAGTATCAGGGTCGAGAAGATGGCCGCCGCTCTGGAAGGAGTGGTAACCGATCCGGAAACAGCGAATAATCTTAAAGAGACACTGCGCAATGCCCGTTCTGCATCGACAAAGGCCAATCAAATGCTGGATAAGGTCGCTAACATTAAAACAGAAGCCAGCATAGAATCGCTGTATGATCCGGATGATCATACATACCAAAATAATGCAAACGTCACCATCAATACGTCTCCCGGCGATTTTGCCGTTATTGGCGTTAATGATATTGGCGAGGACAATAAAGTAAATCTTCAATTTGGTAAAAGTATGGCAAACATCAATCAGCGCCTGGGTATTATTGACGGTAAAATAGGCGTGGGGGTGGACGCGAAATTAAGTAAGGACCTGCAAATGTCGCTGGATGCCTATGATCCCAATGACGTGCGGGTCAAACTCCGCACACAGTACCAGTTGGCCCCGGATACCTTTCTTATTGGCCAGGCGTCCAGTCTTAACAGGCGTGAGGAAAGGGCGTCGTTCTTTGGCGTTCGCCGTTCATTTTAACAAAGCTTTCGATTGACACCAACAGGAGTTGAACCTATAATTATAAGTATTGACTATATAGTCAGTTAAGAAAAAGCGATATAACGTCAAGGAGGTTAATTAATTCCATGGCAAAATTTAGATTATCGGCAAGTTTGCCTAAAACCGCCACAACCTTGCTAATCGGTGGCATATTGGCTGCGGCAGCTATGCCAGGCTTTGCCGCCTCGGTAGAACTTACGCTGGATGATGCGATTGGCATGGCGCTCAAAAGTAACCCATCTATAAAAATCTCTGCATATGATGTGGAAAAAGCAAACTGGGATATAAAAGTTGCAAAAGCGGGCAAGTCACCTTCACTTACTTTAAATCATGATGCCAGTCGTTACAAGACTACAGGATCAGCTGCGTATGTTTATAATTACCAGCATTTAACAGATGCACCTATAGTACTGCTTAAACCTGACTATTTGACTACTGCTTATACCAATAGTATTAATCTTACATATCCCCTATATTCCGGCGGAAAATTAGAAGGCACTATTGAAAAAGCGCAGCTTAGCGAAAAATCGTCCAATTATGGCTTGGATAAAACCAAGCAGCAAGTCAAACTGGATGCAACTAGCGGTTATTATAAAATCTTACAAGCCCGTAATACGGTTAAACTTAGAGAAGAATCCCTAGACCAGCTTACTACTCATCTAAAAAATGTACGGGCCCAGTTTGAGGCCGGAACAGTGGCCAAATCCGACGTATTACGCTCGGAAACAGAGAAAGCCAGTGCAGAACAAAATTTGATTATCGCCAAAAATAATTATGAAATAGCCGTAGCAGATCTTAATAATATTATCGGTTTGCAGCAGGATACGGAACTTTCTATCAATGATGAACTCAAATATGAAAACTATGATAAAGCATTGGCGGAATGCATTACCTATGCTCTTGCTCACCGGCCGGATTTGGCACAGGCGGCAACCAGTGTTGATATCGCTAATGCCAGCATAAAAGTTGCGAAAAGTGGCAATAAGCTTTCCGTAAATGCCGTGGCATCCGAAAAATGGACTGATGATGATTTTCCCGGAATGGATAATAATACCTGGTCAATTGGAATTAGTGCCAGCTATAACCTGTTCGATGCCGGTTCTACCAAATCTGAGATCAAAGGTGCGGAATCTGACTTAGCCAAGGCAAAAGAGCAGCTGCGGCAGGCGAAGGACAATGCGGAATTTGCCGTTCGTGAAGCTTATCTTAACATGAAGGAAGCGGAAAAACGTATTAACACATCGAAAGTAGCCGTGGCAAGTGGTGAAGAGGACTTCAAAATTGCGCAAGTGCGTTATAGTGCCGGGGTAGGCACCAATATTGACGTTATCGATGCTCAGGTTTCCCTGACTTCCGCGAAGAACGATTATGTACAAGCTTTATATGATTACAATCTAAACCGGGCTAAACTCGAAAATGCGATGGGTATGCCGGTTCAATAAGGTCCTGTCTGTATATTCGTAAGGGGTTATTTTAACAAATAGGTTAAAATAACCCTTTTTAAATTATAAGAAAATGAAAGGAAGATCCGGCTGCGGTGTCGAACTATACAATACCGACAAGCCGAGGAGGCGAACTATGCGAGCCAAAGTCATAACGCTTATCCTGGTGATCATGGTTGGCATGGCAGCCTTTACCTGGTGGTCTGCGTATAGACAGACTATTTTTTCTGAGTTGGAAGGCAAGCTAGCCGCTGAATTAACTGAGACGCTGGGAACAAAGGTAACAATTGGCCGGCTGCAAACAGCCGGATTTACTTCAGCCGCAGTAGATGATGTTACAATATTTGATAAAGAGGGACGGGAAATGGCTGCCGTCAAGCAGGTCGTCATCCAGTATAACTTGCTTAGCCTGCTGCACGGTCAAACCGCAATTGATGCGCTGAACACAATAACACTGCGCCAGCCGGCCATTCATTTGATAGAAGAAGCAAATGGCGTATGGAATGCCGAATGCCTGCGACAGCAAACAAAGCCTGACAGTCCTGAATTTAAAGGAAAAGTAGTCCTTGAGCAGGCGGATATCCTGGTGCAGTCGCATCAAGGCGAATGGGATTTTCATGAAATTGACGGACATTTTATTGTTAATGGCAGCCAAACGGTAGACGCAAGTTTGACTGCCAGTCATAATGCCCTGCCGTTAGCCATCCAGGGATCACTTAACAATGTAAAAAACAGTCTGTGGCTTAGTGTTACAGCCGATACATTAAATCCTGCCGATTATCAGGCGCTGCTGCCTGCGGGTACCGAAGTGGAATTTAGCAACGGCCTGCTTAGACAGGTTGCGATTACACTGGTCAACAGTCCTGCCGGTTTGCGCTACGCAGGAAAATTCGAACTGGATAATCTCGCGGCCCAGACAGCAGGGATACCTGTTGAACAGGCCTATGGCAACGTTCAGTTTACCAATGAAAATGTTTACATAGCGAGCGGGCGTGCCCTTGTCGCCCAACAGCCGGTAACGGTATATGGAAAAATTGGCATTGCCGGTGATCAGCCGGTGTTTGACCTAAAAGTGGGCTCAAATGGTTTTGATCCCACTGCCTTCAGTGACCGCTTACCCTGTAAGGGAATAGTCAAGTTTGACGCGCAAGTCACCGGGACGCTGCATGCCCCGGTAGTGGCCGCCAAACTTACCGCCGACCAACTGGCAATAGACAATTACTCCCTTGAGGCTGCCAAGGCTAACCTTAAGTACGCCGGCAATACGCTTACCGTCGACAGTTTAACCGCCGGCACGTTGGGCGGACAGATCCAGGCCAAAGGTGAACTGGATACGGTTAGTAACCGCTTTCAATTGCAGCTAAGCGGCGATAACCTGGATGTGGCTGCCATTGAAAATCTGCCGGTTGAAATAACCGGCAAGGGACAAGTCCAGCTTGCCGTCAGCGGACAAGGCACTGACTGGCAGTCGCTGACCGGTGTCGCCGCTGTCACCTTGACAACCGGAGAACTGAACGGAGTACCGTATAATACTTTGTCAACATTTGTAGAACGCAACGGGAATCAAACAACCGTACAGTACTTAAATGCGGCGCTGCCTAATAACGGGTTTGCATCCGCCAGTGGTGTTATTCAGGGCGATCAACTGGCAATGAAGGTTAATGGTCAGGGCATTGCGCTGCAGGCTATGCCTGCAACGGCATTTGGCAATATTAAACTTGCCGGGAACGCTGCGTTTAACGGTGAGATTACCGGTACAACCACCGCCCCCGGCATAGCGCTGAATTTTGACATAACCGGTTTGCAGGCTAACGAGCAATTGCTGGGAAAAGCTGCCGGTGCGCTTACTATGCATTCGGGGCGGCTGGAACTGGCACAGGTTGTGGTTAGCGACGGCACAGCCAGCCATGAAGCTAACGGCTCGATCCTGCTTGCCGGGTCTGAGCCGGAACTTAATCTTACCGTAACCACTCATGCCGCCCGGGCAGAGACCTTTGCCCGGCTGGCTATGCCGGAATTTACGCTGACAGGCAATGTGGAGCATACCCTTATCCTGACAGGGCCATTGACAAACCCAACCTTACAGGGAAAAGTTAAACTGACGGAAGGCAGTTTGTTTGGGCAGCTTATTACCAAAGCGGAAGGTACTTATGAGCGTAAAGATGGCACTCTTATTGTTCACAATCTTGAAGTAGACTCCTTGGGGACTCATATAAAACTGGCGGGAGCTATGGCAGCCGACAGCAGTTTGAACTTTGCCGTAACAACCGAAAATATGAGACTAAGTCAATTGCGGGTTAATTACCCCTATCCGGTTGCCGGCAGGGTAAATATAAATGGACAGATAACAGGTACGCTGGCCAGTCCCAGACTGGACGGGCAGCTGGCAGCACCGAGAATTTTCCTCAACGGCCAGGAAATAAAGAATATATTTTCCCGCCTAAGCTATCAAGACGGACATGCGGATATCCGTGAATTGCATTTTAGTCAGGGCACGGGTGAGTATAGTTATGCCGGGGCGGCAGATTTAAATACCAAGGCGATTGACGGTATACTTAGGGTGGAAAACGGCGAATTGGCCGGTATTTTAGCCATAGCAAACCTGCCTGACCGTGGCGTGCGCGGCACGCTTAACGGGGAGATCGCCTTAAGCGGCACCACGACCAATCCCAATGTGCTATTGCGGGGGGCGATTACCGATGGCCGGATAAAAAATTATCGGCTTGACAGTATTGATATTGATGCCGAACTTGACAACCGGGTAATTACCATCAACAAATTTACCGGCAAACAGGGCGCTGACGGAGTATTGCTTGCCAGAGGACAGGCAGATTTGGACGGAACCATAGATATGGAAGTTGGCGGCCGTGATATTGAGACTGGTATTTTACCGGCTCTGTTTGATACCACGGTCGACACTACCGGCAAGTTTAGTTTTAGCGTTCAGGCTTCCGGCGCCACCGCCGACCCGAATGTTGCCATATCTTTGGGTATCCAAAACGGCAGTGTCGCCAATGCCGCCTTTGATAACCTCTATGGGTTATTCATCTATAATAAAGGCAGTATTCATGTTAATCAGCTCTATTTGGAACGTGGGCCGTATAAAGCGAGCGCTTATGGCACAATTCCGTTAAAAGCACTGAACAGCCAGGGACGCAGCCAGGCCGATATGACCGACAGAATGGATCTTAAACTACGCCTTGATAATGCTGATTTAAGCATCCTGCCGATGTTGTCCAAACATGTAGCGTGGGCTGCCGGCCCAACTGCCGGCGAGGTCACGATCGGCGGTACACTGGCTCAGCCTACGCTGGACGGACAGCTAACAGTAAACAATGGTACAATAAAATTTGCCGACCTCGGCGAACCTATCCAAAATGTAGGTATTGCGATTCAGTTCAAAAATGATACAATTGATATAAGCGATTTTGATGGCAGAATGGGTGGCGGGTCGTATGCCTTAAGTGGTACTGCCCGTCTGAGAGGCCTATCGCTGGATGATTATAATTTAGTGCTTACGCTCGAACATTTGGGAATAAAACATAAATACTTTGCCGGACCGCTTGACGGTGTGGTATCATTAACAAATGAAAAGGGTAAGCCGCAACTGTATGGCAAGTTAACGATTGACAATGCCACCGTTAATATTCCGGCTGTGCCGGAAGGCGGTGAAATTGACTGGGATGCCGGACTTGATGTGGAGGTTGCCCTGGGCAATAAAGTCAGGATGTATAATCCTTATCTCTATGATTTCCTGGCTGAAGGCAAAGTTAAATTTGCCGGAACTCTGCAAAAACCGCAGGCTTCCGGCCGGATTGAAGCGCGGCGCGGCACGGTAAGATATTTGACAAACCGCTTTAACATTGAACGCGGCAGTGCCGAATTTATCCAGCATCATTCGATTGTACCCATCATTAAGCTCAAGGCGAACGCCAGGCTTCAGCAAACACGTGTCGATCTGGAAATTAACGGTCCGGCCACAGCCATGAATCTTC
The DNA here is from genome assembly GCF_900101845.1 of Sporomusa acidovorans. Lineage (GTDB taxonomy): Bacteria > Bacillota > Negativicutes > Sporomusales > Sporomusaceae > Sporomusa > Sporomusa acidovorans. Next base: position 146,797 of record NZ_FNAM01000004.1, on the reverse strand, counting down.
TGCTGACTTCTGATCCGCCGATGAGTCAGCAGGAAATTATTACAATCTTAACTTTGCGCGGCGGTGATTTTTCCAAAGCCAATGGTCAGTCCAAACAGGATAGTATATTGGGGCGTGATCAGTTGGTCAGTCTGCTGGACGCGGGCTTGCAGATGCGTTTTGTCAGCGAAATTGAAAACGCGATGCAAAACGCCCTGAAAGTGGATGAGTTCCGTTTTGTAAAATCTTCGATATTTGATACCTACAGCAACAAGGCCAGCAAAGACAATTCCGATAGCAGCTTCCAGGGCTACAATCTGGAAATTGGTAAATATTTAACCGATAAATTACTCTTAAGCTATACGATGGATCTGGATCAGAAAACAAACAGTGTAAGTCTCAGGTATGATTTGACGAAACGCATCGCCGTCGGCGGTACCTTTGGCGGCGACCATAATGGGTTATTCATACTAGAGACAAAAGTTAATTTCTAAAGAGGACGGATAGAATGATTTTCAGTCAGTATTTGGCAGAACTAAAACATGTTCAAATATTATTGCCGGCAGAAGAGCACAGTCTGTGGCGAAGCTTTAAAGAAGAAGGCAACCTGGAAAGCCGCCGCCGCCTTATCGAAAGCTATCAGCCGCTGGTCTTTAAAACAGCCGCGCACTGGCGCCTGTCTGAGTCTGCCATGCTGGATATCATTCAGGAAGGAACAGTGGGGCTTATTGAAGCTGTAGAAAATTTTGACCACACCAGAGGGGTTGCCTTCAGTCTGTTTGCCGTACACCGCATCAAAGGCCGGATTGTTGATCATCTGAAACGCGAAGATAGTGGTCTGGTGCACATTGACAGTCCGCTTAATGATGCTGCCGGCCAGGCTACCATCGCCGATCTCCTGGTTGATGCTCAGGCGGAAGTGGCTGCGCAGGCCGAGCAGAATTATCTGGTTGAGCAGTTGAAAACTGCCATGCAGCGGCTGCCGGCAAAAGAACAGCAAGTACTTCACGGTGTTTTTCTTGACGATTTCGAACCCAAAGAGCTGGCTGACTCCATGAGTTTGAGCGTATCACACGTTTATCGCCTGCAGAAGCAGGGGATTCGCCGCTTGCGGGGTATGTTGTCCAAATTGATGGGCAACTGGTAAGCAGCTAACGATAATTCAAAAAATCAGCAAACATGTAGTAATGACTCGAAATAATTACTATATATCGGGGTAATCGCAATATTTGCCCGTTTTTGCGTATTTGTCGATGACCAGAATCTGGCCTCTTCACAGGAATATAATTAGTGTTTATAATAGGGGTGGTGAATGTGGCGGATTGCAAACAAAATGTTAACAGGCATTTAAACTCAGCGCAGCAATGGCTTTCCGAGGCTGAGCATGCTTTTAACAAAGACAAGGACATTCGCGGCGAGCTCAATTTGTTTTTAGCTCAGGCGGAACTCACTCACGCCCGGGAAGTTCACCGTTCCCGGCAGTGGCGCTTTAAGTACCCGATCTTGCGGCATGGTCTGGCTTTGGGATTGGCAGTAACCGTGGCTGTCTGCGGCGTAGGTGTTAGTTACTGGTGGGGGATTAACCGTCCTCATGTTCAGCCGGTATCCGGGGATCAGATGGCTCCGGCCGGGGAAACAAGTTCTGTGCCGGTTTCGCCTGCTCTTAAAAATATAACTACTCCCGATAGCCCCCCGCCGTCGCCACCGGCAACGGCGACTGTTCAGCCTTCACCGGTCCAGTCACAATCTGCCGGTTATAAGCAGACTGTGCAGGCTAGTGAGAGTTCAGAGTCGACAGAACAAAAAAAATCCGCTGCTACTTCTAGTGCCGACCATAGTAAGGAAGCTCCGCTGACAACGGATGAGATTAACAAGCTGATTCGTACAGCGGGACAGTCGTTACGAGGTCAACAGTAAGTCAATAAGGAGGTAATGAATGAAGACCGATCTACGCTGCAAGATTCTTGTTATTGCCGCATTGGTAGTAAGTATGGCCGTAACGTTAATCCTGCCGGCCTATGCCGCAGAGATTGAAGGCAAGACGGCTACTGCCATCACCGTTACCGGCATGAATAAAGTTGCCGAAAGCACGATTCGCGGTGTGATCAAAATCCAGCCCGGTGACACCTTGACCGCTGACAAAGTCAAGCAAGATATGCAGGCTATCTATGATTTAGGCTACTTTTTCGACGTTGTGGCCAACTTCACGGAAGTGCCGGAAGGCGTTAAGGTAGTATACACCGTTATGGAAAATCCCGCTTTAACCGACATTGTTGTCAAAGGCAATACCAAAGTGTCTGCAGATAAAATTAAAGAACTTGTGACAACAAGTAAAGATGGTATCCTGAACACCAGAACCCTTAATACCAACGTGCGGGCCATTGAACAATATTACCATGATCAGGGATATATCCTGGCAAAGGTAAGTGACGTGGCGATGAGCCCGGGAGGAGTACTCACATTAACCATTAATGAGGGTGTTCTCGAAGGCATTGTTATCAAAGGCAACGAAAAAACCAAGGAAAATGTAATTACCCGGGAAATGAAAGTAAAACCGGGAGAACCGTTTAATGCCAAGGATGCCCGCAGGAGTATGCAGAAAGTGTACAACCTTGGTTACTTTGAAGATGTCAATATGAAACTGAATCCAGGTAAAGAACCCAATGCGGTTGTCCTGGAAGCTGATGTTGTTGAACAAAAGACCGGCACCTTCTCCATCGGCGGCGGTTATAGTAAAGCCGATGGTATGGTGGGTATCATTGAAGTAGGTGACAACAACTTCAGAGGCAGCGGCGACAAAGTCAAGTTTCACTGGGAATTTGGCGGCGCCAGCGACCGGAACTATGAAGTTAGCTTCACCCGCCCCTGGCTTGACAGCAAGCAAACCTCGCTGAGCTTTAGCGTATACGACTTGACCAATGAGTATACCGATTACAAGGATGGCACCGACGATGAGAAGGCAACCTACGACAAAAATCGTAAAGGTGTTGATATTACTTTAGGTCGTCCATCAGGTGAATATATCCAGAATTATATCACCTTTAAAAACCGTAGAGACACATATGACGAATGGAAAAGTGGAGAAGATTATTCTAAAGACCCACAATATCTCAAAGATAACTTTGGTCTGACTCGCAGCATTACGTTAATGCGCGTGTTTGATTCCCGTGATAACGTATTTGCGCCAACCGAGGGAGCCCGTTATTCCCTGTCGGCTGAATTTGCCGGCAAGGCTTTGGGCGGTGACTTTAGTTTCAACAAATATACGGCCGAGGGGCGTAAATATTTTAAAATCGATGATAACCATGTTATTGCCACCCGGATGACGGTCGGTTATGCCAGTGGCCATATCTCGGATTCCAACCGGTTTGAAGTCGGTGGATCCGACACACTCCGCGGCTATGAGGACGACCAGTACAAAGGCGACAAAATGATTGCCGGTTCTGTTGAATACCGCTTCCCGGTTGTTAGCAAAATCCAGGGTGTGCTATTCACTGATTTCGGTAATGCCTGGAAGGACGAAGGGTACAAGCTTAATGACCTTAAAACCAGTGTTGGTGTCGGTATTCGTATGTCAACGCCAATTGGCCCAATCCGTATCGACTTTGCGAAAGGCAGCGAAGGCGGCCGTACGCACTTTAGCTTTGGTGGCCAGTTCTAACAAATTTTAGCTAATGAGTCAGGCCGATGGCCTGACTCATTTACTAAAGGGGGTGCTGTTATTAGCGCAAAATATCTGTCTCGGATAATGCTGACTCTTGGCATAACTACTTTACTGCTGGGCATCTGGCCGGGGACAGGCTTAGCCGCGGCCGATACGGTCGATAGCATTGAGGTAACTGTTTCAGCTGTTGAACCACCGCCTGCCAGGATTGCCAGGCGAATGAATACAAGTATTATGACTGTCGGCGAACAGATGCTGGTAGGACGCACCATTAGTGATGTGGAAACCAATCAGGCTAAATATGAAAACCTGATCGGGGATATCTTTAACAGAGTACTTGTCGGCTATACGGTTGAACAAGTTCATTTAACTCCGGGCGCCAGCACTGGTATCCTAGTGGTGGTGAAGCCCTGGGGCGATGTCGTCCGTGATGTTTCGCTGGAAGTCGATTGCGGCAGTTTGTCCCCGGAGGTTTTGAAGCTAATAAAAAATGACATGGGAAAACTGGAAGATCAGGTTGCTAATGTGTTGATTGGTTTGCCGGTGGATTCGGTAGAATGGGCCGGTGGCATCTCGAAAAATGTCATTCGTGAATTGCTTGCCGCCGAATTGCCGGAATTTCGCAGTAATCTTGAAATTACAGCCGGGCAGCAGACGATTGTGAAACTTTCACTAAGTCCCGCAGGACCGATCATTAACAATGTGCAGCTTTCCCTCAGGTCCCGGACCATTCCTAATATCCTGCTGGCCGATGCCAGACCGGCGATTGCCGAGGCAGCCAATATGCTGCGCGGGCTGCCGGTAGCTTTTGTTGAACGGCATAAGGATTATTTTATGGACAAGTTGCAAACGACAGCGGCTAAACATCCGCTGGTTAAAAGATATGGAATTACCCTTACTCCTGTCATCAACCCCGGAACGGACACCGATATCACTCTGAATGCCGAAACAACCAAGTACCGGCTTATGCTGGAGGGAAACCTTGATATGGGCCGACAGGAGGATAATACGTCAGCTAAACTGCATGTTGGCAAATTCACAGGCAAGCAGGACGAAGCATTCCTCGAAATTAAGTTTATTCCTAATAATCTGGATTGGGAGTTTGAACCCGGCTGGGGCCATAAATTTAACAACAATACGACGGGCGGTTTGCGCTACAATATCTCCGAACGGGAAAGCATCCTGTGGGTCAATCATTATTTTGGCACCAACTGGATGCTGCGGCTGGAGGATACGCCGAAAAACGATTACTATGAATTTGGGCTTCGGTATAAAATGCATGATTTTTTGAGTGCCGAGTATATTGTTACCGAAAAGGAAAATTGGCTCAGGCTGGTGGCCAATCTGTAACAAAGTTGGTGGACCATTACAATACTCTCACTTGCCCAATAGCAGACTGGCTGTTATAATTGGTAGATGGAGAGAGAAAATTTATTGCCGTTTGGCAGAAAGAAGGGTAAAGGTGTTTAAAGACAAAAAATTTGCTAAAATTACAGCAATAGCAGTAGCAGGAATATTCTTGCTGGGTGTCTTTGGTTTAGCGATTTCACAAAGCAGTATTGGTCATGCCGCTAACGCCGGGGCTTCATCAAATATTGGCAAAGTAAACAGAGAACTGCTGATTCAACAACATCCCGATTTGGCTAAAGCCGAAGAAACCATGAAGGCGGAAGTTAGTCAGGCCAAGGCTGATTTTGATTCCAAGTCGGCTAATATGGCGGATAAAGAAAAACAGGATTATTACCAACAAACCATGCAGCGTCTGGAACTGAAGCGTCAGGAGTTGTTTGCTCCCATTCAGGATAAAGTGGATGCTGCCATCAAGAGTGTAGCTGATGCCAAAGGCATTTCGGTTGTATTTGATACCAGCAATGTGGTTTATGGCGGTCAGGACTTGACTGATGAAGTACTGAAAAAATTAACCGGCAAATAAGATAAAATATCCGGTCTAATGGAGCCGAGCCGATTTAGTCTGTGCTCGGCTTCAACCTTACCATAAAGTTATCGGTAACCTAACACTAGAGAGGGTGATTTGGTGTTTATAACCGAAATGCGAATAACACCAACGCGGTTTCTGGTTATCCTGGCCCTTAGCACCATTCTTGTCACCGGTTGCTCCCGTTCTACGCCGCCTGAAACCAAACCCCCTGAAATGCCGCAGGTCGGGGTAATCAATATGGATAAGGCTATTAGCGCCCATCCGAAATTTCAAGAGTGGCAAAAACTCAAACAGCAAGCTGCCACCTTGCGGCAACAGTTAGCCGGGCAGGCGGTAGCGGCCGCTGATGCCCAGGAAACGTCGCCGGCCATGGATTTGCCTAATAAAGCGGCCGCCGGACTGCAGGCAACGGCCGAACAGGAATTCAATGCGAAAATGGTGGCAAAGCAGCGGGAACTGGCGGATCAGCTTGCCGAAAAGGCTGATAAAGCCCGGGCTACACTGAATGCCGAGTATCAGGCCTATGCCCAGGAAGTGGAAAAAGAATATCAGCCGCAGCTCTTTAGTTATCAACTAAAATTACAAACGATCAAACTGGATGAAAAGCAAACGGCTGACATAAAAAAAGCTATGGATGATTTGAAAGCAGAGCAAGCCGGCAAATTGGCGGCAAAAGAAAAAGAATTGGGTCAAAGCTTAGAAGCCGCCATGGCCCCTGAAAAAGCGGCTACGGAACAACAGCTTGCCGCCTATGCCAAGCAGCTAAATGCGGAACTAAAAGCGAAAACAGCGGCTCAGACTAATGCGATGTCGGCCCCAATACCCCCGACAATCAATTCCTCAACCGACAATGCGGCTGCTGTAGAACTAAAGCAGCAATTTGACAGGAAACAGCAGGAAATCAATGCGCTGGAAGAATATATCGTAAATGATATTCGTGATAAAGCCGCAAAGGTAGCCATAGAACATCGGCTTGATGTCGTATTGACAGGCTATCAGGTCAACGTTACGGCTGTTGATATTACGGCTGAGGTGATTGCTGCGTTTAATAAATAAATGGTTTGCATATACTATAAGTACGGTACGTGATACCCTTCGCTTGTAGCTTAGCGACACGGGATCAAAGGAGGATTTAGATGAATAGACAAGTGAGAATGTCCTTGGTTTTAGTACTCATTTTCATTGCCGGGCTGGCCCTTGCAGGCTGCAGCAGTCAGGCGACAATCGGTGTGTTGGATGTGAACAAAGTCATGTCTGACAGTCCCAAAATAAAGCAATTTCAGGATCAGTTAAACGCTAAAGGCAAAGAGTTAAGTGATCAGTTAGAAAAAGATAAGCCCAACATCAGCCAGGAAGAGTTTCAAAAGCGTCAGGAAGCCGCCTATGGCGATTTCTTAAAGACCAAACAGGATTTGGAGTCGCAAATTGACGCCAATATTAAACAAGCCATTGAAGAGGTAAGCAAAGAGAAAAAACTTGGGGTTGTACTGTATAAAAACAGCGTAGCAAGCGGCGGCACCGATGTAACAGATGCTGTAATTCAAAAAATGCAATAAGTGGAGGCAACCAGTGAAAAAGACATTAGCTGAAATTGCCGCCATCGTTAACGGTACAGTGATGGGGGATGCCGCTCAAGAAATTACCGGCATAACAAATATTGATGATGCCACTGCCGGCGATATTACCTTCGCTGTACCGCCGCATCTTGAAAAGGCCGCCAAATGTGCTGCCGCAGCGGTAATCATTCCTGATACAATTGAAGATTTTCCCAAAGCGGCTATCCGGGTCACTAATCCCCGGGTGGCCTTTACCACGTTGCTGACCTTATTTACGCCTAAATTAGCAATCAACCCGGGTGTTCATCCGGCTGCGGTTATCGGCAGTCAGGTAAAGCTGGGAACAAATGTAACCATTATGGCCCACGCGGTTATTGACGATCATGCGCAAATCGGCAATAATACCATTATTTATCCGCATACCTATATTGGTCAGAAAGCAACTGTCGGTGACGATGCCTTACTATATCCCAATGTTACGATCCGTGAGAACTGCCATCTGGGCAACCGGGTTATTGTCCACAGCGGTGCTGTTATCGGTAGTGACGGTTTTGGCTTTGTTACGATTGATGGCAGACACGAAAAAGTACCGCAGGTTGGCAATGTCATTGTCGAAGACGATGTCGAAATTGGTGCCAATTCCTGCCTGGACAGGGCTACAACCGGCAGTACGATCGTAAAGCGGGGCACTAAGATTGATAATTTGGTGCACCTGGCCCATAATGTAGTTGTTGGTGAAAACTGTTATTTTGTGGCCCAAACAGGCATTGCCGGCAGTGCCAAAATCGGCAATAATGTTACATTTGCAGGACAGTCCGGCAGTGCCGGGCATATTACCATTGGCGACAATTGTGTATTTGCCGCCAGGACCGCACCGATTAATAACGTTCCGGCAAATTCATTCTATGCCGGCTTTCCTGCCCGGCCGCACCTTGAATGGCTGCGCTCCGAAGCCGCGATTGGCCGTTTGCCCGAACTCATCAAAAAAATTCGCAGCCTGGAACGGCGGTTGTCGGAACTAGAGGGTAAATAAAAGGGAAGAGCACTACAATCAGGGGACGGTTACGCAACCGTCTCCTTTCTATTCCAAAAATTACGTGGCCTGCAAAGCAGGATTTTGTCGCCTTATAGCGGAATAGATATAAATTCGTACCACAAACTACATGAAAAATGAGGAGAATTCATCATGAAAAAAACAATTTTGGCAGCTATAACATTGTTGTTGATGGCGGCACCGGCCTATGCGGCACCTTCTGTGAATGGCTCAACAGGACTGATTAATACTCCTTCGGCTGATGTTCTGCAAGAAGGGCAATTCTCTTTGGGATACTATCATCTAAAAGATGGCGGTGTTGGCTCATTTACCATGAATGTAACCGGCAAACTGGAGGTTGGCGCTGCCGGCTTTCGCTATGATAGTGATTCCAGTCAGGAGAATCACACGTACGTTAACGCTAAATACGGCCTGCTGCCGGAAACGGTCTTAACTCCCGGCATTGCTGTTGGGGTTGAGGATATAGCCAACGTAGACAAGCGTACAGCCTATGTGGCTGCCAGCAAGGCGCTGCCTTTCGGCTTCCGTATTCATGCCGGTGTTGGTAACGGCCGGTATGACGGTGTATTTGCCACTTTGGAAAAAACGATTAATCCGGTCGGTATTCTTACCGGCAATAATGTTTTTCCGGCGACAACGCTCATTGCCGAATGGGATGGCCATACGATGAATTATGGTGCCCGCCTGGCGGTTGTACCCGGTCTCAAAATGGATGTAGGCCGTCGTGATCATCAAACTTATTTTGGAGCTAGCTTTACCTACTAAAGGGGGGAGAGCAAATGCTGTACTACTTAGTAAAAGCATTAAGTAGGTTAGTGTGCAGGCTGCCGCTAACAATACGGCATACTATCGGTATTGTCATCGGTAGAATTTGTTGGCCGCTGGTACCGGCAAAACGCCGGCAGATGGCTGTTGAGAACATTAGCTGTTCCCTCGGCGTTTCCTATGAACAGGCCGCGGCTATTGCCAAAGCCAGCGGGGTCCGTTTTGGTCCGATGTTTATGGAAGTTCTCCATATGCCCAGACTTAAGCGGGAAAACATTCATGAGTATGTTGCCCTTACCGGCGGCGAACACCTCGAAGCTGCCCTGCGCATGGGGCGGGGAGCCGTACTGGCTACGGCCCACAGCGGCAATTGGGAGCTATTGGGGGCGGCGCTGGCGATGCACGGATTTCCCTTGGTGGCGGTCGTTCAGCGTCAAACGAATGCCGCCATGGATGCCTTTATTAATGAATACCGCACAAAAGCCGGCATGCACGTCACCTACAAGCAGGGTGTACGGGAAATGGTCAAACTGCTTGCGGCAGGAAAAATTATCGGTCTGTTAATGGATCAGGACAACCATCGCGATGGTGTGTTTGTGGAGTTCTTTGGCCGGCTGGCTTCCACACCGCAAGGCGCTGCCGCGCTGGCCAGACTGAACAATGCACCCATTGTGCCGGCTTTTATCACCGAGAACCCGGATGGCACGCATACGGCCATCCTTCATCCGCCTGTTATGGTTACCAAAACAGCAGATCGTACGGAAGATATCCGGAAAACAACCCAGTATCTGACGCATATTATTGAACAGCATATCAGACAGCATCCCCGGGAGTGGTTCTGGCTGCATAACCGCTGGAAAACTCCCCCGCCTAAAACAAAAGACTGAACAAGGCTAAACCAAGCGAGATTGCCGCACGGTGCTCGCAATAATGGTAAGGCAGCAACCTGCCGGCATTATTGCGATATAGCGCTACGATGCGGCAATCTCTTTATCTTTTTAATCAAGCAGCAGCAAGTGGGGACGGTTCTCAGCTTGCCTGTTAAGGGGTTAAAAAACGCAGTGGAGAGGTTCCTTGTTTCATGGCAGATGTAGTGCTTTTGAAAAAACGTGCGTGTCCTCACGTTTTCCTTTAGTAGGTCTGCATTGTTCAGAACCGCATCATTAGTATGTTAATATAGTGAAAAAAATAGAACTTCTGCTAATTTTTTAGGAATTTAGCAAAAACTTTGTACATCTTTAAGAATAAATGTAGTAATGGATAAATTAAATTTTGAAGAATATGGTGAGTCAGAGAACCGTCCCCTGACTCGTTTAAAAATACATAAATATTTGATATACTTATGGACACGAAAGTGATATACATGATATAATGTACTCCGGAAATGAGGTGACAAATTAAGATGCTGCAAAGAATAAAAATAATGAAAACGATTAAAGGTATTATTAAAGATTCAATTCAAAGAGATATTGTAACGCTGCTTACAGTAAGTATTGTGGTTGGTTCCCTGCTGGCCAGCTCGGTCTCAATGGCCGCAAACTCCTACTTTTCGAAAACACTGGCCAATCTTGTCGGTGATTATGGAGAATATGACTTAGTAATTCAAGTCAGAGAAGAAATGAAAGAAGATACAGCCGTTCAGGTAAACAAGATCGTTACTGATGTATTTCCGGGCGGCAAAGTAAGCCAGGGACCGACAGTCACCGGCAAATCTTATTTCTATGTTACTCTGCCTGATCAATATAAAACAAAACAGGTATATGAGGATTTGCCGAAAACTTTTGGCAGTATTCCCGGTGGTGCCAGTGTCGGTATGATGACAGAGCCGCGCCTCAACATTCGCGGTGTGCCGGAAGGCGCTAAAAACATGCTGATTGACCGGATTATGCAAATGGATGGAGTACGCTTTGCTTTCCGCGACGGCAGCACTGTCGGCGTCATTCTTACCTCGCTGGACAAATCGCCGGCAGTCAGTACCAGCATTAAAAACATTTTAAAGGATTACCAGGTAATCGAAATTACTTTCCCGGTAGGCAGTGAACCGGCTAACCCGGTGCGTTTGGGCGAAAGCATTGCGGATGCCATGCACAAGAATTTGCGCCTTGACTATGCGCAGAATGTATCGGTCGACGGCAAGAATGACGATATGGCTTACATGGTCAGTACCATGATTGAGCTTAAGCGATTCTTAAGCGCCTATGCGTCCCAGATGACGTTAACCCCGGCAGCCGGTGTTCAATTGGCGAAAGGGGATATTGTTGTCTTTCAGGGGAGCAGCAGTCAGCCGTTGCAGGCCGGACAACCTGTTGGCAAAGACAATGTTACCGTTGAAATTACCAATGTTGCTGCCGGCGGTACGGCGGAGGGAAGGATTATGCAAGGGGATGCTTCCCAGTTGGCGAATACAAAGGGCTATAAACTGGAAAAGGATGTAGTTGGCAGCCCGGTTGCTGCGGCTACCTATAAAAATCCACGCCAGGAGCTGGGCAGCGCCCTAAGCGAGACCGGCAAATTAGTCGGACAAATTCCCGGTTTTGCACAAGATGCCAAAAGCATGAGCCAGATTGCGCTGGGGGCGCTGGATAACTATGGCAATAGTATTGATGCTCTGACAGCGACCCTGTCCGGTTTAAGTACGGCAGGCACTACTATCCAGTCGGCGACCAGCGCCCTTGCCGGCCTTGATACCAGCGGCATTCGTTCCCAGCTTGACAATTCGTCCCGTACGCTTGGCGGCATGGCAAATACCTTACAGGTATTGCGCTTGGTCAATGGGGATGTTAGTTCGACAATTGACTCCTTAACAAGCACGCAGCAGAATTTAAGCAACTTAAGCGCCGGGCTGGCGTCGCTGGACAATGTTGCCGGCAATGCCCGCCGCGCCAAATCGACTATTGACAACATTGTTGCCAATGGACAAACGACTCTTGGTGTACTGCGTGCATTTGATGTCCAGGGCACGAGGAACAGCCTGAATGATGTTAATGCCCGCCTGGACGGCTTGCAGGCCATTAATGTGCCGGCAATTACGGCGCAGGTGCAATATTTGGCGAGTGCCGTGCCCAACCTTAAGGATGAGGAGATCAACCATTCCATTAATCTTTTGGATAAATTTATTGCCGGACAGGTTATCCCCGGTGCCAGAATTCAAATTTTGACAACAAGCAATATCGCTGCTGATGCGGTGGCACCGATTGTGTATGCACAGGTAGGGCACAACAACGTATCGCTGTATTCGACGGCGCTCGGAGTTATTGAGCCGAATGCGCGCGGCGAACTGTATCAGGTGCTTAATGAAGTAAAAAGTATTTTGGCCGGTATGACAGCCATTATTGTCACTATTTTATTCTTGGTGCTTGATCATACGGCGATTATGACCGTAATCCGCCGCAAACGTTTAGCTAAAAAAGTGCCGGTCGCCGGCTGGCGCAAGCTGGTTGAGCGACTGACAATCGCCTTTACGGCGCCTGAGCGCCGCTATGGGGCGGGTGTGGGGGCCGTCATGCTGACAGCCATGTTTGTTTTGGCAGGCGGTGGTATTCCCTATTTACCCTGGATTGGCGTGCCGGTGATTGGGGCCCTGCTGGGACTCACCGTGGCCGCTTATACGGAAAAAATCAGTCCGATTGCCGGTGAGGAGGTATTAGCCGGCGAAGCATTAGGTTTGTCGGTGGACGAAATTATGCGGGAAATTGTGATCCCCAATGGGCGTCCGGGCCTTATGCAAAAATTGAATCAACGCAAAGTAAAGTTTAAATAACACACAAGTAATAACTAGATTGGTGGTGAGGCGTATGCTGAGCATCCGGAACCTGTATAAACATTTTGGCAATCTGATTGCCGTTAATAATCTAAGTCTGACGGTGGATCCGGGAGAAACCGTTGTGATTATGGGTCCGTCAGGCTGTGGCAAGTCAACAACGATCCGCACCATTAACCGGTTGATCGAACCTGATAGCGGCTCCGTTATTTTTGACGGCGTAGATATTACCAACCTGGGCGAGGATGAGCTTAGAAGCATGCGTAAGCGTATCGGTTATGTATTTCAGCATTTTAATCTGATTAACCGGTTAAGTGCGGTTGAAAACATTATGCTTGGCTTGGTTATGAGCGGGCAGTCGAAAGAAGAGGCCTATGATAAGGCCATGGCGGCGATGACAAAAGTGGGCCTAGAACACCTGCAAGACCAAAAACCGGGTGAGCTTTCCGGCGGTCAGCAGCAACGGGTGGGGATCGCCCGGGCGCTGGCCTTTGAACCGGAACTGATGCTGTGGGATGAACCCACGGCCTCGCTTGATCCCATGCTGGTCCGGGAAGTATTGGTTGTTATGGAAGAACTGGCAAAATACCGGGCAGCCACGATGGTAGTCGTGACGCATGAAATCGCCTTTGCCCTGCATGTGGCTGACCGCATTGTGCTGATGGAAAAGGGCACTATTGTTGAGTCAGGCATACCCAATCAGGTTTTTGTTAATCCTGCCTCGCACGTTGGCCGTCAATATAAGGAACTGATTGAATATCAGTTAAGTACCAGCGCCCGTACACTGGCAGGAAACCGCGTCGCGTAAAAAGATAGCGGTACAATTTTGCCTCTAAATTGAAATCCATACTTGCGTAAACTTGCAAATTCCTGTAGAATTAATTGGAATTAGACAACTCGGGAGGAACCTTAATGGATCGCCAAACTACAGTAGCTTCGCGTGTAACTTATACCGGTATCGGCCTGCACTCAGGGTGTGATGTGACAATTTCCCTGAACCCGGCGCCCGCCGACAGCGGTATTGTCTTTGCCCGGACGGACCTTGCCGGTACGCCCTGCGTAACGGCCAAAGCGGTTAATGTGACCAATACCCTGCGGGCTACTACACTAGAAGAAGGCGAAGCCAAAGTAGTCACTGTTGAACACTTACTGGCCGCTTTTTCTGCCATGGGAATTGATAATTGCCTGGTGGAAATTTCGTCAGTTGAACCGCCGGTGGCTGACGGTAGCTCGCTGCCTTTTCTTAAATTGCTGGAACAGGCCGGCAGTACCGCCCAGCAGGAAATGCGCCGCCCGCCGATTGTGATTAAAGAAACCATTGCCCTGCGGTATCCGGACAAATTCATTGCCATTCTGCCCTATAATGGATTTCGTATTACGTTTACGTCCATTAATCCTCATCCATTACTGGGGGTTCAGTTTGGGGACTATGAAATAACACCGGCAACTTTTGCGCAGGAACTGGCTCCGGCCCGGACCATTGGTTTCATGCATGAGGTTGAGGCTCTGCAAGCCCAGGGGCTGGCTTTGGGCGGAAGCTTGGATAATGTTGTTGTCTATGATAACCAGCATTGTTTAACGCCGCTTAGATTTCCTGACGAACTGGTCAGACATAAAATCTTGGACGTAATTGGTGATTTGGCTTTGGTTGGCCGTCTTGCCGGCCATGTGATCGCCGTAAAATCAAGCCATGCGCTGAATACCGCGCTGGCCAAAGAGATAGTAAAAGCAAGTATGTGATGTGATGATATGAGGAGGCGTTTCCCTGATGATTTTAACTGCAGCCCAAATTCAAGAGGTTATTCCACACCGTTTTCCCATGTTGCTTGTGGACCGTATTCTTGAATTGGAGCCCATGAAACGGGCGGTGGGTATAAAGAACGTAACCATGAACGAATATTTTTTCGCAGGACACTTTCCCAAAAAACCGATTATGCCGGGTGTGCTTATCCTGGAAGCCATGGCCCAGGTCGGCGGTGTTGCCATGCTGTATCCTGAAGAATACAGGGGCAAGCTTCCCGTTTTTGCCGGAATGGACAGAGTTAAGTTCCGGAAGCCGGTTATCCCGGGCGACCAGCTTTATATGGTGGCGGAAATTGTAAAACTTCGCAGCTCAATCGGGAAGGTGTGGGCGGAAGCCTCCGTTGATGATCAAATTGTAGCCGAAGCTGAATTTTTATTTGCGCTTACCGCGGAATAATAATCGTAAAACAAAAAAAACCACTGAAAAATGGTTGATAAATAGTAACAATGCATGTTTTCACTATTTTTTGCCTGAATTCGTTTAAATTCGGCGTGCCATTTTTAGACTGCTCAGTCGGAATATATATAACAATAAACGACACACGAGACCTGCTTATAAAGTTCTAATTTAGTGGGGAGATGATTTTGATAATGAAGCCGGAACCGGTTGTAATACCGTTACGTAAAATACATGAAACTGCAGTTGTTCATCCCAATGCCCGTATCGGCAAAGACGTGGAAATTGGTCCTTACGCCGTGATTGGTGAAAATGTGCTTATTGGCGATGGCACCCAAATAGGCGCGCATGTGGTGATTGACGGCTGGACCAGTATTGGCAAAAACTGCGTAATTTATCCGAGTGCCTCCATTGGTGCCGAGCCGCAGGATTTGAAATTCCGTGGCGAAAAAAGCTATGTATTTATTGGCGATAACACGAAAATCCGCGAATTTGCGACAGTTAACCGGGCTACCGGGGAAGGGGAAGAAACCCGGGTTGGCTCTAATTGCCTGCTGATGGCTTATACCCATGTTGCCCATAACTGTGTTGTGGGCAACAACGTGATTATGTCCAATGCGGCAACGCTCGCCGGTCATGTTGTGGTGGAAGACCGCGCTGTTATCGGCGGCTTGGCCGGAGTTCATCAATTTGTAAAGATTGGCCGTAATGCTATGATTGGCGGTGCAACCAAAGTTGTTCAGGATATCCCGCCATTTGTTATCGTTGACGGCAATCCGGCTAAAGTACGCGGCTTAAACAGCGTAGGCATTTCCCGGGCCGGTGTCAGCGAACCTGCCCGCCGCAATCTTAAAAAAGCCTTTAAAATACTCTACCGTTCCGGTCTCAGCCTGGCGCAGGCCATTGCGGTAATGGAGCAGGAACTGGATTCCTGTGAGGAAATTGAGCACATGCTTCGTTTCCTTCGCAACGCCGAGCGCGGTATCTGCCGTGGCCACAAGGATGCGGAGAATTAACGTATAGCAAATTAACGGATAGCAAAACCTATAGATAATTATTATATGATTGGATTTTTTCATAACAGCGTGATGCGGCATAGTACCGCATCGGGCTACATAAGGTGGGAGCTATTATGAATACAATTGGATTAATTGCCGGCGTTGGCCGGTTGCCGGTAGAATTTGCCCGTGCCGCTCGCGGCATGGGCTTTGACGTGATAGCCGTAGCCGTGGCGCCGGGTGTGGACGAAGAACTTGGGCAGACCGTGAAAAAATTTTATTCAGTTGGGTTAGGACAACTGGATAATTTGATCAGCATTTTAAAACAAGAAGCGGTTGGGCAGGTGACTATGCTGGGAAAAGTGACGAAAGAACATCTTTTTAGCGGTGCCGCCCGCCCCGATGCCCGCATGCAGCAACTATTAGCCGGTCTTACCGACTTAAACGATGATACCGTTATGCTGGCACTTGTCCGTGAATTTGCCGGCGAGGGCATCGGCGTGCTGGATCAGACGCAGCTCATTCGCCGGCTTATGCCGTTGCCGGGTGTGCTGACCAAGCGTCAGCCTACGCCGGACGAGCAGGCTGATATGGAATACGGTCTGGCCATGGCCCGGCAAATGGGCGGCCTCGATATCGGACAAACTGTTGTAGTAAAAAATAAAGCCGTTATGGCGGTGGAAGCAATTGAGGGCACCGATGCCTGCATTAAGCGGGGCGGCGAGCTGGGACGCGGCGGTGTTGTCGTGGCCAAAGCGTCCAAGCCCCGGCAAGATGCCCGTTTTGACGTTCCCAGCGTGGGTCCGGATACTTTACAAACCATGATCGCCGCCGGCGCGGCGGCGTTGGTGATCGAAGCCGGAAAAACACTCTTGGTCGATAAAAAACAGGTCATTGAATTGGCCGATCAGCATGGTATAGCCATTGTTGTTCAATAAGTGATGGTAGTATATGTATTGACTAAAATCCTGGAGGATACTCATGAAAATCATGCTTTCAGCCGGTGAGGCCTCAGGCGACATGCATGGTGCCAGTGTAGCGGGCGCACTTAAACTGTTGCAGCCGGATATCGAACTTTTTGGAATGGGCAGCAAAGCTATGCTGGCGGCAGGCGTAAGAGTGGATTATGACATTGCCGGCCAGGGCATTATGGGTTTGGTCGAAGTGATTAAAAATCTGGGTCACTTGTTTGCCTTGAGGGACAAACTGGCAGACCTTATGGACAAGGAATGCCCGGACGCGCTTGTTATTATCGATTATCCGGATTTTAATATGCGGCTGGCAAAAATAGCTAAGAAAAAAGGTATTCCTGTCATTTCCTATATTAGTCCCTCGGCCTGGGCGTGGCGGCGCGGCCGGGCCAAAGAAGTGGCGAAAATTGTAGATAAAATTGCCGCTATTTTTCCCTTTGAAGCGGAAGTATACCAGGCGGCAGGCGCCGATGTTACGTTTGTCGGTCATCCGTTAGTGGATATTGTTAAGCCGGCCTTGAGTGCGGCAGAAGCCTGCCGGCATTTTAATGCCGATCCGGATCGCCCGCTGGTGATGATAATGCCTGGCAGCCGCCAGCAGGAAATTGACAAACTCCTGCCGGTCATGCTGGCGGCTGCCAGGATAATTCTGGACAGGCTGCCGGCATGCCAATTCTTTCTGCCTGTTGCTTCGACAATTTCCCGGGAAATATTACAAAATATCATTGACGGTTATCATGTACCTGTAACCTTAACTAGCGATTATACGTATGACCTGATGGGTATTGCCGATGTCGCCATTGCGGCTTCCGGTACGGCAACCCTGGAGACTTCCCTCATGGGAGCACCTACGGTCATTATTTATAAAATGGCGCCGCTTACCTATTTTTTAGGCAAATTTTTGGTTAAAATACCGAATATCGGCTTGCCGAATATCGTTGCCGGGCGGCGCATTGTACCCGAATTACTGCAAGACGCGGCTAATCCTGAGAACATTGCCGCAGAAACGCTGAAGCTGCTTACCGATAGTCAAGTCTATAACCAAGTACAGGCAGATTTGGCCGCAGTAAAGGCAAAACTTGGCCAAGTCGGCGCAGTTAAGCGCGTAGCGGAAGTGATCTTAGCTGTGGCCCAAAAAAAAGAGGTAGTACGATGAAGCTCTACTTACGACTCATTAATTATATACGTCCTTATATGCCGCGCTTTTTACTTGCCATTGTGTGCATTTTAATTGCGTCCGGCGCCAACTTATACGTTCCCTGGATCATCAAGGACGTTATTGATGGTGTGCTGGCTTCCAAGGACATGGTTATGCTGAACACAATTGCCATTGGGATTGTGTTGGTATTTCTGCTGCGCGGTATTTTCTTTTATGGGCAGACCTATCTCATGTCGTTCATTGCCCAAAAAGTGATTATCGATATCCGTGAAGCCGTATACCGCCACCTGCAGCGCCTGTCTTTGTCTTATTATGAAAAGCGCCAGACAGGGGCGATCATGAGCCGCATTACCAACGATGTGGCCGCTTTGCAAAACGCTTTGGTTGACAGTGTCATCGAACTGTTTACCGAAGGCATGGTGCTGATCGGTTCGATGGCGACGATGTTTTACCTGCACTGGCGGCTGTCACTGTTGACTTTTATTGCTTTGCCGCTGGTGGCGCAGGCGATTAACATTTTTGGCAAACGCCTGCGAACGTCCAGCCGGATCATGCAGGAACGGGTAGCGGATATTACATCTGTCCTGCAGGAAACGATTTCGGCGGTACGGGTTATTAAGTCATTTGGACGCGAAGATTACGAAATAGCGCGTTTTAACCGTCAGAACCACTTAAATTTCCGGGCGCAGATGAAAAACGCGCAAATTATGGCAACCTTAACGCCGGTTATTGAATTTTTAGCTGCTATTGGCATTACTCTGATTATCTGGTATGGCGGCCGGGAAGTCATTAACGGCAGCCTAACCTCCGGCTCCTTAATTGCTTTCCTGATTTACGCGGTCAATATCAGCAACCCCGTTAAACGTCTCAGCCGGGTGTATGGGAATATTCAACGGGCCTTGGCGGCCGCCCAGCGGGTTTTTGACGTCCTTGACACCGAGCCTGAGATCCAGGATATTCCTGGCGCGGTTGATTTACCGCCCATTACCGGCCGGGTTGTTTTTGAAAATGTGAATTTTTCGTACAAGCCTGGTGAGCAGGCTCTGAAGAATGTGTCCTTAGTTGCCGAACCGGGGCAAATGATTGCCATTGTCGGACCCAGCGGCGCCGGTAAAACAACTATCGCCAATCTTGTTCCCCGCTTTTACGATCCAACAGATGGCCGGATACTGATTGATGGCTATGATATTAAACAGGTAACGCTAAAATCTTTACGTACGCAAATTGGGATCGTGCCGCAGGAGACAGTACTCTTTAACGGCACGGTTTATGAAAATATATTGTATGGCGATCTTGACGCCGGTAAAGAGCAAGTGATTGCGGCTGCGCAGGCGGCCAATGCCCACGACTTTATTATGGCTATGCCCGCCGGGTATGAAACCCAAATCGGCGAGCGGGGCTCGAAACTGTCCGGTGGCCAGCGCCAGCGGATTGCAATTGCCCGGGCTATTTTGAAAGATCCCCGGGTGCTCATTCTGGATGAAGCAACTTCCGCGCTGGATACCGAAAGTGAGAAGTTGGTGCAGGCAGCGCTGGATAAGCTCATGATTGAC
Organism: Sporomusa acidovorans; assembly: GCF_900101845.1. Classification (GTDB taxonomy): domain Bacteria; phylum Bacillota; class Negativicutes; order Sporomusales; family Sporomusaceae; genus Sporomusa; species Sporomusa acidovorans. The sequence goes on along the minus strand of NZ_FNAM01000004.1, from coordinate 127,199 downwards.
AGGACTTCCTTTGTTATCGCCCATCGCTTGTCGACAGTACAGCGTGCCCATGTTATTCTGGTAATTGATAGAGGGCAGATCATCGAATGCGGTTCCCATGCCGAGTTAGTAGCGGCAGGGGGGTTGTATAGCAAGCTGTATCAGGTGCAGTTTGCCGATAAGTAGGAAATAATGAGGTATTGATATGTATCTGATCTACAATATCCTGGCAATTATATTACTTATCCTGGCACTGCCGGTTTTTGTTGTACGGGTCGTCAGGGAAAAAGGATTTACAGAGCGGCTGCGGCAAAATTTTGGTGCTTTGCCGACCGAAACGCTGATCAAGGTAGCCGGTAAACAGGCTATCTGGGTTCATGCCGCATCAGTCGGTGAGATTGTAGCTGCGAGTCCGATCGTTAAAGAAATACGACGGGAATTGCCAGGCATCCCCATCGTGGTATCGGTTGTTACCGCCAGTGGCTATGATATGGCAAAACGTATTATTGCCGAAGCAGATGGAATTATCTTTTTTCCATTGGATTTGCCGTATCTGAGCTATGCTGTTGCCGCTAAAATCAGGCCGCAGGCGTTTCTTATGGTCGAAACCGAGTTGTGGCCTAATTTTCTCAAAGCGGCACGCGAGCTTGATATTCCGGTTATGATGGTGAATGGTAGAATCAGCGACAAGAGTGTCAATCGGTATGCTTATTTTCGCGGTGTCTTGGGCGATATGCTCAAGACTGTCATGAAATTTTGCATGCAATCCAACATTGATGCCGAATATATTATTCGTTTGGGAGCCGATCCGGCCCGGGTGGTAGTTACCGGCAATACGAAATTTGACCAAAGCTACACGGAATTAAGTCCGGAAGAAAAAAAACATATGGTAGATTTGCTGCGTTTACAGGAAACCAGTCAGATTATCGTGGCCGGCAGTACGCATCGCGGTGAAGAAAGTTTACTGTTTCCGGCTTTTGCCAAAGTACGTATTGAGTTCCCTGATACCCGGTTTATCGTTGCGCCGCGCGATACGCTAAGGGCCGATGAACTTGTTGAATTAGCTGATAAACATGGTTTTACGGCCGTAAGGCGTACCAGTTTGCCAGGCTGTTATAGCGGCCGGTATGATATGATTATTATTGATACGATTGGCGAACTGGGAAAAATTTATGGTCTTGGCGATATTGTTTACGTCGGCGGTAGTTTGATTCCGCATGGCGGCCATAATATTTTGGAGCCGGCTGCGCATGGCAAACCCATTTTGGTTGGCAGACATATGTTTAATTTTAAAGATACATACGCGCTATTTTCTGAGTGCGGGGTTTGCTTAACTGTAGCCGACAGCAAAGATTTGGCAAATACAATGATTACATTGCTGAAAAATCCTCAAAAGAGAGAAGAGATTGGCCGGGAGGCACTTAGGATTATTGCTGAAAATCGCGGCGCTTCCTATAAAAGCGCGTTATATTTAAAAGAAATATTGCAGCAGCGGCAGGCTTTTGCAATCAGTAAACAGTGAGAGTCCAAGGTAAAGGCGGAAACTATATGATTAATCAGCGGGAAGCGCTCCAAGTATATTTATATCGATTAGTCCATGGTGAGAAACATGGTTTATTAGCCGCTATGATTCTCGGTATGCTGCGCCTGATGTCCTTTATTTACGGCTTAGGCGTGCAATGTACGCTGGCCATGTATCGTTGGGGCCTATTACACCGGCATAAACTTCCCTGCAAAGTCATCAGCTTAGGCAATATTACGGTCGGCGGTACGGGTAAGACCCCAACCGCCCAGCGCTTGGCCGCGTTTATACGCGATATGGGCTACCGGGTTGTTATTCTTAACCGGGGCTACCGGGCTGCCTGGAAGGGACAAGTTGGCGTTGTGTCAGATGGCCGCAAAATCTACATGACCGTAACGGAAGCCGGTGACGAGGCTTACCTGCTTGCCAAAAGTTTGCCCGGGGTTCCGGTTGTCATTGGGCGTAACCGCTCTGTCACCGGCGATTATGCAGTGAGGCATCTTAACGCGGAAGTGATTATTCTGGATGATGCTTATCAACACTGGCAGCTTGAGCGCGACCTTGATATCGTACTAATTGATACGATTAATGTCTTTGGCAACAACTTTCTCCTGCCAAGAGGCACACTGCGCGAGCCGCTCACCAATCTGGACAGAGCCCATGCTTTCCTCTTAACGAAAGTGGATCAGTCAACCGATATAGCCAGAGATGCCATTCGGGAGACTGTCCGCAAATATAATGCGGCAGCCCTGGTAATCGAAAGTACCCATACGCCGCGCTGCTATATTGAAATTGAGGAATGGTACAAAGGAGTACGCCCGGAAACTGTACCGCTGGACAAGGTAAAAGGCCGCTCCGTATTGCCTTTTTCAGCAATTGGCAATCCATCCTCGTTTGAGCAAACAATTACCGATTTGGATGTTAACATCGCCGATGCCGTGCGGTATCCTGACCATCACGATTATACCATGGCCGAAATGCAATCCATTATGCAAAAGGCTGTTGATTGTGGTGCCGAGGCGCTGATCACCACCGATAAAGACGCTGTGAAAATTCCTTCTGAATTTATCCATTCTGAACGGCCGCTGCCAGTCTATGTGTTGTCGATTGAGGTTAGATTTCATGAAGGATATGAAGAATTAATGGACATGATAAAAAATATAGCCAAGCAGAAATAGGCGCTGGTGGTCTGTAGAGTACCAGGTCGCCTTAATTTCTTTTGGGAGGTAAATTATGAATATACTTTGTGTCATTCCCGCCAGGTACTCATCCACCCGTCTGCCGGGCAAGCCATTAGCCCTGATTGCCGGCAAACCCATGATCGAGCGGGTATATGAGCGGGCTTTGGCGGCTAAACGGCCGACTGCGGTACTGGTAGCCACTGACCACGAGTTAGTGTATCAAGCAGTTAGGGCCTTTGGCGGACAAGCCATGATGACTTCGCCTGGTCATGCTACCGGCACCGATCGCCTTGCCGAGGTGGCGGAAAAATATACAAATGCCGATATAATCATCAATGTTCAGGGCGATGAACCGCTGATTGCGCCGGCAGTGATTGACTTATTGGCCGGCGCTTTTGATCATGATCCGGGGCTAAACATGGCTACTTTAATGACGGAAATGGACAAAGAAGAATATAATTTGCCCAGTGTGGTCAAAGTAGTGACAAGCTTGGATGGCTATGCTTTATACTTTTCCCGGTCCCTGATCCCCTATCCCAGAAACAGCAAATTACCTGGCGGCCCCTTGCCGGTCTATAAGCATATCGGGATTTATGCCTATCGCCGTGACTTTTTACTCCAGTATGCCGCTATGGCCCCTACGCCGCTGGAGGCAACCGAATCATTGGAACAACTACGGGCGCTGGAACACGGTTATAAGATTAAAGTATTGAAGACCGACTTTACATCCATCGGCGTCGATACCCCTGAGGACCTGGAAAAAGTGAATGAATACTTTAGGAGGCAAAATCGATGAATACTGTACAGATTCAAAATATTACCGTTGGCGCGCAAAACCCGATTGCCCTGATTGCCGGTCCCTGTGTCATTGAAGATGCCGAGCGTACCCTGGCGATTGGCCGGGCAATCAAAGCGATTACCGACCGCCTTAATATTCCCTATATTTTTAAAGCTTCTTATGATAAAGCGAATCGTTCGTCCTACAGTTCTTTCCGCGGGCCCGGATTGCGGGAAGGCTTGCGCATTCTGGCTCATATCAAAAAAGAATTGGGTGTTCCTGTCTTAAGCGACATTCATTGCGTTACCCAGATTGAGCCGGCCGCCGAAGTGCTGGATATTTTGCAAATTCCCGCCTTTCTCTGCCGGCAGACAGATCTCGTTTACGAGGCGGCCCGCAGCGGCAAGGTAATTAATGTCAAGAAAGGGCAGTTTTTGGCGCCGCTGGATATGAAGAATGTGATTGCCAAAATAGAAGAAGCGGGCAATCAACAAATCCTGCTAACCGAGCGAGGGGCAACCTTTGGCTACAATAACCTGGTAGCCGATTTCCGGGCTTTGCCGATTATGCGCTCACTGGGTTATCCGGTCGTATTTGACGCTACCCATAGTGTGCAGCTTCCCGGCGGGGCCGGCACCACCTCCGGCGGTCAGCGTGAATTTGTTCCTTACCTGACGCGCGCGGCGGTTGCCACAGGAGTCGATGTGCTGTTTATGGAAGTACACGATAATCCGCCGGAAGCCAAATCGGACGGTTCCAATATGCTGTATGTTGATCAATTGGAAGCCGTACTTAACGATGTGTTAGCCATTGACCAGGTTGTAAGGAAACACAAATAGATCCTGTTAGCAAAGGGAGGTATTACTATGCCGCTTGAACATGCACGTGCCTGCCTCGAACTGGAAGCCGAGGCGATTCGCGCGTTGATTCCCCGTATTAATGACCAGTTTGCCGCCGCGATGAATATGATTTTGCGTTGCCATGACCGGGTGATTGTGACCGGCATGGGCAAATCGGGCATAATCGGGAAAAAGATAGCAGCAACTTTGGCCAGCACAGGTACGCCGGCCTTTTTTCTTCATCCGGCCGAAGGCATTCATGGCGACTTGGGTATGGTGACAGCCAAGGATATTGTGATTGCCATTTCCAATAGTGGTGAGACCAACGAAGTTATCGGCTTGCTGCCGGCTCTGAAACGGATTGGCGCGCCGATTATTGCTATGACCGGCCGCAAAGAATCCACCCTCGCGCAAAACGCCGATATATTTTTGGATGTTGCTGTGGAAAGAGAAGCTTGTCCCTTAGGGCTGGCCCCCACTGCCAGTACAACCGCTACCCTGGCCATGGGCGACGCTTTGGCTATTGCGCTGTTATCCTCACGCAATTTTACGCCTGAGGATTTTGCCTTATATCATCCGGGCGGAGCGTTGGGGCGCAAACTGTTGTTAACTGTAGAAAACGTTATGCATGGCGGCGAGGACTTGCCGGTTGTCACGCCGGATAAGACGGTGAAGGAAGCTTTGTTTGTCATAACGGCCAAAGGTCTTGGTGCCGTACTGGTGGTTGATTCGTTTGACACTATGCGGTTAGTAGGTCTGTTAACCGATGGTGACATTCGCCGCAGCCTGGAAAAGGGCCATGAATTCCTGGATAAATCGGTAGCCGGACTTATGACCCAAAAACCACGCACGATCACCAAAGACAAACTAGCCGCCCAGGCACTTAATATCATGGAGAAAAATAAACCACGGCCCATTACGCTGCTGCCAGTAGTTGACAGCGAATTTCGGGCCATTGGTATTATTCACCTTACTGACTTATTGCGTCAAGGAGTGGTATAATGGAGAGTGTCCGTTATGCTGAGCCCATCAGACTCATCATTTTTGATGTCGATGGCGTACTGACAGATGGGCATATCATCTTCGGCCAGGATGGCGAAGCGCTCAAGGCGTTTCACTGTCAGGACGGCATGGGCATTTCCCTGGCCCACAAGGCCGGTCTCAGGACAGCTATCATTACCGGCCGCGAAAGCCAGATTGTGTACAAACGGGCAACAGAACTAAAAATTGGGGATATCCATCAGGCGGCAGCCGACAAAGTTGCGGCGCTGCGCGCCCTTATGGAAAAATATTCGCTAACTTTGGAGCAGATTGCCTATATTGGCGATGATATTAACGACTTACCGGTTATGGTACAGGTGGGACTGCCCTGTGCCGTAGCCAATGCCGTACCGGAAGTTAAGGCCGCCGCTAAATTTATTTCCGCCCGGCCGGGTGGGAATGGGGCGGTACGGGATAGCATTGAATTTATCTTGAAAGCGCAAAAAATTTGGGAAAGGCTTGTTGCTGAATATACGATTTCCGACCGGTTTGCGATAACGCAATAGAAAGGGGGCGGGAGCATGTCCAATGAATGGCAATACCATAGTTGGAAGCTGGCCAGCCGTTTAGTCTGTCTGTTGCCGCATTCTGTGATACTGTCCCTCGGCAAAGTGCTGGGCCGCCTTTACTACCGTATTGCCGCCAAACAGCGCAAGCGTGCCCTAAAACAGATCAAAGAACGGCTCGGCTTACCGCCGGAACAGGCTGAGATTACAATAAAAAGCTCTTTTATCAAACTCTCCCAGACTTTTCTGGAAGTTCTCTCCATGCCGGCCTTAACCAAAGAAACGCTGTCACGCTATGTAAAAATTGAGAACCGGCATTACCTCGCCGACGCATTGGCCCAGCAAAAAGGAGTCGTCTTTTTAACGGCCCACCTTGGCAACTGGGAGTGGTTTGGCGCCGCGCTGGCTCTGGCTGGTTTTCCGGTTGCCGACATTGTTAAGCGCCAGCCCAACGATCAGCATACCCGCCTGTTGAATGAAAACCGGCAGCTATTTGGTATCGAACTTTTTGCCAGTGGCACCAGTGAACTCGTCGGTGCCGCCAGGGCGTTAAAAAAAGGCAAGATGCTCGCCTTTTTTGCCGACGGTGACGCCGGCAGGGATGGGATATTTATTAATTTTTTAGGTAAGCCGGCTTCCACCCATCTGGGACCGGCCGTGTTTGCCCGCAAGTTTAAGTCGCCGGTAGTGCCTGGTTTTATCACCCGTAATCCGGACGGCACACACTGCATCCGGCTGCAGCCACCCATTTACTATGAAGACACCGGCAACCCTGATGCCGATCTATATAATCTGACAGAACGCACAACGAGAATTATTGAAGAGGCTGTTAGGTCTTATCCGGACGAATGGCTTTGGTTTAAAAAGCGCTGGAAAACAGAGGTGAAGTCTTCTTGAACAAAACAGCATACCTGAGTCTTGTCTGCGCCGCACTGCTGATAGCCGGGGGACTCTATTATTTTCTCCGGGAAGAGCCGTCGCTGCCTGACAGCACCCCGATAGTAGAGCAAAACCCAGCGCAGCCTGCATCTAATTTAACTTTTGCCGGGTCATCGATTATCGAAGAGAAAAACGGCAAAAAGGTATGGGAAATAAACGCGGAAACCATAGAAGCCGATACCTCCGGCAAATTGGTTTATCTGACAAACCTCACAGGCATATTCTATCAGGAAAATGGCGGCAAGCTGGAGCTTGTTGCCCAAAAAGGCGTACTTGATACCAAAACGCATGATATTACCTTACAAGGGGATATTAAGGCGACATCCAGCGAGGGTGCCGTATTTACCGCCCCCGAAGGTCGTTATAGTGAACAAACCAAACATTTTACCGGTACCGGCGGGATAACCCTGACCCGGGGTGATACCGTCATTACCGGCGATACCATTGATGCCGATACCGAAACGGAAAGAGTAAAAGTGCAAGGCAATGCCAGGGTAGTAACAGGAGGCAAGAACCCATGAGAAAAAATGCGATTTTCTGGCGGCACACAGTAGTCGCAGCCATCACGCTGGTGGCCGTTAGTGCCGGCGGCCTGTATGCGATGGCTGCCAGTCAGCCGGCTGCCAAAGCACCTATCGAGCTGGTTGCCGACAGTATTGATTATGATTCCAAACAAGGCGTTATTAATGCCACCGGTACGGTGCGCATAACCCAGGGGCAGGCAGTGATTACGGGGGCTAAAGCCGAATACAACACCAACAGCCAGGAAGGGCGCATCACCGGCGGTGTCAAAGCGGTAAACCAGGATGCCACTCTGACTGCCGCGGAAGTGCAGACCTACAAAAATAACACCTACCTGGTCGCAATCGGCGATGCGGTACTGATTAAAGGGGAAAATCGTCTTACCGGGCCCAGAGTCGAATATTTTACAGAAAACCAGTATGCTTTGGTACCGCAAAATGGTAAAATGGAAATGCCGGACGGCACCATGACGGCTGATAAAATCGAAGCCTTCTTACCGGAAAACAGCGCTACCGGGACCGGTTCCGTCCATATCGTCAGTCCGCCCCGTAATCTGGACGCTACTGCTGATACAGCCACCTACTACGGTGATCCCCAAGGCCAGAGTAAAGTGATCTTGAATGGCAATGCCCACGCCGTTCAGGACGGCAATGTGCTGACAGGGCAAACCCTTACCCTGCGTCTTGATGAAAAGGCCATGGACTCCCAGGGCGGCCGGAGCAAACTGATTATTACACCGAAGTAACAGTCACTACAATCAAAACAGAGCAAGGATGTTGCGCATTATGTATATCGAAACCCGCGATTTAGTTAAAACCTATAAAAAACGTAATGTAGTCGACGGTGTCAGCCTGCGTGTGGACCAAGGCCAGATCGTCGGTCTGCTGGGGGCCAACGGTGCGGGCAAAACCACCACTTTCTACATGATTGTCGGGCTGGAACGCCCCAATAGCGGTAAAATATATATTAACGACCAGGATATTACCGATCTTCCCATGCACCGGCGTTCGCGCTTCGGCATCGGCTATCTGCCCCAGGAAGCGTCCATATTTCGCAAGATGACGGTCGAGGATAACCTTATGGCCATTTTGGAAACTACTTCGCTTACAGCGGCTGAGCGCCAGGAAAAAATGAACAGCCTGCTGGCAGAATTTAACGTGAACCATGTCCGCCAGCGGCAAGGCTCCGAACTGTCAGGCGGTGAGCGGCGCCGGGTCGAAATTGCCCGGGCGCTGGCAACCGATCCGCGGTTTATTTTGCTGGACGAGCCTTTTGCCGGTGTTGACCCCATCGCTGTCGCCGATATTCAGGCCATTATCGCCTATCTCAAGCAACGCGGCATCGGCGTACTCATCACCGACCATAATGTCCGCGAAACCCTGACCATTGTTGACCATGCCTATATCTTAAACGAAGGCAAAATTCTCATTGCCGGCGACAGTGATACCATTGCCAACAGCGACATTGCCAAGAAGTACTATTTGGGTCAGAACTTCACGCTATAGAAAAATGTCGACTGCTAACTTACCGGGTAGGAGAAGTTAATGCGTATACTTGACAAATATATTATCAAAGAGATGCTGGGACCGCTTGTTTTCGGCGTAGCCGCCTTTTCAAGCATTTTTATCGGTACCAATGTTTTGCTTAAATTAACTAAATATATTTCCCAATATGATGCCTCCATGGTAACCGTAATCAAACTATTTATCTATAACCTGCCTCTCATTCTTGTGCGAACCTTCCCGATGGCTATGCTGCTGGCTTCGCTCCTGGCCTTTAGCCGCCTGTCGGGGTCAAGCGAAATAACCGCCATGAAATCAGGTGGCTTAAGCTTTTTCCGGCTGACAGTGCCGGTGATTATTTTGGCGCTTTTCGTCAGTATCGTGGCGGTGGCTTTTAATGAAGCCTTAGTACCGGCGGCAAATAACGCCTATGATCATATTGTGCGTTATGAGGTTCAGAAAAATACCAGTCCGGTTACGCAGGAAGACGTCATTATTAAGGATATTCAGTTTGGTAAATTACAGCAGTTAACCTATGCGAAAAACTTTATCGAAGAAACCAGCACCATGAATAAAATAGCGGTACAAGAGTTTGCGGACGGCCGGCTGGTGCGGACCGAAAATGCCGAGAAGGCTGTATGGCAAGGGGATCGTTGGCTTATGGTTAATGGTACGACGACCGAATTTGCGGATGATACGCGTATTGCGCATATGCGCTCCTTTACGGAAAAAGAAATGCCTGTCAGGATGAGTCCGGCAAGTATAGCGCTTGCCCAAAAAGACCCGGAAGACATGACCATGAAAGAACTTAGCCAGCATATTGCCTTATTAAAACAAGAGTTTGTCGCCGCCAACTCGTATGAAGTAGAATACTATCAGCGGCTGGCGGTACCGTTAGCCAGCTTGGTTTTTGCGATGATCGGCACGCCGCTTGGTTTGTCCAATCATCGGTCCAACTCATCCATCGGCCTGGGCCTGAGCATCATTATTATCCTGATCTACTATTCGTTGTTGACAATTTCGACGGCTCTGGGCAAAGGCGGTGTCGTTCATCCGTTTGTAGCCGCTTGGATACCCAATTTGATAGGTATCCTGGCAGGTTTCTATTTAGTAGCCAAATCCTCACGCTAGAAGGAGGGGAGCAGCATGTACGGTTTGGTGCTAATTGCCACTCTCGCCGTTATGGGAGGAGCTATTGCCTATATCGGCGATAAACTGGGTACCAAGGTAGGCAAGAAAAAACTCAGTATGTTTGGGCTCAGGCCTAAACATACCTCGATAATTGTTACCATTATTACCGGCATTTTGATTTCCGCCACTACCCTCGGCATAATGACCGCAGTGTCCAGGGACGTACGTACCGCTCTGTTTGGTATGAAAGAACTCAAAGCCGAACTCTTGTCCCTAACCAAAGAAGTTGCTTCCAAAACAGCCGAACTGGAAGCCAGCCGTACAGCCCTTGATACCAAAAATGCCGAATATGCCGCCATCAGCGCCAAAGTAAAACAAACAGCCGAACAACTCTCCCAGCTTACAGCCGAGCTTACGGAAGTAACCGCCGAACGTGACCGTACGGTGGCGGCCTTAAACGCACTGCAGGCGGATTATGCGCTGGCGCAGAGAGATTTAGCGAGTTATCAGGAAAATATCAAAAGCCTGCAGGCCACGAAAATGGAACTGGATAACAGAATTGCCGGTTTGAATAGTCAAATTGGCGAATTAAATACTGCCAAGAATACATTGCAGAGTGATGTTGACCGCCTTAATGAACTGACAACCAATCTGAAACAAGGTCTGCAAAATGTCCGGGAAGGCACGGTTGTATTTCGCACCGGTGAAGTACTGTCCACGACGATTGTCCATGGCGGACAGTCACTGGACGATACCGCCAAAGAACTAACCGGTGTAATCTATAATACCAATCAGTATATTCTTGATAAGCTGAATGTGTCTGACAAAAAACTGGATGTATTGTGGATTACCCGTTCGGATTTTGACCAGGCAGCCAAAGTGATTGCCGACAACAACCAGCAAGTGATTGTCCGGATTTCCGCTGTTAGCAACACGGTTTACGGTGAACCGGTTATTGGCCGGATTGAACTCTTTCCTAACTATCTTATTTACCAGCAGGGAGATGCTATTTACAGCGAAACTGTTGATATAGCCGGCGATAGTTCGGCGGAAGAAACAGTCCTCGCCTTTTTGCAAAATGTTAATACCGCTTCTGTAAATAAAGGGATATTGCCGGACCCGCTTCAAGGCACAGTCGGTCATATGACCGGTGTGCAATTATTTGATATTGTCAACAAAGTCAAGCGCCAGTCAGGAAAAGTAGAGATTACGGCTGTTGCCGCCAAAGATATCTTTACCGCCGGGCCGCTGCAAATTGAAGTAAGAGTTAGAAACTTGTATAATTAACAGAATATACCGGGAGAGAATCCTGCTTAGTAAGCAGGATTCTCTTTTTTTTACGCGAATATATAGCGGTGTAAAAGATTAGTTATGTTAACATCATAATTAATCTTGCACAGTTGTACCATTATTGGAAAACCTTGATAAATCAAGAAAATTACCAAATAATACATCTGCTGAGTTAGCAGGAATCATTACAACTGTGTCGAAATTATGTTAACATAAACCTGCGAAATGCGGCAGGTGCATATCGAGTTAGCCCTGCAGAGAGGAAGGCTCAATTGAGGAAACGTGGATACTCACTTCAAAGCATTCCCCCTGACGCGGGTAGACCTCAGGTATGCCGGTGGCGACACCCGCGAAATTAAAATCATAATATTCAAGGGGGATTTTTTCGTGAACAAGAGACTTCTTAAAGTTGCAGTTACTACTGCGCTTACTGTAGCATTTGCCGTTCCTGCTTTCGCTAATCCATTCACCGATGTGCCGGCAAAACACTGGGCTTATGACGCTGTCAACAAACTGGCTCAAGCCGGTGTGGTAACAGGCTACGGCGACGGCACCTTCAAAGGTGACAAAACTGTTTCCCGTTATGAAATGGCTTCCATTATCGCCACGGCCATGCAAAAAAACCTAAACAGTGACCAAAAGGCAACGGTAGACAAACTGTCCAAAGAGTTTGCCGCAGAACTCAATAGCATGGGTATCAAAGTAGACGCTCTTGACAAAAAAGTCGACAACATGGTTAAGATCTCCGGCGACGCCCGCGTACGTTATTTCGCGGCTGACGACGCCAAAGACAACGAGGATTATGCCGATTACCGCGCTCGCGTAAGCTTTGACGGCAAAATCAACGACAATATGAAATTCAATGCCCGTCTTTCCAGCGGCAGTGCATTATCGGAAGACAAAGGACCTGGTATCTCCCTGGAAACCGCTAATGTCAGCTTCAACGCCCTTGGTCTGAACAACACCATTGGCCGTCAGGACATTAAACTTGGCTCCGGCTACCTGCTGGACGGTCAAATGAACGGTATTGCCACCAAAGCCGGCGGTCTGAAACTGTTTGCCGGTAATGCTTCCTCGAACGCAAAGGTGAATGATTCCGCAAGCCCGTATGCTAACGGTGTAACTACTCTTACCACTACTCCTGCTACTGTCTGGAACAAAGTATATGGCGCTGAATACGGCACCAACATTCTCGGCGCTCAAGTTACTGCCGATTACCTGAAAAACAACACCAGCAAAGATGAATTCATCGGCGCTAACGTTGGTTTCAAACTCTTTAACGGCGTAACTGCCAACGCTGAATACTTCCAAAACAGCGGCGACAACAAGAACGACGCAACTGCCAAAGCTTATGGCGTAAAACTGAACAACCTTGGCCTCTCCGCCACTTACCGTGATGTAGAAGCTAACGCAGTTACTCCGTTCAGCACAATGTTCACCAGCACCAACACCCAGTTTGCTGATCTGAACGGCGGCTTCAAAGGTATGGAATATCAGTTCGACAAAGCTCTTGACAAAAATGCTACTCTTACTGTGAAATACCAAGATTTCGAAACCCAAGACGGTGCTAAGCTTCCTGCTCGCACCAGCGCTGCTGTTAACGTTAAATTCTAAATCAAGCATTCCGCAGCAACAACGGACGCCTTCGGGCGTCCGTTTTGTGTTTTGGGGCTGTTTGTGCTAGTATCAGAATAGAGGGCAGCTAATCAGGATATAAGCAGGTTGTTCATAAATGTATAAGTTAGACTGGAACGATAAGACATGATAAAAAAGGAATAGAAGGAAATTCTCTTACATAGAGTATGAAGGGGGAAGCCAAATGCAAGAACTTCAGATTCTTGCCGTTGATCCGGGACGGGAGAAATGCGGCCTTGCCGTGGTACATAGAGAACAAGGTCCTGTCTATCAGACAGTCATTGAGACAAACAAACTGACCGCCACAGTCACCTTTCTTGCGCAAATGCATATGCTAACTACGGTAGTGATTGGTGATGGTACGACATCGCGCTCGGCGCAGCAGGCCCTGAAAAGCGTCAGAATGGCAGGAAAAGCATTAACCGTTATTCCGGTGGGGGAATACCGTTCGACAGACGAAGCCCGCAAACGCTATTGGCAAGCACATCCTCCCGCCGGTTGGAAGCGGCTGCTGCCGACAACCATGCTGGTTCCGCCGGTACCCGTGGATGATTATGTGGCAGTTATCCTGGCGGAACGTTATTTTGGCAAACGCTAACGCCGTATTGTTAAGATTTAGCAAAAAAATGTTATTTTTTTGTAAAAAATTCTTAACAAACAAGCAGGAATATATATAACAGCATAGAATACATTATTATGTAAAAAGTTCCAACTATAACATAGTTTGGTCTTTTCGCCTGGATAGACAGGCGTTGAGATAAGAGCATAAACCCGGGAAGATTGATTTGAGGAAACATGGCCACTCAGATTGTCTCTTCTTAGGTAAAGGCTCAAAAATACAAAACCTAAGGGGGAAACAAAAGAATGAAAAGACAAACCGCTATGGCTCTGGCAGCAGTATTTGCTATGAGCGTAGCAGGAACCGCTCTGGCTGCTCCTGCAAATCCGTTCGTTGATGTACCGGCAAAACACTGGTCCTACGACTCCGTTAACCAATTAGTTAAAGCCGGTGTAATTTCCGGCTACGGCGACGGCACCTACAAAGGCGACAAAACTCTTACCCGTTATGAAATGGCTACTATCGTAGCAAAAGCAATGGCTAACAGCGACAAAGCCGATGCTCAAATGAAAAAAAACATTGAAGCTCTGAAAGCCGAATATGGCGCAGAACTCAACAATCTCGGCGTTCGCGTTGACAACCTTGAGAAAAATGCCTCCAAAGTAAAGTTCACCGGTGAAGTTCGTTCACGGTATGATTGGCAAGATAAGAAAGACGGCCAAACCTTTGATAATACTGACGAACGTACCCGCCTTCGTTTATACATGGAAGCGCCTATAGATCCAAATGTTACTTTCCATGGTCGTTATCAAGCTGAAAGTGGATGGGGTACTGGTGCTGAATCCAAACTGGATCAAGCTTACATCACTGGTAAACTAGGCGGACTTGAATACAGCTTTGGCCGTCAGCCTGTTTGGCTGGGTCAAGGTATGATTGCCGATGTTTCAGATAGTAATGACGGTTTGTTCTTGACTGCTGGCAAAGATGTTAAAGTTACCGTAGGTGCTTTTAAACGTGATGTGGCTGGATATGCTACCGCTAAAGATTGGGGCTTTGACTTAACTGATCCAGACGATTTAACTGATTGGAATAATTTGAAAAATAGCGTTGAGAAAAATTTCTATGCGGCCAATATCGATGCAAAACTTAATAAAAACCTCAATTTGTCCTTGTCCTATTTGGCAGATAAAGAGTCTAATATCTACAAAACCACATCTGCTGGCTTAAACTATACCGGCTTGAAAAATTTCACAATTAGTGGCGAATACGGTCAAAATGATTCGGATGCACTACAAGGCGAAAAAGCCAAAGCCTGGATGGGAAAAATCAAGTATGCCGGTGCCCAGAAAGATAAAGTAGGCTCTCTTGGTGTATGGGCTGGCTATAGAAGCGCTGAAGTTGGTTTTGATCCTGCCGAACTTACCACTCTTGATTGTGGTAGAAGATTAGACACCTCTTATGGCATTTTAGATAATGTCAAAGGTCCTGAATTTGGTATTGAATATACCGTATTCCGTAACGGGATACTTACTATTCAATACAATGACCTTGAACTAAAAGATGTAATCGCTACTACTGGCAATGGCACTAACAAAGATAAAAAGAGCCTCTTCGCTCAATTAGTTTATACTTTCTAAATCTAAGTGTTATATAAAGCCGCTAACTTTTGGTTGGCGGCTTTATTTTTTACAAAAAAATTTAAAAAAGCTAAAATATTATTTTCCATAGCAGGAATATGATACATAATGTAGAATATATTTCCCATGAGTAAACTACAGCGAGAGAAGTATGAGGAAACATGGACACTCATAACAGTCTCTCCTTAGTAGCTCAAAAATAAATTTCCAACATTCTAAGGAGGAAAAAACATGAAAAAACAAACCGCTATGGCTCTGGCAGCAGTATTTGCCATGAGCGTAGCAGGAACCGCTCTGGCTGCTCCTGCTAATCCTTTCGTCGATGTACCCGCAAAACACTGGTCCTATGACTCCATCAACCAATTAGTTAAAGCTGGTGTAATCTCCGGTTACGGTGACGGCACCTACAAAGGCGACAGAACTCTTACCCGTTACGAAATGGCTACTATTGTAGCAAAAGCTATGGCTAACAGCGACAAAGCCGATGCTGCAGCCAAAAAACAAATTGAAGCTTTGAAAGCTGAATTCGGCTCCGAACTGACTAACCTCGGCGTTCGTGTTGACAATCTGGAAAAAAATGCTTCCAAAGTAAAATTCACCGGTGAAATCCGTGAACGTTATGAGTATAGTGATGATGCTGTTGCCAAAGCTGGCGACACTGACAAATCTGTAGCTAAAACCCGTGTTCGTTTATATATGACTGCTCCGATTGACAAAAATGTAACCTTTAAAGGCCGGTTGGCCGCTGAATCTGAAACTGGTGCAACGGACAGTACAGGTACTGCGGACAATAACGTGAAACTTGACCAAGCTTACATCACCGGTGAAGTCGGTGGAGTGACATATAACTTTGGTCGTCAACCGATTCTTCTCGGACAAAAAATTATTATTAATAACTCTGGCAACAATGACGGCTTAGTGTTAAGCGCTGGTAAAGATGTTAGAGTGACTGCTGGTGCCTATAAATTATCATCGACTAATTATAAAATTGGCAATGTTGATTTCAAATTGAACCAAAACCTCCATCTTACTGCTTCTTATCTGGCAGACGACAAAGATGATAATTCTAACAAGTATAAAGATAGTGCCGTTGGTTTGAACTACACTGGCTGGAAAAACTTCGCAGTTACTGGTGAATATGCACAGAATAGTGCAGATTATGTAAAAAATAATAATGATGGTGATAAAGCAAAAGCCTGGGCTGCTAGACTCAAGTATAAAGGTGCAACCAGTGCTAAAGGTTCCTACGGTATGTGGGTTAGCTACAGAAAAGCTGAGAATAATTTTGACCCCAATAAGACCAACTGGAATGATTTCACCGATAGCGTCAGCTGGGTTAACGGCATGGCCGAAATGAACGATGTCAAAGGTTTAGATTTTGGTGTTGAATATGCATTGTTCAAAAATGGTATTCTGCGTGTTCAATACAGCGACTTGACTGATGAAAAAACTGGTGATGTTGATAAGAAAAACATGTTCGCTGAACTGGTTTACACTTTCTAATTTTTCAATCAAAACAGGAAACCTGCTAACTCTGTTAGCGGGTTTTTCCTGTTTTGTCTATTAATATGAAATTTTCCATGTACTATGGAATGTCATGTCTATCCAGAAAATTTTTTCTAGCAGGATATACCTTTTTTGTGGCGAATTAATCCCTATATAATTCGTCAAGGAGGAATCAATCTGCATGATCAATAAAAAAATTACAGCGATAATTACCACGCTGATGCTTATCATTTCTGCACTTGCTGTACCTGTTTTCGCGCAAGCGGACGGTCAGCCTACGGTTATTGGCAAGCTGGCTGTTATTGAACGGTCAGTCTACGGTTCGACCCAAACAGGGGCTTTAGCAGATAGAATCAATAAAGTGGAAGAAGATATTTATGGGGCCAAAGTCCAGGATGCGCTGTTGCCGCGGGTAGACAAACTGTATAGCCACGTGCTGGAAACATCCGACCAGTCGCCTTCTATGCGTACCAAACTGAATGCGGTAGAATGGAATTTAACGCATCGGGTCAGCGACAGCCCGATTAAGGCACGGATCGAGAGCCTGGAAACCACAATGAATGGCAGCCCAGAGACCGGCTCCATGGATTCACGTCTTACCAAGCTGCTTAAACTTTCCTATACAGGCGGTCAATTTGAGGTAGCTGCCACGACAATACCCAAAGATACGTTAATTAAAATTAAGACTTTGTCTACACTTAACAGCAAAACCAGTAAAGTCGGCGATTCGGTGGCGTTAGGCATTGCCGAAGATGTAGTGATTGACGGTGTATTGCTGCTGCCGCAGGGGGCTGTGGGCAATGGTAAAGTCACCAAGGTGGAAGCGGCTAAAAATTTCGGACGTGATGCGAAACTGGAAATCAGTTTTGATCATGTTACCGCTATGGACGGCAGTAAAGTGGAAACATTGCTTGGCGACAAGGCGAAAAAGGAAACCAAATCTCTGGCCACAGCAGCCGGAGCCAGTGTGGCCGGTATGATTGTTTTGGGACCTGTAGGCATCATTGGCGGCGCGTTTGTAAACGGTAAAGAGGCGAACATACCGATTGGCAGTCAGCTTTACATACAGACCAAAGAGGATGTTACAGTTTATGGAATTCGAGTTAAATAGTAGGTAAGATTTAAGCAAAAAGCCGCATTTATGCGGCTTTTCTACATATTACTAGCCATAAAATGAAGGAATAGCGCCATAGGTATAGAATTATTTCTAGATAGTATACCTATCTTGTGATATTAAATGACAGGAGAAGAGCAAGCGTTATGCCTAATAATAAAATGATACTTGGCGTATTGGCATTAACCATTGTTTTTGGCGCTTATAATATCAGCCATGCCCAAGAACAAACAACCACTCAGGAGCAGTCGACGACCCCACAGTCAACGACTCAGCAAACAACGACCCAGCAGCCGGCAACTCAGAAGTCAACAACACCGCAACCACCTATTGTCATTGAAGCCAATGAATTATCGTTTAGTGATGAGACCGGTGATATTTTGGCAAATGGCAAGGTAGTTATTACGAATCAAGGGCAGCGGCTAGAAACGGAACATCTAGATGGAAATTCAAAGTTGAATGAGATCTGGATTAATGATACGGCTACATTTTCGGAAACCGGTACTTCGCCCAGCAAGTCCAGCAACCTTACCGGCAATCATGTAATTTACAACTACAAGCTGAAAACCGGCAGTATGGAACAGGCTAAAGGCAAGATTGAGCGTAAGTATGTATCCGGCGAAACAATCAGTGTGCTCCCGGACAAATATCTGATCAGTCACGGGACAGCGACAAATTGTCCGGCCAAAATTCCCGATTATCATGTCAGTGCCGACAAGATAGAAATCTGGCCTGAGGATAAAATGATCGCCTATAACGCCAAATTTTGGATAGGTAATACGGTTATTTTTTCATTACCCAAATATCAGCAGGGCTTGGGTAAAAATGCAGGTGAATCGTCTTTCCCCCGCATCGGCTATGATGGTGACCAGGGCTTATATATAAAACAGCATCTGGAATACCCGTTTACGAATAAATTTTTTGCCTATGCGAACCTTGACTACTATAGCAAAGCCGGCTATAAACCGAGCTACGGCTTGGTGCGGCGCGAAAAGAACTTCTCTGTGGAAGTGGTTGACGGGCATTTTCTTGATAATGATGATAACTGGATTAAAAAAGAACCGGAATTCAGATTTTCTTATCATTCCCGGCGTTTAGGACAATTGCCGGTAAGCTACACGTTTACCGCCAGCTATGGCAAATGGATAGACAGTTCGAAAACAAGCTGGCATCAGGAGTATGAGGTTTACTTTACCCGCGATCCGATTAAACTAAATAGTACAATGAACTTGCATTTAGGTACTGGCTATGAAATTATTCATGAAAGCTATGACAATTCCGTGCAAAATATTTTTAAATATGACATCACGGTAGATAAAAAATGGTCTGACCGCTTCACAAGTTATGTGGGGTATCATTATACTCAACCGAATAAAACACTGTTTGCCTATGACAGTGATGACATGAATCGTGAACTTGATGCAGGGATTACTTATAAAATCGACCACATGAATTCAATTGGAGTAGTCCGAAATTACGACTTGGATAGTAAGAAAGTTGAGGATTTGAATTATATCTGGTATCGGAATCTTCACTGTTGGCAAGGTACGCTTACTTACAAATCCAAGGAAAATAAGTGGAAATTTGATATAACTACCACTCGCTGGTAATACCACCCCGTGAAAGGAGCCTTATTTGTGTCCCAGAATCTAAGCCGGCTTATCGATAACTTGCAGCAAAAAAAAATCATGGTGATTGGCGACATGGTAGCCGATGTCTATTTGGAAGGAGCGATTTCCCGAATATCCAGGGAAGCTCCTGTTCTCATTCTTGAACATGCCGGCGAAACTGTCGTACCCGGCGGCGCCGCTAATGCCGTGCATAATGCCGCTACTTTAGGGGGGCAGGTGTATGCCGTTGGGGTAGTTGGTAATGATCAGGCCGGTCAGCAGCTTGCGCAGCTGCTGGGCGATAAACAGGTGAATACCCAGGGTTTTATTACCGATCCTTCCCGGCCAACGATTACGAAAACCCGGGTAATGGCCGGCGGACAGGCCACCGTACGCCAGCAAGTGGTGCGCATTGACCGGGAATGTAAAGAAGCACTGAATGCAACAGTCGAACAAAGGCTTTTGCAGTATATAACCGAGCATATCCGGCAGATGGATGTCGTAGTCATGAGCGACTACGGCAGTTCTACCATTTCGCCGGCAGTCAGGCAGGTGGTGATTGACGCCTGCAATCAGGCTGGCATACCCTCCATGGTGGATTCGCGCTACAATATTATGGACTACAAGGGAATCAAGTTTGTTAAACAAAACGAGTCAGAAGCTGCTGCTGCCTTGAAAATCAGGATTCGTGACCAAAATTCGTTAAACCAGGCTGGGCGGCAGCTGTGTGAACAGTTACAGGCGGAGGGTGTGTTAATTACCCAAGGCCCGGAAGGTATGACCTTGTTTGAGCGGGCCGGCGCCATTTCTCATATCCCTGTGAGCAATAAAAGTGAAGTATATGACGTGACCGGCGCGGGGGATACGGTTGCCATTACCATGATGCTGGCATTGGCTGCTGGTGCTACAGTCTATGAGGCCGCTTGTTTGGCTAACTTTGCCGCCGGTGTTGTCGTGCGCAAGCCCGGGACGGCAACAGCTACTCCGGCTGAGTTAAAGCAGGCGTTAGGAGATATCACGTATGAGCATTGTTAGCCGCGCTGACATCAGCACACTTGCTGCCACTGAAAAAGCCGCCGGTAAAACCATCGTATTTACCAATGGCTGTTTTGATATTCTCCATGCCGGGCATGTGCGTTACCTAACCGGCGCCCGGCAATTAGGAGACTGTCTCATTGTCGGTTTGAACAGTGATAAGTCGGTGCGCAGCTTAAAAGGCCCGACCCGTCCGGTTAACAGTCAGGACGACCGGGCAGAAGTATTGGCGGGACTGCGGGCAGTTGACTATGTGGTTATTTTTCATGAAAAAACAGCGGAAAACATTATCAATGAAATAAAACCGGATATCTATGCCAAGGGGGGCGACTACTGCGTCAAGGATTTACCGGAAAGCAGAGTCGTGGAAGCGAACGGCGGACGCATTGTTCTTCTGCCGGAAGTTGTGGGACGATCATCTAGCCGGATCATCAAAAAAATCAGCGACCAGACGTCGTAAAAACCGGCGATTGCCAGATGCATTGTCTGAATGAAAGAACAAGAATGAAATAGAGGGATAATTTGAATATTTTACTCTTTTTTTCACAGCCCTGGCGAGTTGGCGGGGCGGAAACGCACGTGGAAGCCTTGATCAAAGGGTTGCCTCAGGATAGGATATTCCTGATCGTCAATAAAGGCAGCGATGAGCAAAAACTTGCGAACCTACAGCAGAATTACCCGGAACTGCGAATTTATAGGCTGCAATTTCGCGGGCTTAACGCATTTAGTTGGATAAGCGATTTTATTAAAATCATATCCATCATAAAAGAACACCAGATTGACGTCATTAGTGCCCAGCAACGTACCGCCGGAATCTGGTCATGGCTGCTGCATAAGTTTACCGCAGTCCCGTTTACTGTTACTATGCATGATGCCTGGCACAGGGCTCTGTTTTGCAGACTGTATTCCCGCCTGTTTCCGACGATGATTGTGGTCAGCAACAACTTGCAGGCAATACTAACAACCAAATTCGGCTTTCTGAAATCACAAATCCACTTAATTAATAACGGGGTGGATTTTTCTAAGTTTGTATCCCAAAATAAAGAGGCAAGCCGGGCCGCTCTGGGACTACCTAAACAACAAAACTTAATAGTTCATGCTAGCCGCTTAAGCAGTATTAAGGGAGCGGTAGCGCTCAGCCTGATTGACTGCATGCGCGAGGTGGTCCGGTTTATTCCCGATGTCCGGCTTGTTATTATCGGCGAAGGCCCGCTGCGGGATGCTATCGAGAAAAAAACGGCTGCTTTTAACGCTCAATATGGTGATGTCATTCAACTAGAAAAGTTTACAGACACCATTACAGGGTGGTATAATTCTGCTGATGTGATTGTTGGCGAAGGACGGGTAGCGATCGAGGCCCTGGCCTGTGAACGCCCGGTTGTGGCAATCCGTAATGCCAACACCTTTTTGGGAGCGGTAACCGCTAGTAATATTGGGGAAGCGATGGAAGCTAATTTTGATAAAGCCGTCCAAACAGTAACGCCTAAGGCATTGGCTGCCGAAATTCGCACCGCGTTTTCGCTCGACGAAGAAGAATGTGCCTGGATAGCGGACGAGGTCCGGCAAAAACTAGGCATTGACAAAATGGCTGCTAAGTATAAAATGATCTTTAGTAGTCTTATTGACAAGCATTAAGACTTACATAGATGTAAAGGTGGTAACCTTGCGAAAGATATTAATTATTAACCGTCTGGGCATTGGCGATGTCGTGCTGACTACCCCGCTGGCTCAAGGAATTAAGGAACTGTACACAGCCAGGGTCGGCATGGTGGTGGCTCCTAAAGCACCGGATGTTGTGACAAATCATCCTTATATTGATGATGTTTTTCCTTATCGGCTTCCTTCCAAGCGGGAGATGATTGACCGGATCAGGGAAAAAGGATATGAAGAGGCGCTAATTGTTGACGGACGTTTTTCCTCAACGATGCTGGCAATCAAAGCCGGTTGCAAACCTATTCATCCGGGATTTGAAATATCCATCGGCCCGCGCCGCCTGTTTACGGGAAAGCGGCGCGCCGAATCAGCCATTGTCGACTATACCGCCTTTCTTGCCTATTTGGACGCCAGCAAGCCTGTTCCCGATTTGCCGGCGCGGGTGGGCGATGCAGATGAGGCGAGCAGGAAAAAGGTGGCAGACTGGTTTGCGGTTCACCAGGCAATGGCGGGTAGGCTGATATTGGTGATTCCCAAAGGTCTGTCTGAAAATAAAAACTGGGAACAAGCCTATTTTTCCGAAGTCACCGGCTTTCTTAACCAAAAAGGCTATATACCGGTATATTTAGGCGCTAAGCATGACTGGGAGTATATTGAAGGAATTGCCGGCGAGAAAGTGAATTGTGCCGGAACCTTTACCCTGCGGGAACTGCCGCTGCTGGCCTGCAAAGCTCTTGTCTGCATTTCTGTTTGTACAGGTCCTATGCATGTGGTGGCCACCACCGGGGTGCCGATTATTGCTTTATACGGTCCCACAGCGCCTAAAAGGTGGGCTCCCCGGAGCGCTCAGGTGCTCCAAAGCCAGCGGGCCTGTGTACCTTGTGAAAAGCTTACCTGTGACCAGTCAGTCTTCAGAGCCTGTATGCAAGAAATTCTGCCTGAACGGGTTGTTCAGGCAATTGACAGGATTCTTGCGGCCGGACCGCAGGAAAAGTATGAGAAATAAGGAGCATGGCAAATGTTTTTTAAAACACTTAAGATCGTGCTGCTCAAACTGCTTGAGCGAGCAGCCTATCTGATTATTGGCTGGGGACTGATTATTCCTTTGACTTGCCTGATACCCAAAAAGAAAAATCTGGTCCTGTTTAAGGGATCCTCCAATAATGTTAAGTACTTATTTTTCTATGCCTGCCAACAGGATAAAGAGCAGGAGACAGAAGTCTATTACCTGACGCGAAATAAAAATGTGATCCGGCAGTTTGCCGAACACGATCTGCCGGTGATAAAATACCCGAGTCTTGCAGCCCTCTGGAAAATGTTGCGGGCAGGCAGCTATATCATCGATAATCATATTTCCGCGCTTAATTATTATATTTTTTATCGCAGTAATAAGATTCAGCTCTGGCATGGCATTCCTTTAAAACAAATTGGCCCATCTTCCATTAAAGGCTTAAAAAAACTACCGCCAAGCCTGCTAAAAGAAATCGGCCAAAAAATTGCATTTTACCCTAAATATGATATTTTTATGTCTACGTCTGATTATTATACCAATGAAATTTTTGCGTCAACCATCAAAACCAAACACTATGTGGATTACGGTTACCCCCGTAATGACATGCTGTTTCATCCAGTGCCGGTAGATAACGATTTATTAGGAACAGATACCGCCAACAACCAGATTATCCGGCACTTTAAAGAGCTGGGCGGGCAGGTGGTGCTGTTTGCGCCTACTTTCCGGGATACGGGCGGTGATCCGATTTCCGACAAGGCCATTGAGTTAAACCGCCTGAATGCTTTTGGTGAAAAACATAATCTCTTGTTTGTTTTTAAATTCCATCCGACGACACCGGCTCATTCGCTGATCAAGGGCTTGTCCCATTGCCTTGAATACAACAAGAGTAAAGACATTTATCCGGTGATGAATCTGATCGATCTCATGGTTACCGATTATTCGTCCATTTATCTGGATTACTTACTGTTGAAACGCCCGGTTTTATTTTTTCCCTATGATTATAAAAAATACACGGAAAAAGACCGGGATATTCAGGTTGACTATAACTGGATTACGCCCGGACCGAAATGTTCGACCCAGGAGGAACTGGAACAGGAAATTACCGCCATGTTGATTAACAAAGAGGATAAATACCAGGAAAAACGCCGGGAGATTCTGAATATCGCTTTTAAGTACCAGGACGGAGAGGCTTCCAGGCGCATTTGGGACGTCATCAAAGCGCACAATCAAATCGCCTGACAGGTGGAAAGGACCAGCCCATGGGCAAGGAAATTCCTATTTTAATGTATCATTCGGTCAACGATGTCCCGCATGATCGCAATACAGTATTAACGAAAAACTTTTCCCGGCAATTGCATTACCTTCGCACGGCCGGATACCATACGATTCACTTGTCGGAATTGCAGGCCTATAACGAGTCCGGTGCGCCGCTGCCGCCTAAGCCTGTGATTCTTACTTTTGACGACGGTTACGAGGATAATTATACATATGCTTTGCCGCTGCTGATAAAATACGGTATGAAGGCAACCGTTTTTCCGGTGGCTTGCTGGGTGGGACAGCCCTGCGGCTGGAAAAGGAAACCCGGTAACGACCGCCTAATGTCCTGGGAGCAAATCAAGGCCTGGCAGGCGGCCGGCATGGCGGTGGGCGCGCATACTGTTCACCATGTCCGGTTAAGTTCACTGTCAGACAAGGAGATTGAGTCCGAACTAACAGAAGCGAAAAGCATCCTGGAGGGAAATCTCGGCACAGCGATTGAATTTTTATGTTATCCTTATGGCGATTTTGACGATAGAGTTAAGTTTTACGCCCGTCAGACGGGCTACAAAGCGGCCCTCGCCATATTTGCCGGGACTTCGCCGCGGCATCCTGAGCTGTTTGCCTTGCCGCGGGTCGGGATTTCATCCCGGGTTCCTTTGTGGGAATTTACCTGTAAGATTGCTTATCCCCGGCTATTTGTCGGGGCACGGCTGCTGGAAACGAAATTTAAGAATTTGTGGAGGCATTCTAAGTGAAACTTTTTATTTTGGCTGCAGGCAAAGGCACAAGACTGTGGCCGCTTACCAAAAACACCCCTAAATCTCTGATTGATTTGGGGGACGGAACAACCATTCTGGAACGACAAATTACCACGGCCATTGAGTCTAATTTGTTTAATGAAATTATCATTATTACCGGCTATAAGGCTGAACAGATTGATGCCAAGGTTGTGGAATATGGCAAAAACATTAAGATTACGACGCTTTACAATCCGTTTTTTGATTCCAGCAACAACCTGGTATCGTTATGGTTAGCCCAGTTCCGGATGCTGGAAGACGACTTCATTATAACCAATGGCGATAATATTTATAAAGAAAATGTGCTAACTAAAATTGTAGCCGACGAGGAAGAAATCATTCAGGTTACCGTGGACTTTAAAGACAGTTATGACGAAGACGACATGAAAGTCAAACTTGATGGCAGCGGCAACATTGTAAGAATCCATAAAGATATCGCTTTGGCGGAAACCGGTGCCGAATCGGTAGGATTGGCCTTGGTAAAGGGTGCCAGACAACGGAGAATCTATGTCAATAAATTGTGCCAACTAGTAAAAAAAGAGGAATATATTAATAAATTTTGGCTGGAGACCTTCAATTCCTTGATTGAAGACGGGATAACGATTAAAAAGACAGCCATTGAACAGCAGGATTGGAAAGAAGTTGATTTTCATCCTGACATGGAAAGCCTCAAAAAGCTGATCTTGAGTGGTTTCTAATGGCAGGCGCAACGTATCCTCATATTTTGCTGGTTGTACCGCGTCTTAATATTGGCGGCGCCGAGTCCTATGTCGCCACCACCGCGGTTGCTCTGGCGCGGCGAGGATACCAGGTTACCGTTGCCTCCTGGGGCGGGCAGCTTGCTGCCAGATTGAAGGATGAAGGCATCCGGCATTATCTGGTTCCCATCAGGTTAAACAGCTATCTGGCCTCCTGGTGGCTCTATTATATTATCAAAAAACACAATATCAGCCTGGTTCACGCCAATTCGGCGGCAGCCGGCGCGGCTGCCCTGAAGGCCTGTCGGCGGCTTAACATACCGCTCGTGTATACTGCGCACGGTGTATTTGGCTACAACCGACAGGAAATGGAACTGGTTCATGTCGATAAAATTATTTGTGTAAGCAATTTTGTCCGGCAGCGTTCCCTGGCAATCGGGATTCCGCCTGAAAGATTAGTCACTATCTATAACGGAATTGATCTGACAAAATTCGTACCCCAGCCTGAGCGCACCCTTCTGGTACGGCGGGAATACGGACTGCAAGCAACTGATTTTGTGTTGGGAATTGTTTCGCGTATCAAAAACCTCAAAGCCAAAGGCCATGAGGATATGCTGCAGTTGCTTGCGAAATATAGTGGACGGCAAACCCCAAACTGGCGCCTGCTTGTTGTGGGCAAGGGAAAAGGCGAGGTGGAACTTAAACGGGAAGCCAAACGCAGGGGCTTGGGCGATAAGATCTGTTTTGCCGGGCATCAGACCGATGTACCCCAGATCATGCAGGCTATGGATGTTGTCGTATTGCCGTCTGATTTTGAGACTTTTGGCTTGGTGCTGGCGGAAGCCATGGCCATGGGGAAGCCGGTCATTACCTATGCGGTTGGCGGAACGCCGGAGGCCATCGAAGATGGTGTTACCGGTTATCTAGTGCCTAAGGGCGACATTGACGTCTTGTATGAGCGGATTAACAGATTGTACACTGATCCCCAGTTGCGGAACAGAATGGGACAAAACGGCATAACCCGTGTCCGGAAAATGTTTGACAGTGAAAAAATGATGGAACAAATTATTGCCGTATATGATGAACTATTGCCAGTCAAACCCACATCTAATGTTTGAAATGAGGAAGCTCCTATGAACAATGTTTTTGTGGTGGGTACCCCGCTGCAATTATTGTCAGCCTATATTTTGGCCGGTGAATTTTTTCCGGAGGCAACCAACCAATTGTTGCTTATTAATCCCCGGCAGGAAAAGCTCTGGCATTCCAGTACCTCCTTACAAAGAATGGCCAGTGATCAAACAATTTGGTCACAGATTGTTTCGATTAACTACTGGCTGCGGCGTGACTATGTATGGAACTATCCCCGGCAAATGCGGGCAATGCGGGAACGGTTGACTGCCTTCGGTTCGGTGACTCAGGTATTTTTAGGATCAGATAAGATCATTCAAAACCAAATTTTGGTTGAACTGCTGGGCTGTACCCAGTATGCCCGGCTGGAAGACGGCATATGGTCTTATCACAACCGGGACAGGCGCGAGCTAAGCAAACTGTGGCAGTATATCCGAATTAAATTTTTTCGCCATATTGGCGGTATTTCCAGCCAAATGCAGCACAACTTCGGCGGGGTAGGTCACGGCAGAGCGGCGAATGCCGATTACCTCTTTAAGCCGGAACTGCTGGAAAGACCCTCGCCCGCTGCCGTGCAGATTGAGCGGGCGGCCGTACAGCGGGTGATGAGCAGGCTAACGCAGGATATGCAGAGTATCGCCGCCATGTCGGACAGTAATTGCCTATTGTTTTTAGGCAGTACTTTTGTGGAAAGCAATGATTTGTCCCCGGAAGAGGAGCGCAAGCTGATAGGTAATGTCTATCAGCTCGCCTGTACGGCGGGGATGACCATGGTATATAAACCCCATCCGCGTGAGGATGCCGGCAAGGTGGAGAGTTATGCCCGGGAATACCCGGAATTGACTGTTGTGCGGGTTAATGATCCGATTGAAGTAATTTATGCCAAACATCATAATTTAAAGTGCGTAGTAAGCATTTGCTCGTCTGGCTTGCTGTATGCCGATGTGTTTTCCCAGGATATTGTGCCTATAGGATTATTTAAATTGTGTTCTCTAAAACAGTGCGACGCTGTCCTTGCCAGAATGATGGAAAAGGCCGGTGTCATGCTTCCAGAAAATTTAGCTGCGTTGCGGCGGGTATTGGATAAAAAAGAAACTGTCACCTTCTAGTTTTAGAGGTGACAGTTTCTTTTTTACCGCCTTATTTCTGTTGCGTCGGAATCAGTAACTTTACCAGCTAGCCTTTCCTAACTACCTGCACTCCGGGCATTAACATGGTAGATGATAAAGATAC
Source organism: Sporomusa acidovorans (assembly GCF_900101845.1). GTDB lineage: Bacteria > Bacillota > Negativicutes > Sporomusales > Sporomusaceae > Sporomusa > Sporomusa acidovorans. The sequence continues at coordinate 99,092 of NZ_FNAM01000004.1, read as the reverse complement.
CGCTACTGTTTATAGTATAAGGATACGATACTTGAAAATTTATGAAGGAGTTTCAAAGAGTTTCCGCGAAAAAGATAGTCATAACTGCAAAATATATCCAAGGGAGCCAAAATATGATTATCAATTATGAAAATATTGTCAAGTATTACTGCAAAACACATTTGCCGTTTTTGTATAAGTTGAAGGAAAAGCACAAACAAAATAAATACCGGCGGAAAGTGACGGCGGCCATTGCTAAATACCGTGACCAATATCGCCAAAACGGGGTTTATCCCCTTTTTACCGTGATCGAAATCGAAACATTGAACCGGTGTAACAATACTTGTTCATTTTGCCCGGTTAACAAGCATGCTGATACCCGTGAATATAAAGCAATGGATCAAGAGTTGTTTGTAGCAATCTTAGAACAGTTACAGGCACTGCGTTACACAGGTACGGTGCATCTGTATTCGAATAATGAACCGTTTCTTGACAACCGGATTATTGATTTTGCAAAGCTTACGAAAGAATATGTACCCCAGGCCCGTTTGAAGATATTTACGAACGGGACGTTGCTGACACTTGATAAATTCAAGGCTATTATACAATATTTGGACCGGATTGTCATTGATAACTATAATGATGATCTTCAGCTTATTCCCACCATTGAAACTATCTACCAACATGCCAAAAACAATTCTGTATATAACGACAAAGTTCGAATTCGTCTACGAAAAATACATGATGTTCTCAGTACCAGAGGAGGCCAGGCACCTAATCGGGCCAGCGAAGAAATCTCCAGTTTGCCCTTTGGCTGTTTATTGCCATTCCGTCAGATGATTGTTCGTCCTGATGGCAAGATCAGCCAGTGCTGTAATGATGCTTTGGGCAAAATCACCATGGGTGATTTAACCCGCGAGTCAATCGCGGCTATATGGCAAAACTCAAAATATCTTGCTTTGCGGGAACAAATCACCCAGGGGCGGGCCGGGCTTCCCTTATGCGACAACTGTGACTCACAATTGTAATTTCACTTGACTTTGCCTTGTAATTTGGCGAAAATGTAGGGAAGCGATTCTAAAACAAGAGGAAAAACAAAATGAGCTATAGCAACATCCTTATTGTCAAACTGAGCGCGATCGGCGATGTGATTCATGCACTGCCGGTGGCAACGGCCTTAAAACAACAGTTTCCTGCCGCGAAGATCACCTGGGTGGTTGAGAAACCAGCTTATGACCTATTAACCAATAATCCGTATATTGATGAACTTGTTATTTTTGATAAGGCTAAGTATAAATCACTGGGCGGCTTGCTGAAACACGGACGGGCATTGGCCAGGCAGCTCAAAGCTAAAAAATTTGACCTGGCGCTTGATTTGCAGGGTTTGTTTAAAAGTGCCGCCATCATCTATCTTAGCGGCGCAACGACCCGCCTTGGCTACTGCAATATGCGCGAGCTGAGCCATTTGGTGAGTCGGCCAGTTTTTGGACCCAATCAAACAGGCCATGTTGTGGACAGGTATCTTGATGTGGTCAGAGCGCTGGGCTGTGAAGTAAATCAGCCGGTTCGTTTTCCCATTCAGATTACCGCCGAGGAAGCGATGTCTGCTGAAGCCGTTGCTACTCATGCCGGTCTGCGTCAGGGTAACCGCTATGTTGTTTTGGCGCCGGGAACAAATTGGCCGACAAAGTGTTGGCCGGTCAGCCACTTTGCTGAGTTGGCGAACATGCTGTGGCAGGATCAGATTATTCCGGTATTAATCGGCGGCAGGGGCGACCAAAGATTATCGGAAGATATCAGTCAATCAGCAAGTATTCCACCGGTCGACTTAACCGGTAAAACCGGCTTAAAGCAACTGGCTCATGTTATTAAACAAGCTGTTTGTTTTATCGGCGGCGATACCGGACCGATGCACCTAGCAGTTGCAGTTAATACCCCGGTGATTGCTCTGTTTGGTCCAACCGATCCGTTGCGCAACGGGCCATACGGAGCCGGAGCCGGCCACCAGGTTTTGCTGACCGACAGAGCCTGCCGGGACTGCTGGAAGAGGGAGTGCCCCCGGCATGAAATATGCTTGGATGTCATTACGCCTGGCCAAGTCTATCAAACTGTCGGTGCCGTTTTAACAAAATGTAGTGCCACTCCCCCAAAAAATTCAACAATCAAAAGCAAGAAATAATTGACAATTAAATTAATCCAAATTATACTAAAATTGTAAATTTATCTAAAAAGTATATAATCGGCAAACTTTCTGAAAAGGAAGGACGCAAAGCCATGGGTCTAACGATATGATAGAATCTAAGACAGCCAGGTTGCAATCAACAGCAATCTGGCTTTTTTTATTATTACTTAGTCCTAGACCAAATATAAGCGGGAAAGGTGAGGTTAATATGAATGACCATGGCCGAATCAATGAGTTGATTATTCAATTAGAAAATTTGGGGTATTTGCGCTATCAAATTCAAGATATGGTACAAGAAGTTATTGGGACAGCTAAGTTAGAAAATTTATCACTAGAAGAAGAAAAAGATGTTATTGAAGCACTCGAGGAGCATGTTAGTTTTGCAAATAAATGCCGTAAAGCAAAATTATGATAGGTAACAGGAATATCGTTTGACAAATGAAAAAGTCCGAGCTACACTAAATTTGTTGTTATAACTACGATTTAGTCTAAAGGAGTAGCTTATTCATGCTGGATTTACATTGTCATATTATACCAAACATTGATGACGGAGCGAAAAATCTGGAGACTTCCCTGGAAATGTTGCGTATTGCCCAACAAAACGGCACAAAAGGTATTATTGCCACTCCCCATGCTATTGAGGGTGAGTGGCTGCCTTCCTGGAAACAGATTCTGGAAGGTTGCGAATTGCTTAGGCAAGAGGGTGCCAAAGCAGGGCTGGATATTCCCACTTATCCGGGTGCAGAAGTAGCGATTCACCAGGATATTTTGAATATTATTCAAGGACCGGGGCCGTATTGCCTGAACGGTGGCCGGTATATGCTGGTTGAATTGCCGGCCATGGAGATACCCGGTTTTACCGAAGATTTTTTCTTTACTCTTCAGACTAGGGAAATTACCCCGATTTTGGCTCATCCGGAACGTCATCCTATTCTCGCTAAAAATCCGGAACTATTAGTGGAATGGATACAGAGGGGGATTATGACACAGATTAACGGCACTAGTCTTATCGGTAAAATGGGCGAGCGGGCCAAAAACCTGGCCGAACTTTTACTCCAAAGAGATATGGTTCATTGTATTGGCTCAGATGCGCATAGTGCCGGACACCGCAATCCTGATTTAACTGCTGCCGTAAAAAAGGTGGTATCTATTGCCGGTGAAAAAAAAGCCAAGTGCATTATCGCCACCAATCCGGAGAATGTCATTAACAGCAGGGATGTGGAAATGTTTGTAGTAAAAGAAGGGAACATATCGAAAAAAACAAATTTTTTTAAAAAATTACTTGCCCGGTTTATCAGTTAAGTAACTGGGTTGTAGAATTTATTAAGAAAATGTTGGTAAAAAGTTAATAACCCTGTTATAATATAAAATGAGACAAAAGTCTCAGCAAATAAGTGGAATTGTCTGGAAACACAGAAGTAATTGCTCAATTGACCTTACTAGACCATGAAGATATCAAGTTTAGAGTATTGTGCAAGAAGTAGCTTATGGGTCAAAAATAGATGACCTTGCCCTCGAAAAGGTTAACCGGATTGTAGAGTATTTAAAATATTACCTGCTATTTGCGAAGAAATGTGGAAAATAAAGCTTAGCAAATAGCTAGAGAGCTAGAGGAGCATCCTCGACTTAAAAGTCGGGGTGTTTTTATGCTTTTTGGATTAAATTACTGGGAAATAATACTATTTAGATGTTCGAAATTATGGTAAAGGATTTTGTAAAAAAATAGAGAAATATAATCCGTAAACTTAATAGAATTGGAGGTTAATGAGTGAAAACCAAATCCGGTGTCTTAATATTAGTGTTGCTTTTTTTTATTGTTTTTAGTGTATTTCCAGTTTATGCGCAATATTATCAGCTTGCCCCGGGGGATGTACTTGAAATTAGCGTTTGGGGCTATGAAGAATTGCAAATAAAAGAAGTTCCGATTAGGCCGGACGGGCGCATATCTTTTCCGCTGGTCGGCGAAGTACAAGCCGCAGGTCTGTCCCCGGTAGCGCTAAATCAAATAATAACGCAGCGCCTGCGCAATTTTGTAAAAGATCCGATTGTAACTATAAATATACTCAAGTTACGGACAACCAGGGTTTATGTACTGGGAGAGGTAGCAAAACCCGGTATGTATGAACTGGAAAAGCAGCACAACCTGCTGGATGCCATAGGTATTGCCGGCAGCTATACGAAGTATGCCGCTAAAAAAAAGGTCTTTGTCATTCGTAAAGACCAGACGGGGAAACCTCTGAAAGTTAACTTATTGCAGTTGCTGGAAAAAGGCGATATGTCGCAAAACGTGGAATTGGCCGATGGGGATGTTGTTTTCCTTAGCGATAACGGCCGTATTGATTTTGCCAAAGACATTTTGCCGTGGGTTTCTGCGACATATCAAATCCATGAGATGCAGGATGACAACTAAACATCTGCATCATCTAATTAGAATTTGGAGGCTGACCAGTGGAGGAAACAACCTTAGATTTGCGAGATATTATCAAGACTCTAAAAAAACGGCGTAAGCTAATCCTAAATACGTTCTTGCTGTTCGTGATAACAACCCTTATAGTCAGCTTTTTGATACCCCCTACTTATGAAGCCGAGACTACGCTGAGAATTAAGCAGCCTAAGGGATTGGCGGATTCCTTGCTTGCCGACTTGCCGACAGGCAATCCGATGAGTACCAAGCAGCTTATGTCTACTTATGCCGAGATAATAAAAAGCCGGACGGTCGTTCAGGAAGTCATTGATAAAACGCAGGCTGATAAAGAAGAGCCGCCTACATATGAGGATATGTTGAAAAGGATTACTACACAGCCTCTGAAAGATACCGAAATCCTGAATATCAAGGTAAAGGCCAAATCGCAGGAAGAGGCGCAAACCGTAGCCAATACCCTTGTTCAAGTCTTTCTTAACAGGATGACCGATTTAGTCCGCTCCGAACAGTCAACGGTGCGGGGGTTTATCGGCGAAAGGATGCGGGAGTCAAAACAGGAACTCGAGCAGGCTGAGGACCGCTTGCAGAAGTACAAATATCAAGAGAAAATAGTATCTCCTTCCGATGAAGCCAAGGCGATGGTAGACAAACTTTCTGATGTGGATAAGCTTGCCGCCGATAATCAGGTCGCTCTGGCTTCGGCTCAGGCTAAGATGAGCAGCACGAGCCAGCAATTGAGGCAGGAAAAAGCAGGTTTTATTGCCGACAGCCCTTTGATTCAGCAATATAAAGGGAAATTGGCCGACCTGGAAGTACAGCTTGTCAGCTTGTCGCAAACGTATACCGGCAAACACCCTAAAATCATTGAGCTGCAAGCCGCTATTGCGGAAACCAAAGCTAAACTCAACACCGAAATAGCGCGAATAGTTAATTCGGAAGCTCCCTCGGTGAACCCGGTCCACCAGGGACTATTGCAGGAAAATCTGCAGTCGGAAGCCGAAATTGCTGTTTATACCGCCCGCAAACAAGCAATTGACAAAATTATGGCGGCAGGCCAGCAACAGATTGTCCAATTGCCGGCCAAAGAGCAAGGGCTTGTCAAAGTGATGCGTGACGCGAATGTTGCTCAGGAAATTTATATTATGCTGGCGAAACGCTATGAAGAAGCCCGTATCAGTGAAGTTATGCAACCAACCGATGTGCAGGTGATCGACATAGCGATTGCACCGGAAAAACCGGTGTCGCCGAAAAAAATGTTGAATATTATTATTGGCTCTATTTTAGGACTCTTTGTAGGAACGGGCTTGGCTTTTGGTCTGGAATATATGAACAGATCGATACGCACGGCCGACGATGTCCGGCAATATCTTGATTTGCCGGTATTGGGAAGTATTCCGGATTTTGATGCAGAAGAAAAAAGGAGTTCCGGCAGTCAATGGAAAAATTTTACTGGACTATTCCACAAAGATAGGCAAAGGGGGATGTAAACGATGGCACATATTCGCAGGCTAATTGTTCACGAACAGGCTAAATCTCCCATTGCGGAAGCTTTCCGGACATTGCGGACCAATATTCAATTTGCCAAAGCAGACGGCGTCATCAAAACAGTCATGATGACAAGCGCCGGTCCCGGCGAGGGAAAATCGACAACTATGGCCAATCTTGCCGTGGCTTTTGCTCAGTCAGGCAAAAAAGTAATTCTCATGGACTGTGATCTTAGAAAGCCGGTTGTACATAAAATTTTTGGTGTAAAAAATAAAGGCCTAACGAATATTTTAGTTGATGATATCCCAATCGACAATATCATTCAGCAGACTGAGGTGCCCAATCTCCAAGTAGTTACTAGCGGACCTATTCCACCGAATCCGTCGGAATTGCTGGGTAGTTCTAAAATGCAGCAGATCATTAACCAACTGAGAGATAAAGCCGATATCCTGTTTTTGGATGCGCCGCCTACAGTTGCTGTTACCGATGCATCCGTGCTGGCTGCTAAGGTTGACGGTATTGTACTTGTTGTGACTTCCGGCATTAATCGCCCAGAAATGCTGCAGAGAGCAAAGGAATTATTAGTAAAGGCAAAAGGGACTATTCTGGGAGTTGTATTAAACCGGGTGGAGATTGAAGAAGAGCATGCATATTATTACTATTATTATGGCAGCGGTGATCATACCCAAAAACGATCACATAAGAGGAGTGAGTGATGATATGCCCCCAGAGACTGAGACGCTTGTTTTGGAGCAACGATTTGCATTATCCAACGCAAATCGAATAGGAAAATGGATTGCACCGATAGTGTTGTTTTGTGTGGACTATGGAGCTGTTGTTGCTGCATTACTGTCAGCGTTATTTCTGCGGGATAAGGTTCTTCTTGGCATTATGCCACAATTGCAGCATGCATATATACCGGATAGTTATATATTTTTTTTAATCCCGATCATGTACTTGGGTTTCTTACTATATGAAGGGCTTTATTCGAAACGGTTGCCTTTTTGGCAATGTGTAGAAATAATATTTAAGAGTTCCTTGTTTGCCACATTGATGACTGCTAGTATTCTTTATTTTACCGGAGTGGCGAAAGAGACATCCCGTTTATTTATCTTATTTAGTTGGATTTTTTCTTTTCTGTATTTGTCAATTACTCGCCATGTGACGAAAAAGATACTATTGAAATTTGGGCTGTGGCAAAAATCGATAGTTGTTATTGGAGCCGGAAGAACAGCGGAATTATTAGCAAAAACTTTTAATGATGAACCTGGTATGGGGTATAAAATAGTTGGATTTATTGAAGATAAAGACCGGCCTCTATTAGATGAATATCCACATTTGGGTTCATTTTCAGATGTCGAACAAGTAATTCAGACTACTGGGGTGCAAGATGCCGTTATAGCTGTACCGGGATTAGAACGCGAGCAGTTACTTAATTTAGTTTGCCGCATTCAGCCCTATGTCAGAAATTTGACGATTGTTCCTGATTTATTCGGTGTTCCACTAAGCAACATGACAGTGGAAACCTCGTTTAATGAGAGAATGGTCATGTTAAATGTTTGTAATAATCTTGCCGAGGCTCGCAACCGTATGTTTAAAAGAATTTTTGATCTTCTTATTGGCATACCAATTTTAATTACTATAGTACCTGTATTGATTATATTGAGCATTATCGTAAAAATAGATTCACCGGGTCCGGTATTGCATATTGCAAAGCGATTGGGGAAAAACGGCCAGGAATTTTTGTGTTATAAATTTCGTACGATGTATGAGAATTCTGATGATATCTTATTAAAGTATTTTGCGCATAATTCCATAGCGGAAGAGGAATGGAATAATTTCGCAAAATTGAAGGGCTATGATCCACGGGTAACACATATGGGCAAATGGTTGCGTAAATTTAGTCTTGACGAGCTGCCACAAATTTTTAATGTCTTGAAGGGTGAAATGAGCTTGGTGGGACCCCGGCCTTATTTACCGCGGGAAAAAGAAAAAATGGGGTATTTTCTTCCGGCGATTTTGCAGACTGTGCCGGGGATAACTGGCCTATGGCAGATAAGCGGCCGTAATGAGATTGATTTTAACGGACGGTTAAGAATGGACGAATGGTATGTTCGAAATTGGTCAATGTGGCATGATATTGTGATGTTGATTAAGACAATCAAGGTTGTTGTGACGAGAAAGGGAGCTTACTAATGGGTAAAATATGTGTTGTTGGACTTGGCTATATTGGATTGCCTACAGCCAGCTTACTTGCTACGAAGGGATTTCAAGTACATGGTGTGGATTGCTTAAAAGAGATAGTAGATAGTATTAAAAATGGTAAAGTGCATATTTACGAACCTGATTTGGATGTTTTAGTGAAATCTGCAGTTAATAGTGGACATTTGCAGGTAGCTACACAGCCGGAAGAAGCGGATGTTTTTGTTATAGCTGTACCAACTCCTTTTCGAGATGAACATAAGCCGGATTTATCCTATGTCGAGGCAGCTACCAGGGAAATTGCACCCTATATAAAATCTGGCGATTTAATCGTTTTAGAGTCAACTAGTCCGGTGGGAACAACTGAAAAAATTGCTCAATGGCTGCGGCATGAGCGTCCTGATCTTTCTATTCCGTTTTATAAACAAATTGATTATGAAAAAGATAAAAATCAAGGTCAAGTATTTATTGCTCACTGCCCGGAGAGGGTGTTACCCGGATGCATTCTACGCGAGTTGATTGAGAATGATCGCATTATTGGCGGTCTAGATAATTCTTCAGCCCAGAAGGCACTAGCTTTTTATCAAACCTTTGTTCACGGTCAAATCTTTCTTACCGATTGCCGTACCGCAGAAATGGCAAAGTTAACGGAAAATGCATTTCGCGATGTGAATATTGCTTTTGCCAATGAACTATCGCTTATTTGCGATAAACTAGAAATTAGCGTCTGGGAATTAATTGACTTAGCGAACCGGCATCCACGCGTAAATATATTGCAGCCTGGTCCGGGAGTTGGCGGCCATTGTATTGCCGTAGATCCATGGTTTATTGTGGATTCAGCTCCAGAACAGTCAAAATTAATACATGCTGCCCGGCTCGTCAATGATAATAAACCTAAATATATTATAGAAAAGGTTATTCAGAAGGCGGAACGATTTAAAAAGCCGGTTATTGCTTGTCTAGGTTTAGCTTTTAAACCAGATATCGACGATTTGCGGGAAAGTCCGTCAGTAGAAATCGTTAAAACTCTAGCTAAAAACAGAATTGGTGAAATATTGGCTGTTGAGCCGCATATAAAACAATTGCCGCTTGCGTTGCAACAGTATCCCGATATTATATATACGGATACTTCTCAGGCAGTACAACAGGCGGATATCATATTATTATTGGTGGATCATAAAGCGTTTAAGCTTATTGATCGAAATATGCTGAACGAAAAAATAGTTATTGACACCAGGGGGATGTGGCGTTGAAGCAAGTGCTTATAAAAAAGGGACAGGCCATTGTAGAGGAAGTGCCATCTCCTCAGGTAGAAGCGGGACAGATACTGGTAAAAGTAGAGCGCTCCTGCATATCGATTGGTACTGAGATGAGCGGCGTACGCAATAGCGGAGTGCCTCTGTGGAAAAGAGCGCTTAACCAGCCTGAAAACGTAAAAAAGGTACTGAATTTGGTGAAAACCCAAGGCGTAGCAAAAACAACAAGCCTGGTGAAAGGAAAGCTGGATTCGGGTGTTCCTACCGGATATTCCGCAGCAGGAAAAGTAGTCGGGATTGGTTCCGGTATACATGACATAAAAATTGGTGATAGAGTAGCGTGTGCAGGCTCACAGTGCGCTTTTCATGCAGAATATATCAATGTGCCACGTAATCTTGTTGTTAAAATGCCTGATAACGTTCCGATGGAGGAAGCAAGTACAGTCACCCTCGGAGCGATTGCTCTGCAGGGAATTCGCCGGGCTAATCCGACATTGGGTGAAACCTTCGTAGTAATCGGGAACGGCATATTAGGGCAATTGACGGTTCAAATGCTTAAGGCTAACGGCTGCCGGGTGATTGTCAGCGATTTAGACCGCCAAAGAATCAAAATTGCTCTCAAGAATGGGGCTAGTTTTGGCATTCACCCTGAAGATGGACTGGATGTTGAGCAAGTTGCCCGCATCACTGCCGGAATAGGTGCCGATGGAGTAATCATCACGGCAGCTACCCCTTCCGACAGTGTAGTGTCAACGGCTTTTAAAATGTGTCGCCGCAAAGGCAGAGTGGTACTGGTAGGAGATGTTGGGTTACATCTAAACCGGGAGGATTTTTATCAAAAAGAAATTGATTTTTTCATATCGACATCCTATGGGCCAGGCAGATATGATCATCATTATGAAGAAGAAGGATTGGATTACCCGGCAGCTTATGTTAGATGGACTGAAAACCGTAATTTGGAAGAATATATTCGCCTGCTTAGTGAAAATAAAATTCAAGTCCGCTCAATGATACAGGCTGTTTATCCGGTTGAACAGGCCACTGAGGCTTATAATAGGCTGAGCAATGGTGAGGATAAACCGTTGATGGTGTTGCTGTCATATCTGGAGGATGAGAATTCAAGCCCATTAAATAAAGTCATGATATCTTCTTGTGCTTCTGGCAAAGACAAGGTGAGGATTGCTTTAGCAGGTGCCGGTGGATTTGCCAAGGGAATGCACTTGCCTAATATAAAGGAACTGTCTAATCTGTATCATTTGCAAGCTGTGATGAGCCGGACCGGTCATAACGCTATGAGCACAGCCAAGCAGTTCGGGGCATCTTATGCGACAACTAGTTATAACGAAATACTAGAGGATAAAGATATTGATGCGGTATTAATTGCTGCCCGGCACAATTTACATGCGAATATGGTAATCCAGGCACTAGAAGCAGGCAAGCACGTATTGGTGGAAAAACCATTAGCCCTAAATGAGCGGGAATTGATACATGTAAAAGCTTTTTACGAGCAAGAAAAAAGTGATAATGCCCCTGTATTATTAACGGGTTTTAACCGTCGCCACTCAAAATATGCGAAAGCAATTTATGACAATATATCAAAACGTACGAATCCCCTGATGATTAACTATCGAATGAATGCCGGCTATATCCCGTTAGATAATTGGGTGCATACCGAAGAAGGCGGCGGCCGCAATATTGGCGAGGCTTGCCACATCTATGATCTGTTTAATTTCTTGACGAATAGTAAGGTATTAAAAGTTCAGGCACAAACCTTAATGCCTGCGACAGGCTATTACAGTCCTAACGATAACTTTGTTGCAACTGTATCTTATGAGGATGGCTCTGTAGCAACGTTGACATATACAGCTCTGGGTGCGAAGGACTACCCTAAAGAACATATGGAAATATATTGTGATGGGAAAGTTTTTGTAGTAGAAGATTACAAGAAGTTAACTACTTATGGTATTAAGACAAAAGAGATTCAGACTAAGAATAGCGAAAAGGGACAAAAAGAAGAAATTGAAGCTTTTGCTCAATGTATATTAAAAGGTGGAGAATGGCCTATACCTTTGTGGCAGCAAGTGCAAGCTATGGAAATCGCATTTGAGGTGGAAAAAATTTTCTAGTGCAGGGAGTTCTTTTATGTTGAGTATGCTTAAAAAATTTGTAAAGAAAAACCGCTATATTGAGAATACCGCACGGAACTTAAGAAATATACGACCGTTAACCAAAAGATTGTCAAGCCATTTTTGGGATTATTATGCATTGTTAAATGAAACCCAGTATTACGAACCACAATATATACAAGAACTGCAGTTTGAGTTATTGAAGAACACACTAAAACACGCATATTTAAACAGTAAGTTTTATCGAAATCTATATGATAAATATGGGGTTAAAATAAGTCAAATACAATCATTTGAAGATTTTAGAAGTCAAATTCCGATAGTTGATAAATCGCTGCTGAAAAATGCCGGCGGTTTAACAATTAAAGTCCCTGACATGTATAAAATTACCACAAGTGGGACAAGCGGCGCACCATTTCAATTTTATGGAGACAGAGAGAGCCGTGAAAAAGAACTGGCTGCTATATATCACCAATGGAGTCGAGCGAATTTTACGCCGGATTTTTATCGAATCGAGATGCGCGGCTTCCAAATTGAGCCTATTGCAGAATATCCGGATTTAAATTTGACCAGATTTTCTATTGTAAATATGAATGATAATATGGAACAAATGGTCAACTATATCAACGAAAAAGAAATAGCGTATTTTCATGGCTATCCGAGTGCTATAGCCAAGTTTGCAAAATTGCTTAATGAAAGCTCATTAAAGTTGATTTCGCCAATTAAGGGTGTACTGTTAGCGTCAGAAAATATGTATGAATGGCAAATAAAAGAGATCGAAGATTATCTTAACCCAGAAAAGATAATAGCACATTATGGTAATTCGGAGCAAGTGGCACTCGGCGCTTGGTGTGAAACAAATCGGAGTTACCATTTTTTGCCTTTATATGGGTATGTTGAAAAAGGACTAAATAATGAACTTATTGGTACAGGCTTTTTAAATAAAACTACACCATTTATAAGATATAGAATGAATGATCTTGTATTAGATTGGACGGAAGAAGTATGTCCGCAATGTGGGCGGGGTTATACACCTGTTATTAAGCAGATCGGCGGTCGCTTGGAAGATTACTTGATAGATGAAAAAAGTGAATTGATCCCTCCGGCTGTAGTTACCTTCCCATTTAAAAATTTAAATGTAATGAAAGAAGTTCAAGTTTTCCAAATAATAAACAAAAATATCATTCTCCGTTATACGATACAAAACAGCTATGACAGAGAAAAGCTAAAGATTGACAAAAATCAATTAACTATAGGATTTAAAACTATGCTTGGCGAGTCGATTGACATATTTTTTGAGGAAGTAGTTGAAATTACATTAACTGATGCCTGTAAATTCAAATGGATAATATCGGAAGCCCATCAAAAATAAACGGGAATCTACCTAAATGTGTGGTGCAAATTTTGAAGAACAAGAAAAAAATCGCTATTATTGGCCCATATCCTCCGCCTTATGGCGGGATATCTGTTCATATTCAGCGGGTATTAGCGCAGTTAGAGAGTTCGGAAATAAGATATTATGATTTTTATAATGAGACAAAAAATAGTGGATATCATGGAAATTTTTATTTATTTTATAGCAAAATAACGAAAATGTATTCTTTATTGCGTTTATTTTTATCTCCTTACAAGCTGATCCATCACCATTCTCCAGATTTGCGTATTAGAATTATTTTAGGGATATTGGGATTAATGGGGAAGAATGTATATTTACATATACATGGTGCTTCCTTAAAAAATGCATTAAATGCTGGTGGAATTAAAGGAATACTAATGCAGAAAGTCATAAAACATGTCCATATTTTAGCTGATAACTATGAGATTATGCAGATAGCAAAGAAAAATCACGCCAAGTCGGTAACTATGATAGATGCGTTTATACCTCCCCTTTATAGTGAAGCTATTTTTACGGAATTTTGCGATAATCATGTATTGAATACTGATAATTATGATGCAATCATTAGTATGGTAGGCTGGTTTACTTATTACAATCAAGAAGATTTATATGGATTTGATTTATTAGTAGAAGTAGTAAAAGAATTAGCAGTCAAATATAAGATACTAGTACTTGTGAGCATCAATGGAGTGATAGCACAGAACTTACATGATGATTTTGTTGAAAAAATTGAAAAAAATAATCTTGTGGAGAATTTTTATTTAATATATGAAGATTTAACGGAGGTTTGGCCTATATATCTATTGTCTGATGTATTTTTACGCTTAACAAATACGGATGGTAATGCACTTTCAATTAATGAATCTTTGTGGTTTGAGACTCCTGTAATTGCTAGTGATTGTATTGATAGGCCGAAGGGAACGATTTTATTTAAAAATCGGGATGTTAAATCATTAGAAAAAAAAATCGAGCAAGTTATATTGGAAAGAGCAAATTTATTAACTTGTAAACAAAAAATAGAAAAAATGAAAACAAAAAGATTTACAAATCGTTTATTTAAGGAGATTTATCATGTTGAAGAATAAAAAAATTTTGGTAACAGGTGCTGATGGGTTTATTGGTTCTCATTTGACAGAAGAGTTAGTACGGCAAGGTCATGAGGTTCGTGCTTTTGTATTTTATAATTCATTTAACTCCTGGGGTTGGCTGGATTATAGTGAAAAGAGTATTAAAGATTCCCTGGATATTTTTGCCGGTGATATACGGGACCCGCATGGGGTGAAAACTGCCATGCAAGGTTGTGATATTGTTTTGCACCTTGCGGCTTTAATTGCAATTCCCTATTCTTATCATTCTCCCGATAGTTACGTGGATACAAATATCAAAGGAACATTAAATATTTTGCAGGCAGCCAGAGAATTGGAAGTTGAGAAAATAGTCCATACTTCCACCAGTGAAGTCTATGGAACAGCAAAATATGTTCCGATTGATGAGAATCATCCATTGCAGGGGCAATCTCCGTATTCGGCTACCAAAATTGGCGCAGATCAAATGGCAATGGCATTTTTTCGTTCTTTCCGTACGCCGGTGGCGATTATTAGGCCGTTCAATACTTATGGGCCAAGACAATCGGCTAGAGCAGTTATTCCCACTATTATTACGCAAATTGCCAATGGCATTAACAATATAAAATTAGGAGCCTTACATCCCACTCGTGATTTTAATTATATAAAAGATACAGTCAGTGGTTTTTTGGCTGTTGCTGCTTCTGAGCAATCAGTAGGGGAAGTTATTAATATTGGCAGTAACTATGAAATATCTATTGGTGAAACGGTAGAAGTCATTGCTGAAGCGATGAAAACAAAAGTTAATATTATTTCCGATGATATGCGTGTGCGACCAGATAAAAGCGAAGTAGAGAGATTATGGGCTGATAATGCAAAAGCATTCAATTTGACTGGATGGAAGCCGCAATATGCTGGTAAAGATGGATTTAAGAGAGGTATACAAGAAACTATAGCATGGTTTACCAACCCAACAAACTTAAAACAGTATAAAGCTGATATTTATAACATATAAGTAGTCTGTTGATACAATAAAGCATATGCAAAATGATTTAATATAGATAAATATATATGTTCGTTGCGAGCGTTGATAGTCGAAGAAAAGCGTGAAATTTATTAAGGGGAGGCCCTATCATGGAAGCTGTGATTTTGGCAGGGGGTAAGGGGACCAGGCTAAAGCCGTATACGGTTACACTGCCTAAGCCGTTAGTGCCGGTAGGTGAAAAGCCGATACTTGATATTGTGATTAATCAACTAAAAAAGGCGGGAGTGACCAAAATTACCATAGCAGTCAATCATATGGCTGATATTATTATGGCTTTTTTTGGAAACGGGGAAAAGTATGGAATTGACATATCTTATTCGTTTGAAGATAAGCCGTTGAGCACAGTTGCTCCTATTAAACTAATCGAAGGTTTACCGGAAAACTTTTTAGTTATGAACGGCGATATATTAACCGATATTAACTATACAGATTTGTTTCAGTCCCATTTGAATTCAGGAGCTGACTTGACCATTGCCACATATAAAAGAGAAGCAAAAATAGATTTTGGAGTATTGGATATTAATGAACAAAAAAAAGAAATAATCGGCTTTAGGGAAAAACCAAAGTACCATTTTAGTGTCAGTATGGGTGTGTATGTTTTTAGCCGTTCAGTGTTAGATCAGGTGCCTTATTATGAGGCATATGGATTAGATAATTTAGTGCTGGATATGTTAAAAAGCAAGAAGAAGATTAATAGTTACTTATTTGATGGTTATTGGTTAGATATTGGCCGGCCGGATGATTATGAGCAGGCTAATACGGATATTGAAAACCGGTCTTTTTAATAAACTTAGGTGGTTGAATAATGATGCACAATATTCTAGTCACAGGATGTTCCGGTTTTATTGGGACACATGTTATAAATGCTTTAACAAAAGCTTATTCTGAAGACTTAATATATGGTATAGATCTTAAAGTTAACAATATAAAATTAACTGACGGGTTAGATGCTATGCTTACTGAGAAAAACATTAAGCAAATCAGTCAGTTTATTATGAAGCATAAGCCGGATATAATTATTCATTGTGCAGGTGTGCTAACGAATGACAAATCATTAGCTCTTGCAAGTAATTTTAATGCTACCAAACTATTAATTGCTGTTTTATGTCAAGCTGACGTGAACTGCGGGTTTATTCAAATCGGTTCTGCGGCTGAATATGCGCCTATTCCATATCTACAGAAGGTTGATGAACAGTTTTCTACAATTCCCCAAAATGCTTATGGAGAAAGTAAATTACAAGCTAGCCTGTTTGTTCAAGAAATGTCACGAAAAAAAATAATAGACGGAGTTGTACTACGACTTTTTAATCCCATAGGATCAAATATGAATCAAAATACTATTGTTGGAAAGCTATGTAAATCTATTAGCGAAGGTAAAGAAATAATTCAATTTGGAAATTTAGCTACATATCGCGATTATATTGATATTAGAGATGTTGTAAAAGCTATAATTTGTGCTATTGATAATATAAAAAATATTAGTGGTGAAATCATTAACGTTGGTAGTGGAGCGGCTAAGCTTACACGCAAGTTAGTTAATGATATCATATGTGCCAGCCAGACCAAAATATGTTATACGGAAGATAGTTGTGGATCCAATAGGTCTAACCTGACAATATGGCAAGAAGCCAATATTGATAAAGCAATAAAGTTATTAAAATGGAAACCAACGATCATATGGGAAGATACTATAAAAAACATTGCTGAGTCTAATTTTGATTAAAAGCATTTCAAAGACAAGGAAATGGTATTGCTTGATAATTGGTGTGGGTATGCTAAAAGAAATAATTAAGCATTGATTAGGAGAAAGAATGTTAAATAATTGTAGACTTTGTGGATCAAAAAAAATAATGGCAATAAAAAAGATTAAAAGTCCTTGGAATTTATGCAGTGATTTATCTTATACATTATATGGATGCAGTGATTGCCAATCAAAAATGTTCGATCCTGATGAGCATTCTATTAATCTAAATGATTTTTATAATGAACGAAGTAAAAATAAGAATTATTTGGATGAACAATTTACTTATTCAAAATATTGGATGCATGAGGTAAAAACAATTAAACAGTACTTACAGAAAGATCCACGATCAATTTTAGATATTGGCTGTAGAAATGGAGATTTTTTACTTCATTGGCCCCAAGGTATAAAAAGAGTAGGAGTGGAGATTGCCAAAGATTTTGCCCATATTGCTCAAAACAGAGGCATAATTATTATTAATGATTTTATTGAAAATATTTCTTTTGAGGAAAAGTTTGATATTGTCACTTGTTACGCTATTTTAGAACATTTAAATAATCCTACACCTTTTATGGAAAAATTAAATAATTTAGTATCCCCCAATGGTATATTAGTAATAATGGTTCCATTTTATGATTGTTTAAAAGTAAATTTATTAGACAAATTGAATATTAGATGGCATATGTATTCGCCTCCGGAACATGTGAATTTTTATTCTGAAGAATATTTAGACAAGTTCTTTAATAAATTTGGTTTTAGCTTACAACAAAGAAAATTCACATCAGGAGGAATGTTTAATCCTTTACAAGGAATTCCAATATTAGAGAAAATTGCAGGAAAGTTAATGTGGTATGTTGATGCATACACAAAACTTAATAAATACGCGGTTTTTGACCACATGTATTGTTATTATGTTAAACAATAACCTAAAGGGAAAAATGCAAAATACTCAAAAAATAACAAGGTTGCTTCATTTACTACAAAATAAGAGTTTTTTTCATCTTTTATCTGCGAATTTACTTACTCAGTTTCTTGGTTTTGGTACAGTTGTTTTTATTGCTAAATTAATATCTCCTACTGAAATTGGCCAAATAAAAATTTTGCAATCTTATATTGCGCTTTTTGTTATATTAGCCGGTTTTGGATTTAATACTTCAGTATTAAAATATTGCGCAGAGAATATTTCACAAGAACAACGATGGGGGATATTTAATTATTCAGTAAAATGTTCTTTAGTTACAACTTTATGTGGCTACTTATTATGGTTTTTATTTGATTCTTATAAAATTATTTTATCAACGAGCCAAATTGGCAGTTGGATTTTAATTTATGGATTATTGTTGCCATTTTCAGTAATGACTAATCTCGGAATGATCTACTTACAGGCCGTGAAACAAGTGAGGAAAATGGCAAAAGCCCAAAGCATAATTAAGCTGCAATCCTTTCTGATTATTGTTGGCAGTACATATTTCTGGGGGATTAAAGGCTTTATTGCTTCTACGGTATTTGCTTATTTTATTGGCATGATACCTGTTTTTCGAGAAATCGGTTTTTCATTTATTTTTTATAAATCTTTTGTACCGAGAAGTTTTTTATCTATTGCAGTGTTTAGCATGTTAGGAAATATCGTCTCTTTAATCGGGCAATATGGGGATATTTTTATTTTAGACCATTTTTGTCCTGACAAGGAACAAATAGGCTTTTACTCGTTGGCTTCTATTTTTTTGATCGGAGCTATGCAGGTTACAGGGACAGTGCAATCTATTGTAGCACCGTATTTTAGCGAGCATAATCGAGACAAAAGATGGGTTTATAGCCAATTGATCAAAAATCAACTTCGTATGGTAGTATTAGCCATATTAGTGGCATTAGGAATTTATATTTTTTGCTATTATTTTATTCCTTTTTTTTATGGATATAATTATATAATTACTTTTTTGTATTTAAAAATATTACTCTTGAAATATATTGTCTATTCTTCTTATGCTGTAACAGGAGTTTGTTTAGTTGGGCTAGGCTTGATAAAATACAATATTGGAGTAGTTTTTATTTCTACACCCATTGGTCTGTTTTTGTCCTATTTATTGTTACAAAATTATGGAGTCATTGGTGTTGCTTATGCTCAGTTCTTTACAGCGATATTTATTTTTATATTACAAATAGCTGTGACTAAATTTGCTTTGTCCAAGTATTTCAGATTTCTCAAGTAAAGTGTGGGCTAAATATGCTATACTATTTAAAAAAAATCAGGAACTATACTTTTAAAGAAATAATTTTAAAAAGTAAAATTAGGCTGAACTATAGGATGCGTTTTAGCAAAGATCTGTTTGGTCCAACATATAGCAATAAAAAAATAAAATTAGAATTTTCTTGTATAGGGAGTTTAATTCATTTACCATATACACCTGATAATGTAGAGTATATATCTAATTTATATGTTACCCACTATTTTGATCTTTTGGGCTCAGGTTGGGTTCAAGTAAAGAAAGGCATGGATTGCTTGGGTTTAGAGGGGTACAGGTATGAAGATTTAACAGTAAACGGATATGAAGGCAATATGATAAACCGCGCAAATCGCAGGGAGTCAGAAGCTATAAGGATTTTAATAGATAAAAAGTATATTCCGATTGACTGGCAGCTGGACTTTAAGTCCGGCTATCGCTGGTCGGAGAAGACATGGTATATGGAAATAAAATACGGGCATAAGCCGGGGGTCGATATTAAGGTTCCTTGGGAATTAGCACGTATGCAGCACTTGCCTATACTTGCTTGGACATATGGATTTATAGCTGAAGATAAAGAAAAATATGCCAGGGAGTTTCGCAACCAAATATTGGATTTTGTTGTCGAAAATCCCCCCCGATTTGGCGTTAATTGGCGTTGCACCATGGATGTAGGCATACGGGTAGCTAATTGGTTAGTAACCTATGATCTGTTTAAAGCATTTGGCACCGAGTTTGATGATGAATTTGAAGCGGTATTTGCCCGGTCTGTCTATGAACATGGCAGGCATTGCTATGAAAACTTGGAGTATCATCCTAAATACAGAAATAATCATTACCTGTCCGATATTGCAGGGTTGTTATTTGCGGCAAGTCATTTAGAAAGCAATAGTGAGACGGATGTTTGGTTGTCTTTTGCTGTTCAAGAACTAATTAGCGAGATGGATTTTGAATTTAATCCCGACGGCAGCAATTTCGAGGCATCAACCAACTACCACCGATTGTCGACAGAAATAATGTTGTATTGTGCTATCTTATGTCTTACATTACCTGCAGAAAAAAAGCGTGCATTAATGAATTATGATTTTAAACTTCACAGAGTAAAACCAAACCTCAAGCGTCCTTGTGAACAAGAATATAACATCAACACTACACAATTATTGCCGGATTGGTTTTGGGAGCTGTTAGAAAGAGCCTGTGAATTTACTCTGCACATGTTAAAGCCTAGCGGTGACGCCCCGCAAATCGGAGACAATGATAGCGGCCGTTTTTTCAAAATATGGCCCAGTTATCTAAAACGGACAGTTGCTGAAACGATAAATATATACGAAAACTTAGAAGGATATAGTGAATTGCCACTTGATGCAGAGTATTGGGATGAAAATGTATTAGATCATCGCCATATTTTAGGAGTGGCCGGCGTTTTGTTTAACAGGCAGGATTTCTTAGCATACGTTGAACCGGACAATCCGGAAGTTGCTCTGATAAAGGCATGGCTGAAAGGTAAAACCATTAGCTCTTATCGGCAAAAAGAACAGCTAAGAAGGCCAAGAGCTCAAGGAAGAAAAATTAATAATTTGTCATCTGGAGACATCTGTGATTGGCTAGCTATGTTGAATAAAGAATTTGGCAAGCCTGTAACATATGAATTTACGTCAAACAATAAGGAAAAGGAGTTAACTGATGGGTTAGCAATATACTCTTATCCCGATTTTGGACTATATATTTACCAATCACCGTTGCTATATTTAGCTGTAAGATGTGGCAGCATCGGCCAAAACGGTCTAGGTGGACATGCTCATAATGATCAATTGAGCATAGAACTTACTATCGATGGTGGAGATATAATTTCCGACCCGGGGACATATCTGTATACGCCTTTACCGGCAAAAAGAAATAAATTTAGATCGACTGGTGTACATTTTACACCCCTGGATAAAGACAAGGAGCAAAATGATTGGATTGCTGGTCAAAGAGGCCTTTTTCAACTATTTAATAAAGCAAAAGCTGAGACTAAATATTTGGGGATAGACGGATTTGTTGGCATGCATAGTGGTTTTGGCAAGCCTGTTTATAGAGTGATAAAACTACAGGGGAATCATGTTTATTGTTATGACTTCAATGTAAATGAAAAGATACAGATTGGGAAAAAATCATTTTCAAGAGGGTATGGAAAATGCGAAGAAAAAAGGTGTTAATGGCTTGTGCTAATTATTGGACATCGCCATTTCAAGTTGGCAGTCACCATATTGCTAGAGGATTTGTTGATTTAGGGTGGGATGTAGCCTTTGTATCAGATCCTATTTCACCGTTACATTTAGTGAACGGTTTAACCTCTGAATTGAGAGAACGGATATTAATTCATCAACTGGGTGGTATCAAAGATCTAAACGGACGAGTCTGGGCATATGTGCCTAGTGCAATGATAACGCCACATAATAAATTATTATTACGTAATGATTTAGTTCAAAAATATTGGCGTTATGTATCTTGGCCAAATATTATTAAAAAAATTAAACAAGCTGGGTTTGGAAAGGTAGACCTATTATATTTTGATAGTGTGAATCAGGCTTTTTGGGTAGATGTTTTACCACATAAGTATTCATTGCTTAGAATTGCAGATAATAATCATCAATTTAATAAATTTACGCAATCAATGATTAAAATGGAAAAATGGCTTGGACGACATGTTGATATAGTAGCTTATACTGCACGCGGTCTTAAAAATTATGTTGACAATCTTGAACCTAAAGAAACGCTTTATTTACCAAATGGTGTGAACTTCGATCACTTTGTTAATGGGGATCGTACTTTACCTAATGAATATAAAACAATTAACAGACCTATTGCTGTTTATATAGGAGCAATGGATGTTTGGTTTGATTATGATTTAATTAATATAGTAGCGCAACAATTGCCGCATATTTCTTTTGTCTTTATTGGGCCGGAAAGAATGGCTAAAGAGCGTTTGAGGTCTAGGTCAAACATACACTTATTAGGAAAACGATTGTATAAAGAACTTCCAACTTATTTGCATAATGCGGATGTAGGTATAATTCCCTTTAATGTTAAGGATTATCCTCAGTTGATAAACAATATTAATCCATTGAAGTTGTACGAATATATGGCGGCTGGGTTACCTGTAGTATCAGCGAGGTGGAAAGAATTGGAGTTGGCTGAGACACCTGCATATTTATATCGAAATAGTAAAGAATTTATGGATATATTTAAAAAAT
The DNA here is from genome assembly GCF_900101845.1 of Sporomusa acidovorans. GTDB lineage: Bacteria > Bacillota > Negativicutes > Sporomusales > Sporomusaceae > Sporomusa > Sporomusa acidovorans. The sequence goes on along the minus strand of NZ_FNAM01000004.1, from coordinate 76,736 downwards.
TGAATTTAGAAAATATAAGTCATTTAAAATATATTGATTATGCATCTAAACATAATTGGAATAGTAAAGTTGGGATATTAAATGAGTTGTTTAAAAATTAGTCTTACAAATATTGAAAAATATAATTTGATAATTTTTACTTTTTTATTATTATATTCAAATATATTTTCTCGAATTCTTGATTTGTCAATATTTAATATTTTATTATATGTAATTGGGCTTATTGCAGTTTGTATTAATGTTATGAATAACCATAAAATATCATATTTAAAATTACTCTTATATAGTTTATGCTTATTTTTCTTTACTTATAGTATTATTGATTTTCGTAGTGATTTTATTACAAATTTACTATCATTAAAAGATTTTTGTTTTCCTATATTGTGTTTACTAATTGGCGAAAGTATGGGCAAGTATAAAATTGATATAGTGAATTTATTTAATAAATTATTTTTATTTTTTGTAACTTATGGCATTATACAAGAAATAGCATTTTATACTAATAACCTTGAAGTATGGCTACCTTGGGATTATAAAATAATAATTGATTTTCTCGAATCAGGTGACAATGGAAATTTGTTTCAGGGGGGGTTATTACGCTTTTTTGGGGTTATGAATGCTTTTGTAGAATATCAAGTCTTTATTATTTCAATAATATTATTATTAATGCTATACAATCAGTACATTCATAATAGAAATGTTTTTAAAATTAATATTATATTATCATTAATATTTCTTTTATTAGCACTTGAAAGATCCCCCATAATAATGTTATTTATATGGGCGTTTATTTGGAAAGTACCTAGTTTTTCAATTGATCTTAAAAGAATGGGGAAATTAATTGTATTTATTTTATTTATATTTGTTAGTATATTTTATTTTTATTCTAATTTATACGAAGATGAGATTACCGGTATTGCGTTTCAACGTATAGTTAATGTTATAACCTTTAATTTTGGAAATGACGCGGCTTTTGAGGAAAGAGAGAATGTTCATTGGAAATTTGCTTGGGAACTATCTAAAAATAATTATATTGGTATTGGACCAGGAACAGTCGCTCCGTCAGCAAGCCAATATATAGGATATGTTGGTCCTCATAACAATTTTTTAGCTTATCATCTTGCATATGGTTTATTTGGCTTGATGCTCTTTATTTGTTTTTTAATGCTAATACTTAAAAAGTTTTCTAATTTGAATAAAAATATTCAATTATTTGGTTATGGAATGTTTTGTGCATATTTTGGAATGGCTATTTTTAATATGCCTTTTGTTGGGAAGAATGGAATTTTGTTTTTTATTATAGTGGGTTTTTTATTTAATAACAATTTTAACATCCCTCAAAATACCTATAGAGCACATCGATAAGTTTTTTTATCCCAGTTTTTCTTCTATTGTTAGGCGAAGTGGTTTAGAAATATTAAACGGGGGCGAATATTATTATTAATGTCTATATAAACGCTCGTTTTTATAGTCAAACAATTACAGGTGTACAGAGATATGCTAATGAATTAGTAAAAGCATTGGATATTTTGATAAGTAAAGGATATATTGATGATACTAAATATTCGTTTAAGATGTTAGCTCCCCGTAATATAAAAATGACACCGGAATTTAAAAATATTCCATTAAAAGTAGTAGGTCATTTGAAAGGAATATTTTGGGAGCAATTAGAACTTCCATTTTTCTCTAGAGATGGATTGCTTATAAATTTTTGCAATAGCGCTCCGTTAGTTAAAACTAATAGCATTGTTACTATTCATGATGCGTCAGTATATGGAGTTTCTAGTGCATATTCTAAAAAGTTTCAATTATGGTATAAATTTCTTTTACCAATTTTAGGACGAAGAGTGAAAAAGGTAATTACTGATTCAAGCTTTTCAAAAAATGAAATTGTTCATTATTGCGCTATTCCGTCAAATAAGATTGACGTAGTGTACTTGGGAAGGGACCATATATGCAATATTAAGCCGGATAACAAGATTTTAGACAAATATAAGTTAGGGAAGAAAACATTTCTACTAGCTGTAAGCAGTATGAATCCCAATAAAAATTTTCATTCAATTGCTAAGGCTATTAAGTTGTTAAAACATGAAAATTATAAATTTGTAGTTGCTGGTGAGAGTAATTCGACAATATTTAATACATATGAGGAAGCATTTGCAGCAGATGTCATAAAATTAGGGTTTGTAACAGATTGTGAACTTAAAGCATTATATGAAAACGCCAGTTGTTTTATTTACCCTTCTTTTTATGAAGGTTTTGGATTACCGCCGGTTGAGGCGATGGCATGTGGCTGTCCGGTTATTGTATCTGATAGAGCATCTCTTCCTGAAGTTTGCGGAGATGCCGCATTGTACTGCAATCCGTATGATGTTAATGACATAGCATTAAAAATGAAGCAGCTTTTGGATGATCAAGTTTTACAAGAAAGTTTAAGGAAACAAGGTTTAAAAAGGGCCGAAACTTATAACTGGGAAAGTTGTGCGAAAAAAGTTTTTTCGCATATTACGGAGGTATGTTCTGGTGAAAATTGCCATTGTTCATGACTGGTTAACTACATACGCGGGCGCAGAGCGGGTATTGGAGCAAATGATTAAAATTTTTCCGGCGGCAGATTTATATAGTATAGTAGATTTTGTACCTGATAAGCAACGTGATTTTTTACAGAGTAAAAAGATATCGACATCTTTTATACAATATATGCCTTTTGCTAAAAGTAAATATAGATCATATTTGCCTATAATGCCGTTAGCGATTGAGCAGTTCGATATGGCGAGATATGATCTCATAATATCAAGTTCGCATGCGATCGCTAAGGGAATATTAACTGGACCTGATCAATTGCATTTATGCATGTGCTATTCACCAATACGCTATGCCTGGGATTTACAGCATCAATATTTAAAAGAAAGTGGTTTAGACAAAGGTATAAAAGGATGGACTGCAAAATGGATTTTACATAAAATGCGACTTTGGGATTATAGAACAGCAAACGGAGTTGACGGTTTTATTGCAATTTCGAATTTTATAGCAAAGCGGATATGGAAATGTTATCGTCGTCATTCTACGGTAATTTATCCGCCGGTTGATGTAGCGGCTTTTGATTTGTGCACACAAAAAGATGAATATTATCTTACGGCATCCAGAATGGTTCCTTATAAAAAAATAGATCTGATTGTTAGGGCCTTTAGAGAAATGCCTGAAAAAAAACTGGTAGTTATTGGCGATGGACCAGACTATAAGAAAATAAGGGCAGTGGCCGGGGAAAATGTTGAATTGTTAGGGTATCAATCTTTTGATAAAATGAAAAGATATATGCAACATGCGCGGGCTTTTATATTTGCTGCGGAAGAGGATTTTGGCATTGTTCCTTTAGAGGCTCAAGCATGCGGTACCCCTGTTATTGCGTTTGGTAAGGGAGGAGCGCTGGAAACAATTTGTGGACTGGATAACCCAAGACCAACGGGTGTTTTTTTTGAGGAACAAACCGTTCCATCATTGGTTCAGGCTGTTTGTCAGTTTGAAAAGGAACGTATTTTACCTCAAGCTTGTCATGATAATGCGCTTCGTTTTGCTCCCGGGCGATTTCAACAAGAATTTAAAACTTATGTTAATAAACAATTGGAAATATTTAGAAAAAATAGTTTTATGGAGGATACATTTCTATGAAATCAGCACTAATTACCGGGATTACCGGTCAAGACGGGGCATACTTGGCTAGCTTGCTTTTAGACAAAGGTTATAAAGTATACGGATTAATGGCTCGGCGGGCCACGTCCACAACTTGGCGCTTGGAATTCTTAGGCATTGAAAATGAAGTGGAACTTATTTATGGTGATTTGACTGATTTATCGTCAATCATTCGCGCAATAAAGGTAGCCAAGCCATCGGAAGTCTATAATTTGGCAGCGCAAAGCTTTGTTGCCACATCCTGGCAACAGCCGGTGCTAACTGCGCAGACAACTGGGGTTGGGGCTTTAAATGTGCTTGAAGCAATCCGGTTAAGCGACCCGGCAATAAAATTTTATCAAGCTTCTACCAGTGAAATGTTTGGTCTGATTCAAGAACCGATGCAGTCGGAAAAAACACCGTTTTATCCGCGAAGTCCTTACGGGGTTGCAAAACTGTTTGGCCATTGGATGACGGTGAATTATCGGGAGAGTTTTGATATGTTCGCCTGTAGCGGTATTTTGTTTAATCATGAATCACCTTTACGGGGGATAGAGTTTGTCACCCGTAAAGTGACGGATGCGGTCGCTAGGATAAAATTAGGGGTGCAAAGTGAACTTCGACTGGGTAATATTGATGCTAAACGGGACTGGGGTTTTGCCGGTGATTATGTTAGAGCTATGTGGCTGATGCTGCAGCAGGACAAACCGGATGATTATGTTGTCGCTACCGGAAAAACAACTACGGTCAGGGATATGTGCAAAATAGCTTTTGAATATGTAGGTCTGCATTACGAGGATTATCTTGTTATAGATCCGCAGTTTTATCGTCCGGCCGAGGTTGAAGTTCTATTGGGAAACCCGGCTAAAGCTAAAGAAAAGTTAAATTGGGAACCGGCAACTAGCCTGGAAGAACTTATTCAAATGATGGTATCGGCAGATCTTGAACGGGTTAAGAAAGAAGCAACATCTAACGATAATCTTGTAAAGTATGCAGCGGCTACTAAACAATGAATAAAAGAGGTTGTGTATTCAAATGCGGGTATTGGTGACAGGTGCAAGCGGGTTTGTGGGTAGTTATTTAGTGCCGGCTTTAGTTGAACGAGGTCATGAAGTATATGCCGGGGTAATGGATACAAATTATCGTCAATTTAATTCGGCAGAATGTATAAGTTTTGACATCATCGATCAGCATGAACTGAGAGAAGCTATTAAGTCAACTAATCCAGACGGTATTATCCATTTGGCGGCGCAGAGTATGGTAAGCCGTTCCTGGGAGAAACCGGATTTAACCGTAAAGATTAATACCATTGGGACTATAAATCTAATCGGAGCAGTGAAAAAATATGCTTCCCACGCTAAGGTTATCACGGTTGGAACCAGCGAAGAGTATGGCCTAACCGGAAAAAAGGGTATACCATTAGATGAAACAGAGGCATGCTTACCTCAGAATCCTTATGCCGTCAGTAAACTAGCTGCCGGTCAGCTAGCACTTCAATTAGCACATAAGGAAAACCTAAATGTTATTCATGTGCGGCCGTTTAATCATTTTGGACCGGGACAAGCCAGGGGATATGTGGTTAGCGATTTTGCATCGCAAATAGCGAAAATTGAACAGGGATTATGTTTGCCGAGTCTTTGTGTTGGTGATTTAAGTACGCAAAGAGATTTTACCGATGTCCGTGATGTTATTGAAGCATATGTCAATTTAATTGAAAATAAGGTTGAGAACGGTATTTATAATGTTTGTTCAGGTACTCCACGGCGGATTGAAAATATTTTAACATTTCTAATAAAAGCGGCCCGGGTACCTATTGCTGTTCAAGTAGATCAGCAACGGTTTCGCCCTTCGGAAGTACCGTTTTTTGTTGGTTCAGCCGCTAAATTGCAGAAGTGTTTTGGGTGGAAACCGAAACATAATTTTTTAGATAGTTTAACTGAAACTTTAAACTGGTGGCGAAAACAAGATTTAACCGTCGCCGCAACCGAAAAGTAAGGGACCATTTAGGCATTAGAAAAGACGAAAACAGTTTGTAAACAGTACATAAGCAAGATTAAAGAGCATTAAGAAAATACGATAGGAATATAATCTATTTTTTTGATGTTTCAATCTCATTTTGATTTTACGAGAGTATTGGCAAAAAAAGAAATGCTTATAACTAATTAAGTATGGTATGGAGTTTATAGTATTAAGAATAGTCTTACAAGATTATGAAGGATGAAAATGATGATTTACGTTGTAAAGTTTTTTTACAATTGGCTATTACCTCCTGGTATTTTTATAACTGGGTTGCTATTTTTAGGCATATTATTATTTAAACGCTGGAAAAAAGCGGCAGGATTTACATGGTTGGTTGCTTTCACAATTTATCTGCTGTCTATATCTCCCTGTGGCGATATGCTGATCCAATCGCTGGAACAACGGTATCAACCGCCAGGTGAAGTAACTGACCGGGATGTTATTGTAATGCTGAGTTATGGGGCAACAAAAGATACACCTGATGTCAGCGGAATGGGGCAATTGTCGGGAAGCAGTGCTAACCGGTTGTTAACGACTGTGCGTTTGCATTTAAAAACAAGATTACCGATTATCATTTCCGGTGGCCAGGTATTTAGCGACTCTGGCAATGAAGCCCAAATATCGAAAAGAATTCTCATGGACTTAGGCGTACCGGACAATCAGATATTTATTGATGATAAAAGTCTGACTACGACGGAAAATGCATTATATACGAAAGAGATACTCTTGCAGCATGGGTTTAACAGTCCTATCCTGGTTGCATCGGGGTTTCATATGCCACGGGTGGTGATGAACTTTGAACGCGTCGGCATGGATGTTTTGCCTTATCCGGCAGACTACCGGGTTTCCCGGACAACGCATTTGTATTTCAATAAATTTTCACCAAGTTCTGGTGCTTTAAGTAATTCAGGAACAGCACTTCGCGAATACCTGGGGATAGCGGCTTTGCGTTTTAAAGCCCAGTAGCCGTAGGCATAAGGGGTGGATCCCTAACTTTTGGTCAGTGGGTTGAGTGTTTCGATAGGAAAAAAGCCAGTATGATCGAATTTATTTTATTATTATTAATGGGAGTGTGATGAATTTGTCATTGAAGAAATCGCTGGCCGCAAGTCTATTAATTGGGCTTTTGTCGACCGGGGTTCAGGCGGCACCGTCTGATTTTGTTTCACCCAATGTTCCTTTGACCAGTCCACTATACGGATATATTGAAAAATTCGATGGCATGGGTTATCTTACCTCAATGCCCAACGGTACGAAGCCTTATACCCGGATGCAGATGGCCCAATGGCTGATCGAAATTCAGGCAGAGTCCCGGAAACGGCCTTTACCGCCCTATATGGCCGATATGGAAAAGGAATTGGAAAAGGAATTAACGGCTGAAGTACAGATACTATCCGGGGAAAAGGCAGATTTATCGTTGGAATTACGGGAAGTTCAGCTGGAACTGGGTACCTATCATGGCGATACGGTAGGCTATCGTAAGGGTGATGCTGGCCCCCGGGCCAGCTATCAGCCGCTTAATGGCAATAATAATGGGTATCGCTATGGCCAAAATGGCAATGTAATTGCCCAGGCGCAGTTATTCGGAAAAATTAGTCCCGATATGGTTATTGCCTTGGAACCGCGGTTTAGTTATGATGAAGACCAACAGGGCGAAGCAGCCCTGACCAGCGGGTATGTGAAGACCCGCATCAATGGTATGGGCGTTCAACTGGGGAAAGATCCGGTTTTCTGGGGACATGGTGCCACAGGGTCATTAATTCTTGGCAATAATATGACGCCATTGACTTCCATTAAATTATCGAATCTTGAGCCATATACCAGCAATGGTTTTTTCCGTTTTCTTGGTGAGATGAATTTTACGGCTATGTATAGTGAACTGGAGAGTAACCGGACGAAGCTGAGCGCCAACGAAGTGGACAACCCCTCGTTTGTAGCAATGAGAGGAACATTTACTCCGCAGCGGAACTTTACTTTCGGATTGTCGTTTACCTCCATGGTAGGCGGCAATGGGCATAGTTTAAGTAGTGGTGATTATAGGGATTGGCTGTTAGGCCGTAACGCTGATGCCGCTGCTGATAAATGGAATAATATTGCCGGGCTGGATTTTAAACTGCGGCTGCCTAAATGGAATGGTGTTCAGGTGTATGGTGAACTCTATGGTGAGGATCAAGCCAACTATATGCCGTCAAAAGTAGCAGAAAGAGTAGGGGTATATATTCCCAAGCTTAATAACGATGGTACTTGGGATATGAAGGTAGAATACGCTCATACCAGCAATTGGTGGTATAATCATCAATTATATACGAATGGATATGTGTACAAGGGCGATATTATTGGCGATCCGTTAGGCCACGATTCAAATCAGTATTATGTAAAGGTAGGCCGTTATCTGGACACGAACAGTCAGATATCATTAAATGTTAATTTTGTCACGATGGACAGGTCGGCGGTTGTTTCCCAAACGATAAAATCCGGTTGGCTGGCCTATCAGACTAAACTGCGGGAGAGTGTTTTCCTCGACAGTCAACTCGGTATAGCGAGGATCAATAATGCCGGCTTCGTTAGTGGACATGAAGATACTAATTATTTTGCCGGGGTTAGTGTGCGCTGGCAGTATTAGTTATTAATCTTTGCAGGATGCGGAGTCTTTGTCATTGCAGGAACGGAAGTTGGTTGATTATGAATGTACTGGTAACAGGTGGCGCCGGCTATATAGGCTCTCATACCTACTATCCGACAATCGATGGTACAGGGGTTCGGGATTATATTCATGTTATGGATTTGGCCGAAGGGCATGTGGCCGCACTTGACCATCTAACGACAGGTGTACATATTTATAATTTGGGGACAAGCCAGGGACTTCCGTGCTGCAACTGGTGAAGACATTTGAGGAGGCCAATGACATTGCAGTGCTGTATGAGATTGTTGACCGTAGGCCGGGAGACATTGCCGAATGTTATGCGGATGCGACAAAAGCTGGAAAGGAATTACAATGGAAGGCGAAACGGGATATAGTGGCAATGTGCCGGGACGCCTGGAGGTTTGAGTGCCAGGAAAGCTAAATACATGGGAACCGTAAATCAGCGGGAAAAACCAACGAAAAGGTGTAGAAAAGAGGCCATATGGAGCCAATAAAAAAAGCTAAGATAAAATATCTGATCTTGCATTGGGCAGTTATATTGATCTGGATAGCATGTATTTTTGTTTTTTCGGCTCAGCCTGTAAAAGAGTCTAATGGTTTAAGTCTGAAGGTGACTAAGATTATCATCACGGCGGCAGCCTTTGTAATACCAATTCATCGGGATGCGGGAACGATTGAGCGGCTGGCTGTAAAATATAATGGATTTATACGGAAACTGGCACATGTTACGATATATTTTCTGTTAGGATTATTACTGACCAGGACTCTTAGAATAAGCGGTATGAAGGGGAAAAAGATATATCTCCTGGCATTGTTGCTTTGTTTGGGACGAATTCCATCAGGTGTTTGTAGCAACGGGGCGGAGCGGGCAAATATCTGATGTGCTGCTGGATACTGCAGGTGCTGCTATGGGGATAGGCATATTCTGGTTGTTTAGTGGAAACAGAAGTAATGAGTTATTATGAAAAGACAAAAGAGATCTGAAATGAATTTTTTTTATTAAACAATTCGTACTATAAGGTACGCGTCTTTATCCGGTTACTAAATCGGATTAGTAAACAGCTGCCCCGGGAGAAGTCATGAAGAAGAACGTGTATGGGAAGTATTTATTGCAAATTGCCGGAGAGGACTAAGGAGATTTAGAAGCATATGAATGATTCTACTGCGAAAACTCCCCCTGCACAGGGGTATCAGTTACCGAGAGAAAATGACCTAAAGCCCTTATGAAATAAGGTTTTGTAGGTATTGCGAACAGGGATTTTCTGCTTGAAGTCGAATATTATTATTATAAACATAACGATATTTGAAAGTGAGCGAATATAAATGTTTCGCAAAAATAATTCACACCTTCAGGAACGCTTGTTTGATGACTTCCAGCATTTACACCCCAGTCAACAAAAACGCTTAATGGCCAGTTGGGCTCCCATATTTTACGAACACGTTTTCAGCCAGATTGATGAAGCACCCTTTGCACCGTTATACTCTGCCGATAATGGCCGTCCTAACTTCCCAATCAATATCCTGCTATCGCTCGAATTTTAGAAGCCACTAGGGACGGTTCTGATTGACAATTATTTTTTGATGGTATATAATGGCATTGGGTGATGGCTATGCCAAGAAGTGCTAGGATACCTAGTAAAACAGGTATTTATCACATAATGTTACGTGGTAATGAACGAAGAGATATATTTCTAGACGATGCAGATAAATTGACCTTCATAGATTTCTTGTATTCGAAGAAAGCGGATGAAGGTTGCTTGTTATATGCCTATTGTCTAATGGATAATCACGTTCATCTAGTGATAAAAGAAGGGTGCAATGGCATTGCTAAACTTATGAAACGAATTGGAACAAGCTATGTAAAATACTTTAATCAAAAATACCAGCGGGTTGGACATCTATTTCAAGACCGGTATAAAAGTGAGAATATAGAAAATGACAGCTATCTCTTAACGGTTATCCGCTATGTTCACCAGAATCCTGAAAAGGCTGGTATAAGCAGGAGCGAAACGTACAAATGGAGTAGTTATCAGGCCTATTTAAGTGGACCGGGGGTAACACGATATTTACCTGAAATGGCTGAAGTTTTAAGAATGTTCGGCCGGGAAACAGAGGCAGCTCTTAATCGGTTTCGGCAGTTTCATGCAGAGTATAACGGTGAAGTATGCCTTGATATTCGAAATTGCAGTGAAGAGGATGAGAAAATAGAGGCTGATGTTCGAAGGTTATTAGCGGATACTTTGCAAAGTACCGGACTGACATTAAAGGATATGATTAAAAAAGAGAATGCGTTAATTCTCAAGGAGTTTTTACTTAAACTAAGAAATAATACCGGCTTATCAGGCAGAAAGCTATCACAGTTAACCGGAATAAATAGAGAAACCATTAGAAGGGCACTACTCACGTTTAGCTAACCGAACCTGCACGGGGTTAGGTAGTGCGATTTGAAAGTATTGCGGGTTTGAATAGACAAATCGTAGAGCTTTTGTTTTAAGCATTACTATGCAAGAAGATTAAAGCGTCATTATCCGTATTAGAAAGAGAGGCCAATTCAATGCCAACCATGCTTGTAACCGGCGGCGCCGGCTTTATTGGCAGTAATTTTATCCATATTGCATTACAGAATTCTGCGATTCGGCTTATTAATTTAGATAAGTTAACTTATGCAGGAAATTTAGATTCGTTAAAGGATATCGAACAAGATTCCCACTATATTTTTGTTGAAGGGGATATTTGCGATAGTGGGTTAATTAATGATATTTTTACTCAATATCAGCCTGACAGCATCGTTCATTTTGCTGCTGAGTCGCATGTGGACCGCTCAATTGACGGGCCGGGAGAATTCATTCGTACGAATATTCAGGGAACATTTGCGTTATTAGAGGAAGCACGCAAATATTGGCGAGAGTTGGATAAGGACAAACAAAACCAGTTTCGGTTTCTGCACATTTCAACCGATGAGGTATATGGCTCATTAGGAGACACCGGCTATTTCACGGAAGAAACGGCCTATGCGCCGAATTCCCCATATTCCGCATCCAAGGCGTCGTCTGATCATCTGGTACGAGCCTATTATCATACCTACGGACTCCCGGTACTTATGACCAATTGCTCCAATAACTATGGTCCCTATCAATTTCCGGAGAAGCTGATACCTTTAATGATTTTAAATGCTTTGGAAGGTAAGCCACTGCCTATCTATGGCAATGGACAAAACGTTCGGGATTGGTTGTATGTAGAGGATCATTGCCGGGCTATTCTCAGAGTTTTGGAAGCGGGAAAACCAGGAGAAAAATATAATATCGGCGGACATAATGAAAAGAAAAATCTTGATATTGTACATATATTGTGTAATATCTTAGATGAAAAGCGGCCACGTAATGACGGTAAATCCTACCGGGACCAGATTACCTATGTAAAGGATCGTCCTGGACATGATCTGCGGTATGCGATTGATGCATCTAAAATTCAAAAAGAGTTGGGATGGGTGCCTGCTGAGACCTTTGAGACTGGGATTATCAAGACTGTGGAATGGTATCTGAACAATTTGGAATGGTGCCATAGAGTGACTGACGGCAGTTACCGGCGGGAGAGGATTGGGCTCGGGGCGCAGGGCGCGGAGTGAAAGGCGCAGGGCGCATGGCACGGGGCGCGGGGCAGAAGGCACAGGGCACGGGGTGAAGAGTACAGAGCACGGAGTGCGGTGCATAAGGCCTTGTTCTTCGAGCCTCGAGCCCTGTGCCTTGCGCCAATAGCCCTCAGCTCCGAGCTTTCGCCCTGTGCCCTGCGCCAATAGCCCCGCGCCACTTTAGGAGGTTCTTTATGTCTAGTTTTCGAGACTTGCGGGTTTGGCAAGATGCAATGGATTTGACTGTTCAAGTGTATAAAATGACGGAGCAAATTCCGCAACATGAATTGCATGGATTGATTTCGCAGATGAGACGCAGTGCAGTTTCTGTACCCTCGAATATTGCGGAGGGTTGGGGAAGAAAGCGAGATAAGGAATTTAATCATTTTTTAGATATTGCACATGGAAGCTTATGTGAATTGGAAACACAGTTAGAATTAGCGCAACGCTGTTATTCAGTTGAAATAAATAATTTAAGCTCGCAATGCGAAGTGGTGCAAAAACAAGTACGTGCTCTGAAAAAGACAGTAGGGGAGTAGGGACGGGGCGCAGGGCGCATGGCACGGGGCGCGGAGCACGGAGTATGGGGCACGGAGCCAAGAGCCCATCCCCCTGCGCCATTATATGGAGAGGAATGAAAAAATGGCTATAAAAAAAGGAATTATCCTGGCCGGTGGGTCAGGCACTCGCCTCTATCCGATTACTAAATCGATTAGCAAACAATTGATGCCTGTTTATGATAAGCCTATGGTATATTATCCTTTGTCCACGTTAATGTTAGCCGGGATTCAGGATATTTTGGTGATTACGACGCCGCAGGATCAGGAAAGTTTTCAACAGTTATTGGGAACAGGCGAGCAATGGGGAATTAATCTGTCTTACGCAGTTCAGCCCAGCCCGGATGGATTGGCGCAGGCTTTTCTCATAGGGGAATCCTTTATTGCCGGTGAGGCTTGCGCCCTGGTACTAGGGGATAATATTTTTTATGGCTATGGCTTTAGCGAAAAGCTGCAAAAGGCGACACAACAAGAGCAAGGGGCTACAGTTTTCGCCTATTGGGTGAAAGACCCGGAACGGTATGGAGTGGTGGAGTTTGCTGCAGCAGGCAAGGCCGTTAGTCTGGAAGAAAAGCCGCAAAAACCGAAGTCCAATTATGCGGTCACTGGACTGTATTTCTACGATAATCAGGTTGTGGAACTAGCAAAAGCTGTGAAACCATCGGCTAGGGGAGAACTGGAAATTACTGATTTAAACCGGCTGTATTTAGAACAGAATAAACTTCGGGTAGAGACGTTAGGCCGGGGCTATGCCTGGCTGGATACGGGAACTCATGAATCACTTTTGCAAGCTTCCAATTATATTGCGACCATTCAGGAGCGTCAAGGGCTCATGGTAGCCTGTCCGGAAGAAATTGCCTATCGAATGGGGTATATTTCCCGGGAGCAATTGGCCGCTCAGGGTGATTTGATGAAGAAAAACGGATACGGCAAGTATTTACTTCAGATTGCTGGCGAAGAGAAGTAGATTCAGGAGAGTGTGTGCATATGAATGTGATAAAAACCAAGCTCAATGAAGTACTTATTATTGAACCCAGAGTATTTGGTGATAGTCGGGGCTTTTTTCAGGAAACATGGAGTAAACCGAAATATGAAGTTCTTGGTATAAAAGAAGAGTTTGTTCAGGATAATTTGTCCTATTCCACTCGTGGGGTTCTAAGAGGGCTGCATTACCAGAATCCACATTCTCAGGGAAAATTGGTATCAGTCGTGCAAGGGGCAGTATATGATGTAGCGGTTGACATCCGGGTTGGTTCGCCGACTTTCGGCCAGTGGGTAGGGGTTGAGTTATCAGGTGATAATCATCGTCAATTTTGGATTCCGCCAGGATTGGCTCATGGTTTTTGCGTACTAAGTGATACTGCGTATTTTACTTATAAATGTACGGATGTGTACACACCGGCGGCAGAGGGGGGCATTATCTGGAATGATCCGGATATCGGTATTCAGTGGCCAATCGGCGATGCGGTGCTTTCGGATAAGGATCAGGTGTATCCGAGGTTAAAAAATATAGCAGCTGATAAGCTGCCTGTTTACCAGAGATGAATGAGGGCGGTTTGTTAACCGCCCCGTCTTTATATATGGGGTGAAAGGATGATATTATGAAAATATTGGTAACCGGTGCTAATGGTCAACTTGGCTGCGAAGTGGCAAAGCAGGGACGCGAACAGGAGTTGGTTTTGACTGACTGTGATACACTCAATATTACTGATGGAATAGCAGTAGCCAAGTGTATGCGGGACATTAAGCCTGACGCAGTGATTCATTGTGCGGCATATACCAACGTAGACGGAGCGGAGACTGATGAAGACGCCGCTTTTCGGGTGAATGTTGTTGGTGCTCAGAATTTAGCTGCCGGCTGTTTAGAAACCGGAGCGCGGATGGTATATGTCAGCACTGACTATGTATTTGACGGAACAGGCAGAAAAGCATACCGCGAATTTGATATGGTTAATCCGCAGACGGTATATGGCCGGACAAAATGGCAGGGAGAGGAAATGGTGCGGCAAATCCTCAGTCGGCATTATATTGTACGTACCGCTTGGCTGTATGGCGAGGGCAATAATTTTGTGCGTACCATGCTGAGATTGGCAAACGAGCAAAATACCTTGCGGGTTGTCAATGATCAAATAGGTTCGCCCACGTCCACTGTGGATTTGGCGACAGTTATATTTAAGTTGCTGCAAACAGATGGGTATGGCACTTATCACGCCACCTGCCAAGGACATTGCTCTTGGTATGATTTTGCCTGCGAAATCTTCCGACAAGCAGGCAAACAGGTAAAAGTTGAGCCGGTAACAACCGCGGAATTTCCCCGCCCGGCCAAGCGCCCGGCCTATTCGGTGCTGGATAATTATATGTTGCGGATGACTATCGGTGATCCGGTCAGGGGATGGCAGGAGGCACTTCAGGTATATTTGAAGAATCATAGTAGTTGCTAAGTGTGGTTTAGTTAGATCTGTTGCTGCCTATACGAACAGACTGATGGAGGAGTGAGGGGGTTTGTATGTTAATCTATCTCAACAAAATCATAGCGTCGTTTCTACTGCCGCCAGGATTAATTCTAGTGTTGCTCGGATGGCTGAATATTGGGTTCTATAGAAGGAAATATTTTTTTGCAAAAATTTTGAGCTTGGTCGTTGCTGTATTTTATCTCATGACGACACCATATGTTAGTGATGGTTTGATAAGAAGTCTCGAATCGCAATATAGGCCAATTCAGAATCCAACCGGCGATGTCATTATTATGCTGGGGGGCGGGGCAACAGGCGATACGCCTGACATAGACGGGATCGGCCATTTATCCGGCAGTGCGGCCAATCGGTTGTTGACAGCCGCCAGACTGCAGAAAAGACTTAATGTGCCGGTAATTGTTTCCGGCGGCAAGGTTTTTGAGGATACTGGCACAGAGGCCTTGATTGCTCAGCGAATGTTGTTGAGTTTGGGAATACCGCAAGACAAGATTATTATCGAAGATCAGAGCCTGAACACTACACAAAACGCTCTGTACGTGAAACAGATTATAGAACAAAGGCACTATGAACAGCCGATATTGGTGACATCTGCTTTTCATATGCCAAGGTCCGTGATAAATTTTCATAAAGTGGGGCTTGCGGTGGAGCCATATCCAGCGGATTACAAAGTAAATGCGAATAGTAGTGCATCCTTGTTCAAATTTTTGCCAAGTGATGGTGCAATATATAATACTTGTACTGCTTTACGGGAATATCTGGGAATGATAGCGTTGGAATTTCTTCATTAAGAGTTGTGCCGTCAAGGAAATTTGGAAATAATAATGCGCCGCGATTTTTGGCTTCTGAATGGATTACTGCAAGAGATCAGCCAGGCCTTGGCGATCAGTGGTAGGCGAGAAAAATCAATAAAAAGGTGCAGGAAAAAGGTCGTATGGAGCAAAACAGAAATGGTAAAACAAAATATTTGATGTTGCATTGGATTCTCATATTGATCTGGATATCATGTATTTTTTCTTTTTCGGCCCAGCCGGCAAGAAACTCTAATGGCTTAAGTCTGAAGGTGACTAAGGTTATCATCACGGCGGCAGCCTTTGTGATGCCGATTCAGCGGGATGCAGGAACGATTGAGCGGTTAGCAGTAAAATATAATGGACGTGTACGGAAGATCGCACATAGTATGATATATTTTCTGTTAGGATTATTGCTGACTAGGACTCTTAAACTAAGTGGTATAAAAGGGAAAAAGATATATTTTTTTGCGTTGTTGTTTTCTTTGGCATATGCAGTCTCAGACGAGCTGCATCAGGTGTTTGTGGCAGCGGGGCGAAGCGGGCAAATATCTGACGTGCTGCTGGATACTGCCGGTGCGACTATGGGGATAGGCATATACTGGTTGTTTAGCGGAAACAGAAATAAAGAGTTGCTGTAGAAATATGTAAAATAGTCTGGAATGAATTGTTTTATTAAACAAAATATGCTATAATTTGGCAGAAGAAGCCAGCATGTTACCGAATTGGTAGAAGCTCACTGTTGGATAGCTTGACAGTGGGCATTTTTTGTTTTAATGATTTGTGGGAGCGTGATATGCAATGTTATGGAAGAGAGCGTTGGCAGTTGGTTTGCTGCTTGGGGCTTTGACAGCAAGCGTTCAGGCAGCACCGTCCGATTTTGTTTCGCCTAACGTACCTTTGTCAAGTCCGCTGTATGGATATATCGAAAAGTTTGACGGATGGGTTATCTTAAATCGATGCCGACCGGGACTAAGCCTTATACCCGGATGCAGATGGCTCAGTGGTTGACCGAAATTGAAGCGGAAGCACAAAAACGTCCCTTGCCGCAATATCTGACAGATATGATGAAAGAGCTTGAACAGGAATTGGCAGAGGAAGTAAAGCTTTTGTCCGGGAAACAGGCGGATTTGTCCTTTAAATTGAAGGAAGTCGGGTTGGAATTGGGTGCCTACGATGGTAATACGGTGAAGTATTCTGGTCCACGGGCTAGCTATCAGCCGCTTAATGGCAATAATAACGGTTATCGTTACGGGCAGGATGGCAATCTGATTGCTACGGCGCAGATATCAGGTAAACTTGGCCGGGATGTAGTTGTTGCCTTAGAACCACGTTTTAGCTATGATGACGATCAAAAAGGGGATATTGCCCTAACCAGCGGGTATGTTAAAACCAGAATAAACGGGATATCTGTTCAATTAGGCAAAGATCCGGTTTTTTGGGGGCATGGTGCTAGCGGATCCTTAATTCTTGGCAACAATATGCAGCCACTTACTTCCATTAAGTTTTCCAATCTTGAACCTTATACAAGTAAAGGATTCTTCCGTTTTTTGGGAGAAATGAATTTTACGGCTATGTATAGTGAACTGGAGAGTAATCGGACGAAAATGAGTGCAAATGAAGTGGACAGTCCATCGTTTGTGGCCATGCGGGGAACTTTTACGCCGCAGCAGAATCTTACTTTCGGACTAACGTTAACCTCAATGCTCGGCGGAAAAGGAAATAGCCTGAATCACAGTGATTGGAAGCATTGGTTTCCGGCGATCAATGATGATGTTGCTAATGATAAATGGAATGATATTGCCGGATTTGATATGAAAGTGCGGCTGCCGAAATGGAATAATGTTCAGTTGTATGCCGAATACTATGGTGAAGATCAGGTCCACTATAAACCGGCAAAGACTGCCAGGCGAGTGGGCGTGTATATTCCCCGGCTCAGCGACGATGGTGCCTGGGATATGAAGGTAGAATGCGCGAACACCAGTAATGTCTGGTACATTCATCAATTATATACCAATGGTTATGTATACAAGGATAATATTATCGGCGATCCATTAGGACATGATGCTAGGCAATATTATGTAAATATTGGCCATTATTTGGACAAAAACAGCCGACTGTCCTTTAATGCAAATTATGTTACTATGGAGAGGACGGCTGCTATTTCACAGACTATAAAATCCGGCTGGCTGGCTTATCAGACCAAACTGCAGGATAACATGTTTTTGGATGGCAAATTAGGTATTGCAAAAATAAGTAATGCTGATTTCAGTAGTGGCCGTGGTGAAACTAACCATTTTGCCGGAGTTAGTCTGCGGTGGCTGTATTAAATGTGTTACATCAAAAGTAGTTAATTATATATGTTGGCAAAAGATTCTACTATTACCAGGTAGAATCTTTGTTTATCTTAATTTGTAATCAGTTTTACCGGGACAATATAGCTGTTGGCTAGAGGCGGCAGCTATTGATTATAAGAGATTGTTGATATAATATAATAAGGTAATAGGCAAAGGGTGGGGGCAATTACTGATTTTGGCTAAACGGAGATAGATTGTTAAATTTCACTCCGTTGCAAGAGATGTTGTTAAGTATAATCTTTTTATCATAATTAACTGTATAATTAATATGGTTAATTATATTGTTTCGATGATGATTTAGGTCAAGTCAGTGGACATACTCCTTCGCCACTACATCAAAGAATATTGAAAGAGGTCAAAACAGCTGCCCAGGGAGAAGTCATGAGGAAGCGTAGAAACCTATCATGAAAAGAATCATGACGAATATTGAAAACCTTCAGGAGAAGCGATTATAAATGATGAAATTGTGGTGATTATTGGATGAACATCTCGATTGCTATGTGTACTTATAACGGGGAACTTTATTTGGAGGAACAACTGGACAGCATCAGGCACCAAACCCGCTTGCCGGACGAATTAATTGTGTGTGATGATGCTTCGCAAGATGGAACATTTACCATTCTCAAAAAGTTTAAGAATAAAGCGGAATTTACGGTTACTCTGCTCAGAAATGAAAAAAATATAGGATCAAACGCAAATTTTGCCAAGGCCATACAACAGTGTTCTGGCGATCTTATATTTCTAGCCGACCAGGATGATTATTGGCTGCCTCAAAAAACGGAAACAATAGTCAAGGCGTTTCAAAACAACCCTGAAATAGGGATGGTTTTTACTGATGCAATAGTAACGGATAAAAACCTGAGGCCATATCCTTACTCTTGTGGATTGTGGGAAAACGTCGGTTTTGACTTACATTATCAAAAGCTTTTATGGGCTGAAGAGCCATGGCTGGTTTTTAGTAGAAAAAGTATTGTAACAGGTGCGACAATGGCATTTAGAGCCAAGTGGAAGGATATATTTCCCCCTATCCCTAACCTTTGGGTGCATGATGAATGGTTTGCCTTCGTTTTATCATTGGTGTGTCCTTTTGACTTTTTAGCGGACAAGCTCATGTATTATAGATTACATCCAAAACAGCAAATAGGTGTAAATATACGCAGTTCCCAGCACAGTATTTTTACTCGTTTACGTAAGGTCATATTTCCGGAAGGACACCGGCGCAAATGCAGCAAGCGGATAAGGCACATGGATGAGGCTTTGCTATATATCGGAACACTGCAAGCTTATTTGCTTAATCCAGACAGTTTATCTCATTTACAAAATCAATTGGCACATTGGAAAAGCCGAATTTCCTTGAAGGGAAGTCCGCTCAATAGATTGGCAACAATTAGGGAAGAGATAAGACTTGGCCGCTATAAACAATATTCCGGGTCGAATAGTATGGCGTTAAAGGATTTCATTGAATTTTAGGAAAAATTTTGGCAACATTTATCGAGTCAATAAAGCTGACTTAGATCAGCTAGTGAGGACCTAGTGAAAGGGCAAGGATGAGGGTGTACTTTAGCACGCGATTGCTATGGCTGAGATCGAAAAATCTTTTTACTGCCGGCTTCTTGGCACTGGATTTTATTATATCCGCTAGCAGGGCTTTGGCACCCCGTATAGCTATTTTTTCATAGTTGTATCCTTTAGGAAGTTCAAGGTGATTAATATATTGCAGGCATTTAGCATACATGTCTTCATCATTCACACAAGATATAAACGCAATTTGCTGATTGTTCATTATGAATCACTCCTTTAGTTGTGACATAGCATCATTAATAAATTTAGTAAGATGATATATTATTCAGAGAGAGAAGCATATTTTGCATCATTAAAATATAGAACGTATTGCAGAATATTGTATAAGGAGGCCCTACTGCTTTGAAAGTTCTTTTGCTAGGTCCAAATTATTTCAATTATGTAAGCAGCATTGCAAGAGCTTTAAAAAAATTAAATGTAACGGTTGTTACTATTCAATATTACAACGATGTTTATCAAGAATGCAATCACCTACAAAAAAAGTTAGATCAACTGGGAGTAACTAACTGGAAAGCAGCCCGTCTGAGAGAATGGAACGAGCATATAAGTAAAACTGCGCGAGATTTTAAACCTGACGTATGTATTGTGTGCAATGGAATGATTTTAACAACCCAAACTCTCCAAAATATCAAACAGGGTAATGCAGAATTAGTATTATGGCTATTGGACGGCCTGAGACGCAACGCCGTTTTCGAGAACAATCTTAAGCTATATGACCAGTGTTTTGTTTATGACCAACAGGATGTTGCTTATGTTACGCAAAAATATGATATTCCCTGTACCCATCTTGTTAGCAGTTATGATCCGGCTATTTATTACCCTAAACAAAACAACAGAGATATTGATATTTGTTTTATTGGTAAAACAACACCTAAACGGCTGGAAATTTTAAAAGCGGTAGCGGAGTACGCTAAAGCGAAGAATCGCTCTTTCGTTACCTATGGCAATTATTGGAGTACCCGGCATTATTGGAAGAAATATCTATTTAAAAGAAGATATGGTCCCTTGGCTTCTTTTGTTGTGAACACAATGATTAGTCCCGAGAATCTAGCCGATCTCTATCGACGTAGTAAGATTTGCTTGAACATTCACATTGCCGAACACGACGGGCTTAATCCCAGAACCTTTGAAATTCTGGGGACGCGGTCTTTTGCCCTTGTTGATGATAAACCCGAATTGTCACAGCATTTTGAGATGGGAAAACATCTGGCAACATATTGTAATAAAAATGATCTGCTGGAAAAGATTGATTATTACCTTGAAAATACAGATATACGGGAAAAAATTATGGAAGATGGCTATTTGTATGTTCGCGATAAATACGATATCAATACTACGGTAAATCGAGTTTGGAATATAATTAAAGCAATTTGAGAGAAACTATAGAATTTGCCGGTAGAATAACATGCCGGCAAAAGCGGTGCCGGTAGTCAGGCAGTAGGCAGTATTGGAAGGCTGAAAACGATTGCAGGAGAGGCGGTTAAATGATTATGAATATATTGGTAACTGGCGGTGCCGGTTATATAGGTTCCCATACCTGTGTTGCTTTGCTGGCGGCAGGCCATGAGGTAATTGTGGCTGATAATCTGTGCAACAGCAAAGCGGAGACCCTGGACAAGGTCAGAAAGATAGCAGGCCGGAAAGTAACGTTTTATCAGATCGACGTGACCGATGAGGCGGCGGTGGATCATGTCTTTTCCAGTCACAGCCTAGACGGTGTGATTCATTTTGCCGGGCTGAAAGCAGTGGGGGAATCGGTTGAAAAACCGCTTGCCTATTACTATAACAATCTGGTAGGCATAATGGTTTTGGCAAAAGCCTGCCAGAAGTATGGAGTCAATAAATTTATCTTTAGTTCATCAGCTACCGTATATGGTGAGAATAATGTTCCATTTGTTGAAACTATGAAGCTTTTACCAGCTACAAATCCATACGGAGAGACAAAAGCTATGAGCGAAAGAATTCTAACTGACATAGCTAAAGCAGATTCCGGCTTCTCAGTATCTCTACTACGGTATTTCAATCCTGTAGGCGCCCATGAGAGCGGCCTGATCGGCGAGTCGCCCAACGGCATACCGAACAATCTGATGCCGTATATTACTCAGGTGGCCAAAGGCAAACTAACTAAGCTGCGGATTTTCGGAAATGACTATCCAACAATTGATGGTACAGGAGTCCGGGATTATATTCATGTTATGGATCTGGCCGAGGGGCATGTGGCCGCACTTGATCACCTGACGGCAGGTGTGCATATTTATAATTTGGGAACAAGCCGGGGTACTTCTGTGCTGCAACTGGTGAAGGCCTTTGAAGAGGCCAATAACATTACAGTGCCGTATGAGATTGTTAACCGTAGACCGGGGGACATTGCCGAATGTTATGCGGATGCGACAAAAGCTGAGAAGGAGTTACAATGGAAGGTGAAACGGGACATAGTGGCAATGTGCCGGGACGCTTGGCGGTTTGAGTGCCAGGAAAGCTAAAGAGGCTTAGGGGTAACAAGCTTAGCTACTGAATGAAGCTTCCGTTTTTTCAAGTTGCCGGCATATTGCTGAATGTTTTTAAGCATTGCTGGAAAGCTATGAAAAAATTGGAGGAGATGGATATATGACATTACAACTTAGCCAAAAGGAAAAACAGTTATTGCAGGATCAACAGTCTCATGAGAAGGTTTGTATTGAAAAGTACCAGAGCTTACGCCCAGCAGGATACTGATACGCAACTGAAACAATTATTCCAATCCTATGCCCAGCAGGAACAGCAGCATTTGAGTACGATTAACTCTATACTGAGCGGTCAGGTACCCAGCATGAACCAAGGCCAGCAGCAAGGGCAGCAAATGCAACAGTCGCAGCAAACCGGCAACACTCAGGCAACCGCGGGTACTTCTTCAACGGCCAATCAGAAAGACACAACGCTATGCAACGATATGCTGATGACCGAAAAATATGTGTCCGGCGCTTATGATTCCGCGATATTTGAGTTTGCCGATTCGAACGTGCGCCAGGCCCTGAATCATATTCAAAAGGAAGAGCAGCAGCACGGCGAGGGAATTTATAACTATCTGAGCAGCAAAGGCGCATACAACATAGGGTAACCGTCAAACAAGAACGTGCATAAAAATAGAGCCAAACTTGATGTATAATGATAATCGAGTTTGGCTCTGTCTGTATTTTATTTGAAACCTGCGGACTCCGATGATACATCCTGGTTTCGGTACAGGTTACCAAACAAAATTAACTATAAACTTAAAACTGGCTTAAAGATATTTAACTTACATTCCTAATTCATTCAATATTTGCTCTTTCACGCATGCAAAATGCCGCTCGTCCGGGTTACGCCAGGAACCCTCTGTTAAATACATATAACGGAGATAATACAGAAACTTATTAATTAGGTTAATATTTACAGGTTTATCAATAACGTCAAGGTATTCTGCTAATGTATTGGGATCTGTTACGTTTGTTACTAACCCAGGAATGTTATAAAATGCATTGCCTAGGGTAATAACAGGTTTATGATAAAGCAATGCTTCAATTCCTACTGAAGAGTTAAGAGTAATGACCCCTTTGCTTTGCTTAATCAAGTCTTCAGTCAAATAATCATTGGCAAAAACAACATTGCACTCACGGTATTGTCGTCTTAACTCAGTATAATCTACCCGGCTATAATCACTGGGGTGCTCTTTTACCACTATCCTTAATGGCACAGTCGTTTTCTGATTAAATTGTTCAACGGCATGACACACATATTTAAGTAATTGCTCCATTGTCATTATTCGCGGTGAAAATAACAATACCTGTGTATCATCATGTACTTGAAATGGTACAAATATATAATTCTCCGGTAATGATATTTTATTACATATTTCCCGTCTATTTAGCAGGGAAGAGAGCTTGGTGAATTTCGATTTATTTTGTCGTTTTTCCCTAACATTTAAGGACTGCGTAGTTAATAATTGGAGTTTGGCTTGATCGATAGTAACACTTTCCCAAAAAGTTAGTGGCAAACCAACCAGACTGTTACCGAAATTTACGCCTTTGGAATCTATTGTAGTTGTATTAGGTAGAACTCCGTTTTCAAAATATAAAGTCCGGATTCCCATCAATTTGGCAATATATCCAGTAACTGCCAGTGGCACCCTTGCACCATTCCACATACAAACCAAGTCAATAGAGTGAAATTGCATGTAATTGTTTACTTTATCTGCTATAGATAATGCATGTTTTTTTAGCAAATAGGAATTCATCAAAAATCGCCGTCTAAGACTTAACTTTTTGCTATATTTCCTCAAATTAACATAGTATTTAATAAGTACCTCTAAATCAGCATCGCTAATGGTTAATCCCTGTAATCGCGATACATTTTTAAAGATATCCTTTAATTTGATAGTTTCTCTAAGTTTTAAGTAGTGGACGTTAAATTCATCGGTAAGTATAGCTCCTACTTGTCCGAAATATTCACGCTGCCTTTTGCCCAGATAAATAAAAAGTATATTTTTTTTGTTATTTATTTTTAGTTTCCCCCTGTGGTCAGTAACAGATTCTGGCGAATGCATTACATCAAACATTTTATTCCTCATGCCGGTGTCGAATTTTTTTATGCCTGTATTCGTTTAT
This sequence comes from Sporomusa acidovorans, assembly GCF_900101845.1. Classification (GTDB taxonomy): domain Bacteria; phylum Bacillota; class Negativicutes; order Sporomusales; family Sporomusaceae; genus Sporomusa; species Sporomusa acidovorans. The sequence goes on along the minus strand of NZ_FNAM01000004.1, from coordinate 52,400 downwards.
GCAAAATTCCCTTAATATCAAAATACTCTTGTCTTTTAAGGAATTTAATGAATACGGCACTTTATTTCCATATTCAATATTTTATCCTTATTCGTTATTTACCGGTAAAATTCCTTCCATTAACATTTGAGATGCAGTCGGGTTTTCGCAACTGAAAGCCACTGGGGACGGTTCCGATTGACAACAGACTTGGAGGAACATGCGGGGTCAGGCTTGAGTTAAACAAAAAAATTGACTTATTTACAGTCAGTCTGCTAAACTGAAGCAAAGTAAGGTTGGCAGGTGAGAAGGATGGCTGGCAAGAAAATCAAGGATACACTGCGGCCTTCTCGGTTGCATAGACACGAATTAAGCGAAAAAAAACGAATGACTCTTAAGATAGTTTAGTTTCTCATGCAGCAGGATGAAGATGAGCTTTTTCGAAAGCATTTGGAGGAACATGCGGGGTCAGGCTTGAGTTATACAAAAAAATTGACTTATTTACAATCAGTCTGCTAAACTGAAGCAAAGTAAGGTTGGCAGGTGAGAAGGATGGCAAGAAAACCAAGGATACACTACGAGGATGCAGTCTATCACGTAATAGCCCGAGGAAATAATAGGGCATATGTATTTGAAACAGATGAAGAAAAGACAAAATATCTAGAGATATTAGCAGACTATAAAGAACGATATGGTTTTCGATTGTACGCATATGTGATTATGGACAATCACGTACACCTACTGCTCCAAGTAGGTGAAACTCCATTGGCAAAAATTATGCAAGGCATTCAACAGAGATATACGCAGTATTACAATTGGCATCGTAAACACAGCGGGCACGTATTTGAACAACGCTATAAGGCGTTTTTATGTGATAAAGAGAGCTATATAATGACTCTGCTATGTTATATACATCAGAATCCAGTACGGGCAAAGATAGCAGAGGGAATCGACTATAGGTGGAGCAGCCATCAATACTATGTTAGAAGAATGTATGGATTAGTAAATGTAGAATTCATATTGAATATATTAAATTCAGATTCAGAGAAGGCAACAGATCAATATCTGAATTTAGTAGGGACAGTTATTGATAAACCGGAATATAAAAGTGGAAACGAGGAAGAGAAAGAAGAACAGAAAACTTTCCTCAGAACAGAAATGGAAAAAAGACAGATGGAGCTAACCTGGGAACAGCTAATTGAGAAGATTGTTGTAGAGGAAAAAGTAAATCAAGAACAGTTGGTAGGAAAGTGCCGGATACGGCAGGTGGTGGCAGCAAGAAAACGCTTGATTTATGAAGCAATAAAGAGAAATTTAATGACAAGAACACAGTTAGCCCAAATACTCCAAATTGATCCAGCCAATATTACAAGGATTTGGCAAGAGTTAACAGACAGTTAAGAAAAAAAGAAATAAGTCAAAAAACATATAACTCAAGCCTGACCCCGATCCCTGCTGACAACGAAATCAGAGAGCTTCGCAGGGCATTATAATTCTGGAATAAAATATCTTGGGTGATATCTATGCCAAGAAATACTAGGCACCGTTATTATAAAGTATTGTCATATGCTGAGTTTATTGGTCACTCGGTTGCAAAGAGATGTTGTTGAGTATAATCTTTTTATTCAAAAAGCTATAGGGCAGGAAAAATAGTTATGGTATAATTATAATGCATTGAAGTAAGGAGGCTGCCTATGAGTGAGGAACGTTTTGACCATATTGAAAAAATGATGGTTCAGCTGATTCAAATCGTAGGCCACAATAGTGCCGTTACAGAAGGGCTGCGCCAGGACGTCAGCGGCCTAAAGCAGAATATGGCAGCTCTTGAAGTTAAGATGGAGAAGGGTTTTACGGATATTATTAATATGGTACATTTACTTGGAGAAAAATTAGAGGAATCATTGACGTAGTGCCACACAATGACGTCAATGATTCCTTTTCTGGTTATGAAAAATAAAATTAACTTGCTCATTGGTTGTTTCGTCTTATTGATGATAGCTGCTGCTTCCTTAACTGCCTGCGCTCAGGCGAATGTCCCGCCTGTATCCGCCGGCAGGCAAGCGGCAATTACGATTGAGTGCCAAGCTGATGTGTCGGAGACGGAAGCCGCGGTGATTGAACGGGTGGCAGGGGAAACGATGCGCTTTTTTCAGGAGGCCGGTCTGAACACGAAATCACTTATTCAGATTATTCTGGTACGCAACCGGCAGGCCTATCTGTCGAAAGTGATGGCAAGGTTTCACATTAGTGAGATCGAGGCGGCCAGGGCTATTAAAGGCACTGATGCGGTTGCCGAGCCGGGACGGATTATTATTAATATGGACGGAGTTCCGTCCGACAGGCAAAAGACTTTTTTGACTGCCCATGAAACCACCCATCAGGTACAGCGCAACCTTGCCGGCAATCAGGCGGCTGCTGTGAAATGGCTGCTGGAAGGAATGGTGGAAACGGCTGGGGCGCAGGTGGTAGACCGCATGGATTATAGGTAAAGGCGAGAGTGCGGAAAATGCTTTTTATCATAGCTTTGGAGTGAATTTAGCCGATTTCGAAACCGAGATGACGAGTTCCCTGAGGAAGGCGTCCTAAAAGTTTTCCAGGCAATATGGTATAATAAGTCATCGTCAGGAGCGAAACTGTCTGCTGACATGCTCATACAGGGGTGCCATTACTTCGATAAAGTCCGGTTCGTCCGGCCAGTCCGGCGGTTTGCCGAGACGGTGCAGCAGCAGGCAAGGGGACTGGGGGGGATTGGTGGCAAGGGGAAGGTCGGCGAGATTGTCGCCAGTTTGCCAATAGTTTTTGATGATATGTGCAAGATTAGGGGCTTGCGGTGAATTTTCTATTCGCAGTGAGTTATCCGGTGCTGGTGACAAGAGCGCTTGTTGCAACGAAGATCTTTTTTTCGTCAGGTCGGCTAGCAAGGAGTCTTTTGTTTTGCCGCGCAGCAGAAAGATGACGAAGGGGTCTTTTGTCAACTCCTGACCCAGGATGTAGAAGATGGCAGCAATGTGTTTGCAGGGATTGGCTATGTCGGGACAAGAGCATTCGGCGGCAATTTCTTTTAGTGATTGCGGGAAGAGCGAAAACCCGGCCTTGTGGAAGATGTTTTCAATATCTTCCGGCATTTCGCCGGTTATGATAGCAGCGGAAAGAGCGGCCTGACTGGCGATGATTGTGATGATACTGTCCCATATTTCAGGTGGGAATGCTTTTAGCCGGATTTCCACCCGGTAGGGTCTGGCACGCGAGCCTTGCACCCGGGCGGTAATCCGGCTTTTGCTGATTTCGATGTTTAGCACGTGTCCCTGACGGGCGTAACGTAGGCCTCGCTGCAGGCGGTTTTCCAGTCCTTGCGCTGCCAGAAACTTTGTCCAGTGGTCCATATTATTCTCCTTCCAATTCTGCTTCGCGCAAAGTCAGGATGTCTTTGAGTTCACTTGTGGATAGTTGATTTAGCCAGGATTCGCCTGTACCGATGATGGTTTCGGCCAGGCTTTTTTTGCTTTCGATCATGGCATCAATGCGTTCTTCCAGCGTTCCCGGACAAATGAATTTGTATACTTGGACATTTTTTGTTTGGCCAATCCGGAAAGCGCGGTCGGTGGCTTGGTTCTCTACCGCCGGGTTCCACCAGCGGTCAAAATGGAATACAGTGTCTGCCCGGGTTAAGTTGAGGCCTACGCCGCCCGCTTTTAAGGATAGAATAAAAAAAGGTTGCGCAGCCTGTTCGTCACAGAAAGCGGTGACAAGCTGATCCCGCTCGCTTTGTTTGAGGCCGCCATGCAAAAAGGGAACCGTTACAGGGAATATTTGTTCCAGGTATTGCCGCAGCAGTTCGCCCATCTGGGTATACTGGGTGAAAATGAGGGCGCGGCGGTTTTCTTCGCAAAGTTCTTCCAGCATTTCTATAAGACGGGTTAGTTTGCCGGAACGGTTGTCGAGAAGGCTGCCGTCTTTTAAAAAATGCGCCGGGTGGTTGCACACTTGCTTGAGCTTGGTCAGGGTGGCGGCAATTAGGGCTTTGCGGGTAAAGATCGTGGCAGCTTCAATTTGCGGCAGCATTACCTCAAGGACAGCGGCATAAAGTGTGGCCTGTTCCTTGGTTAGTGGGCAGTAAATTTTTGTTTCCTGTTTTTCCGGCAGATCGTGAATGATGGTTTTATCAGTTTTAAGCCGGCGCAGCAGGAAGGGTTTAATAAGGCGCTGCAAGGAATGTTGGCGTTCTTGGTCGCCAGTGCGTTCGATAGGAGTGGCATAGCGCTGCTTGAATTGGATCAATGTTCCCAGGTAGCCGGGATTGATGAAATGCAAGATCGACCATAGCTCGCTTAACCGATTTTCGACAGGCGTTCCTGTCAGGGCAATCCGGGAAGTGGCTTTGAGTTGATTGATACTGAGGGTTTGTTTGGTTGACGGATTTTTAATGTTTTGGGCTTCATCCAGAATGACGTTATCCCAGGTAAACGAAGTAAACAGTTCTTCGTCCCGGAGGGCCAGGGTGTAGGTGCTGATGACAACATCGGCGGTTTGTGCCGCTTGCAGAAATTGGCCGCCTGACAGGCGGTTGCTGCCGTGATGGACGATCAATGTGAGGTTAGGGGCGAATTTGGCAATTTCCCGCCGCCAGTTGCCAATAACTGAGGTTGGGCAGATGATGAGGGTGGGTGCTTGCTTGCTCCCGGTTTGCTTATTGTGCAGCAGATAGGCGATGATTTGAATGGTTTTGCCGAGTCCCATGTCATCAGCCAAACAGGCGCCCAGCCCCAAGCCTCGCAGGAAGCAGAGCCAGCTCATGCCTCGCAATTGATAGGGGCGCAGGGTGCCCTGAAAGGCAGTCGGTGCAGCAAGTTCGGGGAGCGTTTGCTGCCCGCTCAGGCGCTGCAGGAGGGTTTGCAGGTGCCCGGTGGCCTTTACCGTGATTAAGGGGGAAGTGTCAGGCTCTGTTTGTTCATCAGGGTCAAAATCGCCGTCATTGAGGCTGCAATGCAGCAAGCTGCTGAGGGAGATAAGTCTGTTGTTATTTTGCCTGTTGCGCAGCATGGCAAGCGCGGCAGCGGCTTGGGCCGGGGATATTTCCAGCCAGCGGCCTGCCATTTGTACCAGGGGAAGCTTGTATGCGACGATATTTTCCAGTTCAGCCAAACTTACTTGTTGGTCGCCGATCGTGGCCTCCAGTTTATAGGCAGCCAGTGCATTTAGTCCTAAAAAAGAATTTGCGGGGAAATCTTCAGCCTCGACCGTCAGTTTAATGGGGGTGGTTTCTTTGTGCCACCAATTGGGGACAATAATGCCAAAGCCTGACTGCTTAAGAAATCCGGTGCTTTCGGATAAAAAGGCATAGGCATTTTCAGTGGTTAGGTCAACCCCGGTGGGGCAGGGTTCGTGTAAGACGGCAGTAATTGGTGCAAAGATTTTGGCGGCTGCAGCCAAATCGCACAGTAATATTTGCTGCAAGCCGGGGTTTTGCTGGTCTGCCCAAACGGCTTCAGCCGGAACGAGCAGGCTGAGGTCATCGGCGGGCTGAAGGAAAAAGTTGAGCCGCCAACCGGAATTAGAGGGTTCTTCCAACCGGAGACAAGTGCGAAACAGCTTGTTTTGTTCTGAGGCAGGCCAAAGATTTTGCTGCCAGCGCAGCAGTGACTGATGAAACTGTTCGGCCTGTTTGGGAGGAAGCTGCAGACTAAGGTTATTGTTCAGCGTCAGTAGCTGCAGCCAATTGTTCATGGGAGCGGATAATGCAGCATAAGCATTTTTTAAGTCATGGTGATCATAAATAGCAAGCGCTTCCTTTACACAGCTGTTAACCATCGCATTGAAAAAACTGGTAACAGTTTGTTTTTTGTCCGGACGGAAATAATGCAGATTGGCAGAGGGGGTATATTCTTTAATATGGCAAAAGGATTCAGGCATTGCCTGGACGATGCGGTCAAGCGTGCCGGCTGCTTCTTCAAGATAAGGCTGCCAGCAGGCTTGATACCAGGTCGTTGTGCGGTAGGTGTGCTTGGCTAGCATGGGCACATATTGTTGTTCCAGGATTAGACGGCGGGTTAGCGTCAAGAGGATTACAAGGTAAGTAAAGTCGGCTCCGGGTAGGGCCTTTGGGGGCGGTGCAGTACCGATTTTGGCAAGCAGCGGGAGTAATGCCGCTGCTTCGGACGGGGGAAAGGAAAGCCCGGAGAGCTTCCAGGGGTGAAAGGCTGCCTCTGTAGGCTCAGTCTTCTGGACGCAGGCGGCAAGGCATTGTGGCGAAGGGAAGGGACCGGTTATGCCGGAAGGAAGAAAGAGTATGGATACTGTAGCCAGGCTGCGGTAGATAACGTGAGTGCCCTGGTCGTCGGTATAATGGTTAAAGAGGTTGCGAAGTTCGTTGACCGGTGCGGCGAAGGGGTGGAAGCGGGTTTTTCCGGTGTCTGTGGACAATTTTTTTTCTTGGAAAGCGGCGAGAATTGCTGTGTCTTCCGCCCAGAGAAATAGCCGGGGAATGGCGCCGTCATTTTTTTCCTTGATCCAGGCAGCATGTAGGATTAGCATGAAGGCTTTATTGCTCCTTTTTATGAACGGTTGATTATAGATACAGAAAAAGTTATCTAAAGGTGGTTTCGCTTAGTACAGGAAAATATCCTGCCGTGTGGCATCTTTTCTAATTCAGCCCCCTGTGCCGGAAAGGATAAAGCGGGTTGTTTTGGTCAGAACGGTTATTGACCTTGCTATAACAGCCGGGTACAATATATTATAGAGAAAAAATGGGATATAAGTCCTTAATTGTTTGAGGAGTGGATATTGATGGAGGAAATCAGTAAGGAAATTCGGGAAAAGTCGACTGTGGAAAAAGTGGATGGTTTGGCAAAGCAATTGTCGAAAAATTGGGCAGCGGTAAAAAATGCGGGAAGTGCCTGGGATTTTCGTAGTTTTGACAAGGCGCTGGCCGTTTATTCCGGCAGAGTGGAGGAATTGACGCAATCTTGGTCGATTTATAGACAGGACTTAGTGCAGGAAATGGAGCAAAACGGCCGGTATGTTGAGAGTGAAGAGTACCGCCAGGAGTTGGAACAAGCACTGCTTGCCGCGGGGATACCGCTGCAGGGATCGTTTCCGCAGTATGAGTTTGTCCCCTTTAAATTGACGGTGGCTGTTGAAGAAAAGGAAATTCGTCTGGCCATTGGACGTAAGCAGGAAAAAACGGTGGCAATGCAGCCTAAACAGGTGACGAAATGGGTTGGGGTCAGGTATCAGAAACTGATCGGCAAACGCTTTGACGGGACAGGCTTTATGCGCGAACTATTAGGCGCCTACAAGGTAGCTAACAGGCTTGCCTACCGGGAAGGTAATGTACTCTGGGGACGGGCAGTGGCGCTGGAAGAACTGTATGAGTTGTTGACCTTGAAACGCGGTTCGCGGCAGGAGTACCCGAAGCCGTTGTTTTTGTTTGAATTGGGGCGGCTAAAGGAGCAGTTTGAAATGAAGCTGGATGAGTACCAGTTTGAATTTGGTTTTCCCCGCAAGCAGGAAAAGGCGGTGACGATTGTTGACAGCCGGGGACGGGAGAGCCGGGTCAGCAGTCTCACTGTCCATAAGGTGGTTGAATAGCTATGCTTTTTTATGACCGGGACTTGGCGGCACTGCAGGCAGGGGAACCTCCCTACAGTCCGGAGTGGCTGCAGGGATTAACCCTGGGGCGTGAAGTGTGGCTGGACACCTTTAAACGGCACTATCTGCAGAATTATATTGCCAGCGGCGGCAGTAAAGTTAAGGTGCTGGTGGGCAGCGAGGGGATTGGCAAGACCCATCTGCTGCGCTGTGTGGAAGCTGATGCCCGCAGTCTGGGATATGCCGCGGTATACTTATCGGTGAGGGAAATGGAATGCAGGATTAATGATTTGCCTAATTTGTATCGGAGTATCTTTCAAGGTTTGAATCTTACAGCGCTGGTAAAAGGCTTGTGTCTTAAAGTAGCGGAAAGGCTGGGTTACGGCAAGGAGCGTTATCAGGGAGAAGGCAGGCTGCTGCCGCTTTTGATTGAAGATGGGTTCGCCCGCTATGATGCCGAGCGGGAAATCCGGAATGCGGCAGTCAGGACTTTCCGGGAAATTGACTTTGGTCCGTCATTTGTTACCTTTGCATATACTACGGCGTATGATGGACTGACGGCCGGGATGGACAGTGATTTGTTTCAATTGCGTCTAAAATGGCTGTCTGGTGAAAAACTGGATAAGCAGGAACAGCAGGAGACAGGATTGCTGGAGCAGCTAAAACGGGTAAATGCCCGGTATTGGCTGAATTCATTGATTCGGCTATTGGAACAGGCGGGTATGCCGGGACTAGTCGTGTTGATTGACGATCTTGAGGCGATTACCGAGCGAGTGCCGGAAACGGGTAGGTTTCGCTATACACCGAATGCCATTAAAGATACCTGTGAGTTGTTTCGCCAGATGATTGACGATGTGGAGCTCTTAAATGGCCTATTGGTGGTTTTGTCAGGGCAGCGAGCGATAATTGACAATGAACGGCGCGGATTCAAAAGCTATGAAGCGCTCTGGATGCGCCTGCAGACCGGACTGGTGCCGTCAACGCGGTTTAATCCATTTGCTGATATTGTGGATGTGGATGCTCATTATGACGCAGTTGGCGACGATTTTCCCGAACGGTTATCAGCTCGCTTGTCGCAGTTCTTTAAGCAAAAAGGATTTGAGCGGCGTTACCGGGAGGGTATGCCGGATACTTCACAGGAAAGTGTACTCAGGAGAGCGGTGATGGAGAACGCGCTGCTGGCGGCAAGGAGTGAGGAAAGCCATGGAACAATATGATGTAAGCAGACTGAATGCTGTGCGGGTGGTAGAATCACTGAGAGCCGGTGTACCCACCCGGATTTCGACACGACGTTTGCCGGATTTGCGACCAAATCTTACAGACTCTATCCGTTCGGATTTGCTTACTTTTTCCGAAGGCCGTATTCCACGGGGGCGAATTGTCTGGGGACAGTATGGTCAAGGGAAGACGCATGCATTGACAACAATCGAGCATATTGCGCTTGATATGGGGTTTGCAGTCAGCATGGTTTCTTTAAGCCGCGAGGTATCCTGCCATAATTTGCTGCAGTTTTTCAGCAGGGTAGCTCCAAGAGTCAGGACACCGGATTCGACGATTATGGGGATTGAACGGGCGCTGAGTGCAGGCAGTATCGAGGACTTAGAGAATAGTCTGGTAGTTGAACCGGAACGCTATACACATCCCTTGCCTGCCTTGGTGTTGGAGAATTTTTTCCATACCAGCGGCGAAGAGCAAAACCTATTGTATGGCGATCTGACAGGGATTAGGTTGCCGATGCCTGAGTTAAAACGAATCCATCGGGCGGCCCGCCAGGCGAATTTTCCTAAGCTGCCTCCGTTCCGGGTTGGTGAGCATGCGGGTGCGTATTTCGGGGTAATGGCAGATGCTATCCGGCTGTGCGGCTACAATGGCTGGGTGATTCTGATTGATGAACTGGAACTAGTCGGTCGCTTAGGTGCACTTGGCAGGCTTAAGGCATATCGCAATTTGGCTTGGCTGCTTAACTGGGCGGAGTCGATGCAGTATCCCATTTATACTTTGGCAGCTGCTGCTACCCGCCTGCAAGATGATATTTGGTACGGCGGTGGCAAAGATGACCGAACGATTATGCCTGCGATGGCAGAGGAACGTTTTGGCGAGGTGGCCAGGCGGGAAATGGAGGTTTTCTTTGAGCGGGCGATTGGCAGTGATAGTCCGGTGGTGGCGCCTGTTGGCAGTGATGTTTTAATAGAAATGCTGGAAACGCTGGCTGATATTCATGGTATTGCCTACGACTGGATTCCGGTGCTTGATGTGCGGGTGCTGGTGGATGAACTCGGATCGCAGCCCATCCGTACCTATGTCCGGGCAGCCTTGGAATCGTTGGATATAATGTATATTTACAATGAAACAGTAAAAATGACGGCAGCAGAATTAACAGAACAAAGACTGGAAGAAGAGACCGATTTTTTAGCTGATGCTGCCGATGATGTTTTATAAACCACTGGGGACGGGGGGCAGCAGGTGAATTCTCTGGACATTCGCTGGAAGCAGCGGTATTTTTGGCAAAGCTGGCTGCTGCTAAGGCGAAAAGAAAGAGTTTTAATTTTCCCAATCATTTTTTGGGAATAGTCGCAGGCGGTTGCCTGCGGGAAGAATGCTTGCTGGATATTATCCGGAATCTGCCGCAAGGTGTCAGCGAGGTTATGGTTCATCCTGGCGATAATGATGCTATTCTTAGCGCGGAATGTGGCTGGTCACATCATTTCCAGGAAGAACTAAATGCCGTTTGCAGTACGCAAACGGCTAACTTTTTACAAAAGAATAAGATTGAAAGCCACTGGGGACGGTTCCAAAGCCACTGGGGACGGTTCCGATTGACAACAGACTTGAAATGGAATATAATGTAAAAACAAGCGAATCGAATAGGAGCATGATTCATAAGGTAATGACAGGCCGCTGGGACAGTTTTGAAAGCTACTGCTATTTTTACTTTTTATACCAATATGATATACTGAAGGAAAAGCCGTATTAGGAGTTGAGTATTGTGAGTAGTAACGCTATAAAAAATGTCAAAATTTATACTTATAAGGACTATTTAACATGGCCTGAGGGTGAGCGTTGGGAACTTATTGACGGTACTGCTTACGCTATGAGTCCCGCACCAAATCGGCTGCATCAGGAAATATTGCGCGAACTTATGTTTCATTTTACAGGATATCTTAAAAATAAAACCTGTAAAGTGTATCCAGCTCCATTCGACGTTAGATTACCGCGAAAAGGGGAAACAGATGATGCTGCATCCACTGTGGTACAGCCGGATATAACAATAGTTTGTGATTCCAATAAGCTTGATAAGAGAGGGTGTAAGGGTAGTCCGGACCTTATTATTGAAATATTATCGCCATCTACCGCCAGTTTCGATGTGATTAAAAAACGCGGACTTTATGAACAGAACGGCGTTTTAGAGTATTGGATAGTAGATCCGGTACACCAGATAATAACCAGATTTTATATAAATGCAGAGTTATCCAAATATAGAGAAGCAGAGTATTTTAGCAAGGACGACACAATACATCCCATAATTTTTCCAGACCTCCAAATAGATCTTAAAGATATATTTCAAGAAATACTAAATACCAACGGAGACGGTTTGGAGTGAAAGACAAAGGGACAGAAGAAGCATTGGGGACAGTTATGATTGGCAGTTGATTTTTGCCGGTATATTATGTTTTTGGGTGATTTCTATGCCGCGAAATGCAAGGCAACTTAGTAAAACAGGCATTTACCACGTAATGATACGTGGTAATGAACGAAGAGATATATTTCTTGATGATGAAGATAAATTGACCTTCATAGATTTCTTGTACTCGAAGAAATCTGATGAGGGCTGCTTGTTATATGCCTATTGTCTCATGGATAATCATGTTCACTTGGTAATAAAAGAAGGGGGCAGTGGCATTGCTAAACTGATGAAACGTATTGGCACAAGCTATGTAAAGTACTTTAATCAAAAATACCAGCGGGTTGGGCATCTGTTTCAAGACCGTTATAAAAGTGAGAATATAGAGAATAACACCTATTTTTTGACGGTTATCCGCTATGTTCACCAGAATCCCGAAAAGGCCGGCATAGCCGGAAAGGAAGCGTATAGTTGTTTGAAATCATTCATAAAGGTAATAGCAGAGGGCGGAGAAATTTCCGATATTTTACTAAAAAGGGAAGTAGATTGATTATGAACATACTGGTAACAGGCGGTGCCGGCTATATAGGTTCCCATACCTGTGTTGCTTTGCTGGCGGCAGGCCATGAGGTAATTGTGGCTGATAATCTGTGCAACAGCAAAGCGGAGACCCTGGACAAGGTCAGAAAGATAGCAGGCCGGAAAGTAACGTTTTATCAGATCGACGTGACCGATGAGGCGGCGGTGGATCATGTCTTTTCCAGTCACAGCCTAGACGGTGTGATTCATTTTGCCGGGCTGAAAGCAGTGGGGGAGTCTGTTGAAAAACCGCTTGCCTACTACTATAACAATTTGGCAGGCATTATGGTTTTGGCAAAAGCCTGCCAGAAGTATGGAGTGCAGAAATTTATTTTCAGTTCATCGGCTACCGTATACGGTGAAAATAAGGTTCCTTTTGTGGAAACCATGAAACTTTTGCCGACTACCAACCCGTATGGCGAAACAAAAGTTATGAGTGAAAGAATTCTGACCGACATAGCCAAAGCCAATCCGGACTTTTCTGTGTCCCTTCTACGGTATTTCAATCCTGTGGGCGCCCATGAGAGCGGCCTGATCGGTGAGTCGCCCAACGGCATCCCGAACAACCTGATGCCGTATATTACTCAGGTGGCTAAAGGCAAACTAACTAAGCTGCGGATTTTTGGCAATGACTATCCGACAATCGATGGTACAGGGGTCCGGGATTATATTCATGTCATGGATTTGGCCGAAGGGCATGTGGCCGCACTTGACCACCTCACGGCAGGTGTGCATATTTATAATTTGGGGACAAGCCGGGGTACTTCCGTGCTGCAACTGGTGAGAGCTTTTGAAGAGGCCAATGATATTGCAGTGCCGTATGAGATTGTTAACCGCAGGCCGGGAGACATTGCCGAATGTTATGCGGATGCGACAAAAGCTGAGAAGAAGTTACAATGGAAGGCGAAACGGGACATAGTGGCAATGTGCCGGGACGCTTGGCGGTTTGAGAGCCAGCTATTTGATTTATAAGGGATTGTTGATATAATAAGGTCAAGAGGAGAGCGGGACTGTGGCTGAAAAAATATGCGAGAAGAGCAGAAGGGGGATGGGGAATGTGTCAGATGGACTCAAAGGATGTTCGCTGGAAACAACGGTATAGTAACTATAAGAAGGCAATGGGACAGCTGACAGAGTTTGTTGAAAAGCCTGATTTAAATAAGTTTGAAGTGCAAGGGCTGATACAATGTTTTGAATACACATTTGAACTTGCTTGGAAAACTGCCAAAGATTATTTGGAGGCGGAAGGGTTTAGTGTAAAAAGTCCCCGTCAGACGTTACAAACGGCGTTTCAAGCAGAATTAGTGCACGATGGTCACACATGGATCGATGCTCTGGAAAAGAGAAATTTAATGGCTCATACCTATGATGAGAGTGTGGCGCAAGAAGCCGAAAGGCTTATCCGAAGAAGGTATTATCCCATATTGAAAGCGCTGCAGAAAAAATTGGAAAATATGCACTAGCTTTTGGAAAATGGAGGCAGATTATGGGTTATGGCCTTAATAATACAGATTTAGCCTACATCATTTCGGTGATAGAAGATTTTAATGAAATAGAGAAAGCCGTTATTTTTGGATCGAGAGCCAAAGGAAACTACAAGATTGCCTCCGATGTAGATATCGCTATATTTGGTACTGATATTTCTTTTTCTACAATAGCACGCCTTCATTCAATGTTGGAAGAGGAAGGACCATTACCATACTTCTTTGATATTGTAGATTATACGCATTCTACTCACAAAGAACTGAAAGAGCATATTGATCGGAATGGAAAGACTATTTTTGACCGCCATAAATGCACGAAGGGACAGACGTTAGGCAAGCACGAAAAAAGTTGATATCATTGCCGGAAAGACGGTTGCTTGATTGTGAATATAACAAGCTGAAAAGTGACGTTTTATAAGATCGACGTGACCGATGAGGCGGATCTAAGATTTTGACCGGCATGAGTATGTTGATGTACAAAGAGCGCTACTGAAGGAGCTTCAGTTTTTTCAAGTTGCCGGCATATTGCTGAATGTTTTTAAGCATTGCTGGGAAAGCTATGAAAAAATTGGAGGAGATGGATATATGGCGTTACAACTTAGCCAAAAGGAAAAGCAGTTATTGCAGGATCAACAGTCTCATGAGAGGGTTTGTATTGAAAAATACCAAAGTTATGCCCAGCAGGCTACCGACTCGCAGCTGAAACAATTATTCCAATCCTATGCCCAGCAGGAACAGCAGCATTTGAGTACGATTAACTCTATCCTGAGCGGTCAAGTACCCAGCATGAACCAAGGCCAGCAGCAAAGGCAGCAAATGCAACAGTCGCAGCAAACCGGCAGCATTCAGGCAACCGCGGGTACTTCCTCAACGGCTAACCAAAAAGACACAACGCTATGCAACGATATGCTGATGACCGAAAAATATGTATCCGGCGCTTATGATACCGCGATTTTTGAGTTTGCCGACGCCAACGTACGCCAGGCTCTGAATCATATTCAAAAGGAAGAGCAGCAGCATGGCGAGGGAATTTACAACTATTTGAATAGCAAAGGCGCATACAACGGTTAAGCAGTAAGAGCATTGTCCAACAGGCAATGCTCTTACTGTTTCATCGCAAGTTATCGTTTTGGGTAATTTTACCTAGACTATTTCCATATGATAGATTATAATAATTAATAAATAATGACTATTAACGTATAAAGGGAGATGTCCTATGATATGGAAAGAGAAATACAAAATCGGCATTCCGGCCATTGACCGGCAGCATGAAGAACTGTTTAGACGTGTCGCTGATTTTGTGCAGGCGATTCGTCAGGAAGGCCGCTGGGAAGAAAAAATAGACAAGGTGAAGGATACCATGGCGTTTCTCCAGGAGTATGTGGTAACTCATTTCAATTATGAAGAAAAGTATCAACAAAAGTTGGGGTATCCGGACTGGGAAGAACATCGTAAGATTCATGAAGCTTTTAAGGCCGATGTCCAAAATATGGCGCAAGAATTCGCGGCCGCCGGCTATCATGAGGATGCCGTGCAAAAATTAGCGGGCAAATTACTGGCCTGGTTGATTAATCATGTAGTTGCGGCCGATCAGAAAATGGCGCAATATGTGACAGAACAGGGGTTGGAAAAGATATGAAGGCAGAATATGTCAATCCGGTCTTTAAGGCTGTTACCGAAGTTTTTAAAGCGATGTTAGATCTTGAAGTCAGTCGGGGCGCAGCCAAGACGTTAGCCGGCGGGAAGCCGGAGGTGGAAATCCAGATTAAGGTGACGGGAGATGTTGCAGGTTCCATTTTGTTTCAATTTCCCCAGGAAACAACATTAAATATTGTGCAAATCATGTCAGGCATGGAAATAAAAGAATTAGACGGCTTCGTTACTTCCGCCATGGGGGAAATATCTAATATTATTAGTGGCAATGCAGCCAGCTATTTGTCCAAGCTTAATTATCACTGTGATATTATGCCGCCGCAAATTGAGGTGGCCGCTAGGGCGGTATCCCCGCAGTTTTCCCGGGAGGCATTGGGAATTCCCTTACATACCAGTATCGGGGATATGAATATCTATATTTCTCTTAGCGAGGCAAAATAGATCTTGTTTTGGCTAATATAAAATTGAGCCGGGAAGGCTCTTTTTTTCATTGCGGAAAAAGTGACAGGTGAAAAGGGGCAGGTCAGGTAGGCGGTTCCTGGTTAGCGCGAAACCGTTTATTATAGATGACGTTAATCATAAAACTGAGACAACTTACATAGGAGATTAATTCCGCCAGTTCTTCAAATAATTCGTTTTTGGCGCCCAAGAGGCCGTGACTGTGGTGCTCAAACAGGTCGGCCAGAACCAGGAAAACAACGAACAGGCAAAAATCAAGGGCGGGAAGGTTTTCCTGCTTCAACCAGCGCCATAATTCCTTATGCAAACCTGTTGCCAGGAAATAGGTACCGGCGCTGAGAAGAATGACGGCTATAACCGGATAGACATAAGGGCCGAACCACAGCGTTTTCAGGGGCGGTATTTTGTCCGGACCCACAGCGTAAAAAACGCGCCCCCAGCTAAGTTCTCTGGCAGCACACATCAGCCAGACGACACTTGTCAGGGCGAATAGCCGGCGGCGGTCTGGAGAGAGTTTGGTCTGCCATAATGCGCTGACTGCTACAACTGCCGTAACAACAAATATCCCGACCTGAAAAAATTCCAGCGGCCCATTTTCAGTTCCATACTCCGGCGGCAGTTGCCAGCCAAAGCTGACGGCAAACAGCAGCGCGGCCAGGCTAAGAACGGTTGCCGGTGTAAATCCACAGCAGCGATGCCTCCATTTTTCCATTAGAATTCCTCCGTTTCGAGCAATGCGTAACCAAATATTATCTATATTTCTCTATATATAATAGCGTATCATGAAAAATGTCACAAGCGGAAAGTATACTGGTAGTGTAGTATATTAAACAGAAGCGATAATTGAGCTAAAGATTGACTTGAATTGGCTATTCGGGCAGAGTACAATTAAATATAGCTTCTAGTAGTAAAAGGGGGAACCTAATGAAACTCATTATTTTGGCAGGTGGCGGCGGCTCACGTCTGTTCCCGCTGTCCAGAACCTGCATGCCAAAACAATTTTTGAAACTTGGCAATTCGGACTCACTGCTGACGCAGACCGTCAAGCGATTTTTGCCACTTATTAAACCTGACGAGATGCTTATTGTAACCAACAAGGAATATATTCACCATGTAAAGACCGAATTGACGGCCTGTGGCGCCGGCAGCGCCCACATACTCTTAGAGCCTGTCGCTCGCAATACGGCGCCGGCGATTGCGCTGGCGACAAAATTTTGCCAGGATGAATTAGGGGCAGGGGACGATGAAGTTATGTTTGTGACTCCTGCCGACCATATTATCCATCCCATTGATATTTTTATCAAGAATGTGCGGCAAGCAGCAGACCTGGCGGCACAGGACAGAGTTGTTACCTTGGGGGTTAAGCCGGACAAACCCGAGACTGGTTACGGGTACATTCAGGCAGGCCAGGTAGTGGGTACAGGTTACCAGGTAGCTTCTTTCCGGGAAAAACCGGATAGGGAAACGGCGGAACAATATTTGGCGGCAGAAAATTATTACTGGAACTCCGGTATGTTTGCCTTTACTTGCGGCTGCATTACGGAAGAATTCCGTGAGCATGCGCCGGAGATTTATCAGCTTATGTCCGCTTCCTTTAAAGAAGTAGTCAACCAATTTGACAACATGCCGAATATTTCCATCGATTATGCGGTTGCGGAAAAATCGGCGCGGGTTGTCATGGCGCCGTTGACTGCTTATTGGAACGATATCGGTTCCTGGGACGCGATCTATGATGTCCTCGATAAAGACTATGCCGGCAATGCCATTAAGGGCGATTGCCTGCCCCTTGATTGTGCCAACACGCTGATGCTGGGAGGAGACCGCCTGATTGCCGGCATCGGACTTGAGGATGTACTGGTGGTTGAAACCAATGATGTGATTGTGGTCGCCAAGCGCGGCGAGTCGCAGAAGGTCAAAGATGTTGTTGCGGAGCTTAAGGCGCGCGGCAGGCGTGAAGTTGACGAGCACACGACCATGTACCGGCCTTGGGGAAGCTATACGGTATTAGGCGAGGGCACCGGCTATAAGCTGAAAAAAATTATAGTAACGCCCGGTCAGCAGCTTAGTCTTCAATTGCACTACCACCGCAGTGAGCATTGGATTGTCATTTGCGGGACAGCCCGGGTTACCATCGGTGAACAGCAGCAAATGGTGCATGGGAATGAAAGTGTCTATATTCCGCCTTCCACCAAACATCGTCTGGAGAATCCCGGCAAGATACCGCTGGAGATCATTGAAGTGCAAAACGGCAGTTATCTGGAGGAAGATGACATAGTCAGGTTTGACGATGTATACGGACGGGCCTAATGGTAAAGCCGCAGCATATGCTGCGGCTTTTACCGTGTACATTCTTACTGGGCCCGCTTCAGCGCAGGATTTCAGCCTCATGCTGGGCGGTATCGGCGGCTAGTTTTCTCAACATCTCAGAATGGAGAGCCTGGGTGTTTTCCATGCGGTCGCATCTTTTACCCAGGACGGTAATCATCTGGATGACATCGTTAAATCCTTTTTCCATTCTGTTACCCAGATCGGTTACCCTGTTTTCCAGGGCGATTATCTTGTTCTCCAGGTTAAGCAATTTGTTTTCCTGATTGAGAAATCTCACTTCCAGCTTATCCACTTTGGTTTCCAAAGAATCCATTCGTTGACTTAGTTCTTCGGTTACGGCATTGTTGTGTCCTACCATTTTGACAAGCTGTTCCATGAGGGTTTGCATTTGGTCAAGCTGCTCTCTTAGTTTCATCCTCTCACCCCATTCTAAACTTCAAATCTGCCGGTCTAATTCCTTTATCTCTATTGTAGAATAAAAGCGGTAAAAAAGAAATAAAAAATTGGCGAATGAGCAGGATTAAGCTCGATAAAATACTGGGAGAAGATTCCCTGTTTTACAGGAATACTTTTCAACGATGTAGTATATAGTATAGGGTTGATAACAGGAGGAGCGTGACAGTGTGCAGATTAAACGTGATGCATTTAAAGCGTACGATATTCGCGGGAAGATTCCCGAAGAACTAAATGAAGAAATGGCCTACCGGATTGGACGGGCCTATGTGGATGTTATTGGCGCGAAAAAGGTGGCTGTTGGTCATGATATCCGGCTGTCAGGTCCGGCGCTGAGGAATGCGCTGGTTAAGGGACTGAACGAAGCTGGCTGTGATGTTGTGGATATCGGGCTGTGCGGGACAGAGCAAATTTATTTTGCGACCGCGCATCTTAAACTGGATGGCGGGATTATGATTACGGCCAGTCATAATCCGAAAGACTATAACGGGATGAAGCTGGTGCGGGAAGAGTCCAAACCGATCAGCAGCGATACCGGCCTTAAGGATATTGAAGAAAAGGTTGTTACCGGTGATTTTTCGCCTGTTGTCGGGAATAAGCCGGCCGGTACCGTTACCTATGCAGATATCATGCAGGCTTATGTGGCGCATTTACTGACCTATGTGGACAGGGAAGCGCTTACACCGTTCAAGGTCGTGGTGAATGCCGGCAATGGTGCTGCCGGGGCCGTACTTGACGCGCTGGCGCCGCATTTGCCGTTTGAGTTGGTCAAAATCAACCATCAGCCGGACGGCAATTTTCCTAACGGAGTGCCCAATCCTTTGTTGATTGAGAACCGGGAAGTTACTGCCAAGGCAGTACGGGAAAACAAGGCTGATGTCGGTATTGCCTGGGACGGCGATTTTGACCGGTGCTTCCTGTTTGATGAAAATGGCGCCTTTATTGAAGGCTATTATCTTGTCGGCTTTTTGGCACAGGCCTTTTTGCGGCGTTATCCGGGAGCTAAAATTATTTATGACCCGCGCCTAACCTGGAATACCGTGGAGCTGGTGACCAAGGCGGGCGGCATTCCGGTGTTGTCCAAGAGTGGCCACGCCTTTATCAAGGAACGGATGCGCAGGGAGGATGCCGTCTATGGCGGTGAAATGTCGGCCCACCATTATTTTAAGGAGTTTTCATACTGTGACAGCGGCATGATTCCCTGGCTGCTGGTGCTCGAGATTCTTTGCCGCGAGGGCAAACCCTTGTCTAGACTCATGCGGGAACGGGTGGCCTGTTATCCGGTAAGCGGGGAAATCAACAGTACAGTGGCAGATGCCAGGGCAGTCATCCGGCAGCTGGAGGAAAAGTATGCATCGGGGGCCCGCAAGGTTGAAAAAGTGGATGGCCTGAGTGTTGAATTTGATACCTGGCGGTTTAATGTCCGCATGTCAAATACCGAGCCGGTACTGCGGCTGAATGTGGAGTCAAAGTGTGATGTCAAGCTGATGAAGGAGAAAACGGAAGAATTGTTGGCTCTGATACATGCGTAATGCAGGGCAAACTTATAGAAAGGACTGAGTTTATTGTCTAAGTCGCAACAAAAAATCAAAAAGGCTGTTATTCCGGCCGCCGGCCTTGGCACCCGCTTTTTGCCGGCTACTAAGGCGCAGCCCAAGGAAATGCTGCCGATTGTCGATAAGCCGGCCATTCAGTTTATTATTGAAGAAGCTATTCAATCGGGAATTGAGGAAATCCTGATTATAACCGGGCGGAACAAGCGGGCCATCGAGGATCATTTCGACCGGGCGATTGAACTGGAAATGACCTTGAAGGCGCAGGGAAAATACGAGCTCCTCGGGCTGGTGGAGGAGTTATCGGAGGTTACCATTCACTATATACGCCAGAAAGAGGCTAAAGGGCTGGGACATGCGGTGTTGTGCGCCAAGCAGTTTGTCGGCAATGAACCGTTTGCCGTATTGCTGGGTGATGATATTATCGATGCAAATGTGCCTTGTCTGCGGCAACTGATGGATGCCTACGACGATTGCCAGGGAAGCATTCTGGGCGTGCAGGAGGTGCCCCGGGACAGGGTGTCAAGCTACGGCATTGTCAAGCCTGAGCCGGTGAAGGAGAATCTGTGGCGGGCTGTTGATCTGGTGGAAAAGCCGTCGCTTGCGGAAGCGCCGTCGCAGCTTGCTGTCCTGGGCCGGTACGTCATCGAACCGGAAATCTTTTATCTGTTGGAAGATACGCCGCCAGGCCGCGGCGGGGAGATTCAACTGACGGACGCGTTGCGCCGTCTGGCGGCCTTTAAACCGGTCTACGCCTACAACTTCGACGGCAGACGCTACGATATTGGTGATAAGCAGGGCTATTTGGAGGCAACGGTCGAGTATGCTTTGAAACGTCCTGACCTTAGAGACAAGTTTTTACGCTATTTGCTTAAGACCGTAGGGCAGTTAGGGAAAGAAGCCGTCGCTGCCGCCAACCCGGAATAAGCGAAAAACGACCCATACTTCATAGACAAATCTGTTGTGGGAGGTAATACATTGAGTAAACAAGCCGGGGAAATTACTTTGCCATCAGGTTTTTCGTTTGACTATCGTCATTTGTATGGTGAACAGATGGTTAACTCCCGGGATATCGCCGCGATCAGTGAGCGGTTAGCGGCTGCTCATGCAGCTGTTAAGCACATGCGGGCGACCGGCGAGGTACGCGGGCATTTGTCTAAGGACGGTCAGCCGGAAAGGGTGTTATTTACTCAGTTGCCGTATGTGCGGCCAGGCAATCTGAATAGTCCGGCTTCCATCGCCCGGCTGAAAGAGTTCGGCCAATCGCTGCAAAACAACGTCCATGCTATAATATCCTTTGGCATCGGCGGGTCTTACCTTGGCAACAAGGTATTGTTTGATATTGGCTGCGGCGAATTTTGGAACAGCAAAGGCACGGAGGAGCGGCGGGGATATCCCAAGCTGTATTTTAGCGGCAACAATATGGATCCTCGCCGGACGGCGGAACTGATCGAGCATATTACCTATGAGGCAAGGACTACGGCATGCCACGGGACCTATCGCGTTCTGCTGCTGGTTATCTCCAAGTCGGGTTCTACGCTGGACACCATGTCCACCTTTATGGTGGTTTACGATGCCTTGAAAAAAGCGAACCCGGCGATTGAGGTCCAGGTAGCCGCTGTTACCGATCCGGCTGCCGGTGCGGCAGAAACGTTGCTGCACAAACTGGCGGTTGAACAGGGCTGGCCGCTATTCAGCGTGCCTGACGGCGTAGGCGGCCGTTTTAGCGTATTTTCCGAAGTGGGGCTGGTGACGGCCGTAGGCACCGGTTTTGATATTGACGCTTTTTTGGCGGGCGCGCGGGCGATGGATGAGGCCTGCCGGACAGATGACATCTGGTCCAACCCGGCGATGCTCAATGCGGCGCTCAAGTACCTGGCGGCTGCCCGTTACGGACGCAATATTGAAGTATTCATGCCTTATGGCGATTATCTTAAGTCGGTCGCGGAGTGGTATGTGCAGTTGCTGGCCGAATCACTGGGCAAACGGACTGACCGGTCAGGCCGTGAGGTGCTGTATGGCCGGACGCCGCTTGTTGCCGTAGGCACAACCGACATGCATGCCCAGACGCAGCAGCATCAGGACGGCCAACGGGATAAAGTGGTACAGTTTATCAAGATCGCCAACTGGCAAACAGACCCGGTTATCCCGGATGCATTTCCCGCCGCCGCCAAGCTTTCCCAGATGGCCGGCCTGCGCCTTAGTCAGGCGCTGGATGCCGCCCGCGAGGCCAATGCGGAGGCCCTCAGCCAGGATGGCCGCTTTAATGCCACCTTTATCCTGCCGGCGATGAATGCCTATCATCTGGGTGAACTCTTATATCTTTTAGCCTTATCGGTGGCCTATGAAGGCGAGCTGGCCGATGTGGATGCTTTTGACCAGCCGGGGGTGGAAGCCTATAAAAGGCTGCTGGGACCAATGCTAAAGCAGTTGCACGGCAAGTGAATACTTGGGGCTAAGGCTTGCAGGAGAATCGTTAATAAAGTCGAATAGTAAACATAATACGTAATTTTATATAGTTGTAATTGACGATTTTTTTGCACTATACCTAGTAGGAGGCGAGCCTTTTGCCCATTAGACTGGTTATTGCCGATGACCATGCGCTTCTTAGGCAGGGAATTAAAAATGTGTTGTCGCTAGAGTCGGATTTGGATGTGGTTGGCGAGGCTGCAGATGGCGACGAAGCCATCCACGCGGTTGAGAACCTCAAACCTGACATATTGTTGCTTGATGTGAATATGCCGCGTATGAACGGATTGGAAGTGACGCGGCGGCTTAAGGACGCTCACGCGGCTGTGAAGGTTATTATCTTAACCATGCATGATGATGAAAATTATGTGCTGGAAGTCATTAAGTCCGGGGCGGTGGGCTACCTTCTCAAGGATATTGAGCCGGGCATGCTGGTCAAGGCCATCCGCATTGTTTATGAAGGGCAGTCTTTTATTTATCCGACGCTGGCCCAGCGGCTGTTTGGCGAGTTTTCCCGCCAGGAAGAGCGCCGCCATGAAACACCGGCAGGTATGGCGCGACGCCGGGAAGAGCGGCTGACTTACCGTGAAGTGGAAGTGTTGCAACTGATTGGCCAGGGAATGAGCAATCAGGAAATAGCCCATAAGCTTTTCTTGAGTGAGAAAACAGTCAAAAATCATTTGACCAATATTTTTCGCAAGATCAATGTTGTCGATCGTACGCAGGCCGTTTTGTACGCGATTAAACATAAGATTGTCGTGTTGGAATAATAGCATTTTCGCAGGTTGTGCATATACTATCCTATCCCGGAACAAAGGGGGTAGGATCGTTTGTTTTTATCATATTCTGCAACGGTAATCCTGCTTTCGCTGGCGCTGTATGGTTTATGGTATATCCTTAAAGATGCTTGGGGCTGGTTCACTACCTTGGAGTTTGTACGGCTGCCGACTGCCAGCTTCGTGATTTTGGTTCATAATATGGAATACGAAGTGGAAGACTTGATGCGGTTTTTGATCAAAGAAATGGCGGAAGGCGGTCACGAGATAGATGTTGTGGTGGTGGACTGTGGCTCTGACGACTTGACGCCTACGATTTTACGGCGACTGGCCGGAGAAATGCCGGCCTTAACCGTGGTTAATTCTGTATCTATGGCGCGCCCGGTTGCGGAAGCTTTGCCCCTGTGCCGCGGTGCTGTGGTTCATGTGCTGGATTTGACCAGCCGGCTGAAAAGCAAGCAGTTTATGGCTGTGGTGTCGTCGTTGTTACGGAAGAATCAACGGGAGGTTGCGGTCAAAGGGGGGGCAGACGGTTAGCAGTCGTTTGCACGGTAGTGTTTGCTGCCTGATATTGTTTGATGCTCAGAATGTCATTAAAAACGTCGATTAATTTTACGGCCAGAGTCAAAAGCTCGGGCGCATAGCCGGGAAAGGCTTCCCGCAGGACGCCGGCTGCAGAAGCTGTCTGGTTGGCGGGAGGCGTATTGGCGACCAGATGCGCCAGGGCTAACTGGTGATTAACCGTAGCGACTGTCCATAGCACCGGGAGTGTGGCCTTGCCAGACAGTGTAACTGTCGTCTGGTAAGGCTTGTTTGTGCTGGCAGCGACGGCGGTAACGGCATGATAGTTGATGTAGCCGGTGGTTGCATCGCCAGCTACCCGGGGCTGACGGACTTTTACCGGCACGAGGACAAGTCCGGGCGCGAGCGGCAGCGGTTCCAGGTTTGTCCGTTTCGTAATTTCGCGGGTTTGGGTCCTGAGTACGGCCAGGTCAATGGCCCGGCTCTTGGCCAGCCGTTGAATGACGGTACGGATACGGGACTGCACGGTGGTTGTGCTGCCGTCGGCAGAGACGAGGGCGGTTGTGTCGCCTGCGTCGTCATAGTATGGCACGATGGCCGCGATCTGTGCGTAAGCGGGAAAAAATTGAGACATGCATACTACCCCCTGCTTATCAGGAACATATGTTCCGTTCTTACTTCCTATAGTAACAGAAAAGGAATATATTGGCAAGTGGCGATGCCGGCGGCAATCGCCTACTTGTATCTGCCGTCATTAATCGTTACAATAGTAGGTGGCAGACAGGGAGGGAACACATGAGTTTACTGGAAGTTCGAGGCCTGAGCAAGGCCTATGGCATACAAAATATTTTTACAGAAATCAATTTTCAAATTCGGCGTGGTGAAAAGGTAGGCTTGATCGGGCCCAACGGTGCAGGTAAGACCACCTTGGTGCGCTGCATACTGGGGTTTGAAAAACCGGACAGCGGCCATGTTGTGCTTACGCCGGGTGAGCGGATCGGCTATGTGGAACAGGATACCGGCCTGGGCGGCAGTACGCTCTACGACGAATTAGTAGGCGCTTATGGCGATGTGTTGGGCTGGCAGCAGGACATGCGCCGCCTGGAAGATGAGATTGCCGGCGAACAGGATACCGGCAGGCTGGAAAAATGCATGAAGGAATATGCTCAGGCTGTCGAGCGTTTTGAACGGGGCGGCGGCTATGAATATGAGAATACCGTACGCCGGGTGGCGTTTGGGTTAGGTTTCTCGGAAGAAGATCTGGCGCGCCGCACAGGTGAGTTTTCCGGCGGGCAAAAGACACGGATTTGTCTGGCGCGGGCGCTGATTCGCCAGCCCGATTATCTATTCCTGGATGAACCGACGAACCATCTTGATTTGGGAATGGTGGAGTGGCTGGAGGACTTTTTGACAGGCTATGCCGGCGCCGTGCTGGTTATTTCCCATGACCGCTATTTCCTGGATACCGTAGCGGAACGGATTTTAGCCGTGGAAAATGGCACGCTTGCCGAGTACGCCGGCAACTACAGCGAATATCTGGAGAAAAAGGCGCAAAAGTTGGCCGCCCAGGAAAAGGCTTATGCCAAACAACAGGCCTTTATTGCCAAAACCGAAGAGTATATTGACCGCTACCGGGCAGGCATAAAATCTAAACAGGCCCGCGGGCGGCAGAGTCAGCTCAGCCGCTTGGAACGCCTGGCCCGGCCGGAAGACAGTAAAGGCTTCGACTTCTTTGCCTTTAATCCGCCGGCGGAGTGTGCCGAACGGGTAGCCGAGCTGGGCGAGGTTAAGGCCGGCTATCGGGATAAAATTGTGCTGAACGGCGTATCGTTTTTAGTCCGTCGCGGCGACGGCGTGGCCCTGATTGGACCCAACGGAGCCGGGAAGACGACACTGCTTAAGCTGTTAACCGGGGAACTTATGGCAAATAGCGGCAAAGTAAAACTGGGCAGCCGGGTAAAACTGGGATATTTTGCTCAGGAGCATGAAACACTCACTGACAGCAATAGTGTACTGGACGAGATTATGCGCGAATTTGCCTTTAGCGAGGAACGGGCGCGGCATTATTTGGGAGCTTTCCTGTTCCGGGGCGAGGATGTCTATAAGCTGGTTGGCGATTTGTCCGGCGGGGAAAAAGCGCGGCTGGCTTTATTAAAACTTATGCTGACCGGCGCTAATTTTCTTATCCTCGACGAACCGACCAACCATCTGGATATTGCCGCACGGGAGGCAGTGGAAGAAGCCATCATGAATTTTCCCGGCACTTTTTTGACCGTATCGCATGACCGCTATTTTTTGGATAAGGTGGCCAATCGTATACTGGAATTAGAGAATGGCCAGTTAAGCGAGTATGCCGGCAATTATAGTTATTACCGGGAAAAGAAGGCGGCCATAGCCAGTGAGGCGACGCAAGCGGCCAGCCGGCATGCCGCTGCCGGGAAAAAACAAAACGGCAAGCAGGAAAAGACGGTACAAACGCCGGCTGGGGTTAATAAAAACGGGGGCTGGCGCAAGCCGGATACGGCAAAACAGGCCAAAAAGCTGGAAGCGGAAATTGCCATGCTGGAACACGAACTGGCTGCCCTTGAGGTCAGGTTAAATGATCCGGCCAGCCATGCCGATGTTGAACTCAGCCGGGAACTGGCTGATGAATATGCGGCCAGGCAAGCCGAGCTTGATGAAAAATACAGTGCCTGGCTGGAGTTGACAGAGGGATAGCCAGTAACTTCGTATTTGCAAGTAAGGGGTAGTTTGGTTTTAATCATCAATGACCGGACGCTTAAGTGAGCGTCCGGTTTTGTTTAGCCGCCTTGGTTTGGGGGTCAACTTAAGCCAGGTCGGCTTTTGTTTTTCGTTTACCTAGCATGCTATTCTGTTGCCAGGCGCTAATTTAGAGGGACCGGTTCCTCGCCGTTAGGTGAGGATAGTGAATTTGGAACAACTGGTTAACAAAGCTCAAGGCAGACAGGATGGCGAGGACGCTTTTGCCGAGATTTGCCGGCGGTTTACCGGCCTGGTGAAAAAGTATGCCAACCAGCCGCATGTGGCTGCTGTCAGGGAGGAAGCCCTGGCCGAAGGCTGGCTGGCAGTGGCGGAAGCCGTACAAAGTTATGATCAGCATACCGGTGTCCGCTTTGCAGGGTTTGTGGAAAGCCGGGTGAAATATGCGGTATGGAACTTGTTTAAAAGGGAGCGGCGGCGTTGGCAGCAGGAACTGCCAGTAAGCGGAGGTGGTAGCGGGGACGAGGAACGGGAGAATACGAGTTGGCTGGAAACGTTGGCCGATGATCAAAATGTGGAAGAACTTGTAGAGAACAGTTTTACGGTCAAAGCCGTTCAACAGGCAATCGGTACCTTGCCGGCTAAGCAGCGCGTGGCGGTAGTGAGAACTTTGCTTGAAGATGCGCGGCTGTCCGACGTGGCCGCCGAACTGGGAATATCGTCCCAGGCAGTCTGCAATTTGCGGCAGCGGGGATTAGCCCGTATAAAAAAGGAATTACGATAGTTTTTCTTTTTGCCCCGTTTAAAAATCGCCCCCTCCGGAATGTATGAGAGTGTAAGGGGGTGAGCAAGATGGCAGTAGTAAAAATGCCGCAAAGCGGCAAAATGATTCTCAAAGTGCAGACCGGCGTAAATGCCGCCGGCAACCCGGTATTCCGTCTCCGCACGTTTAATAATATCAAAGCAAGTGCGGCGGACGCCGATGTGTTTGCCGTAGCCCAGGGGTTAGCCGGGCTGCAAAAACACACACTGGTCGACACGGTTCGCCAGGACTTGAACAGTCTGGTCAATCAGTAAACACAGTACGAAAAATGGGGAAAGGAGGAGGTAAGCCATGACCAAGACATTGGAACTGGTTTTCCGGACCAGTGCAGGCAAGGAAGCGGTGATCAGTCTGCCTGATCCTAAGGACGATATCACGCTGGCACAGGCGCAGACCGTTATGCAGGATATGATCGCCAAGAATATTTTTGCCGTCAAAGGCAGTGAACTGGCCGAACGGGTTGAAGCCCGTATCCGCAGCCGCGAAACGGTAGCATTAACCTAAGACCACAAAGCGCTCCGGCCTGGGCCGGGGCGCTTTGCGCTACGAACGCCAAGAAAATATCGAAAGGAGTGAGCCGGTATGGAGCAGTTGCTTAGCTATGCTTCCAGTTATGGCTTCCCTATGGTTGTCGCCGCCTATCTTTTGGTGCGCATCGAGGGACGGCTGGAAAATCTGGCAGCCAGTATTAACGATTTGGCCAAGATCCTTGCCGAGAGGCTGTAGCGTTAACAATGAAAGCCCTGTTTGCTAGATAATGGCAAACAGGGCTTTTGCGTGTGGTATCCGTTTAAGGAGAGTGATAGTTGCTACTTTACTTAATGAGAGAAAGAAACATAGCAGTGATGTAAACACAGGCAGACAGAATCGCTAGCGGAAAGATCAGATTTCCCATGTGATTGGGGCGTTTGAGCGCACGATTTTGGAAATAATGATACGTGTACATATTTTCTTTCATGACTGCATGCCTCACAATTTGTAATTTGATATAATACTATATACAATCAGTCAATATATAATACTCTGCATATGTCGGAAAATCCTGCCGGCATAGTAAAAAATTGCAGGATTTTTGCGGCAGGGCTGCGAATAGAGGAAAAAGAACTTACGTTTGGGAGTATATTGAGTATGGGAGTTGCTGCAGTGGAAAACAAACTGGAAGGTACAGTTGAAAATATAACATTCCAGGCGCCTGACGGCAGCTTCACCGTATTTCGTCTCAAGCCCGGCAATGAAGTCGGCAGCGTGGCGGTGACCGGCAACTTTCCGCCGCCGCTTGTCGGCGAACAGGTTAGTTTGACCGGAGACTGGGTGGAGCATGCCCGTTATGGCCGTCAGTTTAAGGCCGCGAGCTGCCGGCGGATTGCGCCAACCTCGGAAAAGGGGATCGAACGTTTTTTGGCGTCAGGTGCCATTAAAGGGATCGGCCCGGCTATGGCGGCCCGGCTTGTCAACCATTTTGGGGCCCGCACCCTTGAGGTGATTGAGCTATTTCCCCACCGGCTTGCCGAAGTTGAGGGAATAGGCAGCAAAAAGGCGGAGCAGATTCGCCAGTCTTTTGCGGAACAGGCCGAACTGAAGGAAGTTATGCTGTATTTAGAGATGCGCGGCGTCACCGGTGCGTATGCGGCCCGGATTTTTGCCTGCTACGGATCTGATTCGATAGCCGTTTTGGAGGCCGAACCCTACCGGCTGGCGGAAGAGGTAAAAGGCATTGGCTTTCGGATTGCCGACCAGATTGCTATGGCGATTGGCTTTGATAAGCGGCAGCCGGCGCGGCTGGCAGCCGGGGTGCAGTTTGCCCTGCTGATGACCGGCCAGGCGGGGCATTGCTGTGTGCCCGCCGAAACGCTGACTGCCGAAACGGCCAAACTGTTAACGATAGATGCGGCGGAGATTGCGGGAGTAGTCAGTGAGCAAATCCGGTTGGGTAAGCTATACACTGAGGATTTCCACGGTATGACCCTTGTCTATCCCCGGTATTTATTCCGGGCGGAAAAGCAGGTGGCTGAACGGCTGCTCACGCTTAAGGACAAGGCCAAGCCGATCAGTGGCGTTGACAGCGAGACACTCGTTAATGACTGGGAGGCTTTGACGGGTGTACCGTTGGCTGCTGCCCAGCGGGAAGCCTTGGCAGCAGCTTTGAATCATGGTGTGCTGGTGCTGACCGGCGGACCGGGAACCGGCAAGACGACAACCGTAAAAGGTATTTTAGCGTTATTGGAACAACACGGCTTTAAAATTGTGCTGGGAGCGCCTACCGGACGGGCGGCCAAGCGATTGGCCGAGACAACCGGGCGGGAGGCTTCCACCATTCACCGGCTGCTGGAAGCCGGGGGCGGCGTAGAAGAAGAGCCGATGTTCGCCAGAGACGAGCTCAATCCGCTGGATGCCGACGTTGTTATCGTTGATGAAACCTCGATGATGGATATGCTGCTGATGAGCTGCTTTTTGCAGGCGGTGCCGGACGGCTGCCGGGTGGTGCTGGTCGGCGATGTCGATCAGTTGCCGGCGGTTGGTCCGGGCTCGGTACTCAAAGATATTATCCGTTCGGGGGTTATTCCGGTCGTGCGGTTAACCGAAGTGTTCCGTCAGACCGGTGAAAGCATGATTGTGCTGAATGCTCACCGCATCAATCACGGACGATTGCCTGAATACGGAACGAGAGATTTTCAGTTTCGGGAGATTGAGGGCAGCGAGGCGGCGGCGCAGGCCATTGTCGAGCTGTGCCAGCATGAACTGGCGCAGGAGGGCTTTGACATCTGGCGCGATGTCCAGGTGCTGTCGCCCATGCACCGTCAGCCGTGCGGTGTGGAAAATCTTAACCGTTTGCTGCAGGCGGCGCTGAATCCGCCGGTTGACGGCAAAGACTACCTGCAGAGTGTCAATCAGGTATTGCGCGAAGGCGATAAAGTGATGCAAATTCGCAATAACTATATCAAGCGGGTTTTTAACGGCGATATCGGTTATATTCTGGCCATTGCGGACGGCAAAGTCATGGTCCGCTATCCCGAAGACGACGTGGTGTATGAAAAAGGCGAGTATGATGAACTGACACTGGCCTATGCGATGAGTGTCCACAAAAGCCAGGGAAGCGAGTATCCTGTTGTTGTGATGCCGCTGACGCCCGGCCATCATATCATGTTGCAGCGCAATCTGCTGTATACGGCTGTCACCCGGGCCAAAGAGCGGGTTATTTTACTGGGAACGCGGGCGGCGCTGAACACGGCTGTCCTGAGTGACAGGACCCGCCGCCGTTACTCCCTGCTGGCTGAACGCCTGCGGGGCGAGTCATTATGGTAAAAGCATGGTGGCAGGCTCTGCTTGCCCTCATTTTTCCCGCACGGTGCCCGGCCTGCAATCGCTGGACGGACGTTCCCGGCTGGTGTCCGGCCTGTATTGCCCAAATTGCGAAACCACGCCAGGTGGCTTTGCTTCTTCACAAGCTCAGATGGCTGGACGAATGTTTGACAGTAACCGACTATACCGGTTCGGTGCAACGTCTTATCCGGGATATCAAATTCCGGCGTATGACCAGGCAGGCGGCCAAGCTCAGTCAATTGCTGCGCTGCGCAATCGCTGCCGACCGGTATGGCGATATTGACTATGTTGTGCCGGTGCCGCTGCACGCGGAGCGCCTCCGGGAACGGGGATTTAATCAAACGGAGCGGATTTTCAAACCCTGGTCGTCAGACTGCGCTCTGGTATGGCGCGAAGCGCTTATTCGTACAAGGCCTACTGCGCCGCAATGGCAGCTCGACCTAAAACAGCGCCGCAAAAACATAAAAGGCGCGTTTGCCGTAACGCGCCCTGAACTGATACAAGAAAAACGTATTCTGTTGGTTGACGATATTTTTACCAGCGGGCAGACCATGGAGGAGTGTGCCAAGGTGTTGAAACAGGCCGGCGCAGTTACGGTAAAAGGGTTAGCCCTGGCGAGCGGGGCACGGTAAGCCGCGTGTCTCCCTTATCCCAACGCGTCAATAAATGCCCGGACAACCTCGGGGTCAAACGCCATGCCGGACAGGCTCAAGAGCTCACCGACAGCTTCATCCTTGGTTTTCACCCAATTTTGTGTACAAGGATTAATAAACCGGTCATAATGGTTGGCGACGGCGATAATCCGGGCGCCGAGCGGGATATTTACCCCCTTCAGCCGTTTGGGGTAGCCCTTGCCGTCAAACCGCTCATGGTGAAAGCGGATATAAGGAATAAGCTCCTGACAGGAGGGGATATTTTCCAACATGTAGCTGCCGGCGTTACAATGATTTTTGTACGTACTCATTTCCCGGGTTGACAGATAGGGGACTTTGGCCAGCACTTGGTTGGGTACCGTTATCTGGCCGACATCATGCAGCAGGGCAGCCAACCGGATGCGGTCAATTTCCTCTCTGGGCAAACGCATCTTGGCGGCGACGCTCACTGCATAGTTGGCTACCTGATGACTGTGTAAAGAGAGCTTGGCGTTTTTCAATTGAATCAGTTGCATGAAATTGGCAATGATGCCGTTCAAGGTTTCCGAATCACCGGCATAAATCTCTGGGTCCTGCATCAGCGTTAGCATACACACGACAAACTGCCTTTCGTTAGAGGCCAGTTGGCTGGCCTCCGTAATTTAATCACATGAAGTTTTTCTTGCAATGTATTACATTTATTTACAAGGAGCTGTTTTGACACAGACACAGAGACTCCTTTAATTGTTTGTTAACAATTTAGCTAAAAGACGATATAAAATAGGCAATATTGTTAATTAGCTAAAAACCGTCATAATCCTGCCTGTCAAAATAAAAAAATCTCGATTTATTGAGAAATGAGTCTAAAGCCCTAGGCTAGAATACAAAAATACTATATAATAACAATAACGTTAACTAGATAAAGGGGGGCCAACTCATGGGACTAGCCAATTGTCCGGAATGCGGTAAGCTTTATGTTGAAAATGCGGCGGGAATTTGTCCGGAATGCTACCGCAAACAAGAAGATGACGCAGAAAAAGTGGTTGAATATCTGCGTGACGTAGATAAGGCGACTCTGGAAGAAATTCATCAAGCCACCGGCGTAAAGCACAAAATCATCCTGCGCCTGCTTCATAGCGGCCGCATCATGGGCACTGCGATTTCTTATCCTTGTGAAACCTGCGGCACCTTGATTGACCAGGGCCGCCTGTGTGATAAATGCAGCAAAAATATTTTGGAACAGATGAAGCCGGAAGAGCGAAAGCAAGAGCAAGAGCCGCAGTCGCCAACGATAAAAACCCGTTCCCGGATGTATGGAAATTTGGAAAAAGATCATTTTAAATAAAAAAAAGAAAATAAATTTATAATATTTGCAGCAAGGATTTAATATCCTTGCTATTTTTTTCGATATAATACTAGAAGAAATGTAAGAGTTTGTGAGGTGCGGAAAAATGATTAACCCAAGCCAGGGCGTGAAAAACATTGTTAAGGCCTATGGTGACCAAAATATATTGGCTAAAAGCAATAAGGTCGAAAAGACGGTTTCCAAGCAGCAGCCTGATGAAGTTGTTCTATCCAGCCAGGCTCAGGAATTCGGGCAATATTTACAGAAAATCAAGGCAATGCCGGAAGCGCGTGAGGACAAGGTAAAAGAACTAACCGACAAAATTGCTGCGGGAAACTATCAGGTTGATTCAGGGAAAATTGCTGAAAAAATCATAAGCTATTCACGACCGACTAACACGTATTAGAGGAGGACATTGTGAAAGAAAAACTCGACAGGTTGTTTAATCTGTTAGCAAAACTGCTTGCTTTGTATCAAGGCATCTTAGAATTGGGTAAGAAAAAACGTGAAATTCTGACTGCAGGCGGCAAACCTCAAGAACTTGAAATGATCACTAAGCAAGAAGAGGTTTTGATTCTGCAAATTGGGAAAATGGAAAAAATGCGTGAAACTGTGGTTCAGGAAATAACAACTGCCAATAATGCGGGCGGGAAGCAGTTGACGCTGTCGCAAATCAGGCAACTGGCCAGTGTGGATGCAAGTGGGCGCTTTGAACAGGTTACCGAAAATCTAAAAACAGTCGTAAATGAAATTGCATCCCTGAATGAGATCAATACCCGTCTCCTGCAACAAGCAATGAATTTTATCAATTTTAATATTAATATGCTGGCACAACATGCCGCTGACCCCACTTATGCTCCACAGGGTCAGGAAAATAAACCGGCGCAGGCCAGAACTTTTTTTGATCAGAAAGTATAGGAGTTGATACAATGCGATCTACTTTTGGCGGTTTAAACACTATGCTGCTCGGGCTTTATGCGCAGCAAACCGGTCTTGACACAGTGGGACATAATGTTTCCAATGCCAGTACGGAAGGATACTCCCGGCAAACTGTCAATCTGTCCGCGACTGATCCACAGACTATCTATGCCAATGGCAGGAGTTATCAAATAGGCAGCGGCGTACAGGTTCAGTCTGTCATACGGGCCCGGGATATTTATATCGACAAACAAATGTGGAAGGAAATTTCCACACTGAATAATGCCCAGAGCAACGAGACCTATTTATCCAAGATCGAGAGTATTTTTGGCGAGAACAGTACTACCGGCATGCAATCGGTGTTGAACTCCTTCTGGAGTTCCTGGCAGACTCTATCGACCAATGCATCTGATGATGGCACCCGCACCACAGTGCGCGAGCGCGGCGTTGAATTGGCCAATGCCATACAACTGGCGGCCAAGCAACTGAAAAATGCGGGTAACGATATCAATTCGGCTGTTGATTTGAAAATTAATAAAATTAATCAAATTACTGCCGAAATGGCCAGCTTAAATAAACAAATTGTCAATGTTGAGGCTGGTGGTACTGATCATGCCAACGATTTGCGGGATAAACGCGACCTCTTGGTTGATCAGCTTTCCGCTTTAGTGGATACCCGGGTATATGAAGAAGCCAATGGCAGCTACACCGTTCAATCAGGTGGGACGACCTTGGTTAACGGCAACAGCAGTGCTACCTTAAAAACCGAGAAAGTTCAGGATACTGACTATAATGATTATGAAATTACCAGCAAGATTTATGTAGATGGAATGCCAGGCCAGTCATTGAAATTTACAAACGGGGAGATCAAAAGCCTGCTGGATATGCAACAATCTGATCAAACCGGTTTGAAAATGTATTTAAATAGTCTCAGCACGATGAGCCAGTTTTTGTTGCAGGATTTTAACGCTGTACACCGTAGCGGCTATGGAACTGATAATTCTACAAATAATAACTTTTTTGGTAAGTCAACAACTGACTATGCATCCAACGCCACCAGTTCTTATACAAAAAATGACTGGATTAAAGCACTTGAGGTAAATCCGGATATACTTGTAGATGGCGGTAACGCTAAAATTGCAGCTAAATCATCCGGCGGCGGTATTGGCGTTACCCAGACTAATGCCAGCGGCAGTACAGCCACGGTTTTTGCTACAGGCAAATATACCATGGGAACAACGCCTACAGCGGTGATGGTTAAAGTAACCAATCCCGCAACTCCGGGAAGTATCAACACAATACAATACTCCACAGATGGCGGGCACACTTGGAATGGCACGGATATTGCGCTAGATGCCAACCATCATGCGCAAGTACCGATTAACGGTCTTTCCGTGGATTTATATTTTTCCGCCAATACCAATAATGTGAGCGGCGATACCTATAGTTTCTCTTTAACCAATCACAGCGCCGACAGCAATTTTGTCATTTCGCAAAGCAATGCCGGCGGCGGCGCTGCCAATATTGTCAGCGCAACCGGAACCTATACGAACGGCGATACGGCTACTTCGATTGTCGTCCAGCCTTATGATAGTACGACTGCCAGTATTGATACGGCTACCGGCACGATTAAACAAATTAAATACTCCACAGATGGCGGCACTACCTGGTCAACCACGCCGGTTGCCGTTAACTCCACAACCGGAACATTTTCTTTTCTTGTTAACGGAGTTACTTTGACAATGAAAATTGCGGCTAAAGTTGGCAATAAAGCTACAGACCAATATTCCTTTACTCTCTCAAAAGGCAATGTGGCGAGCGGTGACAATGCCGTGCTGTTAGGAAAACGTTTGAAGACCGACACTTCTTCAACTCTTGGTAATTCATCACTTGACGGCTATTACAATTCTTTAATCGGCACGCTTGGC
This sequence comes from Sporomusa acidovorans, assembly GCF_900101845.1. Lineage (GTDB taxonomy): Bacteria > Bacillota > Negativicutes > Sporomusales > Sporomusaceae > Sporomusa > Sporomusa acidovorans. The sequence goes on along the minus strand of NZ_FNAM01000004.1, from coordinate 17,248 downwards.
GTTCAAGGTCAAAACGCCCAGCGCACGGTTGACAACCAGCAGACACTGGTTGATCAGATTAATAACTGGCGTGAATCTGTTTCCGGCGTTAACCTTGACGAAGAAATGACCAATATGATTAAATTCCAAAAAGGCTATAGTGCGGCAGCCAGAGTCCTCACAACGATGGATGAGATGCTGGATAAATTGATCAACGGCACCGGCGTTGTCGGCCGATAAACGAGGTGAAAATTTTGCGAATATCTAGCAATATGATGCGATATAATTTTTTGCGTAGCCTCAATAATTCTATGGAAACGCAAAATAAACTCCAGGAGCAGCTTTCTGACGGAAAATCACTGCATCGTCCGTCCGATGATCCGGTCAAGGCTGTACGGAATTTAACATTTAAGACCAGTCTGACACTCAATGAGCAATATACGCAGAATTTGCAGGATGCCAAGTCCTGGATGGAAAATACTGACGGGGTCATGTCAGACCTGAGTTCCGTAATGATTAAAATCAAAGAACTGGTAGTCAGTGCCGATGATACCAAGCCGACAGACGCGTTAAACACCATTGGTACCCAGATTGACGGTTTGATTAACCAAATGGTGTCGCTGGGCAATACCAAAATCGGCGACCGGTATTTATTTGGCGGGCAAAATGATTCGACACAGCCGTTTGTGCGCAAAACGATTAAAGATCCTGATTCGGACTTAACCAGAGAAGTGATTGTCTATAATGGCGATGACAGTAAAATTTCCATGCCGATACAAGCCGGTGCCGTCAATCCTACGCAAGACAGTGTGAATTTGACCGGTTCGGAAGTATTTGGCCCAACTGAGACTATATACGGACAGCAAACAATGAGTGTGCTCAATCATTTGCTGGAAATCAAAAACGAACTGGCCAAGACTTCGAGTGTAACCCAGACTAACGCTAATGGTGGAATTGGCACAGTCGGTGGCAAGTATACCGGTGCCGGTTATAAAAATTTTGATGTCCGGATTGATAATGTGGATGGTACTGGCCGTGTCACGGCGGCATCCTACTATGATAGCGACAATAACACTTGGAAAAGTACTGCGGTTGATAGCAGTAATAATCCCGCTGTCATTACGTTGACTGATGGCGTTACGTTTAATATTGCCGATAAGCAGGAGAGTTTACCGGCTAACCCCGGGAACCATGTTGGCAACGTCTATTCGTTCCGTGTGCCGCAGGAGGCTTTTACTGTTGCCAAGAATAATGCTTTAGGCGGTGACGCGGCGATTACCGGTACATTATCAAGTACGGGCACGATACCTAACAATATTCGCATTGATAGTGTTGACAGCTCAGGTCAAGTTTTGACGGCATCGTACTCCAGTGACGGCGGCAATACCTGGACCAGCCTGAGCAACTATGATGTGACCCAAACCAACTCCTCCGGCTCTCCCGCTACAGTGACAGGCAATCGCACGGCGGGTTCTACCTACACGGTCAATATTACCGGCGTGGATGCAACCGGTAAAATAACCGGTGCCACTGTTGCGGCCGGGGCAATACCAAGCGGCCTTACAGTTAGTGCTATCACCTATGATGTTGCTACCAATTCTACTACCGGCAGCACTTCCACAGTAGCCAATATCCAATTATCAACAGGCGAGGTATTACATATACCAACAAATTTGGCCAATACAACCGGCGATGCCTACACGGTTACGGCTAAAGCCAATGACTTTATAAAAACGACCGGCACTGCTACCGTAATTAATCTGCCAAATGGGTCAAATATTAGTGGCTTGACTATGACCATCAACGCGGATTCAGACAATAAGGTCAATGATACTTATTCCTTCGATTTGCCCCAGGGCAAAGGTCCTGACGTCAACTGGTTATCCAGTGTGGCTACCCAGTATGTGGATGACGATCACAACATGCAGCTTAAAGCCCAGACAAACTTGGGTGCGCGCATGTCCATGTATGAAATGGCTTATAACATGCTGGAAAATCAGAACGTCGTTATTAATACCGATATTGCCAATACGGAAGACATTGATTTGGCTAAGGCTATTACTGACTTTAATACCGCCCAGAATATCTACCGCAGCGCGTTGGCTGTAGGCGGAAAAATTATGCCGACTTCGTTGGTTGACTTCCTAAGTTAAAGGAGGATGATCTGCCATGCTTCTAGTTAAGATACATCAACAGGATGCAAAGATACGGATGGCTACAACGGATCCCTTACTGTATCTTCATATTGCTGACCCTAAAGTGGAGATATCTTCCGAACCCTTGCAACTGGAAATTCATCAACCGGCAGCCGAAGTAATTATTGATAATTACCCCAGTGATTATTCCCGGGGGATAAAAAACTTTATGGATTTTGAACGGGATAACGCCCGCAAAGCTATGGAAAATGCTTATGAAGCTGTGGGGAAGATTGCCAGCGACGGAGCAAGGCTAGCCAGAATAGAAAACAAAGGTACGCTTGCTCAATTGGCAAAGGAAGCAATGAATCCCAAAACCGTAGAGATTAATGTGGGCAGTGTTGCGGAGCCGACGCTCCAGGTGACAACGCATGAAGCGGAGATTAAAGTGATTCCCGGACGTCAGAATATTAACTTGAAACCAGGCTCGGTTACCGGAGACTTGCGGCAAGGATCGGTTCATGTGACCATGGTGCAATATCCGCAAATATATTATCAAGTTGTTGACAGCAGCGTTGATATTCAGACTTAGCAAATTAGAGCGAGGAGTACATTATGTTAATTCATACAACCCGGTTTGGCGATATAGAAGTGTCTGAGGACATGTTATTACAGTTCCCCCATGGTTTGCCAGGTTTTCCGGACGAACGAGAGTTTGCTTGTCTGCCTGTAGAAGAGAATAATCCTTTTGCTTTTTTGCAATCGGTGAATGAACCGAATTTGACTTTTACTTTAGTAGACCCATTTGCTTTTTTTCAAGACTATGAGTTTAGTCTTGACGACCAGGTTGCCAAGGAAATCGGACTAACTGCTACGAATCTTCCTCGTATTTACAATATCGTCAGCGTACCGGCCAATCCGGAAGAAATGACGGCAAACCTGCTGGCGCCGCTTATTATTAATACCGAAAGCAGAAAAGCTATCCAGATGATTCTGGAAAAAACTGCCTATACTACCCGTCATCGCTTGTTTCCCAATGGGTTTGATAAGCAACCGGGCAAGGGGGGCAAATGATATGCTGGCGCTTACGAGAAAAGTGGGCGAAAGAATTGTCATACGTGATGACATTGTAATCACGGTTGTTGATATTAAAGGTGAGAATATTCGCCTTGCCATTGAAGCTCCCCAAGAGATAAAGATTTACCGTGGAGAAATCTATGATGCCATTGTTAAGGAAAATAAACAAGCGGCTGCACCAGCTCAAGCTGGTGTTATAGAAGTTTTGAAAGATATCAAAATTAACAGGCCATAATACATCCTGTTTCGTTGCCAGGGAGGCGGCGACAGATGTATCTATAAAAGCATAGTAAAAAGCACGGAGGCGATTTTCATGGATATACAAACTGTGGCCACTTACCCAACCGGAAGAGTAATAATTCCAAAGTCAGCATCGACTCAGTTTGAAATAGTTTCCCATCAGGACAATATTGGCGAGCAGCAAGACCTTGAAAAAAAAGATGAAACAAAGCTGTTGCCAGAAAACGAAGTCCAAGATATGACTGATGAGCTAAATGATTTTATGGAGTACATTAACACCGACATAAGATTTGTTTTACATCAGAAGACGGAAACATTGATGGTTCAGGTTGTGGATGTGGCTAAAAATAAAGTACTTCGTGAGGCGCCTCCAAGGGATTTTCTGGATAGTTTAGCAAGGCTTCATGAATTTGTCGGAGCGTTGCTGGATAAAAAAGTATAAAATAATTTTGATTTAAGGGAGGGTTTAGTATGACAAGCAGTATAAATAGTACGAATAGTTTAATGCGTACATATGGCTTAAGCGGTTCCGGCATAGATGTAGATTCCATGGTAGAAAAACTGATGACTGCCGCACGGCAGCCCTATAATAAACTGACACAGCAGCAGACCCTGGTAAGCTGGCGAAAGGAAGCCTATAATTCTTTTTATACCAGTATTGGCAGTTTTCGTAACGATAAGATTTACAACTTTCAGATGAAGAGTACGCTGGCGGCCAAAACCGTAGTTTCCAGTAACAGCTCAGCCGTAACGGCTACCGCCAATGGCGATGCCGCGCCCATTAATCATAGCGTTAATGTGCTGCAACTGGCCAGTGGCGTAACGCAAACCAGCACAGATAAGATTACAACAGGCACGGATAAAAGCACGATAGCTAAACAATTTGGTGTAAGCGGCACGTTTTCTATGCAAATTAACGGCAAAACCATCACCGTTGATTCTTCCAAAAGTATTAATGAATTAGTTAGTTCAATTAATAAAGCAGGCGCCGGTGTTTCAGCTACTTATGATGCGAATCAAGACCGTTTTGTTATTTATACTAATGGGATTGGCGCCAGTACCGGTATTGATTACAGTGGCAGCAGCACGCAAGGGTTGGATTTTATTACGAATAAATTAAAACTGAGTGCACTTAACAATGTTACGACTAGTGGCGTTACGAGCAGTTCCGCCATTGGTTTTTCCGATACCGCCAATTTAGCAGGCCAATTTGCCGGTTTGGCCGGAAGTTTTAACCTAAAGCTCACTATGGGTGATGGTACTGTTGCTAATATTGCGGTGGATACCACCAAGACTTCACTGAGTGATATTATTAATCAGATTAACAATATAAAAGATGCTAGTGGCAACCAAGCCGCTTTTGCCAGTATGGACAGCAGCGGCAAATTTATTCTTAAAGCAAAAGATGACGCCAATCCCATTCAGCTAACCGGCAGCGACGCGGCAGCTATTTCTTTTTTGAATAATCAGTTGAAGCTCACTTCGGTGGTGGATGATACTGCAGTGATTGGCAGTACCGGCGTAAGCAGTTCGGAACGGGTGGGCACAGATTTAAATGCTGCTATTTTTCCGGGCAACGACACTGCTTTTGAAATAAAAATTTCCGACGGTACGAATACACAATCCGTTACACTTCATTATAATAATTCCATGCAAGAAATTTTAAATGCGATTAATGCAACCGGTTTAGCCACGGCTACGTTCGAACACGGCAAGTTCTCGCTAAAAGCCAAAAATAGCGGTGCTATTTTGGATTTAAGCGGCAGTGATGCTACTGCCCAGAATTTTCTAACAAACGGGTTGCTGCTTACTTCACAAAAAGGACAAGATGCGCAGGTAAAAATTGATGGGGTTCTAACTAACCAATCGAAAAATTCCTTTACCATGGCCGGTGTTACCTATAACCTGCAATCAACGGGCAATGCCAGTATTATGGTGCAAAACGATACAGAAAAAGTAATCAGCAGCGTTAAAACCTTTGTTAATGATTACAACACTATGCTGGCATCCATAAATACTAAGCTTGATGAAAAATATGACAGAAATTATCTGCCCCTGACCGATGATCAAAAAGACGCTATGAAGGACGATGATGTTACTCTCTGGACGACGAAGGCAAAAACTGGCCTTTTGCATAATGATTCTATTTTAAAAACCTTGCGCGATTCTATGCGCAGCGCTTTTACAGATGCTGTATCCGGTATTGACGGCAAGTATAAAAGCGCGTCAAGCATTGGGATTACGACAAGTTCCGACTGGACAGAAGAAGGCAAGCTGTATGTGGACGAAACCAAGCTGCGGGCTGCATTAGAAGACGATCCCGATGCTGTTTACAAAATCTTTGGCACAACTGACAATAGCAGCAGTAGTACCTCTGACTCCAGCTTTAATGCCAGCCGCAATGGGATTGCGACGCGGTTGTATAAATATACAAATACTGCCATAAATGATATTGTCGACGAAGCTGGCACTAAGTCCGCTACTGCCGGTGATTTAACAAGTGTACTCGGCAAACAAAATAAAGAATATGCTGATAAAATTTCGACTATGAGTAAGAAATTACAGACTTTGGAAACCCAATATTATAATAAATATAGCAAGATGGAAGAAGCATTGGCGAAGCTGAACCAACAGACCAGCCAATTAAGCGCTATGCTTGGTTCGTAATTTGACAGTTTCCTATGGTTTGGAAAGGTTGAACCAATAATAAGGGGGATATTGTCATGGATGCCGCAACCACAGCGAATGTTTACAAACAACAGCAAATTATGACGGCGCCGCCGGAAGAACTGACCTTGATGCTGTATAACGGCGCAATCCGGTTTATTACAGAAAGCCTGCATGCCCTGGAAGAAAAGGATCTTGAAAAAGCCCACCACAAAAACATGCGAGCGCAAAATATAGTGCATGAGCTTATGGTGACAACGGATACTGATTATGAAATTTCAAAAAACTGGTTAATTATTGAGGAATATATTCTGCACTGTTTGGTGCAGGGGAATATCAACAAAGAGAAAGCGCCGCTGGAACAAGCCAAAAAACTGCTGACAGAATTCCGCGATACGTGGGTGCAAGTCATCAAGCAAGTGCGCCGTGAGCGGGCGGAAGCGAAATAAAATGAGTAATCAAGAACTACAACAAAAGTGGCAGGATTATTTATTTTTGACCCGGGAAATGAATAAATTTCTGCTGCTGAATGATTTAGATTTATTTCATTCCTTAGTCGACCAGCGGGGTGATCTGCAGCAGCAGATCGAAACTATGCCTGATGAGGCGTATTATAATTCGGATGACGGAAAAATGCTGCTGCAAGTGATAAAAAAAACAAATGCGGCCATGCTGCAGAATTTTCATAAAGTCTTTAACTCCATGAAACAGCGGGAGAATGTTGCGAAACATTACGAAAGCAAGATAAATTTTGTGGGAAATTATTTAAATAGCAGTACATAACTAAAAAATACCAACTTTGAAATTAGGGCCAATCGTAAAGTGAATTGGCTCTAATTTATTTATGTAATAACAATGTTTAACTTTAGGAAGCTTACAAAGTTGAAAAAACTGTCAGATAATACAACATTGAATTAAATATCGCCAAAAAATGTTGGAAAAATATTAAATAACCTCTTATTATTTTATTAATTTCTACGATATTAGTATTGTAGGGACAAAAACACTCTTAGTTCACAACCGGCCGGGGTGAGCAAGAGTGTGCCGCAACAAATACATTTGGGCAAGGATGCCTGAATATTACAATCAGGGAGGAACATAACTAATGATCATTAATCACAATCTTTCCGCAATGAATACCCTTAATGCGCTGAACAAAAACAGCAGCGCTGCCAACGCTTCACTGAAAAAACTGTCCACTGGCTACCGCATCAACGGCGCTTCTGACGACGCTGCTGGTCTTGCTATCTCGGAAAAAATGAGAGGTCAGATCAGCGGCTTGAAACAAGCTTCCGCTAATGCGCAAGACGGCATTTCTTTATTACAGACAGCAGAAGGCGGTTTGGATCAAACTCATAGCATTCTTCAAAGAATGCGCGAACTGGCTGTACAGTCAGCCAACGATACCAATACCACTGATGACCGTCAAAAAATCCAAGCTGAAGTTGACCAACTGGCCAAAGAAATCAGCCGTATCTCCAATACCACGGAATTCAACACCCAGAACCTGCTGGCAGGCGGCCTGAGCGACACCTTCCATATCGGTGCCAATGCCAACCAAAACATGGCCATTTCTGTAAGCGCTATGGATGCTCAGTCTTTGGGCGTAGCCGACAACATTATTACGGCTGCTTCCGTTAAACAAAACTCTTCTGGCTTAAATATTTCCAGTGTATCGAGAAGCTTGGATGACAAGACTACTTATACTGTAAAGATTGCCAGCCATACAGCTGCTACGTACACTAGCGCTGTAACGCAGACTTATAAGGATAGTGGTTCATCAGCTACTTTCAGCATTACCGCAGTAAGTAACTATACGGGAACTAGTAATGCTAATTACTTAGTAAAAGTTGCTAGTACAAGTACTGCTGGTACTGCTGTAAACAGCATTACCTATTCTACAGACAATGGTACTAGTTGGACTACGGTAAATGGTGACTTTACCACTGGTGTAACGATTGATGGTATGCAGATGAAATTCTCTAATGCTGCCATTAAAGCTGGCGACACTTGGAGTTTTGGAGTTAAAGCATCACAAACCACTCTTCAACTAACTGATGCTTCGGGTAATGTTGGCTCTTCAGTAACCGTTCACAAAGGCGATACCTCTGCAACTGTTGGTGACAGTAATTTAGATAAGACAGTAAGTCTTTCCTTTGACTATAGTAAACTAGCTGCTACTGGCGTGACGACAACCTTTGTTTCTAAATCAATTGATTCTACGGCGGCTGTATTAAATAATAAAGATGTGGCTGCCAATGCAACTGTAGTAGCAGGCATCAATGTAAGCACACAGGCTAATGCCAATAAAGCAATCACTGCTATTGATAAGGCTATCAATGCTGTATCTAAACAAAGGTCTGCCTTAGGTGCTTATCAAAACCGCTTAACTAACACAATTGATAACTTGAATACTTCTAACGAAAATATCACATCCTCTGAATCCCGTATTCGTGATGTAGATATGTCGGAAGAAATGACGACTTATCAGAAAAACAGCATTCTACAGCAGGCTGCTAACGCTATGCTGGCTAAAGCTAATCAACAGCCGCAAACTGTATTGCAATTACTGCAAGGTTGATTTGTTAAGTTGTTACAACTTAAAAGAGACTCTGGAACTTCCAGAGTCTCTTTTAAAATCATTTTACAGAAAAAATAGTAGATTATAGGTTATATAGAAAATTTTTTTAGAAGAATTTTGTCTATAGCCTATTATTTATGATAATTTAAAGTTTGCTAACATTCAAGGGAGGCCTTCCTATGAGATTAAGTATATGTATAATGGTAAAAAATGAAGAGAAGTATTTTGAACGTTGTCTGGTAAGCCTCCAACCACTCAGGGATGCTGTTGAATCCGAACTAATTGTCGTAGATACGGGTTCAACAGATTCAACCGTAGAAATAGCCAAACATTTTACAGATAAAATTCACTTCCATCCTTGGAATAATGATTTTTCGGCTATGCGCAACATAACACTTAGTTATGCAAAAGGTGAATGGATTTATATTACAGATGGCGATGAAATTTTAGAAGTGTTCCAGCCACTGATCGATTTTTTACACTCGCCTAAAAGAAATCAATATGGCGCAATGGCTATCACCGGAAAAAATATCGTTGATTTGGAAACAGGTGCATATTCATCTCAAGTTGGTTTTAGGTTGTTTAAAAACGACGGCTATTTTCATTATGAAGGAGCCGTGCACAATCAGGCAGTATTTAAGGGTGAGACGCTTGCCATACCGGAAGTATCTGTACTTCACTATGGTTATGTAGCAAATGATAAAGAATTGATGGAACGCAAGTTTTTACGTACCAGTGCTATTTTACACAAAGAACTGGAAAAAGACCCAGAGAATATCTATTATTGGACGCAATTATCAGTCACTTATGCTATGCATAGTGATTATACAAAAGCAATTGAATATGCCGAAAGAGCTTATTCTTTATTACCCGAAATTAGGACTCACAACTATATGTTTGTGCTTTTGCAACTGATTTTAGTCTATCAACATCAAAATCAGTACGACAAAGTAGCTCAGTTTTGCCGGGAATCTCTATCGATCAAAGAAGGCTATTTGGATGTATATTACTATTATGCCGAATCACAAGCTATGCTTGATAATTATCCGGAAGCCATGCGCTACTTTGAAAAATATCTTCACTTACTGGAGGTGCGAGAACAGCAGCAAGAGCGAGACGTTACGGTTATTGAATATTCTTTAACTTTTGTGCAATTGGTTTATTATAATATGTCGCGAATGGCAAAGCGTGAAAGGCTTTATGACCAAGCTTTATATTATGCGGAAAAAATAACTGATGAACAGTATCTTGGTGACAATATATTGACGATTATTGAACTATATATAGCTACCGATAAAATTAACGAAATGTATACCTATTTTAAAACACGCATCAGCGATAGGCATCAAGCTGCTTTTTTTGAGCAATTAGCAAAAGCAATGGAAAAAGTTGAAAAATCAATGAAAATTGCAATTGCTCATATTTTCTCTAATATTAATTCCGAGTTTGGTTTATTATGTGGGTTAATAGAAGAAGACCATAACGGTTATATTTCACCAGATACGCAGTTTGCTGTAGAACAATTGGAGTTAGTCAATATCCCCGTTTATTGCAGTGATATACTTTTTTATCTATTAAAATGGGATTGTCCGTTAACTAACTTAATAACTAATTTTAAAGAGGTATGGTTAAGCTGCGCATTTGATTATATTGCAAAACACCACGAGGATTTGAGTGAGTATTTGTATACCTATTTGCAAAAGCATGATGATAGTAGACAGTTTTGCGATTACAAGTTAAATAAGACATTAGCCCGGTATGCATTACTACTAAATAAACTGGATGATGAACAATATAGAAATGTATTTAACAAGTACCTGCAAGAAGGTATTAATTATCTACAAACGGTGTATAGTACCTATGTATTTGATAATGAAATGGTTTATGAACTAAAGAATGATGAAGAAGTATTTTTATTGTATATGTATTATGCTCAAATTAATCGAAAAAACAATCAAAATGAATATGCTAAATATCTTCGCATGGCTTTAGCGGCTTTCCCAGCCATGAATCGTGGCATTCAGATGCTGCTAAAAGAAATGCAAAACGCCATTACAGTACAGAAAAATGAGTTTGATGAATATAAAACCCAAGTCAAATCCACTATTTGTCAGCTTATTGATAGCGGAAAAATGGACGAGGCTAAAACTATTCTGAATGAATACAAAAATATTGTGCCTAATGATATGGAAGCTATATTATTAGAATCAAGAATTCTTTTAAATTAATAAATATCGAATAGATGCTCAAAATTGACTAAAAGGAGTTCGACACAGCAGAACTCCTTTTGTCTAAGCAATAGGTTACATTTGCTAAGAAAGTGTGGATGTTATGACGGAAAACCTTGAGATGATCAATTTGCAGGTGAAAGACAATATATTAAAGCTTATCAATATTGAAAAATTCCAAGAAGCGCAAAGTTTATTGAATGAATATATGAAGATGGTAAATAACGATGCGGAAGTTTATTCAATACAGTGTGTGCTTCATTTAAAACATGGAAATATTGAAGCGGCACAGAAAGCTGCAGAACAGGGATTAGAGATAAATCCCCAATATTTTGATTTACTATATAATCTGGGATATATCGCAGAGATGAAAAGTGAAATAGAAGCAGCATATAACTTTTATACTAAGGCGCAAAAAAACGCAAAAGCCAATCAACAAATAGAAATAATTCAAGCTGCTTGCGAACGAATTGCCGTTATGATGCCTTTAATTTCCACTGATAAATTAGCAATTATTTGTATAAAGGGATTGGACAGCTTTATACATGATATAAGCCGTGAACTCTCTAAAAGATATGTTGTTAAAAAGTATATTATAGAGAATGATCAAGAAATTCATGCTGCCATTGATTGGGCAGACATTATATGGCTTGAGTGGGGAAATGAGTCAACTATCGTTGCCACACAATATCCGGGAATAAAAAATAAAAAAGTGTTTGTTCGGATTCATGGATATGAAGTGTTTACAGACATGCCGGCAAAAATTAATTGGTCTGTAGTGAATAAGTTAATATTTGTTGCTGAACATAAACGAGAAGTGTTTTTTCAACGATTTGGAATGAGTATTTCTAAAGAAAAAACATGCGTTATTCGTAATGGGATAGATATTGATAAGTTTAATTTTACTAAAGGTAAAGAGAAAAATAAAAATATAGCATGTATTGGCAATATTAATTATCGCAAGGGCATAGATCTTTTGTTGCAATTTTTTTATGAGTTAATTCAAAATGATTCTGAATATAGATTGTTTATTCGGGGAGATTATCAGGATTTGCGGTATCAAATGGCTATAGATACAATGCTCCAGGAATTACAGTTACAAGATAAGGTTATATTTGTTGACAGAGTGGATAATCTTAATAATTGGCTAAAAAATATGAGTTTTATAGTGTCTTCATCAATTGAAGAATCCTTCCACTACTCGGTTGGAGAAGGCATGTTGGCAGGATTAAAACCTGTCATTTTTGCTTGGAGAGAAAGTAGAGATATTTGGCCTAGTGAATTTATTTTTAAAAATAGTTTTGAGTTTAGAAAAATTATTTTGGATAATTCATATGAACCTGAATGTTATCGGCAATTTGTGATTGATCATTATTCGCTAACAAAGCAAATACACGAAATTTATGAGCTCTTGAATGCGAAAGAAACGTGTAAAAAAAAGAATCCTTTAGTCACAATTGGTGTAACTAACTATAACGCTGAAAGATATATAGATGAATGTATTACTTCGATGCTAAATCAAACCTACACAAATCTCGAAATAATTGTGGTTGACGATGTTTCAACAGATAAATCATTTAAAAAGTTGCAGAAATTCGCTAGAAAACATAAAAATATTAAGGTAATTCAACATAGCCAAAATAGTGGAAGCCCAGATTTGGCTCGTCAAGAAATTATTGATAGTGCTAAGGGCCAGTATTTTATGCTATTTGATTCAGATGATTTTTTTGCGGATAATGCTGCTATTGAAAAGTTAGTACGAAAAGCGAAAGAGGATGTCTGTATTGATTATGTATATTGTGATTTGAGTATTGTAAATGAGCAGAGTATTAAAATAAATGAATGGCAGTTCCAGCAATACAATGCGGAGCAAATTGTACTTGAAACATTTAGACGTGGTGGGTCAGGAATTCTAACTATGAAAGGGTTATTTAAAACAAAATTTTTTAAAGATAATAATATTCCATATTTAAGTAATGGTACTGCTGGCGATACATTAACTTCCCTTTTATGCATGCAAAAAGGTATGAAAATAAAGTATTTGAGTGAGCCCCTAATTGCGTATCGTCAGCACCAGAACAATTTTACCTTTGATATGAAAAAGAGAATTGATTCAATTGTTGCTGTATTAGAATATATTGTAGCTAACTTTGATGAGAAAGTTTATTTTTCCGACTCAAGTTGGGATAAGTATAATAAAATTAATCGGGAAACTAATAAATATTACCTAATTACGCAACTATATTATCATGTGTTTAAACAATACTACGAAGGAAACTGGAAACCGTGGGAAGATGGTAACGCTCCCCAAGAAAGTGAAAAGATAAAAGAATATTTAATTCCCCTAAGGAATTTAATTATGTCTTATAGCCAAAAAATAATTAATACAGATTGCTATAACCAAGAACTAAATGCTATACGTGAATATTTAACCCATATTTATAATATTGCTTCATCTTCTGCAGCAATAATGACTATATGTCAAGAAAATACGAGACTGAAGTTTTTATTGCGTAGAATAGAAAATTGCATTGATGTAGATTCTAGTGTACAGCAGATTATTGAATTATTAACTCATAACGCAATGTCAATTTCTTCGCTTATTCTCCAAACCAAGCAATGTACCGTTTCGGTAGATCAAGTATTGAATGATATTGGAGCCGTTCTTTATAATAAAAACTATGTAGAAGACGCGATAAAGGTATTTCGGTATGCATTTAATATAAATTCTGAAAATCAAGATGTGCTTATGAATTTGGGAATTATTTACTTTATGCTAGGTGATAAAGTAAAAGCAAAAGAACATTTAACTAAACTAAAGTACAAAACTGATAACATAATTCAAATACTGCAACAAATTGAAGTGTGAGGGTCTTTTGATGGATGATAAAAAAATATGTTTCATTTGGAATGTTCAAAATGAAGAATATTATCAGGAGTCAGCTAAATATATAGATAATCTTATAATACCTCGCGGATTTCAAGTTGATAAAGTAGTAGTGAGTAATAAAAACTATGCTAAAGCTTATAATCAGGCTATAGCTAAAACTAATGCGAAATATAAGGTTTATTTACAGGATAGTTTGTTTATTTTCAATAAGAATTTTCTTAATGATATTCTTAGTATTTTACAAAATCCTCAAATTGGTATTTTAGGTATATTAGGTGCAAAAACCATACCAACAAGTGGAATTTGGCAGGAATCACGGCACAAGATAGGCAAGAAATATATAGGAAATAACGCGAAAGTAGAGTTAGTAACATTTAATACAATGAAAGAGATTTGCGAAGAAGTAAAAGTATTAGATGGTTGCATAATGGTTACACAATATGATGTTCAGTGGCGTGAAGACATATTTTGCAGCAAGTATTACCACGATGTTGGTCAATGTGTTGAGTTCAGGAAAAAAGAATATAAGATAGCTGTTGTTAATCAAGAAAAACCCTGGTGTTTATATGATAATATTGCAGATGACAACAAAGCAGAGTTTGAACGCGATAAAGAAATTTTTTTAAATGAGTACTCGAGAGATATTTATCCTTTAGTTAGTATTTTGATACCAACCTATAACGAGCCAGAATATTTTAAAATTGCATTAGAGAGTGCTATTAATCAAACCTATAGGAATATAGAAATTGTTGTTGGTGACGATAGCACGGATAATCGTACTAGAAACTTGATGGAATTATATTTAAAGAAGAATAAAAATATTAAATATATAAATAATAATGGTCAATTAGGAAAATATGGATATAATAATTTGAAAAATATATATCATCTAAGTAATGGAGAATATTATAATATTCTTTTGCATGATGATATTTTTCATCCTAAAAAAATTGAAATAATGATGAACTATTATATTGAATTAGAAAATATAACACTAGTTACTTCGTATCGACAATTAATTAATGAAAAAGGAGAATTTTTACCAGATCGTGCAGCAACACAAAAGTTGTTTGACCAAACTACAATTATAAATGGAAAAAGTCTAGGTAAATTTATTTTGACTAATTTTTTAAATGTTATAGGAGAAGGTACTACTGTTCTAATAAAAAAAGAATATACTGCTGGTATGTTTGGCGTATATTTTGACAAGCCATATGAAGCTTTAGGTGATATAACACAATGGCTGGAATTATTAAGAAAAGGAAATGCTATTTATATTAGTGATACTCTGAGCTTTTTTCGACAACATAATGGACAAAATACTAATAACGATTACTTGAAAATAAAAAATGCAATTGATAGCTATGGTTATATCAATGACTCATATAAACATAACTGCTTTATTGAAACAGAGAATGAATATAAGAAAATTTTGAGTACATGGCTGGAAGCTAATTCACATTTTATGCTTGAGTTATCCGCTAATCAAACTAATAAACTTTATGATGAAGAAACAGTTCATAAATATTTATATTGTATTAATACTGCTAAGACGCTTTTATCAATAGATTAGGAGAATTTATTATAAATAAGGTAAATGCTTTCAGAAATCGATTAATCCACGATAGTCTTATATGAAGAACCTTGAAAAATTCCAAGCAATTAAATGGTAATGTACTGAATCAAAGGA
The DNA here is from genome assembly GCF_900101845.1 of Sporomusa acidovorans. Taxonomy (GTDB): domain Bacteria; phylum Bacillota; class Negativicutes; order Sporomusales; family Sporomusaceae; genus Sporomusa; species Sporomusa acidovorans. Next base: position 1,761 of record NZ_FNAM01000004.1, on the reverse strand, counting down.
AGAAATTACCAAAAAAATACTAAGGATGTGTTTCATAAAAATGAGAAGATTTTGTAATTCAAAAAGAGTTGTTGGCATTAATACTGTCAAGAAGCATATTTTAAACCGTTGATGAGCAGGAAGGTGAATTGGCAAAACTACTGAATTTTGGAACGCATTTCAGGGGTATGAAGACCGAGATCTTACAGGTTAAAGATGTAGATAGTGAAATTGTTTGGAGGAATATATGAGATTTCAAACAAAAATTGAGGCAATTGAGTATTATTTGCCAAAAAATACCTTAAGTAACGAAAATTTAATAGAAGAAATGAATTTGCAATGGTCATCTGAAGAAATTTATAGAAAGACAGGTATCAGCAGTAGGCACATAGCAGATGCGTTTGAAACTTCTACAGACTTAGGTATTAAAGCTGCACAGCAACTATTATCGGCAGGTATATGTAGAGCTGATGATGTTGACTTTTTGTTGTTTTGTACGCAAAGTCCAGACTATTTTTTGCCAGCTTCGGCGTGTTTGATTCATCATCAATTAAAATTGCGCGCCGATTGTGGAGCGGTTGATTTTAATCAAGGATGTTCCGGTTTTATTTATGGTTTGGCTATTGCAAAAGGATTGATTGAATCCGGCATGGCCAGGAAGGTATTACTGCTTGCGGCTGAGACTTATTCAAAGTATATTAATTCACAAGATCGTTCGACAAGAACTATTTTTGGCGACGGAGCGGCAGCTGTCTTATTGGTGGCATCGTCCTCTAGCGGTCTGGGATCTGTTGTAGTTGGGACTGACGGCGTTGGAGCGGAGAATTTAATTGTTCCTGCCGGAGGTGCTAGAAATCCTATAAGAAATGAACAACTTATTGAACAGGCTGATGAGAACGGCAACATTCGCAGTAAGGCCAATTTGTATATGAACGGGCCGGAAATTTTTAATTTTACGTTGCGGGTAGTGCCTAAGGTTGTACAAGACATTTTGGATAGAGAAAACAAAACAATTGATCAAATTGATTATTTTATTTTTCATCAGGCAAACAAGTTTATACTTGACCATTTGCGCAAAAAGCTGAAGATAGCTGAAGAAAAGTTTTGGATTGATCTTAGTGAGTGCGGTAATACTGTATCGGCCAGCATCCCAATTGCGATAAAAATGGCACTTGATGCTGGGAAGATTAAGGCAGGGGATCAAGTTATGTTGGTAGGTTTTGGGGTAGGCTATTCATGGGGGGCCTGTTTGATTGAAATATAGCAATTGATGGGAGTGTTTTTTTGTGATAGAAAATAAAGCATTTTATGAAAAATTTGCAGAGATGCTAGAAATCTCTCCAGCAAAGGTTAATGAAGGTCTGGTATTAAAAGATACTAGTTGGGATTCATTGGCGGTAATGGCGACTATTGCGATGATAGATGATATTTATAATGTAACCGTTCCTGGGAAAAAATTATCACAATGTCAAACAGCTGGAGATATCTTGGCTCTTGTACAAATGGAAACAAGTAAAAAGGCGGACATATAATGCAAAGTAGGGAAGATATTGTAATTGTGGGACTTGGTGAAATTGCCGAAATTGCAATGGACTATTTTTCCTATGATTCACCTTATAAAGTTGTGGCATTTAGTGCTGAGAGTAGTTATATAAAGGATAATACTTTTTTAGGGTTACCTATTGTTGAGTTGGAAAGCATAACAGATTATTTTTCACCAAAGACATATAAAATTTTTGTAGCCATCGGCTATGATAGTTTAAATCGTGGGAGAGCCAGATT